>CANRMX010000059.1 GCA_947631855.1 uncultured Clostridia bacterium | reverse complement strand
TTGCCGTCTTGCAATCCACCTTCCCCTCTTTACATTTTTTCATTTTCCCTCTTGACTTCTAATAGTTAGTCTTTTTTCAAGAAAAGGAGAGATTAATACAGAAAGGTGATCAAAATGGAAACCAATTACGAGATCGTCAAGCAGCTGTTTGATTTCATCGACTGCAGCCCCACCTCCTGCCACACCGTGCGGGCGGCGGCTGCCCTGATGGACCAGGAAGGCTATACCCGGCTCTCCGAGCTGGAGGATTGGGGTGCCCTCACCCCCGGCGGGCGGTACTACGTCACCCGCAGCATGTCCACCGTCATCGCGTTCCGGGTGCCGGAGAACGGCCTGAAGGGCTTCTCTATCGTGGCGCCCCATGGGGATTCCCCCTGCTTTAAGGTGAAGGGCAGTCCCGAGATGCGGGCCGACGGCCATTACACCAAGCTCAATACCGAAATTTACGGCGGCACCGATCCCCGCCTGTGGTATGACCGGCCCCTGTCCGTGGCCGGGCGGCTGATTTTGCGCACGGAGCAGGGCGTGGCCGCGAAGCTGGTGGACATCCGCAAAGATCTGATGGTGATCCCCAGCCTTGCCCCCCACATGGGCGGCGGCGCGCAGCAGCAGAACCGGCCCGATCCCCAGCGGGAGACCCTGCCCCTCATCGGGCGGGAGGAAACCAGCCTGCTGGAGCTGGCCGCAGAGGCCGCCGGGGCAAAGCGGGAAGACATCCTCTCCTGGGACCTGTATCTCTATAACCGCGCCCGGGGCACGGTGTTCGGCGCGGACGACGAGTTCATCGCCGCCCCCAAACTGGACGATCTGGAATGCGCCTTCGCCGCCGTGAAAGCCTTTATGGCGGCGGAAAATCCCGACAACTGCACCGTGTGCGCCGTCTTCGACAACGAGGAGGTGGGCAGCACCACCCGCCAGGGCGCAAATTCCACCTTCCTGATGGACGTGCTCCAGCGCGTGTGCAAGGGCATGGGCCTCACCGAATTTGACTGCATGCGGGCCATTCAGCAGGGCTTCCTGCTCTCCGCCGACAACGCCCACGCCGTCCATCCCAATTACCCGGAAAAGACCGACCCCACCAGCCGCACCTACTTAAACGGCGGCCCGGTGATCAAGTTCGGCTCCGGCTATGCCACCGACGGCATCACCGCCGGGGTGTTCCAGCACATCTGCGAAAAGGCCGGCGTGCCCGTGCAGCTGTTCTACAACCATTCCAATATCCGGGGCGGCGGCACCTTGGGCAAGATCTCCGGCTCTCAGGTGTCCATCCCCACGGTGGATATCGGCGTGCCCCAGCTGGCCATGCACTCTCCCTATGAGACCGGCGGCGCTGCCGACGTGCAGCACATGATCGACGCCATGACCGCCTTCTACCGCGCCAAGCTCACCTGGAAATCCGACGGCGAGTGCGTGGTGAAGTAAGATCATTCCATCCATCAAAAAGGAGTGCTTGTATGGCAAATCAGCCGGGATGGCAGAACGGTGCGCTGTTTTACCAAATCTACCCCCTGGGTTTCTGCGGCGCGCCCAATGAAAACGACGGGGCGGAGGTCCCGCGCATCCGCAAGGTGACGGAGTGGGTCCCGCACCTGCAGCGGCTGGGCGTGGGCGCGGTGTATTTCTCGCCGGTGTTTGAATCGGACGCCCACGGGTACGATACCCGGGATTATCGGAAAATCGACTGCCGGTTGGGGAACAACGGAGACTTTGCCGCCGTCTGCCGCGTCCTCCACGACGCGGGTATCCGCGTGGTGCTGGACGGGGTGTTCAATCACGTGGGCAGAGGCTTCTGGGCCTTTCAGGACGTGCTGCACAACCGGGAGGCGTCCCCCTATCGGGATTGGTTCTTCGTCAATTTCGGCGGGAACAACGGCTATAACGACGGCCTGTGGTACGAGGGCTGGGAGGGCCACTTCGAGCTGGTGAAGCTGAATCTGAAAAACCCCGCCGTGGTGGAGTACCTCCTGGACTGCGTGGGCTTCTGGATGGAGGAATTCGCCATCGACGGGCTGCGGCTGGACGTGGCTTACCTGCTGGACGAAGGGTTCCTCCGCCGCCTGCACGATTTCTGCAAGGCGCGGGACCCGGGATTCTTCCTGCTGGGAGAGATGATCCACGGGGACTACCGCCGGGTGATGAATCCCCAAATGCTGGACAGCGTGACCAATTACGAGTGCTATAAGGGCCTGTATTCGGCGTTCAATTCCCTGAATCTCTTTGAGATCGCCCACTCCCTGGCCCGGCAGTTCGGCCCGGAGCCCTGGACCCTCTACAAGGGCGAGCACCTGCTGTGCTTCGCGGACAATCACGACGTGACCCGTATTTACAGCATCTTGCAGGACAAGAAGCAGATCTTCCCCCTGTATGCGGTGCTGTTCTGTATGCCTGGCATCCCCTGCATCTATTACGGCAGCGAATGGGGCGCGGAGGGCGCAAAGCAGCAGGGAGACGCTGCCCTGCGGCCCTGCTTCGACCGGCCGGAGGAAAACGCTCTGACGGAGTTTATCGGCCGTCTGGCGGCCATCAAGGCCCAGAGCCCTGCGCTGCGGGAGGGGGATTTCTCCAACGTGGCGCTGCAAAACCGGAACTGGGTGCTGCGCCGCCGCTGGGAGAACGAGACCGTCCTGCTGGCGGTGAACGCGGAAGACGCGCCCTGCACCCTGCGGGGCGACCTCCACGGCCGTGCGGTGGAGCTCCTCACCGGGCAGGAGACGGAGCTGGGTGGGAGCATCGAGCTGCCGCCCTATGGGGTGAAGATCTTCAAAATTGCAGGCTGAGCCTGGCGGCCTGAGGCCGCTTTCAAGTCGCGTGCCAAACGCAATTTTCGCTGCGCTCAAATAGCGTTGCGCAATCCTCACTTTGCTCGGATAGCGGTGCTTCCTGTGGCGCATGGATGCGCAAAGGAAACGGCTTGACTGGTCGCGGAATTTACTTAGTTTTTATTGCCCCTCCGCCGTAGGCGGAGGGGCAATTATGATCAACTGAGCGCGGGCGGCAAACTTGCCATCTTTGCTCACTTTCACGCGCGTCTTGGGTGACGGCACTGCCCGCCGCGGAATACACTGCGTGCTGGACGAGGGTGCGCTTCGCTTACGCCTACTGGCTGCAAACCAAATACCATGGTCTCCCCGCCCTGCGGGCGGGAAGACCCATTATCTTAGTTCGGTGTGGCCAAGGCGGGTAAGGCCCATCATCTTTTGTGCGGCCAAGCCAAGTAAAGTTCTTTTTGCCTACTTTTTCTCCGAAAGAAAAAGTAGGGGAGGCCCTTGAGGAAGGTGCCCCGGGCCATATAAATAAATTCTCCCCTCACCGTATGGCGAGGGGAGAATTTTATGCTTTAGGACTGAAACTTACTTGCCGGCCTTGGCGGCTTCGCAGTCGAAGATCACCTTCAGGATGCGGTAGGAGCAAGCCTGC
>CANRMX010000058.1 GCA_947631855.1 uncultured Clostridia bacterium | reverse complement strand
CCCGCTTCAAAGTCCATCTTCTTCACGTCGGCGAAGATGTCCAGGGAATTGATCTCGTTCATGATGCCGTCGGCCATATCCGCGGTGACCTGGCAGCCGTCGCTGCCGTATGCCTTGTAGCCGTTGTATTTGGCGGGATTGTGACTGGCGGTGACGCAGATACCGGCGTCGCAGTGGAGATGCCGCACCGCATAGGACAGGGCGGGGGTGGGCATCAGCTGGGGATAGAGATAGGCTTTGATGCCGTTGGCAGCCAGCACCGCGGCGGACTGCTGGGCGAAGGCCACGCCCTTGTTGCGGCTGTCGTGGGCGATGGCCACGGATTGGGGCTTGCCGTCCGCGTGCTTCAAAAGATAATTCGCCATGCCCTGGGTGGCCTTGCGCACGGTGTAGACGTTCATGCGGTTGGTGCCCGCGCCGATCACGCCGCGCAGGCCGCCGGTGCCGAATTCCAGATCGCGATAGAAGCGGTCGTTGATCTCCTCCGGCTGGCCCTGGATGGACTGCAGTTCCTCGGTGAGGTCCTTGTCGTCCAGCTCCTGCTTTAACCATCTTTCATACTCTGTCATGTTTTGTCCTCCTTTTGAACGCCCCGAGGGGCTGCATTGTGCCGGGTTTTCATAGATTTAGAGTACCATTTTTTGTAGCGCCTGTCAACTCGAAATCCATTTTTTCCCGTTGGGTTACGGAAGTTTTATGATATTGGGCACGATCCCCTGGGGCGTGATGTCCAGCGTGCCGTAGGTGGGCTGCCACCCGTTCAGGCTGCCGGGGTTCAGGATGTACAGCCCGTCCTCGTAATCGGTGAGGGGCAGGTGGGTGTGGCCGAACAGCAGCACCTGGGCCTTGCGCTCCCGGGCGGCGCACACCGCGTTATAGAGCCCGGATTTCACCCCGTAGCGGTGCCCGTGGGTGTAGAAAATTTTCACCCCGTCCGCTGTGTATTCTCCGGCGGTGGGCAGGTCGGAGCCCCAGTCGCAGTTGCCCCGTACCTGCAAAATCATTTTCTCCGGGAAGCTGGCTCTTGCGCGCCGAACCTCCTCCTCGCCGTCGCCCAGGTGGATGACGATCTCCGCCTTGGGCTGGGCAAGGAGGGCCCGGCGCAGGTTTGCGTCGTTGCCGTGGCTGTCGGATAGCACCAGGATGCGCATGGCGGGCACCTCTCTCCTCATAGTATTTATTGGATTATTGGCAGCACCCTCTCCCGGGTATCAGCCGGAAGATTCGTGCATAGTATAGCAAGAAGCAAATTTACCTACCATCGACCGCCACGAAAGGATGATTTCCATGCCTGACGATCTGAACCAAGACCGGCTGGAGGCCATGCTCCGGCTCACGGCCCAGCGGCTGGGCACCACGCCGGAAGTCCTGAAGACCGCCGCCCAAAACGGAGATCTTTCCAAAGCCATGGCCGGCGCCGGCGCCGCCGAAAGCTCGGCCCTGCAAAAGGTCTTAAGCGACCCCGAGGCCGCGAAAAAGCTGCTGTCCACGCCCCAGGCCCAGCAGCTGCTGAAACTGCTGGGGCAGCAAAATCGGAAGCGATAATTCCCCGGGAAAAGGAGGCGCGGTTTCATGGAGGAGCTCTCCCAGCAGCTCAATCAGATCCTGTCGGACCCCCAGAGCATGCGGCAGATACAGGAGATGATCGGCTCTCTGGGCCTGGGCGGCAATCAAAACGCCGCCCCGGTCACGCCACCCGCGCCGCAGCCTGCGCCCACCGGGATCACGCCCGAGGCGCTGCAGGCCCTCACCCGGCTGGCCCCGCTTCTCCAGCAGTCCCGGCAGGAGGACGATTCCATCCGGCTGCTGCGGGCGCTGCGGCCTCTGCTGGGTCCGGCCCGCCAACAAAAGCTGGACGAGGCCATCCGCATCCTGCAAATGATGCGCCTGCTGCCCCTGCTCAAGGACAGCGGCCTGTTCTCCGGGCTGCTGTCGGGATTGTTCTGACCGATCGACCGGGAACGCCGCGCAACACGTCCGAATCAGGGAGGGAACACCATGCCCGGTGAATACGATTTTGCCCGTATGCAGGAGGAAGCCGCCCGCCGCGCCCGGGAGATGCAGGCCCGCGCCCATCTCCCGCCCAGGCGGCGCACCCAGGAGCCGGAAGCTCACCGGGAGGAATCCGCCCAGACGGAGCCGGTGATCACGCCGCCGCCCGCGCAGGAATCCACGCAAACCGAGCAGACCGGGCCCAGCGTGCTGGACGCCCTGTTCAAGGACCGGGAGCGGACGATGCTCCTGGCGCTGCTGGTGCTGCTGTCCTCCGAGGACGGGAACCACGAGCTGCTGTTTGCGTTGCTGTTCCTGTTGATGTGACGGCGCTCAGCCCACGATCTTGCCACCGGCCAGCACGGTGTCGCCGTCGTACAGCACCACCGACTGTCCCGGGGTGATGGCCCGCTGGGGCTCATCAAAGGTGATCTGCAATTCGTCCTCCGCCACCTGCCAGGCCACGGCGGGCTGCTCCTGCTGGCGGTAGCGGATCTTTGCCCGCACCCGGGTGGGCCGGGCAAGATCCTCCGCGGCAATAAAATTCAGCTCTCTGGCGCGGAGCGTCCTGGAGAACAGGGCCTCATGGGGGCCAAGCACCACCCGATTCTCCGCCGCGTCCACCGCGCACACATACATGGGCTGGGGGAAGGACAGCCCCAGCCCCTTGCGCTGCCCCACCGTGTAGTGGATGATCCCCCGGTGCTCCCCGTAGCACTCTCCATGGAGGCCCACAAAGGGCCCGGGCGGGAATGCCCGGCCGGTGCGGCGCTGGATGAATCCGGCGTAGTCGCCGTCGGGGACGAAACAGATGTCCTGGCTGTCCCGCTTGGCCGCGTTGACGAAGCCATGGGCCTCCGCGATCTCCCGCACCTGGGCCTTGGTGAGCCCGCCCAAGGGCAGCAGCAGACGGGACAATTCCTCCTGGGTCAAGGACCAGAGCACATAGCTTTGGTCTTTGGATGCGTCCAGCCCCTTTTGCAGGAGCCAGCGGCCCGAAGGGGACCGCCCCACCCGGGCGTAGTGGCCGGTGGCGAGGCAGTCGCAGCCGATCTCCATTGCCCGGTGCAGCAGCTTTTCAAATTTGAGATATCGGTTGCAGTCGATGCAGGGATTGGGGGTATCTCCCCGGCAGTAGGCTTCGACGAAGCGGTCCATGACCTGCCGGCGGAAATCCTCCACGAAATTGAAGACGTAATAGGGAATCCCCAGCGTATGGGCCACCCGGCGGGCGTCGGTGACGTCGTCCAGAGAACAGCAGGTGCGGGTCTGGCGGGCGGGATCCTCCGGCGGCAGGTCGGCGTTATCCACCAGGCGCATGGTCGCGCCGATCACGTCGTAGCCCGCCTCCAGCAGCAGCAGCGCCGCCACGCTGGAATCCACCCCGCCGCTCATGGCGGCGACAGCCTTTTTCTTCATTCCGGTGCTCGCCTCCTGCCTGGATCGTTGTCCCTATTCTAGCATATCCGGCGGTAGATTGCAACGAAAAAGGGCCGCGGTTCCTTTTCGTGTAGGTTTGTCAAACATATTGGACAGTAGGAGCAGGAGGAGGAGAGAAGAAAGAGAGAAGTTTTTGACGGGGAG
>CANRMX010000057.1 GCA_947631855.1 uncultured Clostridia bacterium | reverse complement strand
CCCACCGCACGGTGAGGGATACTTTTTTGTTTGTTGGCGCGAGCCACGCGAAGTTCATGTTTCCGGGCTGAGCCCACACTCAAGTATTATAATGGTCTCCCCGCTTTCGGTGGGGAGACCATTAACATAAAACGAGGAAGCCATTTCATAAAACGGGACGGCAAATTATAAGTACGCGCAATTTCAGGCTGCCCACATCCAATAAATCGTCTCCCCTCGCCGCAGGCGAGGGGAGATAATAATCATAAAGCGGGGAGGCAATTTATTTAAGTATGCGCAACCTCGGCTGCCCGCACACTATTATTATCATGGCCTCCCCGCCGTAGGCGGGTCGGCCATCTATTAAGTATGCACTACTTCAGATTGCCCACAAATCGTTGCGAACGTATAGCTGTCCAGCTC
Source organism: uncultured Clostridia bacterium (assembly GCA_947631855.1). GTDB lineage: Bacteria > Bacillota > Clostridia > Oscillospirales > Acutalibacteraceae > Acutalibacter. The sequence goes on along the minus strand of CANRMX010000057.1, from coordinate 3,512 downwards.
ACGGCGCACGTCCTGGGAGATCTTCTCATAGATGCTGTGCAGGCGGCACTGGTCCCTTCCGCAGCTGTAGGCCGGCTCCTGGCAGCGGGAGAGCATATACGGCCCCTCCACCGATTCGATCACCTCCCGCAGGGTGATCTCCCCAGCGGGCCGGGCCAGGGCATAGCCGCCCTTCGCCCCCTTATAGGAGGCCGCGATGCCGTCCGCCACCAGCCCCCGGAGAATTTTCAGGCAAAACCGCAGGGGCACCTGCATGGCCTCCGAGATCGTCTTGGCGTCCTGCCGGCCGGGCGTGCAGGTGAGATATTCCACAATGCGCACCGCGTAATCCGCTTCCAGCGTCATCACCATAGAAGTGCACCGTCCTTTCCACAGTGAAATGCACTAATCCAGAAAATCCTTGAGCTTCTTGCTGCGGCTGGGATGGCGCAGCTTCCGGAGGGCCTTGGCCTCGATCTGCCGGATGCGCTCCCGGGTCACGTTGAATTCCCGGCCCACTTCTTCCAGCGTTCGGGAACAGCCGTCCTCCAGCCCGAAGCGCAGCCGGAGCACCTTTTCCTCCCGGGGCGTCAGGGAATCCAGCACGCTGTCCAGCGTTTCCTTCAGCAGCGTGTGGGAGGCCACCTCCGCCGGGGCCGGGGCGTCGTGATCCTCGATGAAATCCCCCAGATGGCTGTCCTCCTCCTCGCCGATAGGCGTCTCCATGGACACGGGCTCCTGGGCCACCCGCATGATCTCCCGCACCTTCTCCACGGGCATGTCCAGCTCCTCGGCGATCTCGTCGGGATTGGGCTCCCGGCCGTTGACGTGCAGCAGCTGGCTGGAGGCCTTCTTCACCTTGTTGATGGTCTCCACCATGTGCACCGGGATGCGGATGGTGCGGGCCTGGTCGGCGATGGCCCGGGTGATGGCCTGGCGGATCCACCAGGTGGCGTAGGTGGAGAATTTGAAGCCCTTGGTGTAGTCGAATTTCTCCACCGCCTTGATCAGCCCCAGGTTGCCCTCCTGGATCAGGTCCAGGAACTGCATCCCGCGGCCCAGGTAGCGCTTGGCGATGCTCACCACCAGCCGCAGGTTGGCTTCGCTCAGCCGCTTCTTGGCGGCCTCGTCCCCATCCTTGATGCGGATGGCCAGGTCGATCTCCTCCTCCGGCAGCAGCAGCGGCACCCGGCCGATCTCTTTCAGGTACACCTTCACCGGGTCGTCGATGGCGATGCCGTCGGCGCCCATGCTGGGATCGTCGGGATCGGCGGCGGTCACCTCCTGCACCAGCGCCTCGTCGTCCAGCTGGAGATCCTCAAAATCGTCCTCCACGATCTCGATGCCGTGGCTCTCCAGAGAATCGTAAAATTTCTCAATGTGATCCGGATCGAATTCCATCTCGCCCAGAGCATCCAGAATCTCCTTGGTGGAGAGCTGCCCCTTGGCCTTGCCCAGCTCCACCAGATCCTTCACCACCGTTTTCTTGTCCTGTTGAACTGCCATACGCCTAACATTCCTTTCCGCTTATTCAGTGGGTTTTCGGCAGCGCCGCCGGATCCCCCGCGCTACTTTAACTTCCTTTTCCTCAGTTCTTCCCAATACTCCGAAAGCTCTTCCCGGGTGGCGTTCTTGATCCGCTCGGGATCGGAAAAGCCGCCCTCCCGCAGGATGATCCTGCAATATTCCTTCACGTCCTCCCAAGTGGGCGGCGCCTCCCGGCGCTCCGCCGCCACCCGGCTCAGCTCCGAAAGCTCCCCGGGGGTCAACGCCTCGGAAAGATCGCCGAAGGAAATGTTCCGCTCCATAGTCTTACCCAATAACAGGCCGTATACTCTGCGGCCCCAGCCCGTCACCAGCTTCTCCGGCGGCAGCAGCGCCGAAAGCTCCGCGCCTTTTTCGGGATTCTTGAACAGGAACGCGATGATCCCCTCCTCCGCCAGCGCGGTCTTGAGGTTCTTCTCCTTGTCCCCATTCACCACCGTCTGTGCCGCCGCCACCTGCTGCTGCGCCCGAATCTGCTCCCGCCGGCGCTTCTGGCCCAGCCCTGCGGCGGTGCGCCGGGCGGCCTCCAGGATGCTCTCCTTGCCCACGCCGGTCTCCTCGGCCAGCTTGCCCGCGTAGATGTCCCGCTCCATGCCGTCCAGTCCCGCCAGCACCGTCTCCACGGCCTCCCGCAGGTACCGGGATTTCCCGTCCTCCGTGGCCAGATCGTATTTGGCCCGGGCCTTGGCAAGGGCATATTCGGTGTCGTTGCCACCGGCCTCCAGCAGCTGCTTGAAGCGCAGCGGGCCGTTCTCCCCGTGGGAGCGGATGAATCCGTCCGGGTCCTTCCCACCGGGCACGGTGACCACCCGCACCCGAAGGCCCGTCTGCTTGAGGATGGGGATGGCCCGCTGGGTGGCCCGCTGGCCGGCCTCGTCCGCGTCGTAGCAGATCACCACCTCGTCGGCGTAGCGCCGGATGATCCGGGCCTGTTCCTCGGTGAGGGAGGTGCCCAGGGAGGCGATGGCGTTGGAAAAGCCCGCCTGGTGCAGGGCGATCACGTCCATGTATCCCTCCGCCAGGATCAGCTGCCGGGTACCGGCGTCCTTGGCGAGATTCATGGCGAACAGCCCGCTGCTCTTGTGGTACACCGGCGTGTCCGAGGTGTTTATGTACTTGGGCTTTTCGTCCCCCAGCACCCGGCCGCCGAAGGCCACCACGTTGCCCCGCAGATCGAAGATGGGGAACATCACCCGGCCCCGGTAGCGGTCGTAGAGATTGCCCCGCTGACTGGTGCGGGCCATGTCCGCCGCGGTGATCTCCGAGGGCGCGTAGCCCTTCTGCCGCAGGTGATTCACCAGCGCGAAGCCGCTTTCCGGGGCGTAGCCCAATCCGAACCGGCGGATGGTGGCGTTGGAAAGGCCCCGACCCTTGAGATATTCCAGCCCGGCTGCGCCCTCCGGGGTGGACAGCACCCCGAAATAGAACCGCCCGGCCTCCCGGTTGATCTCCAAAATGCGGGTGCGCAGGCGGCTCATGCCGTCATCTGCGCCCTCCTCGGGCACCTCCATCCCGGCCCGCTGGGCAAGCCACCGCACCGCGTCCTGAAAGGCCAGATGCTCCGCCTCCATCACGAACTGGAACACCCCGCCGCCCTTGTGGCACCCGAAGCAGTAGAAGGAGTTGTTTTCGGGATAGACGTTGAAGGACGGCGTTTTCTCGTTGTGGAAGGGGCAAAGGCCCACCAGATTCCGTCCCCGGCGCTTGAGCTGCACATAGCCGGGCGCGATCTCTTCGATGGGGCTGCGGGCTTCCAGCTCCCGCAGAAAATCCGATGGAAACGCCATGGGCCTGCCTCCTTGTATTATAGAGTAGTAGTTTTTGATGACCCTCTCCAAGGTCATGTGCTAGAATGTAAGGGATGCTGTGGATTGGTTCTCACCTCCTACCGCAGGACGGTTTAATGTAGGTTCCAACCACAGCCCCTTGCAGTTTTGTTGATCAGTTAGATACCGCCAGACGGTTGATGTAGAACAAGGTTACAAGGC
>CANRMX010000056.1 GCA_947631855.1 uncultured Clostridia bacterium | reverse complement strand
ATGATATCCGATTTGGCCGGTTCCTTCTTCTCTTTTTTGTGAACGTTTTTCCTTCGCTGTCCAATATGTATTGTAGCGCTACACACGGGGAGGAGCAGGGATAAAAATTAGGCTTGACAAAAAAGGGCTTTCCGCCTATAATTTGCCTTAACTGCTCTTATAAAAGACGATGACGGGAAAAAGACGTTTCACCCGCGCCCTCAGAGAGCCTGCGGCCGGTGCGAGCAGGCGGGCGGAAAACGTGGATAGCTCATCCCCGAGTTGCCCTTGCCGAAGGCTTTTGCAGATAGGAAGGGACGTGTGGCTGCGTTATGGGCCGTGAGGACAGGAGCCCGCTCCTGCCAAAACCGGGTGGTACCGCGTGGAAATGCCTCTTCGCCCCGGACACGTTCAGCGTGTCCGGGGCTTTTGCGTACCGCCGGGTAAAATCAACCGGGAGAAAAAAGAAAGGAAGAACCGTTATGAACCAGGGATTTCGCAAATACATCCCCTTTCAGCCCATCCGCCTGCCCGACCGCACCTGGCCGGACAAGGTCATCACCAAGGCGCCTATCTGGTGCAGCGTGGATCTGAGGGACGGGAACCAGGCGCTGGTGAACCCCATGAATCTGGAGCAGAAGCTGGAGTTTTTCCAGATGCTCTGCGAGATCGGCTTCAAGGAGATCGAGGTGGGCTTCCCCTCGGCCTCCGAGACCGAGTATGAGATCCTGCGCACCCTCATCGAACAGGACCTCATCCCCGACGACGTCACCGTGCAGGTGCTGGTGCAGGCCAGGGAACATCTCATCCGCCGCACCTTCGAGGCCATCGACGGCGCGAAAAATGTGATCGTCCACTTCTACAATTCCACCTCCACCCTCCAGCGCAAGGTGGTGTTCGAGACCGATATGCAGGGCGTGGTGGATATCGCCGTGGAGGGCGCCCGGCTGATCCGCAGCCTCACCGAGGAAATGCAGAAGACCAGCGACATCAACATCCGCTATGAGTATTCCCCCGAGAGCTTCTCCGGCACCGAGGTGGAGAATTCCGTGTGGATCTGCGACCGGGTGCTGGAAGAACTGGGCGCCACGCCGGACAACAAGGTGATCATCAATCTCCCCAACACCGTGGAGATGAGCACCCCCAACACCTTTGCCGATCAGGTGGAATACTGCATCCGCCACATGAAGCACCGGGATTCCGCCATCATCAGCGTCCATCCCCACAACGACCGGGGCTGCGGGATCGCCGCCACGGAGCTTTCCGTCATGGCCGGGGCCGAGCGGGTGGAGGGCACGCTTTTCGGCAACGGCGAACGCACCGGCAACGTGGATATCATGAATCTGGCGCTGAACCTCTATTCCCAGGGCGTGGACCCGGAGCTGGAATTTTCCCACATGAACCACATCAAGGAGGTCTACGAGGCGTGCACCTCCATGAAAGTCCATCCCCGGCACCCCTATGCCGGCGAGCTGGTGTTCACCGCCTTTTCCGGCTCCCATCAGGATGCCATCAACAAGGGCGTCAACTACATGGCCCGGGAGCATTCTCCCTATTGGGAGGTGCCCTATCTGCCCATCGACCCCGCCGATCTGGGGCGGCAGTACGAGCCGATCATCCGCATCAACAGCCAGTCCGGCAAGGGCGGCGCGGCCTTCGTGATGCAGCAGTCCTTCGGCTATCAGCTGCCCAAGGCCATGCACCCGGAATTCGGGGCCATCGTCAAGAAAGCCTGCGACCGGGCCGGGCGGGAGATCTCGCCCGACGAGGTCTTTGATCTCTTCAAAAAGGAGTATCTGGAGGTCTCCGGGCCCTACGAGCTGCTGAACTACCGGGTCTTCACCGACCAGGAGGGCGACCGGGTGGTGGCCCACTTCGAGGGCGAGATCCGTTTTGAGGGCCGGACCCATCCCGTGGCGGGCAAGGGCAACGGGCCCATCGATGCGTTTTTCAGCGCGTTGGATCAGATCGGGGTCCACGATTTTGAATTTGTCTCCTACAGCGAGCACGCGGTGGCCGCCGGGGCGGATTCCAAGGCGGTGAGCTACATCCAGCTGCGCCATGGGGACAAGATCATTTTTGGCGTGGGGATGGACAGCCACATCAGCATTGCTTCCATCAAAGGCATTCTCTGCGCCGTCAACCGCACCTGCGGCGGCCTGAGGCCGCAGGCATGACGCGCGTGGAAACTAGCTGCAAGCCGTTTGTGAGCGGCCCGCGCTGAAATGCGTGGGGGCGCAATCGAGGCGTACCGGCAGTGGGCGCGGTGCGCGTGCAAATGAACCGCAAGTCGCTGATGAGCGGTGCGCGAATCCAATTCAAGCGAGGAGAAAACTATGAAAACCTATACAATCGCTGTCCTCCATGGGGACGGCATCGGCCCGGAGATCGTGGATCAGGCGGTGAAGGTGCTGGAAAAAACCGCGTCCTGCTGCGGCTTTGAGGTAAAGCTGACCCCGGCCCTGCTGGGCGGTGCGGCCATCGACGCCACTGGCGTGCCCCTGCCGGAGGAGACCGTGGCCGTCTGCAAGGCCGCCGACGCGGTGCTGCTGGGCGCGGTGGGCGGCCCCAAATGGGACAGCCAGCCCGGTGAGAATCGCCCGGAAAAGGGGCTGCTGGGCATCCGCAAGGCCCTGGGGCTGTATGCAAATCTTCGCCCGGCGGTGATCTTCCCGCCCCTCCGGGACGCCTCGCCCCTGAAGCCCGACATCATCGGGGAGGAGCTGGATCTGCTGGTGGTGCGGGAATTGACCGGGGGCATCTACTTTGGCGAGCGGCAGACCGGCGTGGAAGCCGGGGAGCGCTTCGCCTGGGACACCGAGCGGTATGCGGAGCACGAAATCCGGCGCATCGTGCAGGTGGCCTTCGATATGGCGGAAAAGCGTCGGGGCAGGCTCACCAGCGTGGACAAGGCCAATGTGCTGGATTCCTCCCGGCTGTGGCGCTCCATCGTGGACGAGATGGCCCAGGCCCATCCCACGGTGGCGGTGAATCACCTGTACGTGGATAACTGCGCCATGCAGCTGGTGCGCGATCCCGGGCAGTTCGACGTGATCGTCACCTCCAATATGTTCGGCGACATCCTCTCCGACGAGGCCTCCATGATCAGCGGCTCCATCGGGATGCTGGCCTCCGCCAGTCTGGGCGACAGCGGCTTCGGCCTCTACGAGCCCATCCACGGCTCTGCGCCGGACATCGCCGGGCAGGACAAGGCAAATCCCCTGGCCACGATCCTTTCCGTTGCCATGCTGCTGCGGTATTCGCTGAATGAGGCTGCCGGGGCGGGCAAGATCGAGCGGGCGGTGGCAAAGGCCCTGACCCAGGCCCGCACGGCGGATATTTTCACAGAAGGCTGCGGCGCGAATCTGGTGACTTGCAGCGAGATGGGAGAGTTGGTTGCTGCGCTGGTGGAGTAAGGAGCAAAAGAATAAAAAAGAAAAAGGTTTTCTTTTCTGCTGCGGTATTCGCTGAATGAATCTGCCGGGGCGGACAAGATCGAGCGGGCGGTGGCAAAGGCCCTTGCCCAGGCCCGCACGGCGGATATTTTCACGGAAGATTGCGGTGCAAAGCTGGTGACTTGCAGCGAGATGGGAGAATTGGTCGCCTCACTGGTGGAGTAAGGAGCAAAAGAATAAAAAAGAAAAAGGTTTTCTTTTCTGCTGCGGTATTCGCTGAATGAATCTGCCGGGGCGGACAAGATCGAGCGGGCGGTGGCAGAGGCCCTGACCCAGGCCCGCACGGCGGATATTTTCACGGAAGATTGCGGCGCGAAGCTGGTGACTTGCAGCGAGATGGGCGAGTTGGTCGCCTCGCTGGTGGAGTAAGGAGCAAAAGAATAAAATAAGAAAAAATTTCTTTTTTGCGGTGCTGGTGGAGTCAGAAATCAAAAGAAAGAAGGGACATCCGATGACTTTGGAAACCGAACGGCTGATCCTCCGGCCCTTTGTGGCGGAGGACGTGGAGCAGGTGGTGGCGCTCTGCAACGACTGGGAGGTGGCGAAAACCACCCTGGGGATGCCCCAT
>CANRMX010000055.1 GCA_947631855.1 uncultured Clostridia bacterium | reverse complement strand
TCAAGCATTCACATAAACGGACAGTAAACCAAGCGTGCGTTTTTACCATGCACGCCGTCTAAGAGAATGCTTGAAAAAAAATTGGTGGACTCGTCGCAATCCTATTCTACCATGGGCAATACTAAAAATCAACACGAAATCTGTCGAAGCGAGCACAGATAAAAAACTTCTTGTCCCTTCCAGGAATTGCCCTCCCTCATACAACAATGCCTCCCTCCGCCGTAGGCGAAAGGAGGCACATCTTTTATCGTTCTATCGGGCGCGACCAAAAGACCTTCGTCCTTCAATCGGCAAGTGAGCGAAGCGAACGGAGCCCGCGAAGTGGCAGCGGGCACTGCACGTTACTTGCAGTTGTTCTCCAGCGTGGCCAGCTGCTCGCGGAGCTCGCTGGGCAGCTTGTCGCCGAACTGCTTGTAGAATTCCTCTACGCCGGCGGCTTCCTTTGCCCACTTGGCCTTGTCCACCTGCAGGATGCCCTTGAGGGTCTCCACGTCCAGATCGAGCCCCTCCAGGTTGATGTCCTCCGCATAGGGCACGTAGCCGATGGCGGTCTCCTGGGCGTCCACGGTGCCCTCGCAGCGCTTGAGGATCCACTCCAGCACCCGGAGGTTGTCGCCGAAGCCGGGCCAAATGAAGTGGCCATCTTCGTCCACGCGGAACCAGTTGACGTTGAAGATCTTGGGGGCCTTATCGCCCAGCACCTTGCCCATGTCGATCCAGTGCTGGAAGTAATCGCCCATGTGATAGCCGCAGAAGGGCAGCATGGCCATGGGGTCGCGGCGCACAACGCCTACGGCGCCGGCGGCGGCAGCGGTGGTCTCAGAGCCGGTGATGGAGCCGATGAACACGCCGTTGTTCCAATCCTTGGACTGATACACCAGCGGGACGGTATCGGGACGGCGGCCGCCGAAGATGATGGCGGAAACCGGCACGCCCTGGGGATTCTCAAACTCGCTGGAGAGGCAGGGGCAGTTCTGGGTGGGCGCGGTGAAGCGGCTGTTGGGATGGGCCAGCTTGTTGCCGGCGGCCACATACTCGGGGCCGTTGACATGCTCGCCCTTCCACTCCTCGGCGTTCACGGGCGGATTCTTGTCCAGGCTCTCCCACCACACGGTGTTGTCGTCCAGATTCCGGGCCACGTTGGTGAAGATAGCGCCCTTCTGGGTGGAGATCAACGCGTTGGGGTTGGACTTCATATTGGTGCCGGGCGCCACGCCGAAGAAGCCGTTCTCCGGGTTGATGGCATACAGCCGGCCGTCGGGGCCCTTGCGCATCCAGGCGATATCGTCGCCCACGGTCCACACCTTATAGCCCTTGGCCTTGTAGCCCTCGGGCGGGATCATCATGGCCAGGTTGGTCTTGCCGCAGGCGGATGGGAACGCCGCGCACACATACTTGATCTCGCCCTGGGGATTCTCCACGCCCAGGATCAGCATGTGCTCGGCCATCCAGCCCTCGTTCTTGGCCTGATAGGAAGCGATGCGCAGGGCGAAGCACTTCTTGCCCAGCAGCACGTTGCCGCCGTAAGCGGAATTGACGGAGATAATGGTGTTGTCCTCGGGGAACTGGCAGATCCAGCGCTTCTCGGGATCCACATCGCACTTGGCGTGGAGGCCGCGCACCCAGTCGTCGCTGTCGCCCAGCACATCCAGCACCTTCTGGCCCACCCGGGTCATGATGGACATATTCAGCACCACGTAGATGGAGTCGGTGACTTCCAGGCCGATCTTGGCCAGAGGCGAGCCGACGGGGCCCATGGAATAGGGGATGACATACATGGTGCGGCCCTGATAGGTGCCCCGGGCGATGTCATAGAGCATCTTATAGGCGGCCTGGGGCTCCATCCAGTGATTGGTGGGGCCGGCGTCCTCTTCCTTGCGGGAGCAGATCAGGGTGCGGTCCTCCACCCGGGCCACGTCGTTGGGCGCGGTGCGGTGATAGTAGCAGCCGGGGAGCTTTTCCTCGTTGAGCTTGATCATTTCGCCGGTCTCGACCGCTTCCTTGCGCAGCGCTTCCAGCTGTTCCTCGGAGCCGTCGATCCACACGACTTCGCTGGGCGTGACAAGAGCTTTCATCTCTTCCAGCCAGCTCAGGACGGACTTGTTGGTGGTCATGTTGTATTTACTCCTTTCGCCCGAAACCGGGGCAAATTATACGATACAGCGGGCCTTGAAACCCAGTCTTATTGTAGCACAGCCCCCGCCAGGAATCAATGGCGAAATTGTGAATTTCTTCCTTACTTTCTTGCGGCGGCAAAAGTCCTTGACAATCTCCACAAAATATGGCATTGTTTTGGAAAAGACTAAGCGCCTAAGAAGCAAAAGCAGAGGAAAAACTTATGAAACTTATGAATCATCAGAAAGCACTGTTTGACAAAGTCGTTGAGTACTTTGATTTTCTGGGGTGGAAGTGCGAAGTAAAAGACGATAATAAGAGGATTGCCTTTACGATGGGTATCCGCAGTAAGCTCAAAAGCTGCCGGGTTATTATCTCGACTTCAGAGAACGCGATCCAAGTCTATGCTGTACCTCCCGTCCACGTGCCTCCGAAATACTACCCCAACGTAGTGGAATTTATTACCCGTGCCAATTATAGGGTAAATCTTGGCGCCTTTAGGTTTAACTATAAAAATGGCAGGCTGTGTTTTCACACGATCCTTCCTCTCACTGAAAGCGTACCCACTTTGAAAGAGGTGAAGCGTATGATCGTAATTCCCATTTTGATGCTCCAAAAATATGGCGATGGCCTTGTCAAGAATATGCTGGGCTACGGCAACCCCGAGGCGGACATTGCCGAGATTGATAATCAGTGATCTGCCGCCGCAAACATAGAGATACCCGGAAGCCGCCGATGTGAGGCGGCTTCTTTTTGTTGCCGGCCTTTTGTGCGCCAGCACCCAATATTTTTGAAAAGCCCTATATTTTTTTCCGATCCTGTGCTACAATAGGGGTAAAATCAGCAAAGGAGAGAGAGTCATGTCCAACCGCATTGTCCTCAACACGATTTCCTACCACGGCAAGGGCGCCATCGAAAACGTGGTGCCCGAGCTCACCGCCCGGGGCTTCGCCAAGGCGTTTGTCGCCACCGATCCCGATCTGCTCCAGTTCGGCGTCACCCAGAAAGTCACCGCCCTCCTGGATGCGGCGGGCTTCCCCTATGAGATCTACAGCGACATCAAGGCCAATCCCACCATCGAGAACGTCCAGCACGGCGTCTCCGCCTTTAAGGCCAGCGGCGCGGACTGCATCGTGGCCGTGGGCGGCGGCTCCGCCATGGACACCGCCAAGGCCATCGGCATCATCGCGGAGAATCCCGAGTTCGCGGACGTCCGTTCTCTGGAAGGCGTCGCGCCCACCAAAAAGCACGCGGTGTTCACCATCGCCGTGCCCACCACCGCCGGCACCGCCGCGGAAGTCACCATCAACTACGTCATCACCGACGTGGAAAAGAAGCGGAAATTCGTCTGCGTGGATGTCAACGATATTCCCGAGATCGCCGTGGTGGACCCCGACATGATGTCCACCATGCCCAAGAGCCTCACCGCCGCCACCGGCATGGACGCCCTGACCCACGCCATCGAGGGCTATATCACCAAGGGCGCCTGCGCCATTTCCGATATGTTCCATCTGGAGGCCATCCGGCTGATCTCCCACAGCCTCCGGGGCGCCGTGGCCAACACCGACGAGGGCCGGGAGGACATGGCCCTGGGCCAGTATATCGCCGGCATGGGCTTCTCCAACGTGGGGTTGGGCATCGTCCACTCCATGGCCCACGGCCTTTCCGCCCTGTATGACACGCCTCACGGCGTGGCCTGCGCCATCCTGCTGCCCACGGGCCTGGAGTACAACGCCCCTGCCGCCGGCCAGCGCTACCGCGCCATTGGCAAGGCCATGGATGTGGAGGGCATCGACGCCATGAGCGACGAGGAAGCCGCCCAGGCCACCATCGCCGCCGTGAAGCAGCTCTCCTCCGATGTGGGCATCCCTGCCGACCTCAAGGGCATCCTGAAAGAGGAGGACGTGCAGTTCCTCAGCGAATCCGCCTTTGCCGACGCCTGCTGCCCCGGCAATCCCCGGGACACCAGCGTGGAGGAGATCGCCGCCCTGTACCGCACGCTGATTTGATTTCCCACCGCGAGCCGGCTTCTGGATTTTTTCCTGCCTGCAGCCGCTTCAATGAGCTTTACTAAATTGCCTCCCCGCCTACGGGCGGGGGAATCAGCCTGTCGAAAAAGGTCCAGCAAAGGCTGGGCTTTTTCGCTTAGATATGATAAAATAAGACGGGTGATGAAAGATGCTGGAACGCGGGAAACTGGATCGCGGCGTCGTGGAGATCGTGGATACAGAGAGTCTGGTG
>CANRMX010000054.1 GCA_947631855.1 uncultured Clostridia bacterium | reverse complement strand
CGATTTGGCCGGTTCCTTCTTCTCTTTTTTGTGAACGTTTTTCCTTCGCTGTCCAATATGTATTGTAGCACTACAAAGGAAAGACCATCGTGCGCGAATCCCCCGTTGACTTTTCCAAATTTTTCCTGTAGAATGATAAAAAAGCAGTGGCTTTTTCGCTTTTGCTTGAATTGATGGAGGTGTTCTCCCGTGAAAGAGTATGTGCTCATCACCGATTCGTCCTGTGACCTGTCCGACGCCATGGTCAAAGCGCTGGAGCTGGAAGTGCTCCCGCTGGCCTTCACCATCGACGGCAAGACCTATCGCAACTACCCCGACAACCGGGAGATGTCCCCCGATGAGCTGACCCGCCGCCAGAAGGCGGGCTCCATGGCCGTCACCAACGCCGTGAACGTGGGCAACGCGGTGGAAGCCATCGAGCCGTTCTTGCAGGGCGGCCGGGACGTGCTGGTGCTGGCCTTCTCCTCGGGATTATCCTCCACCTACAGCTCCTTCCAGATCGCCGCGGAGGAGCTCTCCACCAAGTATCCCCAGCGGAAGGTCTTCGCCGTGGATACCCTCTGCGCCTCTCTGGGCCAGGGCCTGCTGGTGTATCTTGCCGCCAAGCTGCGGCTGGAGGGTAAAAGCATCGAGGAAGTGCGGGACTGGGCCGAGGCGAATAAGCTGCATATCTGCCACTGGTTCACCGTCAACGACCTGTTCTTCCTGAAGAAAGGCGGCCGGGTCTCCGCCGCCACCGCGGTGGTGGGCACCATGCTGCAGATCAAGCCTGTGATGCACGTGGACAACGACGGCAAGCTGATCAAGGTCTCCACGGCCCGGGGCCGCAAAGCGTCCCTGACGGCGCTGGCGGACAAGATCGGCGAGCTGGCCGACCCCGCGCCCGAAAAGCAGGTGATGTTCATCAGCCACACCGATTCCTACGCCGAGGCCGAGCAGCTGGCCCAGGACATCAAGGCCCGCTACGGCGTGCAGGAGATCCACATCAATCACATTGGCCCGGTGATCGCCGCCCATACCGGCCCCGGCTGCATGGCCGTGTTCTTCCTGGGCAAGCACCGCTGAGTTTTTCTTTTCCGCAAAACCGCCCTCCCTGCTTTGGGAGGGCTTTTTTTGCGCAGATCTTCCTACACTCCCAGGCTCTCGCAGCAGTCCCGCAGCAGGGCGCAGGAGCGGGCTAACCGCTCCCGTTCGTTTTCGGTGAGGCGCAGTTCCACCGTCTCCTTCACCCCGTCCCGGCCGATGACGCAGGGGATCCCCGCGAAAACGCCCGCTTCGCCGTACTCCCCCCGGAGCAGGGCGGACACGGTGAGCACGCTGTTCTCGTCGCCGAGGATGGCCCGGATGATGCGCACCAGCGCCATGCCGATGCCGTAATAGGTGGCCTTTTTCGCCACGATGATCTGCTGGGCAGCGTCCCGCACCGCGCTTTCGATGCCCAGCATTTCCGTCCGATCAAACCGACCCGCCGACTGCGCGCAGATATCCAGCACAGATTTGGTGGCGAAGGTGGCCTGGCTCCAGGGCACGAACTCGCTGTCGCCGTGTTCGCCCAGCACATAGCCGTGGATGTTCCGGGGGTCCACCGCGAAGAATTCTCCCAGCAGATACCGCAGCCGGGCGGTGTCCAGCGTGGTGCCCGTGCCGAAGACTCTTTCCGCCGGGAATCCCGACAGCTTCCAGGCGGCGTAGGTCATGATGTCCACGGGGTTGGTAGCCACCAATAAAATTCCCTCGAAGCCCGACGCCTTCACCGGCCCCACGATGGTCTCGAAGACCCGGGCATTGCGTTTGAGCAACTCCAACCGGGATTCCCCCGGCTTCTGGCTCACCCCGGCGCAGATCACCACCACATCCGCGTCCGCGCAGTCCGGGTAGTCCCCGGCAAAGATCTTCATCCGTTCCACCGCAAAGGCCATCCCGTGGTTGAGATCCATGGCCTCGCCCTGGGCCCGCTTTTTGTCGATATCGATGAGCACCAGCTCGTCGCACAGCCCCTGATTCAGCGCCGCGTAGGCGAAGCTGGTGCCCACCAGCCCCGCGCCCACCAGCACCACCTTGCGCTTGTTTTCCGCCATGCTGCCGCCTCCTTTGTTGATTGGCGCACCCGGTACGCTGTGGATAGTATGCCCCGTTTCCGGCGATGCTACACCCCGGAGGCTTTCGGCAAAGTCCTTTTGCGCCCATTTTCTCCGAAAGAAAAAGAAAACGCCGCCCGATTGCGACAGGTTTGATGCCCGCCTCGTCCTATAATAAGACCGTACCCGAGGGGGTGGGCAGATGACCGTCTACGCGGACGTGCTGGTGATCGTCAATCTCTACATCGATTTCTTCCTGCTGTGGTGCGTGAAAAAGGCGCTGGGGCTCTCGGCCAAACGCCGGCGGCTGGCGCTGGGGGCGCTGCTGGGCGGGATCGTCTCGCTGGGGGCGCTGCTCCCCTTGCCCGGCTGGGCCTCTCTGCTGCTGGGCGTTTTCACCGCGCTGGGGGTGACGGCGGCGGCTTTCCTGCCGGCGCGGCCTGGGCTGTTCGCCCTGGAGGCGCTGTGCTTTTGGGCGGCCTCCCTGCTGCTGGCGGGATTTTTCCTGTTCCTGCTGCGCTTTTTTGCCCCGGGGCACATCGCGGTGCTGGGGCAGGTGGTGTATTTCGATCTCTCCCTGCCCCTGCTGTTTTTCTTCACCTGCGGGGCGTATGGGGTGCTCTCCGTCCTCCGCAGGCTGCTGCCCCACACGCTTTCCGCCGGGCGCTGCGGGTATCTCCGCATCGAGGAGGGCGGCGCCGCCGTGGAGGTCTACGCCAAGGCCGATACCGGCAGCGCTCTGCGGGAGCCCTTTTCCGGCCTGCCGGTGATCGTATGCGAGGCGGCGGCCGTGGAAAAGCTCTTTCCCGCCGGCCTGCCCGCCGACCTCTCCCAGCTCGTGGACGCCCCTGCCGGGAAATTCCGCCTGGTGCCCTACGACAGTCTGGGCGGCAAGGGGCTGCTGCCGGCTTTCCGGCCCCGCCGGGCCGCGCTGAAAGGGGACGATCGCCCGCTGGACTGCTACGTGGCCCTCGATCCCCGGCCCCTTTCCGCGGGACAGTTCCAGGCGCTGTACAATCCCGACCAGTTCCCGGAGGCCGCCGGGTGGGGGAATCCAAAATCAAAAGGGAGGCGATCTCTATGAAAGCATGGCTCCGACGCTGCATCCAGTGGGCCGGGCTCACCGGCCGCCACTATAAGCCCACATCCTTTCCCGCCCGGCTGCGCAGCGCCCTAAAAAAGCTGCACGGAAAAAAACAAAACAGGAGGCATTCTGCATGAAATGGACTGAAAATTCCCTGCTCCGCACGCTGCTTGCCCGGCTGGCCCGCTGGCTAGATCCCTTGCCCTGCCACTATATCGGCGGGCCGGAGGTGCTGCCGCCGCCGCTGACCAAGGAGGAGGAGGCCAAAGTCTTCGAGGACATCCGCCGGGGCGTGCCCGGGGCACGGGAGCCGCTGATCACCCACAACCTGCGGCTGGTGGTGTACATCGCCAAAAAATTTGAAAGCCCGGGGGCCGGGGTGGAGGACCTGATCTCCATCGGCACCATCGGGCTGATCAAGGCGGTGAACACCTTCAGTCTGGATCGGAACATCAAGCTGGCCACCTACGCCTCCCGTTGCATCGAAAACGAAATTCTGATGCACCTGCGGAAAAGCGCCCAGCTGCGCCACGAGGTCTCCTTCGACGACCCGCTGAACGTGGATTGGGACGGCAACGAGCTGCTGCTGTCCGATCTATTGGGCAGCGACCCCGATGCGGTGAATCGGGATATCGAGCAGGAGGCGGAAAAGGCCATGCTGCTGGACGCGGTGCGCAGGCTGTCGCCCCGGGAGAGGAAGATCATGACCCTGCGCTTCGGCCTGGAAAGCGACAAGGAGCACACCCAGAAGGAGGTGGCGGACGAACTGGGCATTTCCCAATCCTACATATCGCGGCTGGAAAAAAGAATTATTTTAAGACTGCGGAAAGACTTGGAGAAGGCCAGCGCCTGACCCTCCGCCCCTCACGGTGCGCGAAGTGCGCCGCCTCCCCTCCAAAGGAGGGGAGGCGATCATGCCCGGACGCCGGGCATGATCGTGAGGGGCCTAGCCGCGCCGGGTCAGGATGCCCACATTCTTCGGGCCCTTGAAGGGGAAAGTCACTTCCTCAAAGGGGATCCCCTCCCCGGCCAGATAGGCTTCGATCTCCTCCACCAGCGCCTTGGCCCCCAGCCTGCGGGTGGTGTCCCAGAAATTGCAGCAGGGCACCACCAGGATGGGGGTCGTTTTTGCGCTTTCCACCACCGGCCGGGTGGCCTCGTCGGGATGCAGCCCCACCACCAGGTCGTAGTACCCGGCCATGTCGGCGGTGTATTCGGTCTGCCG
>CANRMX010000053.1 GCA_947631855.1 uncultured Clostridia bacterium | reverse complement strand
TCTCCCCGTCAAAAACTTCTCTCTTTCTTCTCTCCTCCTCCTGCTCCTACTGTCCAATATGTTTGACAAACCTACAATTTGTAAACTTTTCGTAATCTTTTTACGCGTGGCCGCGCGGGCCAAGACGCGGGCCATGCGCCTAGGGGCGCATGGATGCGCAAAGGAAACCACTTCACCGGTCGCGGAACTTTTTGCGTGCTGGACGAGGGCGGGCTTCGCTTGCACACAGCTTGCCAAAATCCACTGGCACGACCACCAAGCAGCCCGCGCCGAAGCTGCCCCGAGCCGTATAACAAGTGCCTCCCTATTGAAAGCAGGGAGGCACTTCTCATATCTATTTATCTATCGGGCGCGACCACCCAACTAACCTCCTGCTGCAAAGGAGCGCGCCTGCTTTGCGCGAGCCCGCGTCGTGCCTGCGGCGGCGCGCCGCAATTACTCCACGGAGATGATGAAGTAGTACACCGGCTGGCCGCCTTCCACCACGGTGATCTCGATGTCGTCGCTGATCTTCTTGGCCAGCGCCGCGCGGGCGGCCTCCGCCTGTTCGGCGGTGATGCCCTCGCCATAGATCAGCGTGATGAAAGAGGTGCGCTTGTTGACAAAGGAGCGGGTCACCTTCACGCAGGCGGCCACGGGATCCTTCTCGATATACTGCATCTTGCCGTTGGTCAGACCCAGGACGTCGCCCTGGTGGATGGTGCTGCCGTCGTATTCGGAATCCCGCGCCGCAAAGGTGACAAGGCCCGTATCCACGCCGCCGGCGGCATCCAGCATGGCCTGCTGATTGGCCTCGTGGTCGTTGTCGGCATCAAAGGCCAGCATGGCGGAAATGCCCTGGGGGATGGTCTTGGTGGGGATCACCACCAGCTCCCGGTCGGTCACCAGCGGGATCGCCTGCTCGGCGGCCATGATGATGTTCTTGTTATTGGGCAGCACATACACCCGCTTGGCGGGCGTTGCCAGCACTGCCGCTAGGATATCCGCCGTGCTGGGATTCATGGTCTGGCCGCCGCTGACCACCACGTCGCAGCCCAAGTCCCTGAACAGCCCCTGCAGTCCCTCGCCGGCCGCTACCGCCACAAATCCGGCGGCGTTGGTGGGCTCGGCCACGGTGGGCTCCTGATCGGGCTCCGCTTCGGGCTGGGCGCTCTGGGCGGCCTCGGCCTTGCGGGCCTCGTTCTCCTCGGCGGCCTTGCG
Source organism: uncultured Clostridia bacterium (assembly GCA_947631855.1). Taxonomy (GTDB): domain Bacteria; phylum Bacillota; class Clostridia; order Oscillospirales; family Acutalibacteraceae; genus Acutalibacter. The sequence continues at coordinate 3,416 of CANRMX010000053.1, read as the reverse complement.
GTGCTGCTCCTTCATGTTCTCGATCTTCACCGTCAGCAGCTGGCCGTATTCCAGCGCCTTTTGCAGCGCCAGGCCCGGGTCCTCGGTGTGGACGTGGGTCTTGATGATCTCCTCGTCGTCCACCACCACCACGCAGTCGCCGATGGTCTCCAGGAACAGCCGCAGCTCCAGCGGATCCTGGGTGACTTCGGGGTCCCGGCCCACGATGAATTCCGTGCAGTAGGTGAAATTGATCACGCTGTCAAATTCCGCGGCCACATTGCGGAAAAATTCCGCAGTCTCCTCGGCGCGCTCTTCCTCGGTCAGGGTGGATTCGATGATCCCGCTGCCGGAGAACACCGCGTACATGCCCTCCAAGATCAGGCACAAGCCCTGTCCGCCGGCGTCGATCACCCCGGCCCGCTTGAGCACGGGCAGCAGCTCGGGGGTCTGCTCCAGCGCTTCGGCGGCGCCGGTGCAGATGGCATCCCACACCGCCAGGGGTTCCGCCGCGCCGTCGGCGCCCAGCGCCTCCCGGCCGTGTTCGGCGGCCACCCGGGCCACGGTGAGCATGGTGCCCTCAGTGGGGCGCATCACCGCCTTATAAGCGGCCTCCACGCCCATCTCCAGCGAACTGACCAGTCGCTCGGCGGAGGCTTCCTCCACGCCCTCCAGGCCCTTGCCGATGCCCCGGAACAGCAGGGAAAGGATCACCCCGGAATTGCCCCGGGCGCCCCGCAGCATGGCGGAAGCGGCCCGCTTGGCGGCCTCCCCGGCGGACACGTTATCCGGCAGCTTCTGCATCTCCTCGGCGGCGGCCCCAATGGTCATGGACATATTGGAGCCCGTATCGCCGTCGGGCACAGGAAAAATATTGAGCTCGTTGACCTGCTTCTTATACTTTGCGATATTGTTGGACGCGGAAATGATCGCGTCCCGGAACTGGATCCCCTGAATCACAGCAAGCACACCCTTCCGTCCGGCCGGGAATACTTTCGCCGCCCGAACATTTTAACCACAATCAATACTTGGAACAAGTATAGCACAAGCGAGTTGAAAATACAACACTTTTATTTACCGGATCTCCATGGATTCGATCTCGGCCTTTGCCTTCGCGAGGAACGCCTCCGCGGTCATGGCGCCCAGGTCGCCGTCCTTCCGGTGGCGCACGGAGACTTCCCCATTCTCGGCCTCCTTGTCGCCCACCACCAGCATATAGGGCGTTTTCTGCATCTGGGCCTCGCGGATCTTATAGCCGATCTTCTCGTTGCGGGTATCGCACTCCACCCGCAGCCCGGCGGCCTCCAGCTGCTGGGCGATGGCTTCGGCGTATGCGTGATGCCGGTCGGCGATGGGCAGGATCACCGCCTGCACCGGGGACAGCCACAGGGGGAACGCCCCGGCCAGATGCTCGGTGATCACGCCGATGAACCGCTCGATGGAGCCGAACACCACCCGGTGGATCATCACAGGCCGGTGCTTCAAATTGTCCTGCCCGGTGTATTCCAGCTCGAACCGCTCGGGCAGCTGGCTGTCCAGCTGGATGGTGCCGCACTGCCAGGTGCGGCCCAGAGAATCGGACAGGTGGAAATCCAGCTTGGGGCCGTAGAACGCGCCGTCGCCCTCGTTGACGGTGAAGGTCTTGCCCATGGCGGTGATGGCGTTTTTCAGCACCTCCTGGTTATACGCCCACTCCTCCAGCGTGCCGATGTGATCCTCGGGCATGGTGGAGAGCTCGATCTCATAGGAGAGGCCGAACACGGAATAGACTTCGTCGAAAAGGCGCACCGTCTCCTGGATCACGTCCTGCATCTGGTCTTTGGTCATGAACACATGGGCGTCGTCCTGGGTGAAGCACCGCACCCGGAACAGCCCGTGCAAGGTGCCGGAAAGCTCGTGCCGGTGGACAAGGCCCAGCTCGCCCACCCGCAGGGGCAGTTCCCGGTAGGAATGGGGCTCGCTCTTGTAGACCAGCATCCCGCCGGGGCAGTTCATGGGCTTGATGCCATAGGGCACGTCGTCGATGACGGTGGTGTACATATTCTGCTTATAGTGCTCCCAGTGGCCGGAGCGCTCCCACAGCTCCCGGTTGAGGATGATGGGCGTGGAGATCTCCTGATAGCCGTATTTCTTGTGCACCTTGCGCCAGTAGTCCAGCAGGGTGTTTTTCAGCACCATGCCCTTGGGCAGGAAGAACGGGAAGCCCGGGCCCTCGTCCGCCAGCATGAACAGGCCCAGTTCTTTGCCCAGTTTCCGGTGGTCCCGCTTCTTGGCCTCCTCCAGCATGGCCAGGTGGGCATCCAGAAGGCTCTGCTTGGGGAAGGACACGCCGTAGACCCGGGTGAGCATCTTGTTCTTGGCGTTGCCCCGCCAGTAGGCCCCGGTGACGGCGGTGAGCTTCACGGCCTTGACTTTGCCGGTGCTCATCAGGTGGGGCCCTGCGCACAGGTCGGTGAAATCCCCCTGAGCGTAGAAGCTGATCTGCTCGCCGTTCCCGGCGTGCTCGGCGATGAGCTCCCGCTTGTATTCCTGATCGGCCATCTTCTCCAGCGCCGCAGGCGGAGCCAATTCAAAGCGCTCCAGCGGGTGGTCTTCCTTGATGATCTTCTTCATCTCCGCCTCGATCTTGGGGAAGTCCTCGGGGGTGAGGGCGGCGGGCAGATCGAAATCGTAGTAGAAGCCGTTTTCGATGGCCGGGCCGATGGCGAACTTGGCGCCGGGATACAGCCTGCACACCGCCTGGGCCAGAATGTGGGAGGTGGTGTGCCAATAGGCGCGCTTGCCTTCGGGATCGTCAAAGGTGAGGATCTCCAGCGCGCAGTCCTGCTGGAGCGGCGTGCGCAGGTCCACCACTTTGCCGTCCACCCGGGCGGCGCAGGCGGCGTTATACAGCCCCATGCCGATGGAGCGCGCCACCTCGGCAGGCGTGACGCCCGCCTCGAATTCTCTCGGTTCTCCCTTTAAGCTGATTTGAATCATACTGTCCATCCTTTCCGCCGGGCAGCGGCACAACAAAGCCGCCCCAGCTCAAACTACTGGGGCGGCGCTTCTGTACAGATTCAGAAAGCCTCCGCGGTTCCACCCGGATTCAAAGCGCCTGGGCGCTTCCTCATTGCGGCCTGTAACGGGGCCGGCCGGCTGTCCTTAGGCCAAGCGGCGTTCGGCAGCAGCTCAAAGGCGGTGCCCTTTTCCCTGTGGGAAAATCCCCGGCGGCGCAGACGCTTTCAGCCGGGGCGTCCGCTCTCTGGTCCGCATGAAAAGAGAAAAAGGGGTCCTTATCCACGCTTTTGCAGTATGCACAAAGCCTACCACGAAATCCGCCGGTTGTCAAGCCTTTTTGCAAACCTTCGCCTTGACAAATTGTAGTGCTACAATACATATTGGACAGCGAAGGAACAATGTTCACAAAAAAGAGAAGAAGGAACCGGCCAAATCGG
>CANRMX010000052.1 GCA_947631855.1 uncultured Clostridia bacterium | reverse complement strand
GGATCAAACTCTCTAAAAATGGTATCTAAAATCCCGAAGGACTTTAAATCATTCTCAGAGCTTTCTCTCGCTCTTGTGACGTCTTCTGACGTCTGTCACAGATTTAAGGTTCTGTTTCCTGTGTTCCCTCAGAGCAGCGCTTCCGCGCTCCCCCAAAAGAATCCACGGGTCTTTCCTTCTTCTTCTCGTTGTTTAATTTTCAAGGTCCTCGCGGCTGAGAAAGCCCGCCGTTACGCCATCCGACCGCTTTCGCGTCCTTCCGGTTTTTGGGCCGCTCTCTCGAGCGCTCGACTATAATATCACATTTGGCGCCCCTTTGTCAACAGCTTTTTTGAAAAAATTTCAAGTTTTTTTCAGGGATTTCGTTTTTCACAACATCTTGTGGTGACGGTGCAAAATCGAACAGAATACAGACGGCGGCCTGCACGGTTTGGAGAACCGACGCAGGTGGGGCCGGCAAAATCACACCGGCAAAATCTTCTTGACATAGCCGGCTATTTCATAGGGAAAGGTTATTGTGCATAAGATTCAAATGAAAAAAGGATGGGACAGACACATGAAAACCGAGAAAATCCAGACCGTGCTCCACACCCTTTGGCGGGTCCTGGTGATCCTGCTGGTCAACGCCATGATCCTGCTGATGCTCACCCGGGGCGTTTCCGCCCTCTCCCGCTACGGCTCCCGGGGCGGAGAAGTCACCCAGATCCAACAGCGCCTGAGCCAGCTGGGGTACGATCCCGGCAAGGCAGACGGCATCTTCGGCGACCGCACCCTGGCGGCGGTGAAAGCCTTCCAGCGGGACTACGGCCTGACCGTGGACGGTATCGTCGGCAAAAACACCCTGGCCGCCCTGGGGATCACCGGGGGCGGCGGTTCCGGCGGCGGATACAGCGGATACAGCGACAGCGATATACAATTGCTCGCCTCGATCATCTCTGCGGAATCCCGAGGCGAGCCCTATACCGGTCAGGTGGCGGTGGGCGCGGTGATCCTGAATCGCATTGCCCACCCGTCGTTCCCCAACACCCTGGCCGGAGTGATCTATCAAAACGGGGCGTTCTCCTGCCTCACCGACGGCGGTATCAACGCGCCGGTGGCGGATTCCGCCTATCAGGCCGCCCGGGAAGCCATTGGGGGCAGCGACCCCACCGGCGGCGCGATCTACTATTACAATCCGGCAAAGACCTCCAACAAATGGATGCTCTCCCGACCGGTGGTGGCGGTGATCGGCGCGCACCGGTTCTGCGTGTAAGCTAGTCCGTATTGGCCTGGAGATTCCCGCTGGCCCGCTGGACGGCGTGTTTGCGGATGCCGATGAAGCAGATCAGCTCGATGATGAAGGTCACCACCCAGGAGGCGGGATAGGAGAAGAACAGCATGAGGAAGGTGGGGTTCAAGGGGAACAGGGTGTAGATATACACCACCCGCAGTACGCACACGCCGAAGATGGAGACGATCATGGGGGTGATGGACGAGCCCAGGCCGCGCATTGCCCCCACCAGCACGTTCATGATGCCGCAGGTGAAGTAGGGCACGCAGACCATCAGCATCCGCTGCATCCCCCACTGGATGACCGACGCGTCGTCGGTGTAGATGGAGAGCAGCTGGGGCCCGATGAGATAGGCGCCCACGCCCAGCACCAGCCCCACCACGGTGACCAGCAGCAGGCAGCACCAAACCACTTTGTTGATCCGGTCGAACTTCCGGGCGCCGTAGTTCTGCCCGGTGAAGGACAGCGCCGCCTGAGTGAAGGCGTCCATCCCGGAGAAGACGAAGCCCTCGATATTGCCGGCGGCGGTGCTGCCCGCCATGGCGATGGAGCCGAAGGAATTCACCGTGGACTGGATGAGCACATTGGAGATGGAGAAGGTGGCGCCCTGGATGCCCGCCGGGACGCCGATGCGGATCATAGCGATCAACTTGTTTTTATAGATGCGCAGCTCCTTGAGCTTCACCCGGTAGCCGCTGTCGCTTTTCACCAGGCACAGCAGCACCAGCCCCGCCGAGATCGCCTGGGAAACCACCGTGGCGATGGCCACCCCGGCCACGCCGATGCCCACCACGATGACGAAGAACAGGTTCAGCAGCACGTTCACCACGCCCGCCACCAGCAGGAAATACAGGGGCCGGCGGGTATCCCCCACGGCGCGGAGGATGGCGGAGCCGAAATTATAGAGCATCATCACAGGCATTCCCGCGAAATAGATGCGCATGTACAGCACCGACTGGTCGATCACGTCCGCCGGGGTGGCCATCATGGTCAGCAGCGGGCGGGAGAGCCCGATGCCGATGAAGATCAGCACCACGCCGGAGACCATGGCGGTGAGCACGGCGGTGTGGACCGTCTCATAGAGATCCTGCTGGTGCCCGCCGCCGAAAAACCGGGCCACCAGCACGTTGACGCCCACGGACAGGCCGATGAACAGGTTGATGATCAGCTGGATCAGCGCGCCGGTGGAGCCCACCGCCGCCAGCGCCTGGCTGCCTGCAAACCGCCCCGCCACCACCATGTCGGCGGCGTTGAACAGCAGCTGCAAGATGCTGGACAGCGCCAGCGGGATGGCAAAGCGGACGATCTTCCCCAGCAGCGGCCCGCTGGTCATGTCGATCTCGAAGGCCGCGCCGCGGCCGCCGCCCTTTAAGGGATGTTTCATGGATAACTTCCTTTCTGTATGCCCAGGGTTTTCCTTTGTACGTAAAAACAGGCTCGCCACCGCAAGCCTGTTTTATTCCCGTTTTAAGCGGACTTGAATGCCAGGAAACAGTCCTCCACCCACTGGCGCAGGTACGCGTTTTCCTCGTCGCTGCGGGTGTCGTGGTAGATCATCAGGTATTTCCCGCTGCCGTTGAGCTCCGCCTCGACCTCGTTGCCCAGCACGGTGAATTTGCCCGTCTCCCGCACGCTGTCGATGCACTCCTTGCCTTTGGCGTCCAGATTCTCGCGGTCGAATTCATAGAATTCCGCCTGGACGGTGCCGTTCCCGCAGCGGAAGCGGTACCGCACGCCGCCCGTGGCGCCGATCTCCCGGTAGGACATCTCCGTGAAGGCCGCCTCCGTGTCGCCCCGGACCAGCGCATTGTTGGCCTCCAGATAGGCGCACAGGCCATCCAACGTGTCGTCGTAGCTGCTATCCGCAGAGGGCGCGGCCTCCGCCGCAAGATCCTCCGGCAGGGTGATGGTGGGGATGGTCTCCACCGCTGCGCTGCCGCAGCCCGCGAGGGCGAAAATCACCAGCAGGACAGCGCCTGCCAGCGCGAACATTCGTCTGATCATAAGAGCCGGGCTCCTTTCCTGAATCGCACCGCAAGGCCGTAACGGCCTTGTCTATTTTATAGTCCCTTTTGCCCCGTTTGTCAAGTGCCTAAACCGGGTCTACACAAAAAGTGCGGCAAGCCAGGAGGGCTTACCGCGATCTGGTGACCCGGACGAGAATCGAACTCGTATTACCGCCGTGAAAGGGCGGTGTCTTAACCGTTTGACCACCGGGCCATGGTAGCGGCAAATGGATTTGAACCATCGACACTTCGGGTATGAACCGAATGCTCTAGCCAACTGAGCTATGCCGCCATGTCTCTCCGCATATCCTGCGAAGTGTCACTCATTATAAAACATTCTTCCCCGTTTGTCAAGCCTTTTCCCGTTGCCTTTTTACCTTTTTCTCTCAAACTTTTTGGCAGCCTGAGGCTGCATTCACGACGCGGGACGTGCGCCCTGTGGCGCACTCGCGCGCAGTGAAAACCACCTTACAGGTCGCGGAATAGATTGGGTGCTAAACGAGAGTGAGTTTGTTTTTTACCACTGTCTATGTTAACCCTCGGGCGCAGCCACGGCCTGCGGGCGCTTTGCTTGCCCCGACTGATATAGAGTAGTTTCTCCCCCGCCTGCGGCGGGGGAGAAACAGATTTACTGCACGTATACTTGCGCGTAGCATTTCATAGATTATATATTCTCAATTAGTGCACGGAATAGTTGGGGGCTTCCTTGGTGATCTGGATGTCGTGGGGATGGCTCTCCACCAGGCCCGCGCCGGTGATGCGCACGAACTGGGCCTTCTGGTGCAGCTCCTCGATATTCCGGCAGCCGGTGTAGCCCATGCCGGAACGCAGGCCGCCCACCAGCTGGTAAATGGTATCGGCCAGCGGGCCTTTGAAGGGCACCCGGCCCTCCACGCCCTCGGGCACGTATTTCTTCTGCTCGCCCTGGAAGTAGCGGTCGCCGCTGCCGCGGTTCATGGCGCCCAGGCTGCCCATGCCGCGATAGACCTTGAACTGCCGGCCCTGATACAGCTCGTACTCGCCGGGGGCCTCCTCGCAGCCGGCCACCATGGAGCCCAGCATCACCACGTTTGCGCCTGCCGCCAGCGCCTTCACGATGTCGCCGCTGTACTTGATGCCGCCGTCGGCGATCACCGGGATACCGTGCTTCATGGCCTCGTTGGCCGCATCGAACACGGCGGTGATCTGGGGCACGCCGATGCCCGCCACCACACGGGTGGTGCAGATGGAGCCCGGGCCGATGCCCACCTTCACGCAGTCCGCGCCAGCGTCGATCAGGGCCTTTGCGCCCTCGGCGGTGGCCACGTTGCCGGCGATGAGCTGCAGATCGGGATAGGCTTTCTTCACCTTGGCCACGGCGTCCAGCACGCCGCTGTTGTGGCCGTGGGCGGAATCCAGCACCACCACGTCCACCTGGGCCGCGATGAGGGCGGCC
>CANRMX010000051.1 GCA_947631855.1 uncultured Clostridia bacterium | reverse complement strand
GGACTGAAACTTACTTGCCGGCCTTGGCGGCTTCGCAGTCGAAGATCACCTTCAGGATGCGGTAGGAGCAAGCCTGCAGCTCGGCCTTGGTGATGGGATACGCCACCTCGCCGGCCTTCGCGCCTACGCTCTTGATGATGGTCTCCAGGTCGTGCTCGTTGCCGGGCATGGTCAGGTCGTTGCCGGCCTTGATGCAGCCCGCCGCGTCGGAGGGGCCGTACTTGGTGTCGGGAGTGAGCGCGCCCATCATGCCGGTGGTGCCCCAGTCGGTCATGACCAGACCCTTGAAGCCCCACTCGTCCCGCAGCATGGCGGTGACGGTGTCGTGCTTGTTGGCGGCGTGCTCGCCGTTGATCAGGTTATAAGAGGTCATCAGGCTCAGGGGCTGGCTGTGCTTGACGGCGATCTCAAAGCCCTTGACGTAGATCTCGCGGATGGCCCGCTCGGAGCAGTGGGCGTTGTTGGCGTAGCGGTTCTCCTCCAGGTTGTTCAGGGCGAAGTGCTTGATGCAGGTGCCGCAGCCGGGATGCCGCTGGACGCCGTCGGTGTCGGCGGCAGCGCAGAGGCCAGCCACCAGCGGATCTTCGGAATAATACTCGAAGTTGCGGCCGCACAGGGGATTCCGATGGATGCACATACCGGGCGCCAGCCAGATCGTCACGCCGAATTCCTCCATCTCGCCGCCCACGATGTCGCCGGCATCCTCCACCACGGCCATATCCCAGGTCTGGGCCAGCAGGGTGGCGATGGGGATCGCGGTGCAGTACTGATAATAATCGGAAGCGTCAGCGGGGCGCTCGGGCTTGGGCGGCTGAGGCATCCCGGGCATCATGAAGGGGCTGTCGCCCAGCTCGGGGATGGGGGTGCCGTCGGCCTTGGCCACGAAGTGTTTGGTCAGGCGCAGGCCCGCAGGGCCGTCCGCCAGGGCGATATTCGGGATGCCGCGGCTCTCGATGAGGTTGGAGGTGGTGTCGCCGGCTGCGCCGGGTACGGCGTTGCTGGCCATGCCCAGGTTGGAATTGGCCCCGATGCCGTTGCCGCGGGCGGCGCCGATGCACAGGTCGGCCATTTCTTCCACGGTGAGCTGGGCCACCAGCTCCTCCAGGGTGGCCTTGCCGGTGAGCACGTCCTGCATGGTGATGGTCTCGGTCTTGTCGGTGGTCATCTCGGTGGGCTCGCCGGAATAGGTGATGGTCTCGCTGGGGATCTCGGCGGGATTTAGCACGATCACCGGGGCGGCGGCCTTCTCGGCCTCCTCGCCCTCATAGCCGTAGGGTGCGCCCGTGGGATGGAGCATCTCCATCTCCTCGTCCAGCACGGCCTTGTTCTGCAGCTGGCTGACGATCTTCTTCTCGCCCAGCTCCAGAGCGGCGGCCACATGGGTGGAGCGGGAATCCTCGCCCACGCGGACATAGTACTTGCCGGGCTTGAGCACATAGCAGGCATGGGTCTCGCAGTAGGAGGCCATGGTCTTCACAGGGAAACTGACGGTGACGGTCTCGGACGCGCCGGGCGCCAGCTCACCGGTCTTGGCAAAGCCCTTGAGCTCCTGATAGGGGGTCTCCAGATGGCCCTCGGGCGCGGAGATGTAGACCTGCACCACTTCTTTGCCGGCATATTCCTTGCCGGTGTTGGTGACGGTGGCCTTCACCACGACCTTGGCGTCCTCCACGGCGACGGAATCAGTGTGGATGGAGAAGGTGGTGTAGCTCAGGCCGTAGCCGAAGGGATAGGCCGGGGTGACGTTGAAGGAATCAAAATACCGATAGCCCACATAGATGCCTTCCCGGTAGTACTCGTCGTCCACGTTGCCATTGACATGGCTGAAGGTGTCGGCGCAGGGATAGTCGGTGTAATTCTCGGCCCAGGTGGTGGTCAGGTGGCCGGAGGGGTTCACCTTGCCGGAGAGCACGTCCGCAAGGGCGTAGCCGGAGATGTTGCCGGCCTGGCTCATGTTGAGGATGGCGCCCACATGGGGGCAGCTGCGCAGGAACTTGGTATCGATGACGCCGCCCACGTTGAGCACCACGACCACCTGGTCGTAGGTCTGGCCCAGGGCGGTGATGGCGGCCTTCTCCTCCTCGAAGAGCTCGTAGTCGCCGGCCTCGGGCTTGCGGTCGCCGCCCTCGCCGGAATCCCGGGAGATGACGTAGATAGCCGCATCGGCCTTCACCTGCAGGTCTTCCTCGGTGATGGCCACCGGGGCGGGATCCTTATAGCCGTGGCCCAGGATGAAGCCGATAGCCTTCCGGGGGTCCTCCGCCATGGCCTCGGCCACCAGCTTCTGGAAAGCCGCCTGAGCCTCGGCGCAGGCCGCGTCGTAGCGATCCAGCCAGGCAGTGCTGACGATCTCATATCCGGCCTCGATGAGGCCCTGCTCCACGTTCACCACCGTGCGGGAGTTCACGTCGCCGGAGCCGGTGCCGCCCTTGATGGTGTGGCGCACGCCGTTGCCGAAGGCCGCCAGGGTCTTCACGCCCTTGAGGGGCAGCACGCCGCTGTTTTGCAGCAGCACCATGCCCTGGGAAGCAATCTTCCGGGAACGCTCCATGTTTTGGCGCTCACGGGCGCTGACATTGGGGTCCTTGCTTGCGAAAAGTTTTGCCATTTTGTTCCTCCTTATTTTTATGGCGGACCGGGAAATCCGCAAATTTTTACATCTGTCAGTATAGCACAAATGGCAATTTTTATCAAGAGGATTGGTAATTCTTGTGAAACATGACGCGGTATGTGGGATAAATCCCACACAATTGCACAAAGAACGGCCGCGAATCGGTATTGATTTTGCCCGGCAAAAGGAGTACAATGGAACAAAACGTCAAGGAGGCGGGACCATGGGCAGGCTGCTGAAAAAGCTCACTTCTTCCCAGATCATCATTCTGGGCTTTGCCGGGCTGATCCTGCTGGGCAGCCTGTGCCTGATGCTGCCCTTTGCCACCGCCGACGGCCATGGGGCTTCCTTTGGGGATGCGCTGTTCACCGCCACCTCCGCCGTGTGCGTCACGGGGTTGATCGTGCAGGACACCGCCACCTACTGGTCGGGCTTCGGCCAGGGGGTGATCCTGGCGCTCATCCAGATCGGCGGCATGGGGGTGGTGACCTTCGCCATCGCCATTTTCACCGCCGCCGGCAACCGGATCGGCCTCAAGCAGCGCAGCACCTTGCAGGAGGCCATCTCCGCGCCGCAGGTGGGCGGCATCGTCCGGCTCACCGGGTTTGTCGTCCGCATGACTGCGGTGTTCGAGCTGCTGGGCGCGGCGGCCATGGCCCCGGTGTTCTGTGGGGAATTCGGCCTGGGCAAGGGCCTGTGGTACAGCGTGTTCCACGCGGTATCGGCTTTCTGCAACGCGGGATTCGATCTCATGGGCGCAAAGGAGCCCTTTTCCTCTCTGACCTCTTTCGCCGGGCACCCGGTGATCAACCTGACGGTGATGGCGCTGATCGTCATCGGCGGCATCGGCTTCCTGGTGTGGAACGACGTGAAGACCTACGGGCTGCGCATGCGGCGGTACCGGATGCAGAGCAAGGTGGTGCTTGCGGTCAGCGGGGTGTTGATCCTGCTGCCGGCGCTCTATTTCTTCTTCGGGGAATTTGCCGGAGAGCCCCTGGGCCTGCGCAGCTGGCACGCGGTGTTCCAGTCCGTCACCACCCGCACGGCGGGCTTCAACACCGCCGACCTCACCGGCCTCAGCGAGGCGGGGCTGCTGATCATGATCCTGCTGATGCTGGTGGGCGGCTCGCCGGGCTCCACCGCCGGCGGCATGAAGACCACCACCGTGGCGGCGCTCTTTGCCACGGCCATTGCGGTTTTCCGCCGCCGGGAGCACGCCCACTTCTTCGGCCGCAGGCTCACCGACGATACCGTGCGCAGCGCGGCCACCATCCTGACGCTGTACCTGACGCTGTTTTTGGGCGGCGGGCTGGTCATCAGCCGGGTGGAGGGGCTGCCCCTGCTTTCCTGCCTCTTTGAGACGGCCTCGGCGGTGGGCACCGTGGGCCTCACCCTGGGGCTGACCCCCGGGCTGGGCGCGGTCTCCAGAGGCATCTTGATCGTCCTGATGTACCTGGGCCGGGTGGGCGGATTGACGCTGATCTTCGCCACGGTTTCGGGGAGACCGAATCCCGCGGCAAAGCTGCCCCAGGAAAAAATGACTGTGGGTTGAGAAAGGAGTTTTTGGGATGAAAACCATCTTATTGATCGGATTGGGCCGATTCGGGCGGCACATCGCCATGAAGCTCAACGACCTGGGCCACGAGGTGATGGCCGTGGATTCCGACGAGGAACGGGTCAACGCCGTGCTGCCCTTCGTCACCGCCGCACAGATCGGCGACAGCACCAACAGCGATTTCCTCACCTCCCTGGGCGTGGGCAATTACGACGCGTGCATCGTGGCCATTGGGGATGATTTCCAAAACTCTCTGGAGACGGCCTCGCTGCTCAAGGAGCTGGGCGCCCGGAAGGTGATCGCCCGGGCCTCCAGGGGTGTGCAGGAGAAATTCCTGTTGCGCAACGGCGCGGACGAGGTGGTCTATCCCGAAAAGCAGCTGGCCGCCTGGACCGCCATCCGCTGCACCTCGGACCACATTCTGGACTACATCGAGCTGGACGACGGCTACGCGATCTATGAGCTTTCCATCCCGGAGAACTGGATGGGGAAGACCATCCTCCAGCTGGATATCCGCAAGAAGTACGGCATCAACGTGCTGGGCGTGCGGGACGGGGGCAGGCTCAACATGAACGTGACCCCCGACACCCTGCTGGACACCGAGCGCTCCATCCTGGTGCTGGGCCACGAGAAAAGCATCCAGAAGTGCTTTAAGATTTGAGGCAGCACCGGCGATAGAATAATATGACCTCTTCGCCCTATGGGCGGAGAGGCCATTTTAAATTATGGGACGCGGCCAAAAGCCCTGCGGCCTTTGCCTGGCCAGTGCGCGAAACGGACGGAGCCCGCGGCTTGGCCCGCGGCAGGAAATCAGATCAGCGTGCGGTACAGCGCGGCGATCTCCTCCACGATGCGAAAAAGTTATTGCCACTTCGCACGAAAAGCCAATTGTCTCTCCACACGAAAAAACAATGGCCTCCCCGTCCTAAAGAATCAGTGCCTCCCCGCCGAAAGGCGGGGGTGCTCAGCCTGTCGAGAAACCCGGTTGTGCCATCAGGGCAACCGGGTTTCTGGCAAATATAAGATTGAAACCAGGGAAAAGAAAGCGTGAAAATGCTCCTTCCATTTCCATGTGGCCAGCTTTTTCAGATTCATAGCAGCAAACTTAAG
>CANRMX010000050.1 GCA_947631855.1 uncultured Clostridia bacterium | reverse complement strand
AATAGGCTCCTTTGATCGATCGACAGGACCCACGTGATCGAGACCTGTGGGACAGATACGCCGGGGAGGAGGCGCCTGCTGTTTCAAAAAATTTTTTGCTCCCCTGTAACTTTTTGCCCTCCTGCTCCGTCTAATAAGTAGTTGGACTTTTCAGTCCACGGTCAAAGGGCAACCTTTGCCCAAAAATATAAATCTCCAAAGGAGGCAGTGATATGCTGCAAAACAAGAAACATCCGTCCGTCGTCCCAAGGCTCGCGCTCCTGCTGGCGGTGCTCACGGCCCTGTTGGCCGGCTGTGGGCCCATGGAGCCCACCACGGTCACCTTCTCCAGCGACCCGACGCAGGAATCTTCCCAGCCATCCAGCGCGCCGGAGCCCTCACAGCCGGAAAGCGCTCCAGTCGATGAGGTCGAATCCTCCACTGCCCAGCCGGAGCCTACGGCGGCGGCAGAAGAAAAGCCGCCGGAAGTGATGATGGATATGGGCCCCACCGTGGGCAAGACTTACGCCCGCATTGAGAAAGCCGTCTGCTATGACAGCTGGGAGGATGCGGGCATCCCGGAGGAGGAACTTGCCTACATCCATCCTATGGAGGAGGGCGGCTGCATCCTGCTGCTCACGGTGGTTTTCCGCAATGACGGGGTCACCGAGGAGGCCAATGAGCAGATGCCTTTCCTGACAAACGGGCTGGATCTGATCACCCAGGAGAGTCGGGACAACGGTGCCGAACGCACCATAGGAGCATATTACTTTGACCAACACCGGGACAGTGACAAGGAGTATTTTTATTACGACGCCTATCCCGCGATTGGGGAGGAGGCCACGGCGGTGTTGGGGTGGCAGCTGTTGGCCGATGAGACTCAGAGCCTGCAAAACGGCGAGATGTACCTGACCTGCGGCTACGGCGGACCCGATTATTCCGGATATGTGCAGATCACAGCCGAGGAGAGTGCCCCATGAGCCGGGGGAGTCTGACCCGCAGGGTCTTCCGCGTGGAACTGGGCAAGGCGTTCCGCAATCCTTTCTTTCTGCTTTCGGTGCTCATCGGCACGGTGCTGGTGGCGGTCAACGCCACCAATTTGATCCGCATCTACTACCAGGAAGGGGGCACCTATGCCCGGAACGTGAGCATTGCCACCTTTGCCGACCAGCTGGATGGATATTTGAAGTATCCGGTCCTGCCCGCGGCCACCGTGTATAACCAATGGATCGGGGGCGATTATTCCGGAGAAGCCGCCGGGTCGATCTTTTTCACGATCCTGCCCCTCCTGGTGATCCTTCCTTACGGTCATTCCGTATCGGAGGAAATGCGTTCGGGCTATTTGAAGACCATCATCCCACGGTGCGGCCGGCGTCGCTACTTCTTAGCCAAGGCGGGCGCCATGTTCCTTTCCGGCGGCACGGCGGTGCTGCTTCCCATGATACTCAGCCTGCTGATCTGCTTCATGGCGTTCCCCGCCGTGAAGGTGGACATGATCTACGATATGTACGGCGCGCTGCACCACAGCAACATGGCATCGGTGCTGTTCAACCAGCATCCTCTCCTATATACCCTGATGTACCTGGGGATCGACTTTGTGTTTTCCGGCCTCTTTGCCTGCATGGCCTTTTCTGCCAGCTTTTTCTGGAAGCAGCGGGTGGCTCCCATGATCGTGCCCTATCTGTTTTTGCTGGGGATGGAATCGTTCCGCTCGGTGACTATGTTTTTCACCTCCTCGGAAATCTCGATCCTGATCATGCTGAAGGCCGGGGTCACGCCTCTCAGCACCAAAGCCGATATTCTGCTGCTGTGGCTGGCTCTGTGCCTCCTGCTGACGGCGCCGATCATCTATTGGAAGGGGCGAAAATATGAGATTTTTTAACATCCTGCGGTATGATCTGCGGATGGGGTTTCTGCGCAGGCCCCTGCGATGGATCGCGACGGCGGCGCTGTTTTCCCTGTTGGCGGGGAACTTTTGCCTGATCGCCTTTTCCGCGTATTATCAGGAATTTGACTACAACCCGGCGGGGCTGCTCCAGCTGGGCACCCTGCCCATCAGCATAGGGGATGAGATCCTCATCGAGCTGGGCAGCGTTTTGCCTCCGTCCATCCAGGAGGATCAGGCGTTTTCCTTCCCCACGATCTGGCTGTTTACCCACCTGCTGGTGTGCTTTTTCACGCTGGGCTACATGAACGAGGACCTGACCCGGGGCGGTGTGCAGGTGCTGATCCGCACCCGGCGGAAAAGCACCTGGTGGCTGGCCAAATGCGCGTGGAACATACTGGTGGTCACGCTCTACTATGGGCTGGGAGAGGCGCTGCTCTGGATACTGGGGCGAGCTGTGGGTTTTTCCGGGGATTTCACCCTCAATCCATTCCTTTTCCAAACCCTCACCAATCGGGCGTATGTCCCCACCGGCGCAGGAGAATGGGACTTCTTCGTGGCGTTTCTGGTGATGCCCTGCCTGACGGGGATCGCCATCAACCTGATGCAGATGACCCTGACCCTCTTTGTCAAGCCGATGGTCGCCTTCATCGCGGTGGCGATCTATCTCTCCGCCGCAGTGTTCTATCCCCATCCCCTGCTTCTGGCCAACTATGCCATGCCGGTGCGCAGCGCAGCCGCAGGCATTTATGCCTTCTGGCCTTCCACCGGGATCCTGCTGTGCGCAGCGTTTTCGCTGGCCTCGGTAGCAGTGGGCGCGGTCTATTTGCGGAAGATGGATATTCTTCCCGCCAGTTCCTGAAAGGAGCAAATTCCCATGAAAATAGAATTGGATCATGTGACAAAGATTTTGGGCTCCACGGCGGTCATCGACGACGTGAGCCTGTCGTTGGAGGGCGGCCGGGTCTATGGATTCCAGAGCATCAACGGCTCGGGCAAGACCATGCTGATGCGCCTGATCGCCGGGCTTATCCATCCCACCCGGGGTGAAGTGCGCATCGACGGCGCCCCACTGGGGAAGAAGGACAGCTTCCCGGAAAGCATGGGCCTGCTCATCGAATCCCCAGCCTTTATCGACAGCTACACCGGGCGGCAGAATCTGGAGCTGCTGGGATACATCAGCGGCAAGGCCCGGCGGGAGGATGTGGACGAGGCTTTGGATCGGGTGGGGCTGGATCCCGAGGACAAGCGGAAATACAGGAAGTATTCCCTGGGTATGAAGCAGCGGCTGGGGATCGCCTGTGCCCTGATGGAGCATCCGGCGCTGGTGCTGCTGGATGAGCCGCTGAACTCCCTGGACGAGGAAGGGATCGAGCGGGTGCGCAGGATCGTGGAGGCGGAAAGGGCCCGGGGCGCATGCGTGGTCGTCTCCTGCCACGACCCGGACGAGCTGATGGCCATGGCGGGCGAGCTGTACCGCATCGTGGCGGGCAAGATCACCCGCCGGGCGGAGAAGCAGGCGGACGGCAGCTTCAAAGAGGAACGGCTATGAAAAAACGCATCGTATGGATCCTGCTGGCGGTGGTGCTGCTGGCGGCGGTCGGAGCACGCATCTATTTCGTGAACACCGAGCCGTATCTCAAATACCTGCCCAAACGGACGGTCTATCCCGCAGGCGAGGAAGTGCCCCTCCCTTCAGGGCAGTATTATTTCCTGTCCCACAACTGGGAGGGCTACACGGTGGAGGTGACCGGCAGCCGGATCGAGCGGACGGAGGACTTTTTGGCGGCACACAACGCGCCGGAAGATTTTCTCAAGCAGGTCGGGCTGCCCCAGGGCGTGGGGCTCCCCCATGAATACCTGTGCATCGTCACCGCCGTGTTCCGGTTCAATGGGGATATCGAGGCCACCGACCCCATCCTGCTCAGTGAATTTCACCTGATCGGCCCGGACTATCACATGAATTTTCTGGAGGAGTTTGCATCGCTGGAAGGCTTTAACCCCAAACTCCAGGGGAATATCCAATTCAGGATCACCTCCGGCGAGCCCATTACCGTGGAACTGCCGTTCTTCATCGAGACCAGCTTCGACTCCGGCATGACGCTGGACTACTTCCAGCGGAGCGACCCCCAGCTGGTGGTGGCCTATCTGCCCGAAGAACGGTGTATTGCGATCAATTAGGAGAGTCCCTCAGCCATCTCGCGTCGGAGCATCGGGCGGTATCGGCCAAACCATAGGCCTGAAAAAGCAAAAATCTCTTTACTTTTTCTCGTGGCCAGGGTATACTGAATATAGCGAAAGGGGATTGCTTATGCCGCATTTCATTTACGACAAGAGTATTATCGAGTTGTTGGCCTTGTATCTGCTGCAAAAGGAAGATCTGTATGCCTACAACATCATGAAGAAAATTCGTAAATTCAGCGGCGAAGCCATTGCGATCCAAGCGGGATCCCTGTATCCGATCCTCTATAAGTTTGTGGATCAGGGGATCGTCACCGACCGTTTTGAGACGGTGGGCAAGCGTCAGCGGATGACCCGGGTGTATTATCATCTGACACCGCAGGGAGAAGAATATCTGCGCCATCTCATGGAGGAACGTGTTTTTGTGCAAAGCAGCATCGATGCTGTGCTGGAAAATGCGAGTAAGGAGGCACCGGCATGAAAGATGAACTGGATTCCTATTTTCGGGAAATCGACAAAAAGCTGTTCACCCTCTCCAAAAAAGGACGGGCCGCTTGCCTGAAGGAGCACCGCGGAAATGTGGATGCATTCCTCAAGGAACATCCGGATGCGGCTTTTCAGGATGTGGAAGCGTTTTTTGGCTCGGCGGAGGGAATTGCAGAATCCTTTCTCCATGCAGAAAGATACCCCCAAGCGGAGAAAAAACTGCATATGAACAGTCGGTGTACACACGTCCTTTTGGCTGTCATCGTTGCAGTCGGCTTGGTCATTGCGCTGATTGCGGCGGCTTCGTTTGTGGATCAGTGGCAGTTCCGGCACGGGTACACCAAGGAATCTCCGGTACTGACCAGCGCGCCCGACCATTCCGACGAAGCGATCGCGATTTATTGACAATCGAAGGCCTGAAAGGGCACAATACAGACAAAGCCCCTTCAAGGGCCATAAGCGATCAGCCAACTGCGTTGCTGATTCGTGGCGACCCTTGAAGGGGTGTTATTCTGTCTATGTCATGAATTATCGTGCCCCACCCGGTGGGTGCGGTTGGATGCAGCAGGTTTTTCCGCACCGTAGGCAAAGAAAAAGCGTCGGAGCGTCATTAGTCATTATAGGATTTGAAAGAAACCCAGTGATATCAACGGCTTGCACGTTGTCGGCAAAGGGCAATATGTCAAAAAGACAAAGAAGCGACCTACTAATTGAACATCATACACTTCAAGAAGACCAAGATTTTCAATTTTGATTCTAAATAGGTCAGATTTTTGAATCAGAGGCGGAACTTTTGAAATGGCCTTTGAAATTCCCAGCCTCGGCTGTATGGCTCTGGAGAAAACCGCCCAAACTATCGCAGAGGCAAAAATGCCCAATAATAGATTTTCGATTGCAGTTTTTGTATCCATCGAGAAGCCCTCTTAACCTACTGACACTGTTTTCAACTTAAGCACTTTAAGCATAGCATATGAAAGGTGAATAGTCAACCATTTGAGTCGGTATACCGCGAAATATGGCAAATCAAAACCCCACGCGAAGCGTGGGGTTTGCAGAACGGCCCTGTAAGGGCCATAATACCAGCCGCACCCTCGTAGGGTGCACTATAAGCAACGCCAACCGCACTTGGCGTTGC
>CANRMX010000049.1 GCA_947631855.1 uncultured Clostridia bacterium | reverse complement strand
AAGTTTTCACTTCAAAACCCATTCCGCTGCCATAAAACACGATTATTTTCTTTTTGTCCCTATCTGGTATAACTCATCATTGACAAACCTACAATTTTGAAATTTTTCCTTTGCCGTGGGATCGCGCTCCAATCAACCGCCGGTTGTGCCGAAAATCAACCGCCAGTTCAAATGGATTCCCGCGCCTCAACGAACGGTCGCTTTACAGGGACGCTGCAAAATGGTATGATTTTCTCACCGGCCGGGAAAAATCAAACGCAGAAGGAGAATCTTTATGAGCACATTCGGTGAGAAAATCAACGGGCTGCGCAAGGCCCAGGGCATGACCCAGGACGCGCTGGCCGAGCAGCTGGGCGTGACGGCCCAGGCCGTCTCCAAATGGGAGCGGGACGAATCCATGCCCGATGTGGCGCTGCTGCCCCAGCTCGCCCAGACCTTCGGGGTGACCATCGACAGCTTGTTCGGCAGGGAGCCGGAGACCCGGTACCTGCCCGCGGCCCAGCGGAATTTCGACGAGATGATCCTGCGCATCAACGTGGACGGCCCTGAGGACAAGGTGAAGGTCAACATTCCCCTGGCTCTTGTCAAGGTGGTGCTGGAGGTGGGCGCCTCCATGGACAGCGTGAGCTTCGGCGGCGCCGATCTCTCCAAGATCGACTTTGGCGCCATCGTGCGGCTGGTGGAAAGCGGCGTGGTGGGCAGGCTGATGGAGATCGAGACCGGAGACGGCGAGACCGTGGTGATCGAGGTCGTATGAGGATCTGCATCCGCGAACGTGAAAAATCCCGGCCCATTGTGATTTTGCTGCCCACCCGGCTGCTGTGCAGTCCCATCGCCGGGGCGATCCTGCGCTGCGCCACCGGCAAGCTGACCACCGCCCAATGGTGCAGGCTGCTGCGCGCCCTGCGCCGCTCCGCCCGGGTGCTTCGGGGCACGCCGCTGGTGGAGGTGCAGGAGGCGGACGGGGATTCCGTGCGCATATACCTCTAAAAGTTTCATCCGGCAAAAAGGCCGCCCGTGGGGGCGGCCTCTCTTGTTGCGCGGATCGTGCTGCTTGCGCTTATTCTGCCAGCGCCCGGTTGAGCCAGGCCTCGGCGATATCCAGCGCCAGGTAGAGCCCGTTCTTCTCGCTGGTCTTGACGATCTGCTTGCGGGTGCGTATCTCGGGATCGGTGTACATCAGCTGGACGGTGCATTTGTCGGCCACATCCAGATCGCCCACCTTTTTCTTGCTTTTGATGTCGATCTTGATCACGTATTTATCCGCCATGCTGCCATAATAGATCGTGTCGCCCGAACGCACCAGCGGTTTCCCTTTATAAGTAGGGAAGCTCGGTTTTGTATCGCTCACAAAATCACCCTGCTTTCTGTTGATTTGCCTATCACTCGCCCAGATACGAGCGCACCACGGCTTTCAGTAACTCATCCCGGTCGATGCGCCGCACCAGACTGCGGGCATTGTTGTGCGTGGTGATATAGGTGGGGTCCCCGGAAAGAAGGTATCCCACGATCTGGCTGATGGGGTTGTAGCCGCCCTCCTTGAGGGCGTCGTACACCAGCAGCAGGATCCGCTTCATCTCATCCTCTTTCGCCTGATCCAGCACGAATTCGATGGTGTTGCTGCTGCCGGAAGATTCCTCTGTCATACGGAACACCTGCCTTTCTTTCTCCTATTATCATAACGGATTTGCGTCCGGATTGCAAGCCTTTTTGCATTTTGGGCGGATTTGCCGTTTACGCCCGGAGCGACGCCCCCAACCGGGTCAGGTTTTCCAGGATGCCGTCCACCACGGGCTGCACTTCTTCCCGGGATAGGGTCCTGTCGGCAGAGGAGAAGGCAAACCGCAGGGTCAGGCTCTTCTGCCCGTTCTGGAAGAACAGGTCCACCATGCCCACATCGGCCAGGAGCGCCGGATCCACCGCCTGCCAGGCCGGGGCCAGGTCGGCGTAGGTGACGCCCTCGGGCAGCAGCAGGGACAAATCCACATCGATGCCCGGGAACCGGGAGGGCTCCCGGTAGGCGAGGGGCTGGGGCGCAAGCTCCGCGAAGCGGTCCATATCCAGCTGGGCGCACACGGCCACGCCCCGGCGGTCCAACTTGCCGGCCACGGCGGGATGCAGGGTGCAGAGCCAGCCCAGGGCTTCGCCGTCCAGCAGCACCTGGGCGGTGTTGCGGGGATGCTGGAAAGCGTGGGTGGGGGCGCAGTTGGCAAAGCGGAACGCTGTGCCCTTGAGCTCCTTCCCCAGGGTGGAGAACAGCTCGATAAGCTGGAAATACAGCTCCCGTTCGCTGCGGGTGCGGCTGAACAGGGCCACCCCCAGCACCTTCTTCTCGATGGCCGCGCCGTCGTGATCGGTCCCCTCGCACACCCGGCCGATCTCGAACACCCCGAAGTCGTTGGCAAAGGCCCGGTTCTCCTGGAGCACCGCCAGCAGGGTGGGACCCATGTTGGTGCGCAGGGTCTCGTTATCGGGACTTTGAGGGCTCACCAGTTTCACGTTGTCCTCCACCGGCAGGCCCACGGCCCGGCTCTTTTTGCCGTCCGCCCAGATGTAGGAATGGACCTCATGGAGGTGGTACCGCTGGACAAGGATATCCTTTGCAAAATTGTCGGTTTTATTTTGGGGGCTGCGCTTCCGGGGAGCCAGCGGGCTCACGGTGGTGGAGATCAGGAAATTGTCGTAGCCGTAGATGCGGGTGATCTCCTCGATGATGTCCGCCTTGATGGTCACATCCTTGGTGGCGCGCCAGGTGGGCACCTGCACCGTGAATTGGCTGCCGGACTGCTCCGCGCCGAAGCCCAGGGAGCGCAGGGTGGTCAAAATCTGTTCATCGGAGATCGCGATGCCCGTGTAGCGGTCCACGTAGGCCTTGTCAAAGGTCAGGGTGACGGGCGGATAGTGCCGGACATACACGTCGGTCAGGCGGGAGATGACTTCCGCGCCGGGGTCGATCTCCAGCAGCAGCTTCATGAAGCGTCCGATGGCGGGCACGGTCATTTCCGGGTCCAGGGTCTTCTCATAGCGCATGGAGGCGTCGGTGCGCATCCCCAGCCGGGCCGCAGACCGCCGCACGCTCACCGCGTCGAAATTGGCGGACTCCAGCAGCAGGCTGTCGGTGCCGTCCTCGATCTCCGACTCCAGGCCGCCCATGATGCCCGCCACGGCCACCGGCTGGCCCTTGGAGCAGATCATCAGGGTGTTCTCGTCGATCTTCCGCTCCTGCCCGTCCAGC
Organism: uncultured Clostridia bacterium; assembly: GCA_947631855.1. GTDB lineage: Bacteria > Bacillota > Clostridia > Oscillospirales > Acutalibacteraceae > Acutalibacter. The sequence continues at coordinate 3,025 of CANRMX010000049.1, read as the reverse complement.
GTCTGGAAGGTGAAGGGGCTGTCAAAGCGGCGGACTTCGATGGAATCCACCTTGGCGCAGTCGAAAGCGTGCATGGGCTGGCCCATTTCCAGCATCAGGTAGTTGGTGAGGTCGGCCAGCAGATTGATGGCCCGGCTGCCGCAATAGAACAGGCGGATGCGCATATCCACCGGGCTCACCTTTTTGGTGATGTTCCGCACCTTCAGGCCGGAGTAGCGGTAGCACAGCTCCTTGTCCAGCACCTGGATGTCGATGGGATCGAGGCCGTCAAAGGCCGCCAGCTCCACGGTCTCCAGGGGCTTCAGGGGCCGGCCGGTGAGGGCGGCGAATTCCCGGGCGATGCCGTAGTGGCCCCACAGGTCGGGGCGGTTGGTCAGGGATTTGTTGTCCACCTCGAAGACGATATCCCGGATGGCGTAGAGCCGGGTGATGTCCACGCCCACCGGGGCGTCCGCGGGCAGCTCCATCAGGCCGGAGTGGTCAGCGGAAATGCCCAGCTCCTGCTCGGAGCAGCACATCCCGTGGGATTCATATCCCGCGATGGTGGCGCAGTGAATTTCCTGCCCGGAGACCATGCCGCCCTCCTTCACAAAGGGCACCAGCATGCCCTCCCGCACGTTGGGCGCGCCGCACACCACGTCGTAGATTTTGTCGCCGCCGTCCACCTTGAGCAGGTGCAGCTTTTTGGAATCGGGATGCTTTTCCACCGACAAGATTTTGCCGGCCACCACGTCCCGCAGGCCCTCGCCCATGTGGAAGATATCCTCCACCTCGGCGGTGGAAAGGGTAAAGCGGCGGATCAGGGGCTCCAGCTCCAGGCCGTCCAGGTTCACGAAATCCCGGATCCAGTTCATTGAAATCAGCATAGCTTCTCTACCTTTCTTGGTTTGTTTCGCCGGGTCACTCGTGCTTGAACTGCGACAGCGCCTTGAGGTTGCCGCTGTTGAGGTCCCGGATATCCTTGATGCCGTACTTCATCATGGCCAGGCGGGTGAGCCCCAGGCCAAAGGCGAAGCCCGTGTATTCGTCGGGGTCGATGCCGCCCTCCCGCAGCACATTGGGGTGGATCATGCCGCAGGGGCAGAGCTCCAGCCAGCCGGAGTGCTTGCAGGTGGGGCAGCCCTCGCCGCCGCAGATCAGGCAGGAGATGTCCAGCTCGAAGCCCGGCTCCACGAAGGGGAAGAAGCCCGGCCGCAGCCGCACCTGGATGTCCCGCTCGAAGACCTCGGACAGCATGGTCTTCATGAAGTAGATCAGGTTGGAGATGGAGATGTTCTTGTCGATCATCATCCCTTCCATCTGGAAGAAGGTGTTCTCGTGGCTGGCGTCGGTGGCCTCGTTGCGGAAGCACCGGCCCGGGAAGATGGCCCGCAGCGGCGCGCCGTATTTGCGCATGATGGCGTTCTGGGCGGCGGAGGTCTGGGTCTTGAGCAGCTGGCCGTTATCGAGCCAGAAGGTGTCCTGCATATCCCGGGCGGGATGATCCTTGGGCACGTTCACCGCCTCGAAGCACTCGTAGTCGGTGACGATCTCCGGGTAATCCTCAATGGTGAAGCCCATGGAGGAGAAGATCTCCTCCAGCTGGCGCTGCACCACGGTGATGGGGTGATAGGAGCCCTGAGGCGCCGCGATGGGCAGGCTCACGTCGTACTGCTCGGCGGAGGCGATGAGCCGGTCCTGCTCGGCGGCTTTCAATTTCTCCACCTGCCCGGCCAGCTGTTCCTCCACCTGCTTTTTCAGGCTGTTGATGTGCTGGCCCAGCTCCCGCTTTTCCTCGCCGCTCACGTCCTTGAGGCCCTTGAGCAGCTCGGTGACGCTGCCCTTTTTGCCCAGATAGGCGACCCGCAGCTTTTCCAGGGCGTCGCTGTTTTTGGCGGCCTCCAGGTCCGCGTTGAATCGGGCCTTTAACGCTTCGATCTTTTCCTTCATGTCCATGGATCCTTTCCTGATAAGATTGCGCAGCCCCGGGCGGAAAACAAACCCCTGGCGCGGCCAAAGGCCACGATCCAGGGGCGAAGAATTTCTGCGCGGTACCACCCAGGTTCAGCGGCGCAAAATACGCCGCCCTTAAAAAGCCAATAACGGGGCCCTGCTCCGTCGGGGCCTACTGGGGCCTGCGGCCCGTTCAGTCCCGCCGCTCCGAAAGGAACTTCTCCCCGGCCCGCCGCATCCGCGCTTGCAGCCTGTGACGCGGATTCTCTGCCCGACGGCTTCGGAGGTACTTTCTTTCATCCCAGCGTTTTAGAATTTGCTCCCGTTATCATAGCACAATCCCCGGCGGTTTTCAAGTTTTTTATTGCAATTTCTCCCGGCTCCCCTTATAATAAGAATAAGAAACGAACGGGATCATCCCCGAAAGGAGTTCTTGTATGGGCGACGTCTTTATGGAAAAAATGATCAAACGGAAAATGCCGCAGTTCGATTACCTCATGATCGCGGCGGTTTTTGTGCTGATGCTGATCGTCTCCGGCCTGAGCCTGCTCATCGGCACCTTTATGATGGGCTTCCCCATGCTCACCCTGCTGGTCACCGCCGGGGCCATCTTCGGCGTGTATAAGTTCATCGGCAGCCGCCGGATCGAATACGAATACAGCCTGACCAACGGTTTTGTGGCCGTGGACCGTATCGCCAACCGGTCCAGCCGCAAGCGCCTGACTTCCTTCGAGTGCGACACCTGCGAGGACATCGGCAGGTATCAGGAGAACGAGGCCCGGCTCAAGACCCGCTCCTTCGACCTGCGGGTGTTCGCCACGGAATTCGCCGACCACCGGGACGCCTGGTATATGATCGTCCGCAGCCCCAAAACCGGCAAGACCCTGGTGGTCTTCAACCCCGACGAGGAGCTCCTCGCCGCCGTCAAGCGGTTTATCCCCCGCCAGCTGCGGTTTGAGAAGTTCGGGCGGGACAGCTGAGACCGCCTTGCTTTTTCTTGAAAGAAAAAGACTAACTAGAAGTCAAGAGGGAAAATGAAAAAATGTAAAGAGGGGAAGGTGGATTGCAAGACGGCAAAAAGGGTATAGGAGAA
>CANRMX010000048.1 GCA_947631855.1 uncultured Clostridia bacterium | reverse complement strand
TCCTTCTCCTCTCGCCTTCCATCATCTTGTGCCTTCCAACAGCGTCTTCTTTCGCACGCTGTTTTGCTCATCTCTCTATAATAAACTGGTCAACGACACCGCGCGGGCTGCGGGTGGCAAAATCAAAAAAACTTCTGTTGTTTGGGCGGAAGATTCGGGTCTTCTCCCCACCCCATTAAGGTCCCGCTAAGGTAGCGGCGTATAATCAAAACAGGAGGTGGAGCCATGAAGCTCTTATATGCGGAAGACGAAAAAAGTATGGCGGAAGCCGTGACCGATATTTTGCAGTACCACAAGTTCATCGTGGATACGGTGGACAACGGAAACGACGCCTATGCGTATGCCGCTTCGGGGCAGTATGACGGGATCATCCTGGACATTATGATGCCGGGCATGAATGGCATTGAGGTGCTGACCAAATTGCGGCGATCCGGGAACAAGGCGCCGATCCTGCTGCTGACAGCCAAGGCCGAGGTGGAAGACCGGGTGGCGGGTCTGGACGCCGGGGCGGACGATTATCTGCCCAAGCCTTTCAGCATGAAGGAACTGCTGGCGCGGGTACGCGCCATGCTGCGGCGCAGGGAGACCTTCACGCCGGATGTGCTGACCTTCGGCAATATCGCGCTGAACATGCACAGTTTCGAGCTCATCGGCCCGGAACACAGCGTGGTGCTGCCTAAGCTGGAATATCAGGTGATGGAGCTGCTCATGCTCAATCACGGGATCTATCTCTCCACGGAAGACATCCTGACCAAGGTCTGGGGCTATGACACCGACGCGGAGATCGGGATCGTGTGGGTCTACCTCTCCTATCTGCGCCGGCGGCTGAGCGCCTTGCAGGCCAATGTGGAGATCCACGCGAAGCGGGGCATCGGGTACACCCTGGAGGTGGTATCATGAGTAAGGCGCTGCAAAAGAGGTTTATTTTCTCGGCGATGCTGGCGGTGAGCATCCTGCTGATCGTCCTCCTGGGCGCGATCAACGTGGGCAATCTGCTGCTTTCCCAGCGGCAGAGCCAACAGACTGCTGATATGCTGCTGAACGAAGCCCTCCGGGTGCAGCCCCCGCCGCGAGAGGAGCGGCCCCGGGATTTTCTGGATCAACCCATGGACGCCAACACCAGGATGTCCGCCGTGTATTTCACCGTGCAGGTGGGTGCGGATCAGACGATTTTAGGCGTGGACACCCAGCGGATCGCGGATATTTCCGACGAGGACGCCGCCGCCCTGTGTCGGCAGGTGCTGGAACGGGAACAGATGCAGGGGAAGATTCGGAATTTCCTCTTTCGCGCCGCCGAAAATCCCAGGGACGGCAGCCGCACCTACCTGTTTCTGGACACCACCGTGCAGCAGCGCGCCATTCTCCGGGTGGCGTTCTTCTCCCTCACCGCCGGGATCCTGTGCTTTGCCGCCATGCTCCTGCTGGTCATCCTGATCTCCAAAAAGGCCATCCGGCCCATTGCGGAAAATATCCAGCGCCAAAAGCAGTTCGTCACCGACGCGGGCCACGAGATCAAGACGCCCCTGGCCATTATCCTGGCCAACGCGGAGGCGATGGAGTTGTATCAGGGGGAAAACAAGTGGCTGAAAAACATCCGGGAACAGACCGTCCGGCTGAGCGGGTTGATGGAAAATCTGCTGGCCCTGGCCCGGGCGGACGAAAACCAAAATCCGCTGCGCCTGGAAGACGTCCCCTTTTCGCGGGAGATCGCAGAGGCGCTGGACGCCTTTTCCGAGCCCATGCGGCAAAAGGCGCTGCAGCTGTCGGCGCAGATCGAGCCGGAGCTCTCCATCCGTGGGGATCGGGAACAGCTGCGGCGGCTGCTCTCCGTCCTGCTGGACAACGCGGTGAAGTATTCCCCACCCCAGGGCGAAGTGTTGATTTCCTGCCAGAGCGACGGGAAGAAGCTGGTCGTTACCGTTCAGAATGCCTGCGAGAAGCTGCCCGACTGCCCGCCGGAAAAGCTCTTTGACCGCTTCTACCGCAGTGACGCCGCCCGGGCCCGGGCGACCGGCGGCTATGGGATCGGGCTCTCCATCGCCAAAACCATTGTGGACGCCCACGGGGGCGTCCTCCGCGCCGCCTACCTGCCGCCCAATCAAATCGCCTTTACCGCCACATTTCCGCAAACAAAAAAGACATCATAGATAATCTGTCCCTTCGGCTGACATGTGCAGACGAAGGGACCCCTTTAGAGAAAGCCGGCGTAGGCGGTGTCCGTTAGGGCGCAAGCCAAGCCGGTTTTCGATGAAAAGGGGGAATCGGGGGAAAAAGCACGGAGCAAGGCGAGCACAGCGAGCCGCAGCGATCGTGTTTGTCCCTCGAGAGTGTGTCAACTTTGTTGACACACTCAAAAAAGTCTGCCAAGTAGCAGGCTTTTTTCTTTGCGCTAAGGTTGCGCTAAGGTTTGCGGCGTATCCTATGCTTGAAAGGAGGCGGCAGAATGGACTTTCGACATGAGTGGAAGATCGAGATCAACCCGGCCGATCTGCTTGCGCTGCGCAGCCGTCTGCGGGCGCTGATGGCGCCGGATGCGCACGCCCTGCGCGGCAGGTACCGCATTCGCAGCCTGTACTTCGACACCCCGGAAGACCGGGCCCTGCGGGAGAAGCTGGATGGTGTGGATCGGCGGGAAAAGTTCCGCATCCGTTTTTATAACGGCGACACCGGCTTTTTGCGGCTGGAAAAGAAGACCAAGCAGAACAGCCTCTGCAACAAACAGGCGGTACCGCTCACGGTGGAGCAGGCCCGGGCGCTGGCCGCCGGGCGCATCCCGATCCTGCCGGAGGACGCAGCGCCGCTTTTGCGGGAATTCGTCTACAAGCTGAAAACGGAGGGGCTGCGTCCCAAGGCCGTGGTGGACTATATCCGGGAGCCGTTTATTTACCGGCCGGGCAACGTGCGGGTCACGCTGGATTACGGCCTCCGCACCGGGTTCGCCTGTGCAGATTTTCTCGACCCCGGCCTTGTGACGATCCCGGCGGGAGACGCCCCTGCCCTGCTGGAAGTGAAGTGGGACGCCTTCCTCCCGGACGTGATCCGGGACGCGGTGCAGCTGCCCGGCCGCAGGGCGTCCGCTTTTTCAAAATACGCGCAGTGCCGCCTATACGGCTGATCAATATTATTATAGAAAGGAAACAAACCCATGACATTCAACGACATTTTCAAATCCAGCTTTTTGGAGAACGTCTCCAGCGTGAGCATCCTCGATATGGCGCTGGCGCTGGTACTGGCCTTCGGCCTGGGCATCTTTATTTTTTTGATCTACAAAAAGACCTACAACGGCGTGCTGTATTCCTCCTCCTTCGGGGTCACGCTGATCGCCCTCACCATGATCACCACCGTGGTGATCCTCGCAGTCACCTCCAATGTGGTGCTCTCCCTGGGCATGGTGGGCGCGCTGTCCATCGTCCGCTTCCGCACGGCCATCAAGGAGCCGCTGGATATCGCGTTCCTGTTCTGGGCCATTGCCGTGGGCATCGTCCTGGCGGCGGGGATGATCCCCCTGGCGGTGATCGGCAGCGTCATCATCGGGCTGATTTTACTGGTGTTCGTCAATCGCAAGTCCCACTCGAATCCCTATATCGTGGTGCTGCAGTGCGCAAACCATGCAAGCGAACAGGCGGCCAGGGCCTATCTGGAGCAGCAGACCCAGCGGTGCGTGGTCAAGAGCAAGACGGCGCAGCAGGGCGGCGTGGAGCTGAATCTGGAGATCCGCCTGAAGGACGACAACACGGACTTTATCAACGCCCTTGCCGAAATGGACGGCGTGGCCAGCGCGGTGCTGGTCAGCTTCAACGGGGAGTATATGGGATAAGGAGGGCCTTATGGCGACGCATAAGCACATCGATGCGATCTGCATCGGGATCATCCTGTTCACCCTGCTCCTGACGATCCTGTTCATGAACGGAAAAGCGCTGGGCATCCAGGCCGTCCCCAGCGAAGAAAACAGCGCAGCCCAGTTCACAGAGAACGACCTCACCGCCGATTGGGATGCCGCAGGCGCGACGAAGATCACCCTTGCGGATTCCGGCAGCACGGTGAGCGGCAACGGCGCTTACGTCTATGATGGGGACGTGCACATCGTCTACGGAGGGAAATACGTGCTTTCCGGGGCGCTTTCCGATGGGGCGGTCGTTATCGAAGCGGACGGGGACGATAAAATTTGGCTGCGGCTGGACGGCGTGACGATCCACTGCGAGGACAACGCGGCCCTCCGGGTGGAGCAGGCGGGCAAGGTGTTCCTGACTTTGCCCGAGGGCACTGAGAATACCCTGTCTTCCGGCGCGGCCTATAGCGACGAGGCAATCACGGCCGGCGTGGACGGCACGATCTATTCCCGGGACGATCTGACCGTCAACGGGCGCGGCACACTGCAAGTGACGGCGGCGTATTCCCATGGGATCGTGTGCAACGACGATTTTGTGGTCACCGGCGGCACGCTGAATATTACCGCCGCCCAGGACGCCATCCACGCCAACGACAGTGTGCGTCTCAAAGACGGCAGCCTCAACCTTTCTGCCGGCGACGACGGGATCACGGTCTCCAATGACGAGGAAACGTCCTATCTCTATGTGGAATCGGGCAGCATCACCATCCCCTCCTGCTGCGAGGGACTGGAGGCGGTGCAGATCACCATTGCCGGCGGCACGCTGGACATCGCCGCCACGGATGACGGGCTCAACGCCAACGGGTACAGTGGGAATTCGCTGATCGACATCACCGGCGGCGAGATCACCGTGACGGTGGCCAACGGCCGGGACGCGGACGGGATCGATTCCAACAAGGATATCACCATCAGCGGCGGCAAACTGCTGGTCAGCGTCAACGACAGTGGCGGCAGCTGCGCCATCGACTACGGCAGCGAAAACGGCGGCACCTGCGTGATCAGCGGCGGAACGGTGCTGGCCTGTGGCAGCAGCGCCATGGCGGAGGGGTTTGATTCGGCCTCCCCCCAGGGCTTCCTGATGCAGACCACTTCGGCGGCGGCCGGGACCACTGTGACGGTCAAAGACGCCGACGGGAACGAACTGCTTTCCGAGGCGGTGCCGTGCAGCTTCTCCTCCGTGCTGGTCAGCACGCCGGAAATGCAGATCGGAGGCATCTGCACGCTGCTGATCGGCGACACCGCCACGGAACTGACCATTGACAACGCTGCCACCGGCGGCTTCGGCGGCTTTGGTGGATTTGGCGGATTCGGCGGCGGACAGATGCCGGGCCGCGGCGAAGCGCAAGGCCGCGAAAGCACGCAAAATGAAGACGTTCTGTCGATTGCCTCCACCCTACCCGCCATCGATCTCTTGAACGCAGTGGGTACGGAAACTTCCGGCGAAAATGCGCCGCCGGAACGCCCTGAAAACGGCGCAGCTGGCGGTATGCAGCCGCCCGATCTGCCGCAGGAGAATGCGCCGGATACTTCACAAAACGGAGAAAACGACAGCACAGCGCAGCCCGGCTTCCCACAGGATGGCGCGGAGGGTGATACGCCTCCCGACCTGCCGCAGGAGAACGCGCCGGATACTTCACAAAACGAAGAGAGCGGCAGCGCAGCGCAGCCCGAATTCCCGCAAGATGGCACAGAGGGCAATATTCCGCCCAACCTGCCGCAGGAAAACGCGCCGGACGCTTCGCAGAACGAAGAGAGCGGCAGCGCAGCGCAGCCCGGCTTCCCGCAGGGCGGCGGAACCTTTGGCGGGCGGATGAACGGCGGAAATCTGCAAAACCAAAACGGCGCCATGGGCGGGCAGGAAACCGCCGCGCAAACCGCAAATGCCGGAACACCCATTTCTGCGGAGCAGCTCTTGCTGTTGGGGATCTCCTCGGCGGTCCTCCTCTGCGGCTGCGTGATCGCACTTCTCTATAAGCGGAGAGGGTGAGGGGCAGCGGTAGGAGTTTGGCACTCCCCATATAATCTGGCCAGTGCCTGCGGGAGGAAAAAAGTATCGCGCCTCATTCAGTGGAGTGCGATTGTTTGTGGCAATTCTGTTTTCGCGCCGAAGGCGCAAGACCGCAAAAAGTTGGTAGCGACAGCGAGCCGTCGCGAGGGCGCTTGCAACCGAGCAGGCGAGCCGAGCGTGACTTTTTACGGAAAGGAGAAAAGTCTGCTTAGCAGCTTTTGCAGCCCGATAAGCGAAGCCGCGTTTTCGCATGAAAACGCGGCGAGCCACAAGGGCTCGCCGCGACGTGGTGGACCATCAGGGACTTGACCGCGTGCTGCGCACGCTACCGGCTCGCCCACCCCACAGCTTCGCTGTGGGGTCCCGGTCTCGCCGCTCCTCGCTAAAAATGTCCCACTGGGACATTTTCTTCACGCTCGGACCCTCTCGGGTTCAAGTCCCTTCAGGCAAAACAAAGCGCCCCCCACAAGGGAGGCACTTCGTTTTGGTGGACCATCAGGGACTTGAACCCCGGACCGATCGGTTATGAGCCGACTGCTCTGACCAACTGCGCTAATGGTCCATACAAGAATACCGCCGAACCCTCGGCGGTATTCTTGATGGCTCCCCCTGTTGGGCTCGAACCAACGACCCTTCGGTTAACAGCCGAATGCTCTACCACTGAGCTAAGGAGGAATATTTGGCAGAAAACTCTGCCATGGTGACCCGTGCGGGAATCGAACCCACGTTAACGGCGTGAGAGGCCGCTGTCTTAACCGCTTGACCAACGGGCCAAATGGTGCACCATCAGGGACTCGAACCCGGGACACCCTGATTAAGAGTCAGGTGCTCTACCAACTGAGCTAATGGTGCATACAGGGCACATACCCTGAAAACTGAATAAAGCAAGAAGCGGTGGAAAAGGAGATGGGGAGCGAGACGATGAATCAAGA
>CANRMX010000047.1 GCA_947631855.1 uncultured Clostridia bacterium | reverse complement strand
TAGCACATGACCTTGGAGAGGGTCATCAAAAACTACTACTCTATAATACAAGGAGGCAAAAAGAACTTTACTTGGCTCGGGGCAAAGTAGCACGGGCCTCTGCTTTCCCAGGAGCGATTGACACAATTCCAGAAAGCAAAGAAAAGAAGGCAAAAAGGACTTTACTGGGCTCGACCGCTAGTTAGGTGAAAGTCGCAGTCCACTGTGAAGATTGGAGGGAATCGAATGAGCCTGACCCTATATCTGGCGCTTTTCCTGCTGGCGATGCTCGCGCTGGCGGTGTGGGCCATTGTCCGTCTCCTACGCCGAAAACGGCGGGGCGTGGCGCTGCTGGTGGCGGCGGGCTACCTGGGGCTGGTGGCGGCGGTGTATTTCGCGCTGGGCGCGTTGATCGGCAGAATGTGACGGGAGGCACAACATGAAACGGTTTTTTGCGATTGCGGCAGCGCTCCTGCTGCTGGCGGGCTGTGCGGGCCGGGAGAGCTTTTTCGGCTTTCGGAAGGGGGATTTCACCGTGCTGGCGGAATCCGACACCCACGGGGGCTTTCACGGTGACGGGGCGTATGCGCTGATCCTGGACTGCGCGGGCAACCGGGGCAAAGCATGGGAACTTCTGCAGGGGTGGCAGCCGCTGCCGCTGTCTGAAAATCTGGCGCTGCTGCTCTACGGCGGCGAGAAGGACGGGACGAGCTACGCCTACGGCCTGGCGGAGGAGGCCCATCTGCCCCGGGTGGAGCACGGCTTCTACTGCTTCTACGACCGGCATTCGGAAAGCACGGACCCCAGCGTCGATACCCAGCTGCTGGACCGGGGCTCCTTCAATTTCTCCCTGGCGATCTATGACAGCGACGCGGACAGGCTCTACTATTTTGAGTATGACACATGACCGAATCGGGAGACTTTGAACATATCCAAGTCTGCGCAAACAAGCGTAAAGCTTTTTGTCAAACTTTTTCTCGAAAAAGTTTGCGAGGTGTGGAGCAGCGCTCCACGGCCTTTACTCCTCCGAAAGCGCAGGAGGAGCGAAAAACAGTCCAGTGGACTGTTTTTCGGTGGGGAACCCTCGCAGGGGGTTCCCCAAAATCTTCGCGCAAGATGCAAATGCAAAGAGGGCATCCCAAGTGGGGTACCCTCTCTTACTTGCCCCTGCGGGGCAACCGCTCTTTTACTTCGCGTACTTCTCATTCCGTGCGTCGTGGATCACGCCGCTCCAGTTGAGGCCAAAACCGAAGTCATACACGTTGCCGCGTCCTGTATGCGCGATCACCCCCGCCGGAGGCGGGGGTGATCATTACAATAAACCGCTTACTTCGCGTACTTCTCGTTCCGCGCGTCGTGGATCACGCCGCTCCAATTGAGGCCGAAGCCGAAATCGTAAACATTCCCACACTCATCGGTGTACGGCTCCATATCGAAGGCCACGTCCTCGCACTGGGCCTCCACGGTGTCCATGTCCTTGGGCATCTGGCAGGGCAGCAGGGCGCTGGGCTCTGCCTTGCCGGTGAGGATATCCAGCACCGCCTGGGGCTGCACGCCGAAGTGCGCCAAAATGCCGTCCGCCGCCGCCTCGAATTCCGCCGGGACGATGGGATTGCTCAGCTGGGCCACCACCACCACGGGCTTGCCGCCCATGCGGGCCCTGGTGTCCAGCACGTTGTCCAGATCGGACTCGTTGGCCGCCTTCACCGTCTTGCCCTTATAGCTGCGGTCGGTGAATTCCTCATAGGGGTCGCCGCCGGCGATGCTGTGCTCCCGGGCGTGCTCGGCGGTGTAGGGGCGATATTGCAGGCTCACCGGCAGATAGCCGTTGCCGCCCGCTTCCCTGTCCTCCACCGAATAGGGATTGGTGACGGGGGTGTCGATAAACACCAGACTCACGTCGGCCTCCTCCGGCGTATCCACCACGGTGAAATACTGCTCCAGCACTTCCCTGGGCACGCTTTCATAGTCCCGGGCGGGCTCCAGTGTGCGGAAGAACATGGGCTTCGCCTCCATGTGCCGCTTGGGCACGTAGACCTTCACCCCGGCACGATTGAGCGGCAGCAGAGCGTTCTTGTTCTTCAGCAGCACGATGGACTTTAGCTGTGCCTCGTACCCGGCCTGGGTGAATTCCCGATTGCCCACGATGGCGGTGCTTTCGGCGGGATTCAGATAGGGGTCTTCAAACAGGCCGCAGCGGAAGCTGTTCCGCAGCAATCGCACGGCGGATTCCTCGAAGCGGGCGCGCATCACGTCCTCGCCGTACTGCTGGCAGCCCAGGCGATAGGCCTCCAGCACCGGCCCGGCCTGGTCGTTCCCGCCGAACTGGTCCACCCCGTTCATGATGATCCGCAAATGGCGTTCCGCCTCGGTCATATCCTCCACGCCCCAGCAGCGGGAGTTAAAACCCTCCACGCCTTCGCCGTGGTCGCCGGTGATGCCCCAGTCGGTGCAGACTACGCCGTCATAGCCGTATTTGCCCCGGAGCAGGTCTTTGATCATGTATTCGCTGTAGGAATTGCCCACGTTCTCGCCGTGTTCCGGGTCCTGTCCCCAGGAGACGGAATAATAGGGCATCACCGCGGAGGCGCATTTGGTGGGGCCGTCCAGTTTGAAAGCGCCCTCCAGGAAGGGCTTCTGGTGCTCCGCAAAATTATTGCCCGGATACACCGCATATTTGCCCCAGGCATAGTGGGCGTCCCGGCCGCCCTCGCAGGCGCCGCCGCCGGGCCAGTGCTTGGCCATGGCGTTCACGCTGTCCTTTCCCCAGCCGTCGGGTGTGCCTTCGGTGGTCTGCATCCCGTCGCAGTAGGCCCGGGCCATGTCCGCCGCCAGCCGGGTGTGCTCGCCGAAGGTATCCCCCCAACGCATCCACCGGGGCTCGGTGGCCAGGTCGATCTGGGGCGACAGGGCCGTGGCGATGCCCAGCGCCCGGTATTCCTTCGCCGCGATCTCCGCGAACTGCTTGCAGAGCTCCGGCGAGAAGGTGGCGGAGATCCCCAAACCCTGGGGCCATTTGGAGACGTCGCTGCCGCCGTCCTTATATTCCGCCACGGCGCTTTCCGCCGAGTGCCTGGGGTCGCTGCTGGTGTTCACCGGCACGCCCAAAGACAGGCTTTCCGCCAGGGCCTGCATCTCGTTGTTCCAGCGGGCGGCGGTGGCCGCATCCTGAAACCGGGTGGCCAGCACGTGCCGGATGTTGTCATGGGTCAGGAACTGCTTCTGCTGATCGGTCAGCGCCCAGGGCGCTTCGCCGCTTTCCTCCAGGGTCTTGCCGCCGTCATAGGTGCCGGGGAAGGGCGGGAAAGGCGACGCGGGCACCGCCTGGTGGGGAGAATAGAGCATCAGCCCCGCGATCTGCTCCACCGTCAGGCGGGCGGCCAAATCCTTGGCACGCTCATCGGCGGAGAGCCGCCAATCCTCGTAGGGCAGCAGCTCGCCGGTCTTGGCCAAATCCTTAAAATACAGGCCGTCCACTTCCAGCACTTCCACGCCGGAGTCGGCGCTCAGGCCCAAAACCGGGCCGTTTTCATTTTCCACCCGGATAAACTTGCCGTCGGGAGAAACGGTTTTTTTCATGGGTTGCAACTTCCTTTCTGTGGGATGTGGGTTCGTCGATCAGGCAAAGGGATTCTCCTGGGGATAGGGCAGGCTCTTGGGCTGGTTGTAGCCGATGTCCTGCACGCCCAGCAGCTTGAAGACCTCGAACAGGGCCTTGCCGTGATGGCCAAAGGCCACCGCCCCGTGGTGGGGATAATTCTTCCCGATGAGCACGTGGCGATAGAACCGGCCCATCTCGTGGATGGCGAACACGCCCACGCCGCCGAAGGACCGGGTGGCCACGGGCAGCACCTCGCCCTGTGCCACATAGGCCCGCAGTTCACAGTCGGCGGTACTCTGCAGCCGGTAGAAGGTGATCTCTCCGGGGACGATATCGCCCTCCAGCGTGCCCTGGGTGACTTCCTCGGGCAGGGTGCGGGCCATGATCATCTGGTACTTCATCTCGGGATTGCACAGCTTCTTGGAGCAGGTGTTGCCGCAGTGGAAGCCCATGAAGGTGTCGGAGAAGGCATAGGGGAATTTGCCCTCGATCTCGGCGCGGTACATATCCTTGGGCACGGTGTTGTTGATGTCCAGCAGGGTGACGATATCCCCGCTGACGCAGGCGCCGATGTATTCGCTGAGGGCCCCGTAGATATCCACCTCGCAGCTCACCGGGATGCCCCGACCGGTGAGGCGGGAATTGACATAGCAGGGCACGAAGCCGAACTGGGTCTGGAAAGCGGGCCAGCACTTGCCGGCGATGGCCACATACTTGCGATAGCCCCGGTGCTCCTCGATCCAATCCAGCAGGGTGAGCTCATACTGGGCCAGCTTGTCGAGAATTTCCGGCTTCTTGTTGCCTGCTCCCAGCTCGGCGGCCATGTCGGCAGCCACCTCGGGGATGCGGGGATCGCCATCGTGCTTGTGGAAGGCCTCGAACAGGTCCAGCTCGGAATTCTCCTCGATCTCCACGCCCAGATCGTACAGGGGCTTGATGGGCGCGTTGCAGGCCAGGAAATTCAGCGGACGGGGGCCGAAGCTGATGATCTTGAGATTTTGCAGCCCCACCACCGCCCGGGCGATGGGCAGGAATTCATGGATGCGGTCGGCGCAGTCTTCGGCGTCGCCCACGGGATTTTCGGGGATATAGGTCCGGACGTTGCGCAGCTTCAGATTATAGCTGGCGTTGAGCATGCCGCAATAGGCGTCGCCCCGGCCGCCGATCAGGTCGTCGCCGGATTCCTCCGCCGCGGCGATGAACATCACCGGGCCGTCGAAATGCCTGGCCAGCAGGGTCTCGCTGATCTCCGGGCCGAAATTGCCCAGGTACACCGCCAGGGCGTTGCAGCCGTGGGCCTTCACGTCCTCCAGCGCCTGCACCATGTGGAGCTCGCTCTCCACGATGCACACGGGACATTCATACAGCCCCTCGCCGCCGTACTTTTTGGCATAGGCCGCCACCAGCGCCTTTCTGCGGTTCACGGAAAGGGTTTCGGGGAAACAATCCCGGGAAACGGCCACCAGGCCCACCTTGACTTCTGGAATATTGCTCATAAGTATTTCCTCCGCTCAAAAGATTTGCATGGAATCTGCTCTAATCATAGCGTATCTACTGGAAAAAATCAACCTATTTTTCGGGAGAGGCGGGGGAGCGTGGATATGGCTTGATCTCATCCGTCAGGCCCGCGAGATAATCCATGCTGGTTTCCAGCGCCCGGGCGATCTTCACGCACTGCTCAAAGGTATAATACCGCTTGCCGTTTTCGATTTTGGAATAGTCGCTTTGATCGATCCCCGTGAGCATCTGCATCTGCACCTGGGTGAAGCCCCGGGCTTTGCGCAAATCTTTTAGTCGGCTCATACAAATCACCCCGCCATTATTATGGCAGATTGACCTATTGACAAATAGGGTGATTCTGACCTATTATAAAAGGAGAAAACAAAAAAAGCCCGGCTCAAAGTTTGGCCGGAGGATAGGGCCGCAGCTCGTCGGTGAGGCCCAACAGATAATCCACAGAGGTGGCGTACAGCCGCGCCAGCGCGATCAGCACATCCGTGGGCACGTCCCGGAAGCCCCGTTCGTAGCGGTAGTATTGGGGCTGCTGCATGCCGAGATACGCCGCCACCTCCGCCTGGGTTTTGTCGTGGTCTTCCCGAAGGTCCCGTAGCCGTCGATAATAGCTGGTAGCCGCCATACTGCAATACCCCTTTAATAACTGTTTGGTATTGACAGTTTACCAAGTTCATGCTATACTGATACCAAATAATAACCGTACGGTTATAAAAAAGGAGCCAAAAGTTATGAAAAAAAGACTGTTCGCCCTACTACTCACCCTTGCCCTCCTTGCGGCCATGATTCCGCTGGGGGCAAGTGCGGCGGAAGCCACCTCTGGCAAGTTCGGTTACGAGCGGGACAACCTCACCTGGTCGTATGATAGTGCCACTGAGACGTTGACCATTAGTGGCAAGGGGGATATGGATGTCATTTACATTGGTACGCCATGGGAAGATTTCTCTATAAAAACGGTTAAGATTGAAGATGGTGTAACTAGTATTGGCGGATACGCATTTCAAAATTGTACATCCCTCACCAGCGTGACTGTTCCCACTAGTGTAACCTACATCGGAAATCTTGCATTTGAAGGTACTCCGTGGCTTGATTCTCTCTGTAAGGGTAATAAAGGGTTCGGAGTTATTAACGGTATCCTTGTTGATTATCAGGGAAATGAATCGGTTATTACCATTCCGAGCAACGTTACAAGCATTGGTGAAAATGCGTTTTCTGGTAATGACATTATCACTAGTGTTACCATACCGAAAGGTGTAAAAAGTATCGGGGATTCTGCATTCGAGGGTTGTTATGAACTTGAAAATGTTTCTGTGCCTACTAGCGTGAATGAAATTGGGGTCTATGCGTTTAATGGCGTTCCTTGGTTCAATAACTTGCGCAACAGTAATAATGGGTTTGGTATTATTAACGGGATTTTAGTCCAGTATCTCGGTAGCACACCGGGTGCAGCTGTTCCAGAAAATGTGACAAAGATTGGGGTAAATGCGTTTTCTGCCTGTAACTCTGTCAGCAGTGTCTATATTCCAAGTACTGTAAAAACAATTGACGAAGCAGCATTTATGGATTGTCATTCACTGGTAAGCGTAGTCATGGAGGAAGGCGTAACCAGTATCGGTGAGTGGGCATTCTCCCGTTGCTATTCACTTACCAGTATAAATATACCCAATAGTGTTACATATATTGGAGAGTATGCTTTCGTGGATTGTGCCGAACTTGAAGCCATAACTATTCCAAGCGGCGTGAAACAGATAGAAGCCTGTACTTTCTTGGATTGTTCCTCTCTTAGCAGTGTAAAGATTTCTAATGGCGTGACCAGTGTAACTGGGTTTTCCGGGTGCACTGCACTTACCAGCATCACTATCCCTGGCAGTGTGACCACAATTGAAAAATTTGCATTCAGCGACTGCGCGGCTCTCTCCAATGTAACAATTGAAGATGGCGTAAAAACAATTGGGATGTTTGCGTTTGATAATTGTCCATCTCTAACGAGTATAACCATTCCTAAAAGTGTAACATCAATATGGGGGGGTGCTTTTGGGTTTTGCGATGGCGAGACCGCTGGTGTGAAAAAGCCTGTGCCCAATTTTACAATTTATGGCTATACGGGCACGGCAGCTGAAAGTTGCGCGAAATGGGATAACTTTAAGTTTGTTGCTCTGGACGAGCCCGAGCCGACCCCAACACCTACTCCGACACCCACACCTACTCCTACCCCGACACCCACACCCACACCCACTCCTACACCTACACCTACCCCCACTCCCACTCCGACACCTACACCCACACCTGCCCCGAAATTCACCGACGTGGCCGCTGACGCCTACTATGCCCAGCCCGTCCAGTGGGCGGTTTCCAA
>CANRMX010000046.1 GCA_947631855.1 uncultured Clostridia bacterium | reverse complement strand
TGCAGCATAACTGTTTATGAAACGCTACATCTCAGTCTGATGGTATTGAATATCATCGTCACGGTGATCTTAGCGACTATAAACAAGAAGTAACCGCCCCGAGCCAAGGATAACGGTTACTTCTTGTAATCGATTCTGAGGGCTATACCGCTTACCGGCAAGTTTCCCTTTGTGCTTTTATTGTAGCAAAAATGCGACGGATTGTCAAGCCTTGCTTCACAGAGATACAGATAGTGCGAAAATCCCCGCTTTTGCTTGCAATTGCGGGGATTTTCTGTTATACTGTCCTTGCGCCGGATACGGCGCGGGAATACTTGCCGATACGGTATGCGGTTGGCCCTCCACCCGGAAACGGGAGAGGGGTGTTAAACTCTCCCGATGACATAGAAACCCATCGTCAAGATGGGAATCTTTGGACGAAGGAGGGATGCAGCATGTCTGTATATGAGATGCTACATCTCGGGTTGATGGTACTGAGTATCATCATCACGCTGATTTTAGCCATCATAGACAGAAAGTAACCGCCCCGGCTCAAGGTGACGGTTACTATCTGTAACTGAAAACTGAGGGCCATACCGCTTACCGGCAAGTTTCCCTTTGTGCTTTTATTATAGCAGAGGGTAAAGAAATTGTCAAGCGTTTGCCCAGCCGTCACGCCTCATCTTCCGCAGGGGGCCGCAGAGTGACCAGCACCTTGCCCACCCGGAGGGTGTCCATTTCCAGCACGGTCACAGTGATGTTCTCATAGTCGAAGTGGTCGCCCACCTTGGGGAAGCCCTCGAACATCTCCAGCGTCCAGCCGCCCACGGTGACGGAATCGGTTTCAAATTTGTCCTCGTCCCACTCCAGCAATTCGCAGAACTCGCCGATGGTCACGTCGCCGTCCACCTCGTACTCGTTTTCGCCGCGCTCCACCACCTCGTTGGTCACCACGTCGGTCTCGTCCCAGATGTCCCCCACGATCTGCTCCAGCACGTCCTCCATGGTGAGCATCCCGATGGTGCTGCCGTAGTCGTCGGTGACGATGGCGATATGGGTCTTGCGCTGCTTGAGCATGGTCAGGATGGTGGGCAGCTTCACGGTTTTATAGACAAAGCAGGGGGCGATCAGCAGGCTCTTGAGATCCACCTCGGGATGATCCAGCAGGGCGCGGTAGTAGTGATTGAGATACAGCACGCCCAAAATCTGCTCCCGGCGCTCGTCATAGACCGGCAGGCGGGAGAAGGGGCTGGTCTCGATGAGGCGGCGCATTTTCTCCGGGGGATCGTCGATCTCCAGCGCCAGCATATCCACCCGGGGCGTCATGACCTCCTGGGCGGAGATTTCGGAGAAATCCAGCGCGTTTTGCAGCAGCTCCGACTGCTCCTCGTCGATGATGCCCTCGTCCTCGGAGGTCTCGATCAAATCGATCAACTCCTCCTCGGCGGCCTCGGCTTCCTCGTCCTCGTCCAGCTGTTCGCCCTTGAAGGGCTTGGTGATCACATCCACCAGGCCGCAGATCAGCCAGGTCACCGGCGCAAGGATCACCATCAGCAGGCGCAGGGGCCTGGCCACCTGCAAAGAGAAGCGCATGGGATCCCGCCGGGCGATGATCTTGGGCATGGTCTCGCCGAAGATCAGCACCAGCACGGTGAGCAGGATGGACGCCAGCGTGGAGGCCAGATCCTGCATCTGCACCGAAGCGCCCGCCCCGGCGATCAACAGGGCCATCAGGGTGGCCACGCTGGAGGAGGAGATATTGACCAGATTGTTGCCGATCAAGATCGTGGACAGCGCCCGGTCGAACTTTTCCTGAATGTAGAGGGCAGTCCGGGCGGCGGCGCTGTGATTGGCCTCCAGCCGGGTGCGGTTCACCGCGGAATAGGCGATCTCCGAGCCGGAGAAGAACGCGGAAAGGATCAAAAGGACAACGATGGCAGCGCCGTAAAGCAGCAGTTGCGTCATTTTGCATCCGCCTCCTCTCGCTCTATCCGCAGGGTGAGGATGCGTCGTTTTTCCATTTTCAGCACAGTGATCTTCAAATCCTTCTGAAAGAGGAAGCTGTCCCCTTCCCGTGGCATGGCGTCGAAGGCCGCATACACCAGGTTCACCATGTTCTTGTGGGCGACTTCGTCCTCGTTGTACTCCTCATAGCCGATGCGGTCCAGGCAGTCGTCCACGCTCATGGAGGCGTCCACGTCCCAGGTGCGGTCGTCCACCTGCACGCAGCTTTCCACCACTTCGTCGTCCTCGTCCCAGATATCCCCCACCAGCTCTTCCAGAATATCCTCCACGGTGACGATGCCCTCCATGCCGCCGTAGTCGTCGGTGACGATGGCCATGCTGGCCTTGCGGCGGTTCATCACGGGCAGCAGGTCGGCGATCTCGGTACTGCCGTGGACGAAGATGGGCGGGTCCATGATCTGCCGCACCTCCACCCGGTCGCCCAGCCGCAGATACGCCTTGGCGAAGCGCCGGCAGGAAAGCACCCCCACCACGTTGTCGATGGATTCATGATAGACCGGCAGCCGGGAGTGCCGCACACTGCGGATGCGGTCCAGCACCTCCTCCACCGGGTCGTTCACATCCACGGCGTCCACATCCACCCGGACGGTGAGGATATCCTCCACGGTGTGCTCGCCGAAATTCAGGGCGGACTGCACCAGCTCGCCTTTTTCGGCCTCCAGGCTGCCCTCCTCGGCGATATTCTCCACCATGTCGTGGAACTCGTCCTCGGTGACGGCGCTCCCCTTGCCGCCCAGCAGATTTGCCGCGCCGTTGCTCAGGGCGGTGAGCAGATAGGAAAAGGGGGTGCAAATCTTCATCATCAGGATCAACGAGCCCGCGATGGTCTGGGAGAAATGCTCGGAATACTTCTTGGCGATATTCTTGGGCAGCAGCTCCGCAAAGAAGAACACGATCACGGTGAGCACCAGGGTGGTGGCGGCCACCGCGTCCGTCCCCCACATCCGGGCCGCCCAAACGGTGGCGATGGAGGAAGACAGGATATGCGACAGATTGTTGCCGATCAAAATGGTGGAGAGGGCCTTGTCAAAGTGGTCCAGAATGTACTGGACGTTCTTTGCGCCCCGATCTCCCTTGTCGGCCAGAAGCCGGATGCGGATCTTGTTGACGGAACTGAGTGCAATCTCGCTGGAGGCGAAATACGCGCCCAGCAGCAGCAAAACGAAAATAATGACGATGGGTAACCATCCGTCGTCGTCCATGAAACGATCACCTGAGCTTTCTTGGAATAAGATATGGGTATGATTGATTATACAGAAAACTCCGCTTCTTGTCAAGCGCTCCGCCACAAACGAAAACAGGCCGCTGATGCGGCCTGCTTCTTTTGTGTCTTTGTGTGATTTTTCACGCCGCCTTTTGCGCGGGCTCTGTTTCCGCCGGGTGCTCCTTTTTGCCGCCCTGGTTGAGGACGGTGCCCGCCCGGCCCATGCGCACCAGCAGCACCGCCAGCACCGGGTAGGCCAATAAGGGCGCGCCCATCTGGCAGAAGGTGAAGAAGCTCCGCACCGCCTGGGGCTGGGTCACGGCGGCCACGGCGGAGGGCGCCGCGTAGCCGAACACCGCCATCCCGACGTTGAGCAGGCTGACCCCGATGCCGCCGGTCAGGGTGCAGATGGAATTATACAGCGAGGAGGTGAACCCGTCGCAGCGCACGCCGCTTTGGGCCTGCACGTCGTCCAGCGCCTCGCTGAGCAGCACGCTGGCCAGATAGGTGGAAGGAATGGCCCCACAGGCCTTGATGAACTGCCCGGCCAGCACCACCGGCAGGCTGGTGGGGAACAGGATGCACATCCCCAGCCCCGCCGTGGAAAGCAGCAATCCGCCCGCCATGGCCCGGGTGCGGCCCAGCCTGCGGCAGATGGGATTGCACAGGAACACGCCGATCCCCATGGGCAGGTTGCCGATGGCATAGAACAGCACCTGGGTGATGCCGTCGTTGTAGCTGCCCAGCACCCAGTTGCAGTAGTAGAAGACGGCGGAGGAGGAGATGGCGTTGGCCATGCCCAGCACCACAAAGTAGAGCATCAGCAGGATCCACCGGCGGCTTTTCCCGCAGCACCCCAGCTGCGCCTTGAGGGAGAGCTTTTCCGCCGCCTGCCGCACGCCGGAGGCCCGCTCCGCCTCGGTGACCCGCTCCCGGGTAAAGAGGAACTGGAGCAGCAGCAGCGGCACGGCCACCAGCGCCGTCAGCAGCATCACGGTCATCCAGCGGCCCCGGTCGATGCCAATGGCGGGCAGGATCACCGTGGGGAATACCACCGCCAGCGCCGTGCCGGAGATCAGCCCCTGGGCGTTGGCGGTCACCGCCAGACGGCTGCGCTCCGTGGCATCGGTGGAGGACAGGGGCACCATCAGGGTGTTGGCGGTGCAGTAGAGCGTCACCACCACCGCGAAAAACAGCACGTTGCTGCCCAGCACCGCGGCAGCGGTGAGGAAATCGTTCCCCTGGGGCACCACGAACAGCAGCACCGCGCTCACCGGCAGCAGCACCGCGCTCAGCAGCAGATAGGGCCTCGCCTTGCCCTGCCGGGAGACGGTGCGATCCACCAGCCACCCGGCGGCCATGTAGGTGAGCACGTCCAAAAACTTCACCAGCAGGGGATACACCCCCATGAAGGAGCCGCCCCACAGCCGGCCCAATCCGCACACGTCGGTATAGTAGACGTTCAGATAGCTGTTCACCAGAATAGACAGGAACCCAAAGCCCAGCGGCCCCACCAGATGCCCCAGCAGTCGCTCTGCCCGGCCCACGGTTTCGCCCCGGCACAAGGTGCCCGAAAAGATGCGTTTCATCGAAATACCTCCCATAGATTTGTCGATTGTGTCCTCCCGGCCTCTGCGGAAACAGAAACCGCCGGAGATTTTTTATCCCAACACTTGTCGCCGTTCTGTGTTTATAGTATACTGAGAGCGGCAGAGAAAGTCCACGACAATAACCGCGCACAGTGTTGGGATAATGGAGGTTTTTCGATGAACACCAAAAACAACCGCCGGGCCAAGGATTCCCGGCAGCGGATCGGCCAGGCGCTGCTTGCCCTGCTCAAAAAGCAGGACATTCTGGACGTGACGGTGAGCGGGCTGTGCGCCGCCGCAGGCGTCAACCGTTCCACCTTCTACAGCCACTACGACGGCGTGGCCGACGTGATGGAGGCCCTGATGCGGGAGACCGCCCAGGACCTTTTCACCCGTTTCAGCCCCGAGAATTACGATCCCCTTCACCCCTTTTCCTTTGAGCACCTCGTCGTGGTGCTGGGCCACATCCGGGACAATCAGGTGTTTTATCGGGCGTATCTGGCCCAAAGCACCGCCCAGCGGCAGATCGACTGGGCCTTCGGCCAGCTGCTGGAACAATTTGTCCGGCCCTTGCTGCGGGGGATGCAGGTGGAGGACCGGGCCACGGAATACTATTTCGCCTTTTTCCGGGGCGGCTTCACCGCCGCCATCGTCCACTGGCTGCAAACCGGCTGCCGGGAGACGCCGGAAACGGTGGCCGCCTACATCCGCAACAGCCTGAATCATCCGCAATTCGCATTGTAGCGGGGCTTTTCCAGCACCCATCCCGGCGGAAGAGCCTTGCAATTCTCCGCCGCCGGGTGTACAATAATTTTATCAATATCCACGGAAAGGATGATCCTATGCGCACCTATCAAAACCCGATCCTGCCGGGCTTCCATCCCGATCCCAGCGTGTGCCGCGTCGGGAACGACTACTACCTGGTGAACAGCTCCTTCGAGTTCTTCCCCGGCGTGCCCCTGTGGCACAGCACCGATCTCCTCCAGTGGGAGCAGCTGGGCCATGTCCTCACCCGGGATTCTCAGGATCCTCTGGAAAACTGCTACACCTCCAGCGGCATCTTCGCGCCCACCATCCGGGAGCACAACGGCCGGTTCTACATGATCACCACCAACGTCAGCTGGTTCCCGGAGGGCAGCCCCAATTTCATCGTCCACACCGATACCATCGGCGGCGAATGGAGCGAGCCGGCGCGCATCGATCACATGGGCATCGATCCCTCCCTGTTCTGGGATGACGACGGCACGGCCTATTACACCGGCACCGGCGGCGACGAGGCCACCGGCCAGCAGGGCATCGTGCTCTTTGCCATCGATCCCGACACCGGCGCGGTCCTCAGCGACAAGAAGGTCGTCTGGCACGGCTCCGGCGGCCGCTGCCCGGAAGGGCCCCATCTCTACAAGATCAACGGCATGTATTATCTGCTCATCGCCGAGGGCGGCACCGAATACGGCCACATGGTCACGGTGGCCCGCAGCGAAAATCTCTGGGGCCCCTATGAGAGCTGCCCCCACAATCCCATCCTCTCCCACCGGGATCACGACGGCAGCCCATTGCAGGGGCTGGGCCACGCCGATCTGGTGGACACGCCTCAGGGAGATTGGTTCCTTGTGTTCCACGGCATCCGCCCCAGCCAGAGCATGCTGCATCACATCGGACGGGAGACCATGCTGGCCCCGGTCACCTGGGAGGACGGCTGGCCGGTGGTGAATCACGGCAAGCCCATCGAGCTCACCATGGAGCTGCCCGGCGAGGGCGGCCATACCGCATTCCCCGTGGCCTTCCGGGATGATTTCACCGCGCCCGCCCCGGCGCCCCGCTGGAGCTACCTGCGCAATCCCATCCGGGAGAACTACGCCTTTGGCCACGGCCTGACCCTGCGGGGCAGCGCCCACACCCTGGACGATCTGGCGGCAGTCACCTTCCTGGGCGTGCGCCAGCAGCAGATGGAGCTGGATTTTGAGACGCAGCTCACCCTCACCGGCACGGGTGACGCGGGACTCACCGTCTTCCACACCAACGAGCACCACTACGATCTGCGAGTCGCCCGGCAGGGCGGCGGCCTGGCCGTGACTCTGCGCCGCCGGGCGGTGGATCTCACGGCGGAGAGCGCCCCGGTGATCTTCGCGCACACCGATACCCTCTGCCTCAAGGTGGTGGCGGATCGCCGGCAATACACCTTCTTCGCCGGGCCGACCTCTGCCGACCTGCGGGAGATCGGCAGAGGCTCCACCCAGCTGCTTTCCACCGAGGCTATGCGGGGCACCTTTACAGGCTGTTTCGCAGCCCTGTTCGCCGAAGGGGACGTGACGGCGCAGTTTGATTTCTTCCAAGTCTCCGAATCCGAAGCGCAGCGGGAGAAAAACAGCAATCCTCCCGCGCCGATGTACCCCATCTGATCGTCCCAGCCCGCGTAGACGCTTCGCGCCATCGCGCCGACAAACCGCAGGCAAAAAATTACCCCGCCTTTCCGACAGGGCAAGCTCATGGAACACACGGGCAAATGCTTGACAATTTCTCGGCTGTCTGCTATAATAAAGCTACAAAGGGAAACTTGCCGGTAAGCGGTATAGCCCTCAGAATACAGTTACAAGAAGTAACCGCAACCTTGGCTCGGGGCGGTTACTTTCTGTATATAAAACGCCCCCGCCCGTAGGGCGGAGGGGTATAAACGATTAAACGTACACGGGCAATGTAGGTTTGTCAATGATATTGGACAATAGGAGCAGGAGGAGAGGAGAAGGAGAGAAGTTTTTGACGGGGAGAAAGCCAGCCAAGAGGACGCATGGGACGGTTGTTGGTGCGATTTTGGTGCGCAGC
>CANRMX010000045.1 GCA_947631855.1 uncultured Clostridia bacterium | reverse complement strand
GGAACTGATCCATCTCTAAGTCATCCAAGCTGTCCAGCCTCTTAGCGAGGTAATTCATTTCGTTCAAGTCGACCTGCCGCCCTTCCAGCACGGAGAATTTCTCCGGCCAGTAGATACCTTTCACCGTCACCGGCTGCTGATTGCCCTCGCCATCCGTACCGTGAATTGCCTCCAGCTTTTTGCACATCTCACTTTCGCTGGTAGGAAAACGGATATCCGTCTCCCATCTGTCATTTCCAATTTTGATTTTGATCATGTCTATGCTCCCTTTCTGAAAACAGAAAAACGGCTGACTTCTATCCTGCAAAGTCAGCCGTTTTTTTCTGTACGTGTTGTGGAGGCCATCCCTAGAGTCAATGCCCCCTGCCCCATGCGCACTCCTTATGATTTTTTCTCTTTTCGCGCAAAAGAAAAAAGCCAACCGTCTGTGTCTAACGATTGGCTCGAAAAAAGCAGGCGGATTTTTCCATGCCTGCTGCTCCTGTTCGTGCGGTATTCGGTTGTTTACGCGGGTTCAGACCAGGGAAAAACGAAAAATCGCCCAAAAATATCTACGGAAGTGGACATCCGAAATTCTGCCCCTTGAAACGCAAAAAAGCCCGAAATCTCGGGCTTTTCGCGGACAATATCTTTTTTATTGCCTCTTGATGGTCGAGGTGACAGGATTTGAACCTGCGACTTCTACGTCCCGAACGTAGCGCTCTACCAAACTGAGCCACACCTCGAAAAAACACAGCCCCGGGAGTGCCGGGGCTGCTTGGCAGCGGTACCAGGATTTGAACCCAGACGAACAGAGTCAGAGTCTGCTGTGCTACCATTACACAATACCGCTGCATCCGCTGCCGTTTGACAGCAGAACTATTATACCAAAAAGGCGGCAAATGTCAAGGGAAAATCGAAAAAAACTTTGGGAGATTCTTGTGACGCTTCGCGCCGGGCGGAAAATCGCCGGATTTTCCCACTTGTGCAGGCGCTTACGGCTTTGCCCAGCCGCCGGCGCGTGCCACGGCCTCGTGCCACCGGGCCAGATCGGCCTCCCGCCGGTGGGCGGGATAATCGGGCGAAAACTCCGTATCCAGCCGCCAGAGCCCGGAAAGCGCCGCAAGGTCCTGCCACAATCCCACGGTGAGCCCCGCCAGCATGGCCGCGCCCAGGGCGGTGGTCTCCAGACACTGGGGCCTGCGCACCCGGCAGTCCAGCAGATCGGCCTGGGTCTGCATCAAAAACCGGCTGCGGGATGCGCCGCCGTCCACCCGAAGCTCGGACAGGGCCACGCCGGATTCCCGCTCCATCAGCCGCACCAGATCCCAGCTTTCCAGCGCGATGCTCTCCAGCACCGCCCGGCAGACATGGGCCCGCTTGGCGCCCCGGGTCAGGCCCAGCAAAGCGCCCCGGGCGTACATATCCCAATAGGGCGCGCCCAGGCCGGTAAACGCCGGCACAAAGGTCACCCCGCCGGAATCCTCCACCGTCTCCGCCAGGCGGTCGGCCTCCTGGGGCGTCCGGATCAATTCCAGCTCGTCCCGCAGCCACTGGATCGCCGATCCCGCGTTGAAGGCGCTGCCCTCCAGCGCGTAGGTGGGCTTGCCGTCCAGCATCCAGCCGATGGTGGTGATCAGCCCGTTCCGGGAGGCCACCGGGGTCTCGCCGGTATTCATCAGCACGAAGCAGCCCGTGCCGTAGGTGTTCTTTGCCATGCCGGTCTCGTGGCAGCACTGGCCGAACAGCGCCGCGTGCTGGTCGCCCGCCATTCCCGCGATGGGGATCTCCTCCCCCAAAATCTCCTTGGCGCACAGGCCCACGATCTCCCCGCAGGAGACCACCTTGGGCAGGGTCTCCACGGGCACGCCCAGCTCGTGCAGCAGGGTCTCGTCCCAATCCAGCCGGTGGATGTCAAACAGCATGGTGCGGGAGGCGTTGGTCACGTCGGTGACGAAGGAACGGCCGCCCGTCAGGGAATACACCAGCCAGGAATCTACCGTGCCGAAGCAAAGCCGGTGCCGGTGCAGCAGCTCCCGGGCCTTGGGCACGTTCTCCAAGATCCACTTCATCTTGGTGCCGGAAAAGTAGGGGTCGATGATGAGCCCCGTGGTCTCCCGGATATGCTCCTCCAGCCCGGCGGCTTTCAGCCGCTCGCACTCAGGCGCGGTGCGCCTGCACTGCCAGACAATGGCGTTGCAGGCCGGCTCGCCCGTCTCCCGGTCCCAGGCCACGGTGGTCTCCCGCTGGTTGGTGATCCCGATGGCCGCGATGTCCTTTGGGCTGATCTTTGCCGCCCCCACCGCCTGCCGCATGGCGAACAGGGTGGTTTCCAAAATCTCCGCCGGGTCGTGCTCCACGAAGCCGGGCTGGGGATAGATCTGCCGGAACTCCTTCTGTCCCATGGCCACCACGCTGCCCAGGGCGTCGAACAGCACCGCCCGGGAGCTGGTCGTCCCCTGGTCCACCGCCAAAATATACTTGCCTGTCTGCATCGGCCGATCCCTCCTGTCATTCCCGCAGTCTTTGGAGCAGCCGGCCGATGGGCCCGGCCTGCCGCATTTTCCGAATTTTCCGCACCCACTGGGGGTCGATCCGCTCCAGCACCGCCTGGGGCGTTTCGTACTGGGAGGGCTTTTTCTGGGCCCGCAGGTGCTCCATCAGCTCGTTGAACCTGCGCACGGAAAGCTCCTCGCAGTCGGGCCGCAGGGCCTTGTAATTGCCGGGCATGGTGAACTGGAAGGCATAGAGGAAATCCGCCCACTCGCCATATTCAGTGAGGCGCACCTCCCGGTCCGGCACCTCCAGCGTCATCTGGTAGGAGCCGGAGACCTTGCCGCCGGTGTTCTGCTTTCTGCCCTTGACCACCGCGAAGATGGGACATTCACATCGGAGGCCCAGCAGGTCGATCAGCGCTGCGTATTCGCCCCGCAGGCTCAGATTGGGCTTGGCCCGGTATTCCCGCCCGGCGGCCAAGATCTCCTTGACCAGCCGGGACTGATAGGTTTGCAGGATCATACAGCAGTCTCCTTTGTGGGCGCTTTGGTGGCCCACTCATACAAAAAGGTGTCGAATACGTCCCCTTCGTTGGGCTTGATGAGGAACCGCCGGAGCAGCGCATCCTCGTCCAATCCCGTGCCGCCGTAGAAGGCCCCGGCGATGCCTCCCGCGATGCACCCTACCGTATCCGTGTCGCACCGCACGCTGAACACGTTGCGGATGCAGCTTTCCCAATCCTCCGATTCCAGAAAGCAGCGGATGGCCAGCGGCATGGTGCCCATGGCAGTGACGTCGAATTTACCCGTGGGCCGGTAGAGGGCCAGGGGCTTGTGCACGGTGTATTTGTACACCCGGTGCAGGTAGCCGGCGATCTCCTTCTTGGAAGCGCCGGTGCGGGCCATGTACACCGCCGCCGCCGTGGCCTTGGCCGCCTTGATGCCCTCCGGGTGGTTGTGGGTGCAGGCGGCGCTGCGCTCGGCCTCCCGCTCCACTTCCCCCAGGGTGTCGAAATATTCCCCGATGAAGCTCACCCGCATGGCGGAGCCGTTGCCGTAGCTGCCGTAGCCCTTCTCGCTGTAGGCGTGGAGCCAGTTGAGGAACATGGGCCCATAGCCCACGGTGATGTATTTCCGCCCGAAAAGCCCATAGGCTCTCGCATAGGGCAGGCCGTTCAACACCGCGTATTTGGTGGCGATGGTCAGCACCGTGTCGTCGGTGAAGGTGCTGGTGCCGCCGAACAGCGGGACGGTCTTCCAATTGAAATGGGTCGGCCGGGTGAATTCAAACCGGGACCCGGCGATGTCCCCCAAAATCGCGCCATTCATTTTTTGATCCGCCCCCGTTCCGTCAAGGCGCGGCGGCTGCCTGCTTCTCCACCCGCATGACGCCCGAGGTGGTGGTAAAGCGCAGCTTTGCCGAGCCGTTGCCCACGGACACGCTGCCGGAGCGCCCCAGCCGCCTGTCCGTCAGGAAATCTGTGGAGAAGCCGCCTGAAATGCCGTTGTATTCCGCAGTGAAGTCTCCGATACTCCCGGGCATGCCCAGCCGCAGGTCGCCGGAAACCGATTCCAGCGCCGCCTCTTTCGGGCTGCCGCCCAGCCGCACCCATACCGGCCCGGAGATGGACTTCACCCGGAGCTCCTCCGCCCGGATGCTGTCGGCGGAAACGCCGCCGGATACGGTGATTAATGTCAGTTCCTCTGCGGAGAGCCCGGAGGCCTCCAGCTTGCCCGCAGCCGTGGAGGCCCACAGGGTCTCCTGGCAGTTGATCCCCTGCAAAGAGAGCCCGCCGGAAAGGGTGGAAAAGCTGCCGGTTTCGCCGGTCAATCCCGAGGCGGCCAGAGAGCCCGAGGCGGAAGACACCTCGATCTTCCCGGCGGTGAAGCCCCCGCCGATCTGGATATTCCCCGAGCGGTTCTTACAGCTGAGGAGCTCCATCTCGCCGGCCAGCCCGGCGGGCACCTCCACCACCAGGCTCTTTTCCAGATCGTCAAACCGCCCCAACACGGAGGGCAGACCGTTCCACTGGATGGCCAGCGCCCCGCCGGAGCGCTTATACTCCAGCTTTTCTTCTTCGGTGAGGGGCCGGTTGGCCTGTTCGGTGATGCGGATCACCGCGCCGCCTGTGGACTTCACCTCCACGCCGCCGTGCACCCAGTCGATCTTGAGCCCCCGCACGCTGATCTCCTCGGGGTCCCAGGTATATTCATAGGTATAGCGATGGAAATCCGCATCGCCCGTGCCCTGCCGCAGGGCCTTGAAGCCGAAGTCCCCGGCCTTTTCGCCCACGGACCACACCGCCCACAGGAACAGGGCGGCCAGGGCGCAGGTCACGCCGGTAAAGACCCATTTCTTTCGGATTTTCATCGCAGTTCCCTCCTTTGTCGAAGCCTGTCGAGCGCCCCATGGGCGTTCCTGTCCTTGATGGCATCATACCATATTTTCCCTTGCACTGTCAATGCACCAGGCGGCGGTTCCGCCTTTTTCTCCGGGGCTTTTGCATATTTGGCAAAAACTGATTGTTTCTTTCCTAAAAGTATGGTATAATAGGGCCGCACTCTGCACGGCGCTGCCCGGATAAGGAGGGATTTCATGCTATACTATTCCGTGGTTTTCTTTTGTACCACCGCGCTGTTCCTCACCCTGCTGGAGGATCGCTTCCGGCTGTGGGTGACGGTTGCGGCAGCGGCGGCAGCCTTCGGCCTGTCACTGCTCCTTGGGATGCCCATCGGCGGCTGGGCAAAGGGGCCCATCCTTTCCCGCCAACTGCCGGTGATCCTCTGCGCGGCACTGAACTTTTTGGCCTCCCTCTTTTTCTATCGGGACAATCCCCTGCAAAAATTCTTCGTGGGCGCGTTGGCGGTGGTCAACTTCGCCTTTGCCGATTTCTTCATCCCGGTGTTCCTGGGCGCCCTGCCCTTCAGCCCGGCGGGCGGCGTCGGCGGCGGGCTTTCGGTGCTGCTGTACTGCCTGCTGACCCTGCTGTGGGGGCTGGTGCTGTACCATCCCCTCAGGAGCTTCAGCGAGCGGGGCGTGTCGGGGTTTCTCATCGGCATCTGCGTCCTGCTGGGGCTGCTGTATGCCCTTTCGCTGGGCAAGCTGGATTTCCTCTTCCGGGGGGATATCGCCGCCGAAAAGCTGCTGGTCATCGCGATCCTCTATGTGCTGCTGGCGTTCTGCTTCCGGTCGGTCTATCAGGCGGGCAGGTTCAAAGCCCGCACCGCAGGGGAGCAGGCCAGGGCCCGGCTGCTGGAGGCTGAGACCGCCAATTTCACCGATCTGCGCAGCGCCCTGCGGGAGATCCACGCGGCCCGCCGGGAGAGCGAATACGCCCTGGAAACGGTGTCGGCCATGCTGGCCCAGGGCGAGGAGGACAGAATTCCGGAATACATAGCCAATGCCAGGGCGGCGGTGGAAAAATCTCCGGTGCTGGAGCAGTTCCATTCCGACCCTTACCTGAACGCCATCCTGGCCATGAAAGCCGCCTTCTGCCAGCAGAACGGCATCGCCTTCTCCTGCAACGTGGTGACGGAGCCCTCGCCGCTGGAGCCCATGGACGTGTATGTGATCGTCAGCGAGATGCTCACCCGCGCCGCGGAGGACGCGGCCCAGACGGCAGACGACCGGCGGCTGCGGTTCACGGTGTTCCCATCGGAAAACACTTTGCGGTTCGAGGCCGTGTATTCCGGCAGCCTCCCCAAAAAGGAACGGCTTTCCACAAAGGGGAAGACCCTTTCCCAGGTTTGGGAAACGCTGTTCGAGGAGCAGGAACAGCCGGACGATCTCCACGGGCTGGAGCTGACCCGGGAACTGATCAACCGCTTCAGCGGCAGCCTGTCCCTTTCCGGCACCAAACGGGAGATCATCTTGCAGGCGCAGCTCCGCTTTTAATAAAAAGTTTCCAATAAACTACGGCAATCGAAAGGAATGGTACCAATGGCAAACAGACCCGAAGTCACACAGGAGGTGCTTGCGGCTTTCGGCCTGCAGGCACTGGAGGTGGCCCCCATGGACGGCGGGCACATCAACGACACCTACCGGGTGCGCACGGAGGCGGGCGAATTCGTCCTGCAGCGCATCAATCATTTTGTGTTCCCCTCTCCCGAGGACGTGATGGAAAACATCAGCGGCGTCACGGCGTTCCTCCAGGAGAAGATCGCGGCGGAGGGCGGCGACGTCGATCGGGAGACCCTGAGCGTCCGCAAGACCGTGGACGGCAAGGCCGGCCTCTGGTCGGGGGGCAATTACTGGCGGTGCACCACCTTCATCGGCGGGGCATCCTCCCATGAGGTGGCCAGCGGCCCGGAGATGCTGAAAGAAGCGGGCTATGCCTTTGGACGGTTCCAGCGGCTGTTGGCGGATTATCCCGCCGATACCCTCCACGAGATCATCGCGGATTTCCACAACACGCCGGTGCGGTTCGAGCAGCTGCGGCAGGCCATCGAGAAGGACGCCGCCGGGCGCTTGCAGGAAGTGGCGGCGGAAGTGGCCTTTGCCCGGGAGCGGGAGGAAGCCTGCGGCCTGCTGATGCGGATGCTGGCGGCGGGCGAGCTGCCCCTGCGGGTGACCCACAACGACACGAAGATGAGCAACATCCTGATGGACGACGCCACCGGCAAGGCGGTGTGTGTCATCGACCTGGACACGGTGATGCCGGGCCTGACGGCCTTTGATTTCGGCGATTCCATCCGGGCGGGGGCCACCACCGCCGCCGAGGACGAGACGAATCTGGACATCGTGCACTTTGATCTGAACCGCTTCGCGGCCTTTGCCGAGGGATTCCTCTCCGCCGCAGGCGGCGCCCTGACGGAGAACGAGCTGAACACTCTGCCCGACGGCGCGATCCTCATGACCTTTGAGGTGGGCATCCGCTTCCTGGCGGACTACTTGAACGGCGACGTGTACTTCCGGGTGGCAAAGCCCAGCCACAATCTGGACCGCGCCCGCAATCAGTTCAAGCTGGTGCAGGAGATGGAGGCCAAGCGCGCCGAGATGGGCGCCATCATCGCGAAGTTCGCCGGGGCGGGCAAGTAAGGGCAAAGCGGGCGTTGCACCCAGCCCATGCGAATTCCCCGCTGACTTTTCCAAATTTTTCCTGCACAGGCGTGCTATACGGTTCTTTCCCCGCGCAGCGGGGAGAGATTTCATTTACGAGAAACACCCGCCCCAAGCGAATTTCCCGTTGACTTTTCCTGTAAAACCCTCGGCCTTGTGGGACGGTGTCTTTCTCTCCCCGCGCAGCGGGGAGAGAATTATTTCTAAAAGAAAAGACCATCGTACGCGAATCCCCGTTGACTTTTCCAAATTTTTCCTGCATAGGCTGTGCTATACGGTTCTCCCCCCGCGCAGCGGGGAGAGAATTCATTTAAGAGAAACGCCCGTCCGCCCGTGAATTTCCCGTTGACTTTTCCAGTAAAACCCCAAGCCTTGTCGGACGGTATCCTGATTATTTCTAAAAGGAAAGACCATCGTGCGCGAATCCTGTAGGTTTGTCAAACATATTGGACAGTAGGAGCAGGAGGAGGAGAGAAGAAAGAGAGAAGTTTTTGACGGGGAGA
>CANRMX010000044.1 GCA_947631855.1 uncultured Clostridia bacterium | reverse complement strand
AAGATCAAGCCCCACCGGGTGCAGGGGATCATCATGCTGCTGGCCGGGATCAGCGATATGGTGGACGAGACCTACACGCAAGGAGCGTGGGAGGAATCCACGGAAAGCTGACTGCATTGCAAAGCGTATAAACAAGTGCCTCCCCACCAAAAGTAGGGAGGCACATCTCATATCTATCTATCTATCTATCGGGCGCGACTACCCAACTAACCTCCTGCTGCCAAGGAGCGCACTGGTTTCCCGCACGCAGTAAATTCCGCGGCAGCCTGAGGCTGCGCGCACTTGGCTTGCCCCAACTGACAGAAGCAATTGATTTTTTTGCTCACGGCAAGTAAGCCCACCCTCGTCCCGCACACAGTATATTCCGCGACTGGTAAAACCGTTTCTTCATCGCATCCATGCGCCCTCAGGCGCATGCCCCGCGTCTTGGATGCAACGTCACGTTGCCCGCTATTCCGCAATCTCCTGCTGCATGCGGCTGTAGGTGGTGCGCACCGCTTCGTCCACGGAAGATTCCGAAAAGCTGACGTCCCCGAACGCCCAGCCGTTGGCGATCCACCGGTACTTCATGTGCAGCATAGCCAGCTCATAGCTCAGGGTGCCCCGGAAGTTCACCTGGGTGACCGCCGCCCGGACGCCCTGCAACGCCTCCAGATTTTCCTGCCCCAGAGCGGCGCCGGTGTACTGGCCGTCCTCATATTCGTAGACGGGCATCCCCTCGGCGATCAAATCCCGGCTGACGGTATACTTTTTCTGGCCCTCGCCGCTGAGCAGCAGATCCAAAATCAAAAAAGCGTCCTTGGGGCGTTTGGTGTTCCCGTTGATCGCGGCATAGCCGTCCACCACGGCGGTGACGCCGCCGGTGCGGTTGTAGAGCGGCACCATGGTCACCGTGTCGCCCAGGGATACCGCGCTGCCCGCAGTCTGCTGCCGAAAATCATACGCCAGATACCCGCTGACGCCCTGGGGGCCGCCCGCCGCCGATGCATCTTCCTCGGCCCGGCGGGATTCAAATAAGCGGTTCAATTCATCCAGCTGCTGGGCCAGTTCCGCCTCGGTAAAGGCCAATCGATCCTCCGCGTAATCCGCCAGATCGCCGAACACCACATCGCCTATGATGAAGTTGAATTTGTCATACTGGGCCGCCGCGCCCCGCAGAACTTCGTCCGCCAGCATATCCGCCCAGGTGGTGTCGGCGGAAGGGGTGTGGAGAATTTCCTCCCCGTTGAAATAGACGACCGGCACCTGATAGGACAGGGGCAGGATCACCTGCCCATAGCGCTCGTGCCGCCCGGCCTCCATGATCTGGGACGTCAGCTTGTCCCACTCCATGTACCGGGCATTTTTGATGTAGTCGTCCAAGGGCAGCAGCAGGCCGTTTTCCATGATTTTCTCCGGCTCCAGGAACAGCGACGACTGGGCCTGATTGTTGGGCGTGGGATTGTCCGCGCAGCGCATGATGAACACATCCGGCCCTTCTCCGGCCATGATCTCCGTGCGCAGCCGGGTCAGGCGCATCTTGCGCTCGTCGGTGTCGAATTGGGGCAGCACTTCCACTTCGATGTCCTCAAAGCCGCCTTTTTCTTTCACGTCGGCCAGCAGATCGGACAGGTGATTCCGCACATACTCCTCCGCGTAGGCGTCCGTATTCATGCCGTCTGCGGCGGAGCCGGTGGAGGGAAACACGGTTTCGATGTCCAACAAGATCCGCAGCGGCTTCTTCTCGCCACTGCACCCACCCAGCCCGCCAAAGGCCATCAGCGCCAGGGCAAGGATGAGGATGACGGACAGAACTCTTTTGACGTTTGACATACAATTGCCTCCTTTGTGATTTTGTACTGGATAGCGCTAGCAAACCTTAAAGTGCCCGCGGCCTCACGCCGCCTATTCCCCCAACTCGATTTCCATACGGCTGTAGGCTTCGTGGATCACCTTGTCCATGTCCGCGTCGGATGCTCCTTGGGCGATCTCCGAGCAGTCGCTGTACAGGTTGGAAAGCTCCCGGGTGAGCTCGCCACGGAACTGCGCATGGGTGATCTCCCGGCGTATCCGGGTAAATTCTTCATAATTCCTTTCGCCCAGGGAGGACATCAGCATGGGCGTGTCCCCGCGCCATTTGCGGTCATGCTTCTCTCGATAATTGTTTGCGTATTCCTGGGCAAACGCCTGGGACAAAACTTCCTCGAAAACGGGGACAGAATTATATGCCGCACGGTTGTAGAGCAGCAGATTGAGCAGCGCCTCCCGGCTGAGCAGGGCGTTCAGCACGAAAAAGGCGTCGTCGGGCCGCCGGGTGTTGGCGTTCACGGCCGCCCAGTTGATCACGGAGACCGTCACGCCACCATCGTCACAGTAGGTGGGCAGCATGGTCAAGTCGGCCTTGGCAGTCTGGCTGGGCGCGATGCCGGAAATCGTGTGGCACTGAAACATGGGGCTGTTCCCATTTCCAAAGCGGCTCTGCATGGTGTCGGAGAAAAACTCCGGCAGTCCCCAGGAATTCTCCCGGACTTTTTTGTCAATCTCCAGCATCTGGTCGATCCGCGCCCGCAGTTCCTCCTCGGTGAAGGCCAGCGCCCGGTTTTCGGGTTCATAATCGGCCAGCGTGCCAAAGATGCGGCTTAAATTGTTGTTTCCGCGAATCACCCCGTTGGTGTCAAACGCCTGTATCAGGGAGCCAGTCACCTGCAAAAAACCGGTGGCGTCGTCCACCACATCCTGCCAGCTGTTCCCTGCCGGGGCCTCGGGCAGGGCCTCCTGCTGGAAGCACGTCACGTAGAACGAATAAGACAGCGGCAGCACCACCTGTCCGTAGGTTTCGCTGCGGCCCGCCGCCATCACTTCGGCGGTCAGCGCGTCCTGATCCATAAACTGCGCTTTTTCCAGATAGTCGTCCAGAGGATAAAACTGCCCCAGCTCCATGTTCTTTTCGGGGGTCAAAAAAAGGGAATCCCGATTCCCGATGATGAACACATCCGGGCCCTCTCCCGCCATCATCTCCGTGCGCACCCGGGTCAGGAGAGATTTTCGCGCCCCGTCATCGTCCCTCGGCACCACTTCGATCTCCACATCCTCAGGCCCGCCCATCTCCTGAATGAACTTCGACAGATCGTTTGCATAGTTGCTGTCCGTGTATATTTCCGACACAATCGCCCCATCCAGATCCACCAGAATGCGCAAGGGTTTTTGCTCGTGGCTGCACCCGCCCAGCCCGCCGAAGGCCATCAGTGCCAGGGCGACGATGAGGATGACGGACAGGACTTTATGGAGCTTTTTCATGGAACACACCGCCTTTGCCAGAAATCAAAACAGCGAACACAAAATTGCTTAAATCAATTCTAACATGAACAGCTCCCGATGTAAAGGAAAATTTTCGTTTTTCCAGAGCTCTATATTCTATACCTTGATATAAAAACAGGGCCTCCCAGCGAAAATCTGGCTGTTTTTCCTATCGCTAATTTACAAGAAAGGGGCGGTTTTTGCAGCTTTCTCACACCTAAATGTAAAGAACACTTGTCAAAAATTGCCCTCTAAAGGACAACTTTTTCGCGCAAAAGTGCCGCGCTTCCAGCGGCAAAATCGGCTGAAAGCGCGGCATCAGTTTAGCAATTATTACGATTTATTCCATATATTGTTCGCAAAGCCGCATCATCATGGTGGCGGCCTGGGCCCGGGTGGCGGTGCCCTTGGGGGCCAGGGTGGTGGCGTCCATGCCCTCGATCAGCCCCGCGGAAACGCTCCACTGGAGCCCGGTAACGGCCCAACTGCTGGCTTTTCCGCCGTCCTTAAATTTGGCCAGATTCCCGCGCCCGGCGGTGTCGTACCCCTTATACTGGGCGTAGCGGTACAGGATCGTGGCCAGCTGTTCCCGGGTGATTTCCGTATTGGGGCCGAATTTGCCGTTGCCATACCCGGTCACAATGCCCTTGCTCTGGGCCCAATTCACCGCGTCCGCGTACCAGGCCCCGGCTTTCACGTCCGTGAAGGGATTCCCGGACACCTTGGTCGAACCCTCCAGCCGCCACAGCATGGTGACGATCTGCCCGCGGGTGATGTTGGTATCGGGCTTAAAGAGGTTGCCGGGGTAGCCCTCTATGAAGTGGTGCCGATAGGCGTACTTCACCGCGTCCATATACCAGTCGTTTGTGAGATCGGTAAAGGGCAGTTCCACGGGCAGTTCCTTAAATGTGGCGGTGACGGTCACATTGGCGGCGGCGCCGGTGAAGGTATAGGTCGTGCCGCTGACTGCCACGTCGAGAACCTTCCCATCCGAGGTTTTCACCGTCAGGGCGTCCAGCGTA
The DNA here is from genome assembly GCA_947631855.1 of uncultured Clostridia bacterium. Taxonomy (GTDB): domain Bacteria; phylum Bacillota; class Clostridia; order Oscillospirales; family Acutalibacteraceae; genus Acutalibacter. The sequence goes on along the minus strand of CANRMX010000044.1, from coordinate 3,892 downwards.
TAGCCCTCGGCGGGCTGCACCGTCAGGGTGACTTTCTGGCCGTTCTTGAAGGTGGCCGTATCTGCCTGCACCGTGCCGTGGGTCGTTTTGGCGATGGTCACCGTGTACACGGGCAGTTCCTTAAACGTGGCGGTGACGGTCACATTGGCGGCGGTGCCGGTGAAGGTATAGGTGGCGCCGCTGGCTGCCACATCGAGAATCTTCCCGTCCTGGGTCTTCACGGTGAGGGCATCCAGCGTATAGCCATCGGCGGGCTGCACCGTCAGGGTGACTTTCTGGCCGTTCTTGAAGGTGGCCGCATCCGCCTGCACCGTGCCATGGGTCGTTTTGGCGATGGTCAGCGTGTAGGTGGCGTTGGGATCGACCGCGCCGCAGCGGGTGCACTTGCCGTCCTTGTAATCATGGCCCAGCTTGGCCACGACGGTGGGTTCTTTCAGCCATTCGTCGCAGTTGGCACATTTCACGCCCTCGGTCTGGCCGTCTTTTTCGCAGGTCGGCTCAACGGCAGGGATCGTTTTTTCAATTTTGTGCTCACAAACGGTCTCGGTGGCGTTGGGAATCACCACAGTCATGCCGGAAATTTCCTGTTCCTCTTTTACGCTGACTGGCACATAAGACACCGCCAGCACCGCGTTCGTACCCGCCTTTGCCACTTCGTCATAAGTGAGCACCAGGCGGTTGTTGGTCACGGCAATGGTCTGCCCGCCAAAGGCCACGGTATCCACCGCGTAGCCTGCTTCGGGGGTGATGGTAAATTCCTTGGATTCACCCGGGGCGAACTGGATAAATCCGTCCTTGCCTACGGCGGCCGTATCGCCCACGGTGACTTTGCCGCTGCCCTCGGTGTTCACCACCACGGTGTGCTCCTGCACCTTCTCGTCGGGAGTCGTCACCGAATCGGGATTCAGCGCCACGATCTCAAAGGGCGAGAAGGAATCGCACAGCACCACCAGGCCGTAGGGCGTCACCGCCACGGGGATCTCCTCCACGGAGACGATCTCGCCTGCGTCATTGCGGGTGAAGTGGTACGCCTTGAACACGCAGTTCTCCGGGTCGCAGCCCTGGGGGAAGCCCATTTGCAGCCGCAGGGACTGGCCGGTCTTTAACATCACCATCTTGCAGATGCGGGTGAAGGTGATCTCGTACATGGAGCTGGCCTGAATGCCGCTGGGATCGAGGCCCAGCTGATCGGCGTTCTCCTGCAACGCGCCGTCCACTTCCTCGTATTTCTCTCTGGAAGCAACGCCCTGATCCTTGGTGAGCGGTTCCACCACCAGCGTCAGGCGGCCGTTGAGATCGTCCACCTTCATGTCCTTTTGCAGGTCGGCCAGGCTCTGTTCGGAGCCGTCCACGCCCTGCATGGTGATCTGGCTCAGATCCAGATCGTTGGGGTTGTCCAGCAGGGTGGGCATGCCCCACAGGTTCCAGTCGATGCCCTGGGAGCGGTAGCACGCCGGGCACAGGCCGGGCACGGAGCAGGTGAATTCAAAGATATTGGGTTTGCGATAGGAGCGGCTGCCCACCACGCCTTCCAGCTGGAACTGGTAGAGGGTCAGATCATCGGCCCACATATCGCTGGCCCGGAAATCGAAGGAAACCCCCAGGATGGGGCAGCCCGCCTCCAGCGAGCAGGTCCCGCCCTCCTTGTGGTTGGGGCAGTGCGCGGTATCGAACTGGTAGGTGACGTCATCCACATAGTGGTCGTTATTGGCGTCCCACTCCGGCTGGACGGAGAGGGTGCTCACCTGCGGTTCGCCGTTTTTATCCAGCTGATAGGTGGTGTAGAGCACCCGAATCTTCTGACCGGCAACGGTGGGCCGGTCGTCCTCGGGCAGCTCGGCGGCGGCCGCAGCCTCCTCCGCGCCCTTGATGGGGCCTACATCCTCAGCTGTGGTGGGATGGTACAGGGTGTCGTCCCAGGTGACCTGCACGTGGTAGTCGTAGCCGGCGGTCTGCATCTGGTTTGCGGCGGGCGTCTGGGTCTTCACATAGGGCGCGGCCTCGTAGTTGGATTCCGCGTTGTACAGCATCTCGGTCTGGGCGTAGATCTCGGAGGCATCGCCGTGATAGAAACCGGCTTCACCGTTGGTGTTGGCTACGGCGTTCTTGCCCCATTCCTCCAGCGTCGAGTACTCTTCATAGTGATCCGGCGCACGGTTGGTCATGGCGAATTCCACATACTCGCAGGTGGGCGTGGCAATATAGAGGCCGTCGTCCTCGTCATGGAAGAAATCGCCCGCCGAATCGCCGGTGAGGAACATGGCCGCGGCGGCGTAGTACCAATCCTCCATCTGGTGGATCGTGCCATCATTGTGGAGATCGTGCATCTTGATAAGCAGATAGAGGCCGTCTTCATCCGCAGAACGCTGCGCACCCTTGCCGTTGAAATCCACCTTGAACTGCCCGGCAGAGGCGCCCTCCATCTCAGCCATGGAGGTGTAGGAAACGTGCAGGCCTGTGTCGCTGGCGTAGACTTCCTCCCCGGCGTAGCCGCTGGCCTCGAGCCTGGGATAGGTGAACTCCACCGGGCCGGAGGACACTTTGCCGGAGGGGAGCCAATCCTGCCCCACGGTCTGCATGCCCACCAGCAGGTAGGTCTCGTGCTCCCGGCCGTCGTTGCCCTCCACATCGCTGTCGATCAGCTTGCCGTCCTTGTCGTACTTCACCGGGTCATCCCAGGTGGCGTCCACGGCGTACCACTTGCCGCCGATCTGCACCTCGTTCCACATGTGCATCTCCGGCGTGCCGGAATTCTGGAGGCCGTGCACCAGCACGCAGGGGATATTCAGCTTGGTGAGGATCACCTGCATGGCACGGGCATACGCCTCGCACACGCCCTCGTGGGTCACCAGGGCGTACAGCGTGCGGACATAGGGCGAATTGCCGTCCGCGCACTCGTTCTCAAAACGGTAGCTGATGCGCTTGGTGACCTGCTCGTGGACATAGCGCACCTTCTTGGCGATCTGGTCGGTCTCGCTGCCGGTGGCGTTCAGATCATTGGCCCCGGAAACGATCTCGTTCACGATCGCCTGGACTTTGCCGTCCATGGCCGCCACGTCGGCAGGAGCCAGGCCCGGGATGAGATAGGTGGCCTTAGTCCTGGGGCCGATGGTGGCCACATACTTGCCGGAGGAATCCATCCCCAGGCACAGGCACAGATAGGAACTGTCCAGGTACCAGACCTCGGACAGGTCCAGAACAAATGCGTCCTTGGCGGCGGCGAAATCCGCAAACAACTGGGTATCGCCTTTGGCATAGGCATCGACGGTGGCCTGTGTCACCGCGCCCGCCTTGACCAGGTCGCAGGTGACGGTGCCCTTGGCCAGGTCGCCGTTCTGATACATCTGGTACAGGGCGCTGTAGATTTGCTTCGCCCCGTCGGTCAACTGGTCGTAGAAGTAGTGCGCGCCCACGTTGGCGGAGCCCGTATTGGCGGCCGCTTCTACCGCAGAGGCTGGGGTGACCAGCACGGACACCAGCATCACCACGGCCAGCAGGATGCTCATGAGCCTCTTTGCTTTCATCAAACCAACTCCTTAAAAAATTCCCCCCACTCGTCCGAGAGGTGCTGCCTGTAAGGAAAGATCGGGCCGGGGATGGATCGCACCTGCCTGCCCATCCGCATTTTGGGCGGGCTGCCCGCCCGGTCTTCCCTTTCGGTCTCCCATAGGATACCATACTCCCGGGAAAAGCGCAAACCTTTTTTGGAGGGATTTGGGATAAATTGAAAAAAGCATACTGTGGTGGGAGAGGCTTTCATGCCCATACAAAGCGAGCAATAGAAAATCCCCTCCTGGAGTAGAATCCAAGAAGCCGAGAGATGAGCAAAACAGCGTGCGAAAGAAGACGCTGTTGGAAGGCACAAGATGATGGAAGGCGAGAGGAGAAGGAC
>CANRMX010000043.1 GCA_947631855.1 uncultured Clostridia bacterium | reverse complement strand
GCCATCGACGCGCTGGTGCCCATCGGCAAGGGCCAGCGGGAGCTGATCATCGGCGACCGGCAGACCGGCAAGACCGCTATCGCCCTGGACGCCATCATCAACCAGAAGGGCAAAGACACGGTGTGCATCTATGTGGCTATCGGCCAGAAGGAGACCTCCATCGCGGAGATCAAGGACCGGCTGACCCAGCACGGCGCCATGGCGTATACCATTATCGTGGCGGCCAATGCCTCCGGCTCCGCGGCCACCCAATACATCGCGCCCTTCTCCGGCACCGCCATGGCCGAATACTTTATGTACGCCGGCCGGGATGTGCTGATCATCTACGACGACCTTTCCAAGCACGCCGTGGCCTATCGGGAGCTTTCCCTGCTGCTGCACCGGCCCTCCGGCCGTGAGGCGTACCCCGGTGACATCTTCTATCTCCACTCCCGGCTGCTGGAGCGCTCCGCCCACCTGTCGGAGGTCTATGGCGGCGGCTCCATCACGGCGCTGCCCATCATCGAGACGCTGGCCGGCGATATTTCGGCCTACATTCCCACCAACGTGATCTCCATCACCGACGGGCAGATCTTTTTGGAGAGCGAGCTGTTCCACGAGGGCCAGCGGCCCGCCATCAACGTGGGGCTTTCCGTCTCCCGTGTGGGCGGCGCGGCCCAGACCAAGCTGATGAAGCAGATGGCCGCCAGCCTGCGCACCAAGCTGGCCCAGTACCGGGAATTGGCGGAATTTACCCAGCTGGGCTCCGACGTGGACGACGACACCCGGAAGACTTTGAATTCCGGCGCGCACCTGATGGAGGCCCTTCAGCAGGGCCGCTACCAGCCCCTGGAGGACTGGAAGGCTGCGCTGCTGCTGTTTGCGGTTTCCGAAGGCTACGCCGACCAGGTGCCGCTGACGGAAATGGAGCGCTTTGAGCGGGAGCTGTTCCCCTTCTTTGAGGAGCAGTACCTGTCGCTGACCTATCCCCTCAAGAGCGGCGTGAAGGCGGACGCCGCGCTGCTGGAGCAGCTGCGGGCCGCGCTGGACGCCTATGTGCAGCAGAGGGCCTGACCATGCCGGCGACACAGAGTTTGAAAAAGCAGCTGCGGGGGATCCGTTCCACCCAGAAGCTGACCAAGGCCATGCGCACCGTCTCCACGGTGAAATTCTCCAAGCTCAATGGCATCTACGGCGGGTATGCGCCCTTTGGCGACCAGTGCCGCAGGATGTTCGAGCAGTACGGCCCGGGATATCTGCGGTCCGTGCCGGCGGCTGATCCCTCGGCCCCTTCTGCCGTGATCGTCATGGCCGCCAGCAAGGGGCTGTGCGGGAATTTTAACGCGGAGATCATCCGGTTCGCCCGGGAGACCCTGCCCACGCTGGGCAACGTGGAACTGGTGCTCTGCGGGAAAAAGGCCATCGACGCGCTGAAAGGCGGGGAATATCCCGTGGCGAAGGAGGCCGTTTTGGACGACGTGCCCACCTTTGCGGAGAGCAGCGCCCTGTTCGATTGGGTGATGCTCCGGCGCAAGGCCGGGGAGATTTCCGGCATCTACGTGATCTATCCCCGGTATGTGAACATGATGACCCAGACCCCGGTGCTGAGAGAATTGCTTTCCGCCGCGCCCGCCGAGGACAGCGGGCAGATCCTCTTTGTGCCCGACCGCAGCACGGTGATCCAATCCACCATCAAAACCGTGTTCCGGGGGATGTTCTACAAGCTGGTGCTGGAGGCCGCCCTGGGCGCACAGGCGGCCACCCTGCTCACCATGCGCTCCGCCTACGACACCGCCACCGAATACTGCGCGGTGCTGGAGGGCAGGATCAACCGGCTGCGGCAAAGCACCGTTACCGCCGATGTGATCGAAACCGCGGGCAGCGAGATCAACCTCGAGGGGTAGGCCCCGAGATCGCCCCGGATTGAGAAAGGAAGAATTGGAATGGCTAAAGGTTCTGTGGGCATGGTGCAGCGGATCACCGGGCCCGTTGTGGATATCGTCTTTGACCCCTATGAGCTGCCCGATATTTTTCACGCCGTCACCATCGAGCACAACGGCGAGACCTTTGTGCTGGAAGTCTCCCAGCACCTGGGCGACGGCGTGGTGCGGTGCATCTCCATGCACTCCACCGACGGTATGTCCCGCGGCCTCACCGCCGTGGACACCGGCGCGCCCATCTCCGTCAGCGTGGGGGAGGAGACCCTGGGCCGGATGGTGAACGTCATCGGTGAGCCCATCGACCAGAAGGAGCCCATCCGCTCGGCGGAGAAGTGGCCCATCCATCACCCCGCGCCCAAGTTCTCCGATATCGTGGCGGCGGACGAGATCATGGAGACGGGCATCAAGGTCATCGACCTGATGACGCCCTACGTGCGGGGCGGGAAGATCGGCCTGTTCGGCGGCGCGGGCGTGGGCAAGACCGTGCTGATCATGGAGCTGATCCGCAACATCGCCTTCGAGCACGACGGCTATTCCGTCTTTGCCGGGGTGGGCGAACGCTCCCGGGAGGGCAACGACCTCTATAACGAAATGAAGCAGTCCGGGGTGCTGGGCAAGACCGCCCTGGTCTTTGGCCAGATGAACGAGACCGCCGGGGCCCGTCTGCGGGTGCCGCTGGTGGGGCTGACCATGGCCGAATATTTCCGGGAAAACGCCCACAAGGACGCGCTGCTGTTTATTGACAATATTTTCCGCTTCTCTCAGGCGGGCTCGGAAGTCTCTGCCCTGCTGGGCCGGATGCCCTCCGCCGTGGGCTACCAGCCCACATTGGCCAGCGAGATGGGCAAGCTGCAGGAGCGGATCGTCTCCACCAGCAACGGCTCCATCACCTCGGTGCAGGCGGTGTATGTCCCCGCCGACGACCTCACCGACCCGGCCCCCGCCACCACCTTCTCCCATCTGGACGCCACCACGGTGCTGTCCCGGAAGATCGTGGAGCTGGGCATCTATCCGGCGGTGGACCCGCTGGAATCCACCTCCCGGATGCTCACCCAGGATTTCGTGGGCGACCGGCACTACCGGGCCGCCAGAGAAGTGCAGCGGGTGCTGCAAAAATACAACGAATTGCAGGATATCATCGCCATCCTGGGCATGGAGGAGCTTTCCGACGAGGACAAGACCGTGGTGCGCAGGGCCCGGCGCATCCAGCGCTTCCTGAGCCAGCCCTTCCATGTGGCCGAGAGCTTCACCGGCGCCAAGGGCGTGTATGTGCCGCTGGAGCAGACCGTGGCCGGCGTGGAGGCCATTTTGGGCGGCGAGTGCGACGACATCGCCGAATCCCATTTCCTGATGTGCGGCACCATCGATGATGTGTACGCCAAGGCCAGACAATAAAGGGGGCGCGGGATGGAAAGGCTGACCCTCAACATCGTGACGCCTGCCGGCGCGCTGCCGCCGGTGGAGTGCGATTCCATCCACCTGGCCGTGGCGGACAACGGCGAGGAAAAGGGCGGCGGAAGCTACGGCATCCGGCCGGGACATATCCAGGCCCTGCTGGCCCTGGAACGGGGCGGGATCGCCGCCTTTCTTCGGGGAGAGAAGATTTTTTTCGGCGAGAGCGGGGCGGGCTTCGCCTCGGTGGACCACGACGTGGTGACTGCCGTGCTGGAGGATTTCACCCAGAAGTGATTTGCGCAGGAGGGCATATGGAGATCACGATCCAAAAACTGTCAAGCGCCAATATGGCGGACTTTTTCGATTTCTTCGACCACCGGGCGTTTTCGGACGGCTCGCCCTTTGCGCCCTGCTACTGCAACGCGTTTTATCTGACGGCGGAGGAAGTGCGGGACGGCATCGGCCAGCGGAGCGAGGCGCTGGGCGGCGGGCTGGAAGGCATGACCCTGGCGCTGAAGGAATCTGCCAAGGAGCTCATCGAAAAGGGCGTGATGCAGGGATATCTCGCCTATGTGGACGGCGTGGCCCAGGGCTGGTGCAGCGCAAACGACCGGCAGCGGTATGTGCGCACCGGGTCGTTTATCCCTTACGAGCAGCGGGACGAGGACTACACCATCACCGGCGGCGAGGAGGGAAAGGTGAAATCTCTGGTGTGCTTTGAGATCGCGCCGGAGTACCGCGGGCAAGGCATGGCCAAGGCGCTTTTGCGCCGGGTGTGCGAGGACGCCGCCCAGGACGGGTATGAATATGTGGAAGTGTACCCCCAGGTCACGGAAAAGTATTCGGCCTTTGATTTCACCGGGCCCATGGCAATGTACGGCCATTTCGGGTTTGAGGAGATCCACCGGCACGGGAAGACCATCGTGATGCGGAAAAAGCTGGCGTGAGCTTGCGCCCGATCAATACAATATATAATACAATCTACAGGACAAAAACAAGGCCCCTGTCGTGTGACAAGGGCCTTTGCTGTATGCAAAATGGGTCAGGGCCGGTGCAGGTGGCGGCGGCGCAGCTCCTCCGCGCCCGCCTTGCGGCCGGTGGCCTCCAGCCGGGTGAGGTAGTCCTCCAGATACCCACGGGTGTGGAAGGGCCCGCCCTCCCGCATCACCGTCCACATGGGGTCGATGGGGCTGTCCGACTTGAGCAGCTGTTCCTCCTGCCAATCCAGGATGAGCTTCGCCCCTTTGGCGCAGAGTTCCGGGTGGTCGGCTTTCACATCGTGCTGCTCGTAGGGGTCGTTTTTGAGATCGAACAGCATCTCCCGGTCGAACAGGTGGAAGCCGTCATGGACGGTGCGGACATAGAGCCAATCCCCAAACCGCGCCGACCGCTGGCACACGTGGGCCATCTGGGAGAGCACCAGGTGATCCCGGCCGCAGTCCGCGTTTCCGGTGACGGCGGCCGCGTAACTTTGGCCGTCCCAATTGCCGCAGGGCGCCACCCCCAGCAGCTCCGCCACGGTGGGGAGAAGGTCCAGGCTGTAGTGGAAGCCCCCGTCCGTTTCGCCCCTGCGGCCGCCGGGCCATTTCAGGATGAAGGGGATGTGGCAGGTGGGCTGGTCCGCCGTGGCGTGTTCGCCGTAGATGCCCAGCTCGCCCATGTTTTCCCCGTGATCCGAGGTGATCAGGATGGCGGTGTCGTCGTAGATGCCCTGTTCCCGCAGCAGGTCGAAGATCTGCCCCAGCAGCTGATCCGCGTACAACACGCCGCAATCGTAGCCGTCGATGATCCTGCGCAGCCCCGCCCGATCCAGCGCGCTGCCCATCATCCGAGGATACTTGGGGTTGGCGTAATCGTCGAACATATTCATTTCGTTGAGGCCGTGGGGCCCGGTGTGCTGCTTGTGCAGCGCGAAGGTCTCCTCGTCGATCCAGGCGGGCAGAGGCTCCTCCGCGAAGGGATCGCCCAAATCTTCCGGGGCACGGTAGGGCGTGTGGGGATCCCACAGGTGGACGTGCAGGAACCAGTTGTCCCGCTCCTGATTACGGGTGAGCCAATCCAGTGCCACGGGCAGCACCTTTTCGCCGGATTCCAGCCCCCGTTCACCCACGTTGTAGCACTCGTTGAGCCCGGCGTTGAACCACCAGGAGGAGTGCCGCTCCGGGAAGGTGCTGATGGACGCGGTGTGCATCCCCGCCCGGCGGAAGATGTTGTGGAAGCTGTTCTCATCCACCGGGTCGGAAAAGCTCCGGGTGGGCCCTGTGAGCCGCCGGTCCGCCGCCGTGCCGCCGTGTCCCACCGCCCCGTTGCGGATGCCGAACATCCCGCTGATCAGCGCCGCCCGGGAGGGCAGGCAGGGCGCGTCGGAACAGTAGTAGCGGTCAAACCGGATCCCATCCGCGCAGACCCGGTCCATATTGGGCGTGGTGTTCCGGGCGTAGCCGTAGCACCCCATGTGGTCGGGCCGGAGGGTGTCGATATCAATGAATAAGATCCTCATGCCGTTTGCTCCTTTGCTTTTTGATCGGGCGGCTCTCCGCCGCTTTTTTTCATTATACAGGCCGGCGGCGGAAAAGACAATCCCTCTTGCAGGAAAAAATAGGGCCTCCGCACAAGGCGGAGGCCCATGGGTATGTTTGGATGGAATTTACTGCTGCAAAGTCTCCACGTTGGACAGCTTGTCGCCGCAGGCGTTGAGAATTTCCTCGCCGCCGATGACGCACACGCTGCTCTTGGCGCACATCTTGTCCAGATCCTCGCTGAAAGCGCGGAGCTGATCCACCGTGGTGTTCAGCACCTCGTGGCGCAGCTGCTTGAGGTCGTCCTCGGTGATGCCGCCAAAGTACATGGCCGCCGCCCGGGCCGCTTCGCCCCTGGGCATGACGATCTTTTCCAGATCGCCGATGGTGCTGATGATGTACTTGTCCGGGGCTTCGCCGCTGTCGCAGAAGGTGCGCAGAGCGGCGCCGGTGACGTTGAAGGTATCCAGCGACTGGGCGCAGCGGGGATCGCGGAAGGAGCTGAACTGGATCTCGCCGTCCTCGCCCACCAGCATGGCCGTGCCGTAAGCGCCGCCCTTCACGCGGACTTCGTTCCAGAGGAAGTCGTACCGCAGCAGGGTGGCCGCCACGCGGGCCGCGCCGCTGAACTTGGCGCCCACGTCCTTGAGGTTGCCGCAGCGGGCGGAATAGCCCACGCCGCCGGCGATCTTAAAGCCGTCGTTCACATGGTCGGCGGGCTGATAGGCCACGGCTGCACCCACGCTGCCGGAGGGCAGGGTGGAGACGATGGAGGTGATCCACGCCTCGTCCACCGGGCCGGTGACGCTGATGGTCAGGCGCTCACGGACGAAGATCTTCTTGAGCAGGGCGCTCAGGCGGTCGCACAGAGCAACGCCCTCGGTCTCGAAGGATTTCTCCACCCGCTGGAGCAGCCGGAGATAGGTGACGCCGTGGAGGGCTTCCTCCACCGCGGAGCGGGCCGACAGCACCGACGCGGCGTGGATGTTGGCCGCGTTGCGGGAGCTGGCGGTGCGCTGCTCCAGCACGATGCGGGTCTGGCGCAGCAAATTATAGAAAGCGTTGTGATCTTCAAAGCTGGTGCCCAGCAGAATTTCGCTGATGAGCCCGGCGGCGTCCGCCTTGCGACTTTCCAGCAGGGCTGCGCTCACGGTGAGCACGGGCTTCACGGTGTCCTCGCCGTAGACGTCGGCTTCCACCGAGAACCGGCCGATCAGGGACTCGATGCGGGCCTGCAATTCGGCGGCGGTGCTCTTATCGGTGGCCATCTCGCCCAGCACGCTGCCGGCCAGTTCCGCCAGCTCCAGTTCCTCGGGCGTCAGGTCCTCCAGCCCAAAGTGCAGGGTGAGGTAGGCGATGCCGTCGGTCTCCACATCCTGATGGAGCAGCACGCTGTCGCCCAGCTTGCCCACGGAATTCTTGAGGGGCTTGGCCTCCACGGGGATGTCCGACAGGCTCAGCTGAGGCATGACGGACAGCTCTTCGGGGGTCTCCACGTGCTCCTGACGGGCGCGCAGGGCCTTGAATTCCGCGATGACTTTTTGAATTTCTTCGTCGCTCCAGCTGGCCTTGAGGGCCGCCAGCTTCGCCTTGGTGGCGGCGGCACGCTCCGCGCCCAAAGTCTTGGAGGGCTTGAGGCAGACCGTGGCGTGATGGTTGCTTTCCAGCACGACTTCCTTCAAAAGCTGCTCGAAGTAGCCCTCGTCCACGCCCTTGCGCAGGGCAGCAAAGGTGGCGTCGGTGCACAGGGCGTCGGCCGGATGCCCGCCATAGAGCCAGCTGCTCATGGCCTGCATCCCATACCGCAGGCCGCCGAAGCTGCGCTCCTTGGTGGAGAATTCCAAGGCGTTGAGGATGGCGTTGATGCGGTCGTGATCCAGGCCGTTTGCCGCCTGATCTTCCAAAGTCTTCTGGATGGCGGCCCACACCTGGTCTTTCTTGTCCAGGCTGGTGTTCCGCACAGTGAGGGTGAGATAGGGCTGCAGGACGCCGTCGGTCATGCGCATGGAAACATCCTGCGCCAGGCCGGCGCTCAGGATCGCCTGCTTCACCGGGGATTCATTGGAGCCGCACAGCACTTCGGCCAGCACATCCATGCCCATGTTCTTGACCTGGTCGTTGAACATGCCGACGACCCAGCCCTTGCCCAGGATCGCCTTGGTGGCCTCGTCCTCGTCCTGGCCGATCTCGTACTCGGCGGTGATCTCCGCGGGCGTTACCGGCGCCTGCACGGCAATATCGGAATCGGGGGTGATGCGGTCGTAGGGCTCCAGATATTCGGCGATGCGCGCCAGGGTGGCGTCCACATCGATTTCACCATCCAGGAAAATGCGGGCATTGGAGGGATGATAGAACCGCTTGTGGCTGGCCAGATACTGCTCGTAGGTCAGCTCCGGGATGTGCTCCGGGTCGCCGCCGGAATTGAAGCGGTAGCAGTTATCCGGGAACAATCCGCCGGTGAGCTTCATTTCCAGCACCTCGCCGGGATTGGACATGGCGCCCTTCATCTCGTTGAAGACCACGCCGTTGTAGGTGAGCTCGCCCTCGGGGCTGTCCAGCTCATAGTGCCAGCCCTCCTGCCGGAAGGCATGGGGATCCTTCAGAGTCAGGGGATGGAACACCGCGTCCAGATAGACGTCCATCAGATTCTGGAAGTCCTGGGGATTGCGGCTGGCGATGGGATACATGGTCCAATCGGAAGCGGTCATGGCGTTGAGGAAGGTTTGCAGAGAGCTCTTGAGCAGCTCCACAAAGGGCTCCTTCACCGGGTACTTGTCCGAGCCGTTGAGCACGGAGTGCTCGATGATGTGGAAAATACCGGTGTGATCCTCCGGGATCGTCTTGAAGTTGATGCCGAAGGTCTTGTTGTCGTCGTCCCGGTCCAGCCAGATCAGGTCGGCGCCGTTCTTGTCGTACTCCATGCGGTACATCACCGCTTTGATCTCCGAAAGCTCCCGCTTCTCCTTCACGGTGAAGCCGTGGAGTTTCGTTCCAACATTCAGCTGCATGAAAACATCTTCCTTTCTGAAAAATACGATACCCCTATTTTACCAGATGTTGGGCCGGGATACAAGAGTTTTTTGCAGCGGGCAGGCGCGTAGCCGCGCGGGCTAAATCGCGGGGCAAACGCAATTTTCGCTACGCTCAAATAGCGTTGCGCTTCTATGGCGTGCTGGTGCGATTTGGAAACGACTTGACAGGTCGCGGAATTTACTTGATTTTTAGGGCCTCCCTCCGCCGAAGG
>CANRMX010000042.1 GCA_947631855.1 uncultured Clostridia bacterium | reverse complement strand
GCGTTGCGGTGTGATAACTCAATGATATCCGATTTGGCCGGTTCCTTCTTCTCTTTTTTGTGAACGTTTTTCCTTCGTTGTCCAATATGTATTGTAGCACTACAAAAATAGGAACCGTATTCCCTGTCCCTGCGCTTGACAATCCGCTTCAAATCTGCTACAATGAAGACACAAAGGGAAACTTGCCGGTAAGCGGCATGGCCCTCAGTTAACGTTAAAGAAGTAACCGTTATCCTTGGGTGGAGCGGTTATTTCTTTTTATGTCCGATTGCCACAAGCAATGCAGCAAAGGAAATGAGTACCATGGTGTACTGAAAGATTTCAGCCCACGTGACTGCATCCATGGACATCCCTCCCTTCCAGGAGGGTCGGGGAACCCGGAAAAGAACTTTCACCCTCCTTTTGAAAAGCCGGAGGGCCAACCGCCTACCGTTATCGGCAAGTATTCCCGCGCCGTATCCGGCGCAAGGACAGTATAACAGAAAAGAATCGAAAATGCAAGAAAAAGCGCGTAACAGAAACTTTTTTGGCTTGACCGAGCTGAGGATAGAGTGCCTCCCCGCCCGTAGGGCGAGGAGGCACATTTTAGGTATAAGATAACTTGTGCGCAAACGAAACAAATTTGCGTTCAGCAGGCAACAAATTCCGCGACCGGTGAAGTCGTTTCCAAATCGCACCAGCGCACGCAAACGTGCGCGAAACGCGTCTTGGATGCAACGTCACGTTGCCGGTTTAGCGTCCACCGTGGTCGTAGTAGTAGTTCTCGGCGTCGTAGTAGTCGAAGAAATCGTAATAGTAGTAGTCGTAAAAATCCTCTGGGTTGGAGAAATTCTCCACGTCGGGGTCGTGGGAGATCACCGGCCCAGGGGTGCGAACGACAACCGGCGGCCGGTAATTGACCCAATCGTTGAGCGAACTCTTTCGCGCCTCCTCCTCTTCGCGCTTTTTCCGCTCGGCGTCGCGGGCCAGTTGCTTGCGCATACTCTCTTTTTCCAGGGTCTCCGTAAAGCTGCGGATCTTCTCCAACGCCGCCTGATCCTGATAGAAAAAGTCCGCGTCCTTCAAAGTGTCGTAGGCCGCTTCGGAATTCCCTTGGGCATAGGCGCGCCGCACCTCGCACAGCCGCAGCAGACTGCCGGTGTCCCAAGGGTTCGTGGCCTCGATGCTCCGCAGCAGGGTCTCCGCTTCCTCGTATTGCTCCTGGGCGATCAGCGCCTCGGCCCGGGTGTAGATGTCCATCACCTGATGATACCGCACCGCCGCACAAATGCCGGCCCCCACGACGGCCAGCAGCAGCACGATCACCAGCGCCTTCTTCCAGGGCAGCTTGGGCAGTTCCCCCACGTTCAGCCAGTATTCGGCCCGGGCGGCCTCCAGCTGTTCATGCGCCTCCCGGATGTTGGCCACGCACCGCCTGCCGCCCCACAGCGTCAGGAACAGCCCAGCGGCAAAGAACAGGTAAACGAGCACACGGCTCTCCAGTTGGATCGCCCACCAGAAGTCCCCCAAGCAGAGGACTACCAGTGCGCACAGCCCCAGGCCGTTCAACACCATGCGATCCTCCGCCCGCTTCCGCGCAGCGATATACGCCTCCTGGCATGCAATGGCCTCATTCACGGAGCATCCCACAGCGCCGCCTCCCTTCCCGTTGGATCGGTCATTCTAAGCATAGTATAGCACGGGGTAGGGGAAATTGCAAATGGCGGGCGCGTGGCCAAACGCAATTTTCGCTTTGCTCAAATAGCGTTGCGCGGGCCAATTCGCGGGCTCCGTTCGCTTCGCTCACTTGCCGAGCAAAGGCCGTAAGTTTTTCGGTCGCGCCCGATAGCGGGCGACGTCCGCTTCCACTTCGCGTTTCGCGCACGTTTGCGTGCGCTGGTGCGTGCTGGAAACAGCTTGGCCGATCGCGGAATTTGTTGCCTGCTGAACGCAAGTGTGCTCCGCTCACACCTACTGACTGTGAGAAATCAATAGAAAAACCCCAGGACGCCCTGGGGTTTTTTTCGCGATTATTTCCGATTCCTAGGCCAGCACACCAGTCCGCGTCGAGGCTGCCCCGAGCCGTATAACAAGTGCCTCCCCGCCCGTAGGGCGGGGAGGCACTATTTCTTAAGTTAGGTACAGCCAAGGAAAGATTCTTATTGCCCGCTTCTTCTTGCTTTTTCGAGGATTCTCTGCTATACTTTATCTTGCGCCGATATGGCGCGGGAATACTTGCCAGTAACGGTAGGCGGTTGGCCCTCCAGCTTTTCATAAGGAGGGTGAAGATTTTTTCCGGGTCCACCCCGGCCCTCCTGGAAGGGAGGGATGTCCATGAATCAGGTCACATGGAACGAACTGTTCCAGTTTGTTCTAATCTTGATTTCGTATACGTCGCTAATATACGCGATTGCAGGACATAAAAAGAAGTAACCGCTCCGGCCAAGGATAGCGGTTACTTCATGTAATAGCGTTCTATGGGCCATGCCGCTTACCGGCAAGTTTCCCTTTGTGCTTTTATTGTAGCAGAGGGCAGAGAATTTGTCAAGCGCAGGGGCCGATAGCACGGCTCTTTTTTTGTGCCTGAAGGCAATGGAATAAAGCAAGCATGATCTCCTCCACCCCCTTGACATTTCCAAACGCACGTTCTATAATAGAGGCAGTTGCGAACAGAGATTCGAGGTGAACGCCGGTGGAAAACGGGATCCTGCACGTGGATATGAACAACTTCTATGCCTCCGTGGAGACGCTGTACGCGCCCCAGTACCGGGACGTGCCCATGGCGGTGGCGGGCGATGAAAAGAGCCGCCATGGGATCATCCTTGCCAAGAACGCCCTGGCCAAGCAGCGGGGCGTCCAGACGGCGGAGACCATCGGCCAGGCGCTGAAAAAGTGCCCGGAGCTCAAGCTCCTGCCGCCCCACCACGACCGCTACGCCTATTTCTCCCGCCGGGCCAAGGCGATCTACTGCGAATACACCGACCGGGTGGAGAGCTTCGGGCTGGACGAGTGCTGGCTGGATGTGTACGGCAGCGAGCGGCTTTTCGGCGACGGGGAGCAGATCGCCCAGACCCTGCGGAAGCGGATCAGGGAGGAGCTGGGCCTGACGGTCTCCATCGGGGTGTCGTTCAACAAAATCTTCGCCAAGCTGGGCAGCGATTACAAAAAGCCCGACGCCGTGACGGTCTTCGGCCGGGCGGAAATGGAATCCATCATCTGGAAGATGCCCTGCGACGCCCTGCTGTTCGTGGGGCCCAGCACCCGCCGGGCCTTGGAAAAGATGGGCCTGCACACCATTGGGGAGATCGCCCGCACGCCGCTGCCCGCCCTGCGCAAGGGGCTGGGCCGCATGGGCGAGACCCTGTGGCTCTACGCCAACGGCCGGGACGATTCCCCGGTGCGGCGGGTGGACACGCCGGAGGAGGCCAAGAGCATCGGCAACAGCGTGACCCTGCCCCGGGACATCACCGGCGAGGAGGAGGTGCGCCAGACCCTGCTCTCCCTGGCGGAGACGGTGGCCGGCAGGCTCCGGGCCCAGGGCGTGAAGGCCGGCGAGGTGCAGCTGACCATTCGGAACAAGGATTTTGAGGAGATCCAGCGCCAGTGCCCTTTGGAGCCTCCGGCCTGCGATTCCCAGTCCATCTACCGCACGGCGCTGGAATTATACCACCGGGAGAAAAAGCATTGGGCCATCCGGCTTTTGGGGATTCGCGCCGGACACCTGACGGACAAGAACGGGGGCCAGCTGAGCTTCTTCACCGGGGAGGAGCGCCGGGAGCGCCGGGAAAAGCTGGAGACCGCGGTGGACGCGCTGCGGGCGAAATACGGGAAAAACAGCGTATCGCCGGCGCTGACGCTGAACGAAAAGCACGGGAAAGGGGGCACGGGCCATGGAACTGCTGGATAAACTGTCGATCCTGACGGACGCGGCCAAATACGACGTGGCCTGCACCTCCAGCGGGGTGGATCGGCCCGGGCAGCCGGGGATGCTGGGCAACGCCGCCCGGGCGGGCATCTGCCACAGTTTTGCCGCCGACGGCCGGTGCATCTCGCTGCTCAAGGTGCTGATGAGCAACGACTGCGCATACGACTGCGCATACTGCGTCAACCGCCGCAGCGTGGACGGCCCTCGGGCCACCTTCACGCCGGAGGAACTGGTGCGGCTCACCATCGGATTCTATCGGCGCAATTACATCGAGGGGCTGTTCCTCAGCTCGGCGGTGGTGAAAAATCCCGATCACACCTGCGAACAGATGCTGGCGGTGCTGAAGCTCCTGCGGGAGCGGGAGCGGTTCAACGGCTACATTCATGTCAAGGCGATCCCCGGCACAAGCCCCCGGCTCACCCACCAGCTGGGGCTCTATGCCGACCGCATGAGCGTGAACATCGAGCTGCCCAGCCAGGCCAGTCTGGCGCTGCTGGCCCCGCAAAAGAGCAAGGAGAAGATTTTGGGGCCCATGGGGCAGATTCGGGACACCATCGCCGAGAGCCGGTACGAGCTGGCCAGGTATAAGGGCGCCCCGGCCTTTGCCCCGGCGGGGCAGTCCACCCAGATGATCATCGGGGCCACCCCCGAGACCGACCGGCAGATCTTGCTGCTCTCCGAGGGGCTGTACAAAAAGTACCAACTGAAACGGGTGTTCTTTTCGGCCTATATGCCGGTGGTGGCCGACCGGAATCTGCCCGCCCGGAACACCCCGCCGCCTCTGCTCCGGGAGCACCGGCTGTACCAGGCGGACTGGCTACTGCGGTTTTACGGCTTCGAGGCCAGGGAACTGCTGGACGAGGACCGCCCGGATTTCGATCCCCTGCTGGACCCCAAATGCGGCTGGGCCCTGCGGCACATGGAGCAGTTCCCGGTGGAGATCAACCGGGCGCCCTACGAGATGCTGCTGCGGGTGCCGGGGATCGGCGTGAAAAGTGCCCAGCGCATCCGGGCGGCCAGAAGGTATCAGGCGCTGGATTTCGCGGCGCTTAAGAAGCTGGGCGTGGTGCTGAAACGGGCCAGGTTTTTCATCCTCTGCAACGGGAAAAGCGCCTCGCCCCTGCCCATGGACAACCCTCTGCTCATCGCCGGGGCCGTGGCGGACCGGGGCGAGCGGATCCGCAAAACCGTGCCGCCCGAGCAGCTCACCTTTTTCCCACCCACCAAGGAGGACGATGTGAAATGCCTGACAGGACAGCTTTAGTGTATCGGTATGACGGCACCTATGCCGGACTGCTCTGCTGCGCGGCGGAGTGCTTTCGGGACAAGCGGCTGCCGGCGGACATCCAGCCTTTGGACGAGCCCCAGGGCACCCTGCTGCCCGTGAAGGCCATCGCCACCGACGAGGCCCTTGCCCGGCGGGTGGAGCTTTCGGCGGAGAAGCGCATTTCCCGCCGGGCCCGGCGGATGCTGCGGGAAGCCTTCCTCACCTGCATGGAGCACAAGGAGATGCGGATGATCCGCTTCCTGCTGCTGGGCTACAAATACGGCGACCGGGTGCGGATGCTCACCACCAACGAGGACGTGTATGAAATTTTGCAGGCGCTGCGGTACCTGAATAACGAGGCGAACCGATATATCGAATTCACCCGCTTTTCCGATCTGGGCGAATTCCTGGCGGCGGAGATCGCGCCCAACAACAACGTGCTCCCGCTGGTGGCGCCCCATTTCTGCGACCGCTTCCCGGCGGAGAACCTGATGATCTTCGACAAGACTCACGGCCTGGGCTTTCTGCACCGGCGGGGTGGGGAGAGGGAATTTTTCCAGGCGGATGCCCTCACGCTGCCGCCGCCCAGCGAGGAGGAGGCGGCCTACCGGGCGTTGTGGAAGAATTTCTACCGCACCGTGGCCGTGGAGGGCAGGGAAAATCCCAACCTGCGGCGGACCCACATGCCCATGCGCTATTGGGCGGAAATGACCGAGATGCGGGACGCTGTCCCGATCCACAAATAAGGAGTGATCATGATGCCCCTCTCCGTACAAACCTTTCCCATCGACCCTTCCGCAAGCTATACGTTTGTCGTGATTTTTTCCCGCTGCCGGGGCCGATGGCTATTCAGCCGCCACCGCCAGCGCTCCACCTGGGAGACCCAGGGCGGGCACATCGAGCCGGGAGAAACGCCGGAGGAGGCCGCCCGCCGGGAGCTCTGGGAGGAATCCGGCGCGACGGCGTTTGCGCTTGCCCCGGTGCGCGCGTATGCTGTGGGGGATTCCCCGGGCGGCAAAGGCGTGGTGTTTTTCGCGGAGATCGAGACCCTTGGCCCGCTGCCCGAGAGCGAAATGGCCGAGGTGCAGTTCTTTGACGATCTGCCCCAAGCGCTTACATACCCGGAGATCACGCCGGTGCTGTTCCGGGCGCTGCCAACTGGAGAGCGTCCGGCTTGACAGATTCGCCCCAGGGGGTATAATTAATTTGTAAGGATCGTCCGCCGGCCCTGGGCGCTGCGGAGATGCAAAATCTTTCGGAGAACCCCTTGACAAAGGTGCTGGGGGTGTGTATAATGATGGTACAAAACGTTAGAAGTGCTTCCATAAGCGCAGCGAAAATCCCCGGAGTGGCTGCTCCGGGGATTTTCTTATCCGTTTTTGCGAGGGGGATCAGACCTCAGGCTGGTTGCCGTTTACTTCTTTCCGTCCAGCCATTTGCAGACATAGTATGTAACGATGCCTGCCGCAACGGAAATAATAAACGTTAGAAACACCTCCATAGACGCACCCCCCTCTCTTTGCCTGTATGGGGGCGGCAACGCCTTTATTGTACAGGATTCGACCGAGAAGGTCAAGCCCGGGCAGGAGAACCCCTTGACAAAGGCGGCGGAGTTGTACCGCCGGTAGATCAGTCTGTCGAAAAGCAAAATTAATAATCCGTCCCGGAGGCGGACATGTGCAGCCGCAGGGGCCCCTTGAGAACGAAAAGGGGGACAAGCGTGTCGGCTGCGCCGAACGCTGGAAATGCGCTGCCTGTGGCAGCGCATTTCATGTTGAATCTGTCTACAATCCAGTTCAGGCAACTGCCGCAGCGATCGTGTTTGTCCCTCGAAAGCATGTCGACTATGTCGACATGCTTAGACCCCGGAGTTGCCGCTCCGGGGATTTTCTTATCCGCACCCGCCCGCCTCGCGGGCCGCGCCACAGGCGCGGCGGGCCTCCCTGCGGGAGGCCCCTCGTCCCCGCGAAGGACTTCGTGGGGACGGCGAGGCGGGCGGCGGTTACCGTGCAGTGTGCCCCCACCGGGACAGGACAGGCCAGATGCCCCGCAGGAGCGCCCCGGTGAGGATGCCAGCGGCCACGCTGTAAAGCAGAAGCACGGGCACATAGAACACCACCGAGGTGGCGGTTAGGAAATAGGCCGCGCAGAGCTGGGCGGCGTTGTGGGCCAGTGCGCCGCCCACGCCGATCACCGCCAGCGACAGGGACTTGCGCTTGAACAGCAGCCAGGTGCACAGGGCACTGCACAGCCCGCCGGAAAGACTCATGGCCCCGGCGGCGAATCCCCGAGTGAGAAAGGCGAATCCCCCTCTCAGCGCGCCCAGGAACAGCGCCTGGGGCAGGCCGAGGCATCCGGCGGCGTACATGCCCGCCAGATTGGACAGCCCCAGCTTAAAGCCCGGCGGCGTGAAAGGCAGCGGCGGCAGCAGGCTTTCCAGAAAGGAAAGCGCCACCGTCAGCGCGCCCAAAATGCCCGTGAGGGCGATCCTTTTTCCTGCGGTCAACCCGGCCGCCTCCCTTCCCGCCGATCATCAAATGCTCAATACGTGGTCGCGTCCGCCCCGCCGCTGCCCTCCAGATACAGGCCGATCCTGGCCGGCAGGCAGAGGGCGCTTTCGCCCGCATGGGTGATCCGCCCGGTGCCCACGCAGATTTGGTCTGGACAGTCGGCAAAAGCCACCTGCGCGCCGTCGGGCGCAAGGAAAACTTCCACCCGGCGACCGCCGTCCCCGGTAAATGTCCGGCGGATCTCCCCGTCCAGATCGGTCAAGTCCTGCCGCAGCAGCACCTGATCGCCGTGGGTGATCACCGCCACGGTGCCTGCGGGCCGCCTGGAAAAAATCCCCAGCAGAACGACGCCCAGCAGCACCAGCGCCCCCAGCAGCAGCCCGTCCCGCCGGGCAAAGAGCCTGCGGCCGGTCATGCCAGTGCCTCCCGGGCGTACCCATCGGCGGTGAGGGTGAAGGCCTCCTCCAGGCCCGCCGTCACCAGCACCCGCCCGTCCTCGGTGACGAACACCGCCTGGGCGTCAAAGGCGGCCAGCACCGGCAGGCTCTTTTCCGCGCCCAGCACGAAGCACGCGGTGGAAAGGGCGTCGCTGAGGGCCCCGCCGTCGCTGACCACCGTCACGCTGACCAGCCCGCTTTCCGCCGGGTACCCGGTGGCCGGGTCCAGCAGGTGGTGATAAGTCTTCCCGTCTTCCACGAAGGATTTTTCATAGCTGCCCGAGGTGGAGATAAACCCCGACCGCAGCCGCAGTTCGCCCAGTGCGCCGCTGCCTGCCGGGTCCCGCACGGCGATGACCCAGGGCTGCCCAAAGGGTTTTTGCCCGTAGATGCCCACGCTGCCGCCCACGGCCACGATGCCCCGGGACGCGCCCGATTCACCATAGGCTGCCACGGCGGCGTCGCAGGCCGCGCCCTTGCCCACCGCGCCCAGATCCAGGGCGGTGTTCAGTTTGCGCAGGGCGGCGGTGCCGTCGTCCAAGATCCCAAGGGTGGTGAAATCCACCTGGGGCAGGAAGCGCTGGATCTGCCCGGCCTCGGGCACGTGGGGATTTTCATCGAAATCCCACAGGCGAGAGATGGGCGCGATGGTGATATCCAGCGCCCCGCCGCTGGCTTCACAGACGGACAGGGCGGTGCGCAAAACCTCGGCGGTCTGTTCCTCAATGGGGATGAAATCCTGCCCGGCGTGCTGATTCAGCCGGAAGATATCGCTGTCCTCCACCCGCCAGGAGAGCAGATTTTCCAGACTTTGCACCGCGTCGGCGGCGGACGCGGCGGCCTCCTCCCGGTGGGCGCCGTAGACGGTCTGCTGGACATAGGAGCCCATGGAGAAGGTGGTGACCGTGTACCCATGGCCGCCGGTGGCGGCGAAGATCACCACCGCCGCGGCGATGAGCAGCACGCCCAGCGTCAGCAGCAGCCGGTTGACGGTTTTCGGAGAAGGTTTTTTCATGGTTTTTCCTCACGAGCGGTCGAGCCGAGTAAAGTTCTTTTTGCTTCCTTGTATTATAGAGTAGTAGTTTTTGATGACCCTCTCCAAGGTCATGTGCTACAATG
>CANRMX010000041.1 GCA_947631855.1 uncultured Clostridia bacterium | reverse complement strand
TTCTCCCCGTCAAAAACTTCTCTCTTTCTTCTCTCCTCCTCCTGCTCCTACTGTCCAATATGTTTGACAAACCTACACGCGGCGAACCTCGTCCTGTTGGGAGGGTGCGGAATGGCATCAGAACGAAGTTTTCTGAAAGAACTGACGGGCATCATGCTGCCTGTGGCGGCACAGAATCTGCTCTCGTCTCTGGTCAGCGCCAGCGACGCGCTGATGCTGGGCTTTCTGGATCAATCCTCCCTGGCGGCGATCTCCCTGGCGACCCAGGTCGCCTTTGTGCTTTCGCTGTTCCACATGAGCTACCAAACCGGCGCGTCGGTGCTGGCGGCGCAGTATTGGGGCATCCGCGACCGGGAAAAGCTGGAAAAAATCCTCGGCATCTCCCTGCGGGGCTCGATGGCCATCTCCTCTGTTTTCTTCCTCCTGGCCTTCTTTTTCCCGGACTGGTTGATGCGCCTGTTCACCGGTGACGGAGAGCTGATCGCCCTCGGCGCACAGTATCTGCGGATCGTGAGCTTCTCCTATCTCCTGATGGGCTTTTCCCAGATGTATCTGAACATCATGAAAAACAGCGGGCGGGTGGCGCGCAGTTCGTGTTACGGCTCGGCCACCGTGGTCTGCAATATCGTGCTGAATCTGGTGCTGATCTTCGGCTGGCTGGGATTCCCTGCGCTGGGCATCCGCGGCGCGGCGATTGCCACGGTCCTCTCCCGGGTGCTGGAATGCGGGCTGTGCGGGATCGAGAATCGGCGGAAGGGTGAAGTTCAGTTTCATCTTCCGATCCTTCTCTCCACCCACAGCGAGCTGCGTGGGAAGTTCTATCAATACATGACCCCGGTGCTGCTGAATTATCTGGTCTGGGGCGGCGGCGTCACCATGTTCTCGGTGATCCTCGGGCACCTGGGCAGCGACGCCGTGGCGGCCAATTCCGTCACCAATATTCTGAAAAATATGCTGCTCAGCTTCTGCACGGGCATCGGCGCCGGCAGCGGGATCATGGTCGGCAACCGCCTCGGCGCGGGAAAGCTGGAAGAAGCCAGGGCCGTAGGCGGAAAGATTCTGAAAGCCGCTGTGCTGTTTGGGATCGGCACCGGCGCGGTGCTCCTCGCGCTGACGCCGCTGGTACTGGCGCTGGCCGGAACCCTCACGGAAACGGCGCGCGTCTATCTGACGTTCATGATGTGCATGAGCAGCGTCTGCGTGATCGGTAAATCCCTCAACAGCACGATGGTGGGCGGCATCTTCACCGCCGGCGGCGACACGCGGTTCGGATTCCTCTGCGACCTCATCAACACGTGGGGATTCATCCTGCCCCTGGCGGCTATCGCGGCGTTCTGGCTGCGGCTGCCCGTCCCCGCCGTGTACTTTATCCTGAATCTGGACGAGATCTGCAAGATCCCGTTTGAGATACGCCATTACAAAAAATATAAGTGGGTGAAAAATCTCACGGAACAGGAGGAACTGTCATGACCATGCGCGAACGAATTCTTGCCGGAAAGCTCTTCTCCGATATGTGCGAGGGGCTTCCCGAGGAGAGAAACGAGGCCAAGCGGAGGATGATCGCCTTCAACGCCACGGGGCCGGACGATATCCCCGAGCGGAAGCGCATCCAAACGGAGATGCTGAATGAAGCCAGCGGCAGTGCCTGGATCGAGCCGCCGTTTTACTTCTGCTACGGGAAGCACATCACGCTGGGCGAAGGGACCTATGTGAATTTCAACTGCAATTTCGTGGACGACGGCCCGATCACCGTGGGCAAAAACGTGCTGTTCGGCCCGGCAGTGACCATCGCGACGGTGGGCCATCCCCTGCGCCCCGACCTGCGCGGGCTGATGTACACCGATCCAGTGCGGATCGAGGACAACGTGTGGATCGGTGAAAACGTCACCATCTGCCCGGGCGTCACCATCGGCGAGAACAGCGTGATCGGCGCGGGCGCGGTGGTCACGAAGGACATCCCGGCAAACTCCGTGGCCGTGGGCAACCCGGCCCGGGTGCTGCGGGAGATCAACGAGCGGGACAACGAGTATTACTACAAAGGCCGGAAAATTCTACAGGAGGACCTGGACGAGGAGGCCTCCCTCCGGGGCGATACGCCCAACAAGACGGAACTATAAGCGCGAAAACACGAAGAGCGGCGGCAATGATCACTCCCTGCCGTCGCTCTGTCTATGCAGATTGAAAAAAGCCAGCACACCCTTTTATCTGCCCATCAGAAATCAATTTACTATGAATCTCACCGCCCCTCTTGACATCCCTTCTTCAGCGCGCTATAATCAGACACACACGTTGCGAAACATAAGTTTCTAATTATAGGAGGAGAAACCATGCCGCCAAAATGCAAATTCACACGGGAAGAGATCATCAAAGCCGCATTGGATTTAACACGAGAGGAAGGCATCGGCGCGCTCACGGCGAGGGCGCTGGGGGCAAAGCTGGGCTCGTCCCCGAAGCCGATCTTTACCGTATTGGACAATATGGAGGAAGTCCAAGCGGAAGTACAACAGGCGGCGAAAGCCCTTTATGCCGCGTATATTCAAACCGGGTTGCAGCAGGAGCCGGCTTTTAAGGGCGTAGGGATGCAGTACATCCTCTTTGCGATCCAGGAGCCCAAGCTGTTTCAATTGCTCTTTATGTCCGAACAGCCGCAGAAGCCGTCGGTGGCGGGCATCCTCCCGATCATCGATGAAAGCTATGACAAAATCTTGCAGTCAGTGCGGGACGGATACGGCCTTGGCGAGGCGGACGCAAAGGCGCTCTACCGCCACTTGTGGATATATGCCCACGGTATCGCGGTGCTGTGCGCGACCAATATGTGCGCCTTCACCGCCGAGGAGATCGGAAAGATGCTGTCCGAGGTCTTTGCAGGGTTGCTGAAAGAGATCAAAGGCGGGCGGGAGGTCAAATAAAATGGCAAATATCCTCATTGTCGGCGCGAATCAGGGGATCGGGTATTATCTGGTGGAACGATTGCTTGCGTTGGGCAACACCGTCACGGTATTGGATATTGAAATCAACGGGATAGAAAACTTGCAAGCCAAGTATCCCAAGCAAGTCCTGGCCATCGTGGCGGACGCGCGGGACTTGGGGAGCATCGAGCACGGCGTGCAGAAGGCCATCGAGCAATTTGGCGAGATCGATATCGCCATCCACAACGCCTGCCTGTGCACCTTTGACAGCGAGCCGAACACCGAATTTAAGGTGTACCAAGACGTCATGGACGTGAATTATTTTGGCGCGTTGAGATTGGCAAAGGCCGTCCTGCCCCGTATGCGCAAGGCAAAAAAGGGGCGCATGATCTTGACCAGCTCGGGAGTCGGCGTTACCGGATTTGCAAATATTTCTCCCTACGCTGCTTCCAAAGGAGCCATCGAATCCTTGGCGAAATGTCTGCAAATCGAAAATGAAGCATATGGCATTTCTTTTCATTTATTCCACCCGCCCTTGACCAATACGAAATCCGCGTCTGGGATCCCGGTTCCAAAGGAGATCAAGGCAGACGCCAGGAAAGTGGGATACGGATTGGCCGATCATATTTGGTCAAAGAAGTTTGTGATTTGTCCCTCCGCCAGCCAGGCGGTGCAGATGAAGTTTTCCTATCGGCACCCCCTTTTCGTGGGAAGAATGATGACCAAGGCAACCAAGCGGGCGCTTAAGTTGGGAAAAGAGGGGGACGTGTAGAGCGGCCCTTCAATAGGTGCCGGTGGGACGTTTTCAGCAAGGAGCGGCGAATCCGGTACCGCGGCGCATCCCCTCCCCGCACCGCCCTTTTCCTCACATTCCTCTCCTATGCCGAATCAACGACAAGCACACGATCGCCCCGCTGTAGCCTGTCACGATGCTTAAGGGGATGAGCCAGGAAGCCGCCGTTGGCTCCAGGGCGTTCAGCGTCAGCGTGCCGCGCAGCAGACCGCTGTGGGTCAGGAGGTCGATTCTGCCGCCCAAAAACATCGGGAGGATCAGCAGACACATCCCGGCAAACACGGTTTGGATCGGATTTTTGATCCAGACGGACAGCCCGAACACCACGGCTGAAAACAGCAGCGCGGCGTACGCGCGGATCAGCATGGCCGCTGCGTACCCGGCGCACAGGCTCACGGGGAGTTTGCACCCTGTCATGATCGACACTGAATAGATGGGCGCCTGGGGATCATCCCACCAGCCGCGCAGATAGAACACCAGCGCCTCCGCGCCGCCGAAGACCAGCGCCGCCACCGCTCCGACAGATAACAGTGCCAGGAGCTTCGCCCAAAACAATCGGCTTTTCCCGTTCTTTGCGGCCAGCAGCACGGGCAGCATCCCCGCCGCAGATTCCGCGGGAAAGCTCTGGGCCGCGAGGATCAACAGCCCAAACAGCAGGAAGATATCCGGGAACTGTCCCAGAAAAAACACCGTCTGCCAGCCATATTCATAGATATACCACCCAGGGGCTTGCGTGATTCCCTGCGCCGCAAACTGTTCGGCCTTTTCCGCAAAGATCTGCGCGGAATTGCGGCGCAGATATGCCCGATCCAGCTCCTCCGTGTATGCCCGATATGCCTCCTCGGAAAGCGCGTGTTGCGCGTACTGCTGCTCCACAGATTCCCGGCGGGCGATGGTATCCAAACACCACGCATATTCCTGCTGCGCCCAGGCATTCTTTCCCGGGGAGCTCTCGCCGTACAGCGCCCCCAGATACCTGTTATATTGATTTTGGGAAAGGCCGATCCGTGGGTCTTTCATCTCGGGATAGACCCACAGCAGGAGGATTTTGGCCAACAGGCACACCGCCAGCAGCAGGGCGCCTTTCCGCACCCGGAGAATCTTGTGCACTTCGGCGCTCCAAAGCATTAGACCACCCTCCGTTTCCGGCAATAGACCCGGTTGGCGATCAGCACCAGCGCCGCCCCGGCCAAAGTCCAAACCGCCGCGTGCAGGGCCGCCCAAAGCACCGGCATACTAAAGCAATCGCCCACGCAGTATCTGCCCAAATAGCGGGCCGGGTCTGCCAGCGCCAGAGGGCCTGCCAGTCCTTCGCTTCTGGGCGGGAAATAAAGCAGCCACAGGCTGCCGCCCAAAAGCAGAGCGCCCAGGGCATAGGCGATCAGACTGTTTTTGCTCAGCGCCGAAACGGTGGTCAGGAGGGTAGACAGCAGCATCACCGTGAAGATTTTGCACCCCACAGCCAGCAGGGCATACTGCCCGATCACCATGGGCCAGGGGCAGAGCGCCAGTTCTTCCACCGCGATGAGGGGCTGATCCAGCGACACCGTGCCGCCCCGCACCGTCAGGCCCGCTGCGGCAACCGCCTGAAAGGCTGCCACCAGTCCCGCCGCCAAGATCCACCCGGAAAGGTACTTGGCCAGCAGGGTCTTGCCTTTTCCGGCCTTTGCGGTGTGCAGCAGCAGCCATGTGCGGCGGTCATACTCCCCGGTGACGCTGGCGCTGGCGGTCAGCAGCACCAGCAGAGCGGCAAACAGCACGGAGAAGGACTCCAGGAGCAGGTCGCCCGCACCCCGCAGGAAGCCCGTGATCTCTCCCCTCGGCTGGGAATACAGCCGCAAAATCTCCTCGTTGCGCCGCACGCCGAAGGCATCCCCTTCCGCCCGGGCTTCCTCCAGCAGGCCCGCCGCATTCCGCAGCACGGTGTCCAGCTTTTCCTGTGCGTCTGCGTTGCGCTGCGCAAACTGCTGGCGCAGGGCAAGATAATCCATATCGCTCAAATCGCCCGCACACCCTGGCACTTGGAACATCCTCTCGTCGGCAATGGCCCCATACTCCGTGAGCACGTCTTCCCCATATTTCTCTTTCAGCGCGGCCGCGATGCGGGCGTGGTCGTCCTGGGTCAGGGCATTATACCGGGCCGTCATTTCCCGATGGATCTGGCTGTTCAGCCGCTCCGAGCGGATATATTCCAGGAACGTCATGGGCGCTAAGTCCGCAATTGCCTCAATCTCCTGCCGATACGCCCAATACTGCGGGACGCCGCCTTGCAGCAGGAAAGCGGCAAGGAGCATCAGGCAAAACGCCGCCAGGAAAAACCGGTTCCCCACAGCCTTTTTGAGCTCATAGCGCACCAGGGTGGTCATTCAGCTCCCCTCCTTTTCCGAGGCCTCCCGGAAGTGATAGAGGTACACATCCTCCAGATCGGGCTGCACCGCCGTGCCTCCGGGGCAGGAATCCCCAATGATCCTGAGCAGCACGTCCTTTTCCCGGCGCTGCACGTTGCCCACCAGCGCTTTTTCCTGCCAGAGGGGCACCTCCCGGGGCGCCACCGGCAGGGTGAACACCTTGCCCTGCATGGCGTCCACCAGCGCCTGGGGCGTGTCGCAGGCAAGAAAGTGTCCCTTTTTGAGCAGCAGGATATCTCGGGCAATATATTCGATATCGGAGACGATGTGGGTGGTCCAGAGCACGATCTTATTCAGCGCCACGGTGGAGATAGTGTTTCGCAGCCGCACCCGTTCCTGAGGGTCCAGTCCGGCGGTGGGCTCGTCCAGCACCAGCAGCTCCGGGTCGCCCAGCAGGGCCTGGGCGATCCCCAGCCGCTGCTTCATCCCGCCGGAGAATTCCCCGATCCGCTTCCTGCCGTCCTGCCGGAGATTCACGGTCTCCAACACACTTTCGATGCGCATCCCCAGCTCCTTTCGGGTGAGCTTCAGGCCCTTGACCGCCGCCATGTACCGCAGAAATTCTTCGGCGCGAAAGCTCTTGTACAGCGCGGGCGCTTGCGGCTGGAAGCCCAAAATCTCCCTGTACCGCCCGTCCAGCGCCGTGATGTCCTCGCCGTTCCACAGCACGCGTCCAGCGGTGGGCCGCAGAATCCCCACCAGAATATGCACCAGCGTGGTCTTCCCCGCCCCATTGGGCCCCAGCAGCCCGTGGACGCCCTCCCGCAGCGAGAACGACACGTCGTCCAGGGCCTTGGTCGTGCGATAGGTTTTGGTGATCTTCTCTACCGTGAGTTCCATCCAGTGCCGCACCTCCTCAGGCAATTCGTCGATGTATCCATCAAAATTCCAAGAGCTCCGCCGCATTCGTCTCCTTGGAAACGATATAAATATCTTCTCCCACCTGTTCGTCGTTCCCAAAGGTCTTCACGAAGAGAAAGTCCGAATCGGCGTCCGTAAAGATCTGGTACGCCGGGGCGGGCAGCGTGCAGAATTTCTCGATCTCGTCGGGCGCATCCTTCGGGAAGCGATAGAGGTCCTGGCTGTCCCCCGCAAGCATATCGTCCCCCGTGTGGTAGCGGAAGTAAAAGTAATCGTCGTCGAAATTCCAGCTGGCCACCAGCACCGGGCGGTCCGTCAGCTGTTCCGGGGCGCTGCCATCCATCTCGCAGCGGTACAGCAGGTCGTCGGTGCCGGTGTAATAGATATATTCGCCGTCCGTGATGTGGGCGGCATCTTTCACCAGCAGCTCGGGCTCGGCATTTTCCTGGGTCAGATCAAGCCTGCATACGCCGTTTGAGTGGTAGTACAGAACCCCGTCGCAGACGGTCTCCCAATAGCCGGTATACTCGTCCAGCAGGGTCTTGGGGGTCTTGCTGTTCCCCTCAAAGACGATCAGGGAAGAATCCAGGGTGGCCACGAAGAGGTACTGCCCGTAGTGGAAGAAATGGGAAACGCCCCCTTCGATCTGCGTGCTCTCGAACCGGCCGTCCTTAAGGCGCATGATCTCTCCGGCGGCGGTGTTGCTGCGGCCATAGACTTCTCCGCCGTGGCTTTCCAGATTGCAGTCCACACCGCCCGCGGCACAGGCGGCCGTCCTGTGATTGCAGGTGGCGTCCCGGCAAAAGGGATTGACCGCTTTGGTGTCGGGATCGTAAGTAAACAGCTGCGGCTCGCCGGTGGCTGGATCGGCAGCGGTAAACAGGAATTTCCCGTCAGCCGACACAAAGTTCCCGGAGGGCACATTTTTCTGCATATTGCCCACCACGGGCTCCGAGATTTCTTCCGTCAATACAAAGGAGCCGGAAAGCGCCCCGCCGGACGTGATCTCGGAAACCGGAGCCGATCCCACCGAGGCGGGCGAATCGGCATCCTCCGTGGGGCCCGAAGAGGCGGGCGCGCCGCCCCCAGCGGAACACGCCGCCAGAGAAAGCAGCAGGCAGAAAACGATGCACATTGACAACACTTTTTTCATGGTGATCTCTCCTATCTAAATGATATTCCTTTAGCATGATCGCTCCCAGCTTCGTAGAACTGAAAAGCAAGGATGATTTGTGACTACCGGCCGACCGTCTTGCGTGCTTGCATAGGCCCTCCCCCCTTTTTTGATTTTCGGCCACAGTTGGCGCTTTGGATAGCGGACTGAAAAGTCCAACTACTTATTAGACGGAGCAAGAGGGTGAAAGGTTACGGGGGTTAGAAAAAATTTTTATACGTATAGCATAACCCCCCGCGATTTTTTGTCAATAGGGTGGACGCGGGCAAGCGGTGCGGTAAGACCAAGCCCAACGGGAGGGAGGGGGCAAAGGATGTTTCAACAAGGAATACAGAAGTCTCCGGCTTTGGCTCTCGCCGCAGTCGGAGACTTCTCGCATTTCTATTATTTGACTGTACCAATTACCTCCATTGTAGAATGAAGCACCTTCCCGGGATCGCCGTTCTCCTCTCAAGCATAAACTACTCGTTTCTTCACAAACCGCGACTTTCAGTTTCCCACTTCTGGATTCTTCCAGCTTCAGGAACACGGTAAAATATTCCTTGTCAGTAATCGTTTCTGCGTCCTCTGCGACCGTCTCGCTATACAGCAGCATGGGCTCTCTTTTCACACATCCCTGCTGAATAATCGGACGTCCCCGATGCCGGCCCCTCACGGGGGCACACGTGGCCCAACAGGCCGGTCACTTCCTCCGCCGCAGCCGCTGAATCTCTGCCTCATATTGGCGCACGCGGTGCAGCTGCAAACCGCACAGCACGACCAGCATGACCAACCCGCCGAGCATAACGCCCAGCACAAAAAATAACAGCTCGCACATAGATTCGTTTCCTCCTTTTTCGATTGATTCTGTACGCGATTCAGCCTTATAGAACAGAGGGCTTTTCATTTAGTGTGTACACTTTTCTTCCTTTGTCATTGCGCAAACTCAAAAAGAATAAAAAAATCAGCCGTTCCGCCTGTCTGCAAAACGACTGATCCTTTGTAGGCGATTGATATTTTAAGATCAAACCGATCCCAAACCGCTGTGTCCTCATTGTGGATTTCTTTTCCTGAAAATCAAAACCCCACGCGAAGCGTGGGGTTTGCAGAACGGCCCTATAAGGGCCATAATACCAGCCGCACCCTTGTAGGGTGCACTATGAGCAACGCCAACCGCACTTGGCGTTGCTTTTTTACTTTCTCATTTCACTGTCGGCGGGAATCTCCGGCGA
>CANRMX010000040.1 GCA_947631855.1 uncultured Clostridia bacterium | reverse complement strand
GTTTCCCGCGTTCCAGCATCTTTCATCACCCGTTTTATTATATCATATCTAAGCGAAAAAGCCCAGCCTTTGCTGGATCTTTTTCGGCAGGCTGGGAGGCCCCCGAAAGGGGTCCTTTTCACGTGGCGCGCTCGACTTGCTTTTGCGCCCTCTTTTAGCAAGTTCTCGCCTTGTAGGCTGCCGTAGGAGCGGCCCCGGAGAAAATCCACGGCCTAAAAACGTGCCACTGGCACGTTTTTCCGGGCCGCTGTGCGGCCCTGTACGGCCTTTCGAGCCCAGTCTCGCAAAAGGAAAAAGACCTCCAAAGAGGTCTTTTTCCTTTTGGCGCGCTCGACTGGACTCGAACCAGCGGCCTACAGAGTCGGAGTCTGTCACTCTATCCAACTGAGCTACGAGCGCATATAGAACGGCGCGGGGGAGAACCCTCCACACCGGTCGGACTATCATCATAAATCAAACCTGCGGCGGAAACGGTCGGAATCTGTCGAACGGAAATCTTTTTATTCGGCCGGCTTCTCCGAAGGCTCTTTGGCGTCCTCCGCCTTCAGTTCCTCCACATAGGTTTTCAAGTGATCCAGGATCTCCTCACAGGAGAGCTTCCCGTTGGCCCGGACGAACAGCATCAGGGCGCGTTCGCTGGGCAGCAGCTCGCCGATCCGCTGGGGATCGAACAGGGAAGTACGGGAGGTGCGCCGCCGCTGGGAATCGTTGAGCTTGATGTTCAGGGGCAGCTGCTCCTCAAAGAACACATCCACGGGGATCTGATAATAGGAGGCCAGCTTGCCCAGCACCACGGGATCGGGACGGGTGGTGCCCGATTCGTAGTAGGAGTAGGTGGAGCGATTGATCCCCAGCACCTCCGCCACGCTGCTTTGGGTAAAGCCAAAAGTCAGCCGCAGAGCGCGCAGGCGATTGCCGAGGAAATTGGGATCATCGTAAAGAATCTGTTTCATAATGACCTTCCCGTCCAGCGTATGCGGTATACGAAGTTGAACTCAAAAGCCTTTTGCGAACAAAACATAGTATACCGCAACGCTGTCGAAAAGTCAAGGACTTTGACGAAAAGTGTCAAAATATGTTTGATCAGGGCGATGTGCTGCACCGGCCCGCCGCGTTGCGGCAGTTTTCCTGGACGGTCTGGAACACGTCCTTCACCAGGAATTGCCCGCCCTCACCGGTCAGGGTGATCCGAATGGAGCCGTCCACCAGATCCTCATTCACGGCAGAGTCCTCCCAGATGGAATAGATTTCGCCCAGCGGGACAAGGAACACATCGTGCTCGTAGACTATGCCGGTGCGGTCGGGATCGGTGACGCCCTGCCACAGGAAGGATTGCCCGTCGGAGAACCAGCTGCCGTACAGGTCAAATTGCGTGATCTCCTCCGGCTCTCCGACCAGCGGGGATTCGCCGGCCTCCAGTTCGCTCATAGCGGAGATGGCCAGGGAGCCCACCGGGGTGTCGTCGGAATAGCGGTAGAACTCCATCCCCACTTCTTCACCCAGCGCATCCTGCGCACAGAACAGGTCCACCCGATAATAGCCGTTGTCGATCGGGTTGCAGCGGGTGAGCAGATAGGGGGAGGAAGCCCAGCTGTTGTGGTCGGTGCCCATGCAGGTCTGGGGGGTGATCTTTGTATAGCCCTCGTCGTCATAGGCGGTGCTGATTTTTGCGGAGCCCGTGGCGAGATCGATGGCAAATTCCGCCAGCACCCGGTTGGTGGAGGCCAGCGAATCGCTGATAGGATGCTCAAAGAGGGTGAGGATCACCGGGGACGTCCGGGGATCGCCCACGTCTTTTAGGGAGAAATACCAGGTGATCTCGCAGGGCTTGGTTTCGTCGGGCTGTTGATCGGAACCCTGTGACGGATCCACCTCTGACGGATCCACCTCGGTGCTGGGTGCCTGAGTCTCGTCGCTGTAGACAAAGTTTCCGTTCACAGCCAGCCGGGCGGTGCTGCCATAGAGGGTGTCGTCCTCGTAGCACAGCAGGCTATAGCTTTCCCGGCCCATATAGGGGATCGTGGCCGTGATCCGCAGCCGGCCGTCATCCATGAAGGAGGCATCCATCAACGTGATGCCGTTGTCTACCAGGGGCAGGACCCGGTACACATCCTCTGCGGGCGGGTTGCTGCCCGTAAGGGAGGAGGACGGCTCCGACGGCAGGGAGGAGGTGTGCCCGCCGTTGAGCTCCGTGAAGACCGCGCCCAGCCCGGGCAGGCCCTCGGTGAACTGAGGCGACAGGGTGTTGAGCCCCAGCAGGATCACAAAGGCTGCCGCGGCTGCGGCCATGGCCCAGGACGCGCCCTTGAGGAAGCTGTGGAAGGGTTTCTTCTTGACCCGCAGCTCGTCGGGGAGCTGCGCAAAGGTCTCCTGAATCTTGTCGTGGAAGGATCGAGGGACTTCCTCCACGCCCAGCTCCTCTGCCAGCCTGCGCTTAAAAGCGCCCGCCTGACGGGTGGAGCGGCGCAGGGAACGGGACGTCTCCTTCTCTGCCTGTTTGCGATTCATAGCGCGCCTCCTTCTTCTTCATGCTGTAAGTAGATTTTTTCAAACCGCTGCCGTCCTCTGTACAGCCGCTGCTTGACGGCGTTTTCCTTGATGGAAAGGATCTGTGCGATCTCCCGGATGGACAGCTCGTTGAGGTAAAACAGGGTCAGGATCAGCTGGTCGTTTTCGCTGAGCTCGCTGAGCGCCTGGCGCACGTCCCAGGATTCCTCCTCGCGGGTGAATTCATCCCAGGTGCGGTTGGGATCGTCCACCGGCAGCACGTCAATGGGGAAGGAGCCCCGCTGGAGCCGCTGGAGATCCACGCAGCAGTTGATCATGATCCGGGTGAGCCAGGTGTCGAAAAGCCCGGGGTCGCGCAGGTCTGGGAGCTTGGAGAAGGCCCTGCACACGGCCTCCTGCACCGCGTCCTCCAGATCCTGCTTCCGGCTCAGGAAGGCTCTGGCAACCCGATACAGCGCGGCCTCGTGAGATTCGATCAGCTTGACGAACGCGTCCTTGCTGCCCCGCTGGGCCTTTTTCACCAAATATTCCGTGCGCACGCTCTCCCTCCTTTCCCGGTTTTGCGTCGGATTCTTCGCGGCAGTCTGCGCCAAATTTGTCCTTCTATATGATTAGACGGAGAACCCACCCAAAAGGTTACACCCCAATTGAAAAATTGCAAAAAATGTTTTCCATGTACTGCGGCAAATCCTCTGCGGCAGTCTGCTCCGCATTTGCCCTTCTATATGATTAGACGGAGAATCCGCCCCAAAGGTTACACCCCGAGCAAAAAATTTTCAAAAAAATTTTTGCTATGGCAAAGCGCGTGCCCCAAGGCCGGTGAACGCCCCGGTCGGCACGCGCAAATCAGTAGGCTTCAAAGCAGATATTCAGATCGACCTCCACGGGGATGCCGGGGACGGAGCCGCTTTCGGAATACTGCCACAGGCTGAAATCGTAGTAAAAGCTGGGCACGGGCTGATATTCCGCGTACCACAGCGCGTAGTCCGCAAGCTGGGTCAGGTCCCAAAAATCATAGGCCATGTTCTTGTTGGAGTAGATGCACGCCGTGTAGCCCGCGTCGGCGATCCGTTTGCAGAAAGCGGCGGCAAAGTTGCTCACCTGCCAGCCGGCCATCCCGTAGGCCCGCAGGCCCTCCTCGGTGGGCGGCTCCCAGTCGAACACCACGGGGTAGTCGATCTCGTGGCCCTTCAGCCGCTTCAAGACAAAATCGGCCTCCTTGCGGGCCTCGTGCTCGCTGACCGCCTGGGAGAAAAAATACACCCCGATCTTGAGCCCGGCGGCCTCCGCCCCGGCCAGATTCTCTGCGAGCCGGCTGTCCTCGTTGAGCATGCCCTGGGTCGTGCCCCGGTAGCCCACCCGCAGGATACAGAAGTCGATGCCCGCGTCCTTCACCTGCTGCCAGTCGATCTCTCCCTGGAATTCCGAAACGTCCACGCCGAGGGTGGCGGTCTCGCTGTCGTAGCGGAGGAACCCGTCCTCCTCCACGAATTTGTCGCTGTCGTATGTGTTTTTGGGCAGCTCGAACCGGGGCACAAAGGTGGGGCCCCGATACCGGTCGTTGAAAAGGATGCCACGGTCGGGGGTGGGGGAAGGGGCCGGGGAGGTGTCCCTGCCCTTGTGGGGCTCGCTGTCATTTCCCAGCGCCAGCGCCACCAGCAGGCAGAGCAGAAGCACGGCGGCGGCGCAGCACGCGCACAGGAGCACCACCCGCTTCCGCTTCGCAGGCGGCGGCGTCTCGCTGTGTTTCGGTTGTTTGGGATCAGCCATATTTCTTCATGGAGAGGGTGATGGGCACCTGCTGGGAGATGCCGGGGACCGTGCCCTCGTCGGTATACTGCCACATTTTGAAGTCGTAATAGAAGCTGGGTGCGGCGCGGAACTCGGTATACCACATATCATAGGCGGAGAGGCGGGAGAGATCCAGCCGCTCATAGCCCATGGTCTTGTCGCAGAAGAACCCGGCGGTGCGGCCGGTGAGGGTGACCTGGGCGCAGAAGGCCTCGGCAAAGGAGGTGATCTGGTCGCCGTTGCAGCCGGTGACCCGGGATTCCTCCATCAAGGAGCCGTCGTCCTTGAGATCGTAGCGCCAGTAGAAGAACACAGGATAGGTGACGGTGTAGGTGCGGATCTTGTCCAGCACGAAATTGGCTTCCTCCTCGGCCTCGGTGGTGGAGATGGCCTTGGAATAGAAGTACACGCCCACGGGCAGTCCAGCCTCCAGCGCGCCCTGGATGTTCGCCTCAAAGCGCTCGTCCTCCACGATGCGCCCGGTGCCGTACATCCGGTAGCCCACGCGGATCAGCACGAAGTCCACACCGCTGCCGGCCACCTGGCTCCAGTCGATCTCGCCCTGCTGCTGGTTCACGTTGATCCCCACATAGGAGTCCCCGCCCTCATAGGCGATGACGCCCTTGTTGTCGGAGAAGTCGTCGAGCTTATAGGTGCATTTGGGGATGTTGTAGAACGGGATGGTCATGTGCCCCTCATAGAGGTCGTTGACCAGCAGGGTGCCGTCCTCCTGCTTTTCCAGCAGCTCCACGGAGCTCTCCCGCGGGCCGCGGAGGGTGATCACCACGCTGCCGATGACCACCACAAGCACCAGCAGGATGGTGGCGGTGAGAAAGAGAATACGTTTCGTAGCAGATTCCATGCAGATCCTTCCTTTCCATAAATAAACGGCCCACTTGGCCGGGGTACGCGACAGAAAGAGCACATAAGGGTATTATACAGGAATTTTGCCATAAACGCAAGAATCAACTGGATATTCCCAGAAAATTCACGAAAAATGTCCGGGATTGGCGGAGATTCTTGTGCAGACGCTTCGCGCCATTCCCGCAGGTTAGTTGACATTTACAGGGCCGGAGTGGTAAAATAGACCCAGCGAAAGGATGCAGGAGGAGGTAAGAACGCGGTGAAATTGTCTGATTTGCTGCGGCCG
This sequence comes from uncultured Clostridia bacterium, assembly GCA_947631855.1. Taxonomy (GTDB): domain Bacteria; phylum Bacillota; class Clostridia; order Oscillospirales; family Acutalibacteraceae; genus Acutalibacter. The sequence continues at coordinate 4,549 of CANRMX010000040.1, read as the reverse complement.
GTGGGGATCACCGGCGGTTTTCAGGATATGGACGTGACCGGCGTGACCATCGATTCCCGGAAAGCGGAGCCGGGATGCGTGTTCGTGTGTATTCGGGGCTCTGCCGCCGACGGGCACCGCTATGCCCAAAGCGCCGTGGAAAAGGGCGCGGCGGTGGTGGTGGCCGAGGAGCCGGTGGCGGCGGGAGACGCCCAGGTGGTCCTGGTGGAGGACACCAAGGCGGCCCTGGCCCGGATCAGCGCGGCCTTCTATGGCTTTCCGGCCGAGGAGGACATTACGGTGATCGGCGTCACCGGCACCAAGGGGAAGACCACCACCGCCCACATGATCCGCGCCATTTTGGAGGCCGCCGGCCACAAAACCGGGATCATCGGCACCATCGGCGTGGACATTGGCGGGGTGATTTACAAGACAGACAACACCACCCCTTCCAGCCCGGAGGTACAGCGGTACCTGCGGATGATGGCGGACGCCGGCTGCGAATACTGCGTGATGGAGGCGTCGTCCATCGGCCTCAAGGAGAAGCGGGTCTATGGCATCCCCTACAAGGTGGGGGTGTTCACCAATTTCTCCGAGGACCACATCGGCGGCGTGGAGCATAAAGATATGCAGGAATATATGGAGAGCAAGGCGCTGCTGTTCACCATGTGCGAGACCGGCGTGGTCAATCTGGACGATCCCAGTCTGGAGGGCATCTTGCAGGGCCACACCTGCCGGGTGGAGACCTTCGGCTTTTCCGATGCCGCCGGCGTGCGTGGGGAGAACGCCCGCCATTTGAACCGTCCCGGGCAGCTGGGGGTGACCTTTGAAGTCGCGGGCAGTCTCTCTTTCACCGCCGAGGTGCCCATTCCCGGCAAATTCAACGCCTATAACGCCCTGGCCGCCATCGCCTGCTGTAAAGTCCTTGGGGTTGACACAGAAGCCATGCGGCAGGGTTTGGCCACGGTCAAGGTGAAAGGCCGGGTGGAGCCGGTGCCCGTGCCCGGCGGGTACACCCTGCTGCTGGATTACGCCCACAACGGCGTAGGGCTGGAGAACGTGCTGAGCACCCTGCGGGAATACGAGCCCCAGCGGCTGATCTGTATGTTCGGCGCGGGCGGTAACCGGCCCAAGGTGCGCCGGTTTGAGATGGGCGAGGCCAGCGGCCGTCTGGCAGACCTCTCCGTGCTCACTGCCGACAATTCCCGGTATGAGGACGTGCTGGATATCATCGCCGACATCCGGGTGGGCATCGACAAGACCGGCGGGGAATATATCGTCATTCCCGACCGGCGGGAGGCCATCCGCTGGTGTCTGCAAAACGCCCGGCCCGGGGATATCGTGGTGCTGGCGGGCAAGGGCCACGAGGATTATCAGGAGATACAGGGGGTCAAGCGGCCCTTTGACGAGCGGGTGGTCATCCGCGAACTGCTGGAAGAAACGGCGTAAAGTCTTTTGGCTTTACGACTTGAAACGAGACTGGAAGGTGACGACCATGAAACGGGAGCTGGGGCAGATCGTCCGGGACACGGGCGGCAGGCTGCTGGGCGGCGAGGAGACCGCCCAGATCACCGGCTTTTGCACGGACAGCCGGGAGGCCAAGCCCGGGTTGCTTTTCGTGCCCATCCGGGGCGAGCAGGTGGACGGCCACCGGTTTATCGCGGCGGCGCTGGAGGGCGGCGCGGCGGCGTCTTTTGTGGATCGGGCGTATTACGAGGCCCATCCCGACTGCACCGGCCCGCTGCTCCTGGTGGGAGACTGCCGGGCGGCCATGCAGGCGGCGGCCGCTGCCTACCGGGAGGAATTTTCCATCCCCATCGTGGGGGTGACGGGCAGCGTGGGGAAGACCACCGCCAAGGAGATGGTGGCCCAGGCGCTCAGCGCCAAGTTCACCGTCCACAAGACTGCGGGCAATCAGAACAGCCAGGTGGGCGTGCCCATGACGGTCTGCGCCCTGACGCCCCGGCACACGGCGGCGGTGGTAGAGATGGGCGTCAGCATGCCCGGCGAGATGGAGCGGATCGCCCGGGTGGTGCAGCCCACCTGCGCGGTGATCACCAACATCGGCACGGCCCACATCGAGTTCATGAAGAACCGGGAGACCACCCTGGCGGAGAAGGCCCATATCGGCGATTATCTGCCCGCCGACGGCGCGTTCTTTGTCAATGGCGACGACCCGCTGCTGGCGGAATTTGCAGAAACCTCGGCCAGGCGGGTGGTGACTTTCGGCCTGGGCCCGCGCTGCACCTGGCGGGCTTCGGAGCTCCGGGAGGCCGACAAGGGAACCTACTTTACATGCGACGGCCCCGGTGAAAGGTACCAGCTGTATGTGCCGGCCGCAGGGGAGCACAACGTGCGCAACGCCCTGTGCTCCATGGCGGTGGCCAGGGCGCTGGGGGTCCCGGCGGAGGACGCCGCCCGGGCCATCGCGTCCTATAAGGCCCCGGCCCAGCGGCAGCAGATCGGCGTATACCGCGGGGTGACGGTGATCGACGACAGCTACAACGCCAGTCCCGATTCCATGCGCACCGCGCTGGAGGTGCTGGCCTCCCGTGCCGTCTCGGGCAGACGCTTCGCGGTGCTGGCCGATATGCTGGAGCTGGGGGACTACGCCCTGCAGGGCCACCGGGAGGTGGGCCGCTACGCCCGGGAGCAGGGCGTGGACACGCTGATCGCCGTGGGCGAGCTGGCCCGGGAGATCGTCGCCGGGTACGGCGAAGGGGCCCATTGGTTTGCAGACAACCGTGCCGCCGGGGATTTCCTGCTGGAGCAGCTGCGGGAAGGCGACGCGGTGCTGGTGAAGGGTTCCCACAGCATGCGCACCGATGAGATCGTGGAGCGGCTCCGCGATCGATAAGATTCCAGATGGAAACCGACAGGCAGCGCGGCTTGTCGGAAATCCGTGAAGGATATTAAATTTACAAAACATATCATAAGGATACCGATCAGCATGGAACTGAAAACGATCAACACGTTGGAGGACATGGCGGATAACGTGCAGGCGGCGGGCTTCCTGCCCTTTTTCACCTGCGGCGTGCCCGGCCTTTCCATCGAGGAGCACACGCCCCGTCATCTCTGGTTTTCCGATACGGAGGACGGCCCCTGGGAGTGGAAGGGCCCGGTGGCCCGGCGGAGGGACTGCATCTACGGCAAATTTTACAGCGGCAAGGCGGGATATGTTGCCCTTCCTCTGGTGCAGGATTTCCTCAACTACCGCCGGGACGGGTACGATTTCGACGCCCGGTACGAGGACGGCCTGGCCTCCCGTAAAGATAAGGAGCTTTACGATATTCTGGCGGCCCACGGCTCCCTGCTCACCGGGGAATTAAAGAATCTGGCCAATTACCGCAAGGGCGGCAACAAGGGCTTTGAGACGGTGATCACCCGGCTGCAAATGCAGGGATATGTGGTCATTGGGGATTTCGAGTACCGCACCGACCGGCAGGGCAAGACCTACGGCTGGGGCGTGGCCCGCTATGCCACGCCGGAAGTGCTGTTCGGGGAGGATTTCGTGGCGGCGGCCTATGCCCGCTCGCCGGAGGAATCCCGGGAGAGACTGCTGAAAGCGCTGGGCGAGCGATTCCCGGAGGCAGGCGAAAAGCAGCTGTCAGGGCTGCTGGGATAAATAATAAAATCCATCGAAAAGGAGAGAATTCACATGAAACGCGTGCTGCTGCTGGGCGATTCCATCCGTATGGGCTACGACGATTACGTGAAGGAGGCGCTGGCGGGAAAGGTGGAAGTGATCTACGACCCCGAGGACAACGGACGGTTTTCGGCCTACACCCTGTGGCAGATGAACCAGATGTTCCGGCTGTATGGGGAATTCGATGCTGTGCACTGGAACAACGGCTACTGGGACATGAACATCGAGCCGCCCATGGAGGAGGCGATCCATCCCCTGCCGGAGTACCTGCACTTTCTGGGCCGGATCTTGAAGGAGATTCGCCGCCACGGGGCCAAGCCCATCTTCGCCACCACCACGCCGATTTTGGAGCCGGGCGCGGCTGCGGACGTCACCGGCACCGGGGCGCTGTCCATCAATTACAACAACAACTGGGTGACCGCCTACAACGGGGCGGCCAAGGCGTTCCTCAAAGAGGAGGGCGTGCCCATCAACGACCTGTACGCCCTATGCGCGGAGGACCCGCACGCCTATAAGTGCGGTGATCTGCTGCACCTCACCGAGGAGGGCTACCGCCGGTGCGCGCAGCAGACCGCGGAGATCATCCTGCGGGTGCTGGGTGAATAAGCCTTTCGATTTGAAATCAATCAGAATTACCCGCTTTTCCCAAGTGTTAATAGGGATAAGGAAGTATTTACAATAACTTATCATTAACGCTGACAAGCAGGGTGCAAACAGAAGCAGAGAGTAAACCACTCCAAAAGTGATTGGCTCTCTGCTTTGCTTTTTTCATATTGTTACGCAATAGAAGCCTATTTTTGAGGGTAGACGTATAAAACCCTTACCCTGCCGTTTTATGCTCGTAGAACCGCTTAAATCAAGGGGAAATCGACCTCTATCGCGTTACATTCCATACTGGATTGAGAGCGCAAGCGGTCTATCCGA
>CANRMX010000039.1 GCA_947631855.1 uncultured Clostridia bacterium | reverse complement strand
AAGCGAAAGGCCATCCGTCAGCGTCTGGTCGGGGGTGCCACAAAAGCGCGTCTGATTTCTGGGCGCGCTTTGCTTTTCGCCTTTACGCCCATGGAGATTAGCTATCCTCCCCCGCTTCGCGGGGGAGGATAGCTATAGTTTATTTTAGCGTTCGGCTCCTAAGCGAAAGGCCACCCGTCAGCGTCTGGTCGGGGGTGCCACAAAAAGCGCGTCTGATTTGCGGGCGCACTTTGCTTTTGCGTCCATGCTTTTTCACCGCGAAGCTCTTTGAGAAACTTTCCAACTTTTTGCTGATCCATGATGTGGTCACCTCCTTTCGCGTTCAGAATAGCGCATCGGTCGGGAAAAGTACAGGACAGAAGCTGAGAATTAGGCCAATGAAGCATGGGCTGCGCCGGAGGAGGCTTCCCGCCCGCCGCTGATGCTGCAAACAAGGGAGGCCGGACGATCCGGCCTCCCTGATACACTATTTTGCCGCACACGACGGCTCCCTTCCCGCGGGAACTGACTAAGCGTTTTCCGATTTGCCCGCCCTGGTCTCCTCTTTGGAGGTGAGCAGCAGCTGCACGCCCTCGTCGTTTCGCACGGCGTGGAGGATCTCCCAGCGGTGCAGCAGGGAAATCAACAACGACAAAAGCAGATTGACGCAGCTGATCACCGCGAAAAAGAGCTTGGACTTGGTGCCGGCAGGCTTCCTGCGGCCCGCGCCGCTTTTCTTTTTCTTCATACGGTCTCCCCCTCTCCGGGCTCCTTTTTGTATTCCTGCTCGCAGTATTTGCAGCGGTAGCGGTGGGTCTTCTCATCGCAGAGGTAGAACACCTGATCCACCGCCTCCACGCTGGTGATGCACCGGGGATTCCGGCAGGAGATGATATTGGTCAGCACTTTGGGCAGGGCGGGTTTTCCCTTCTGCACCAGCTTACCTCCCCGAATGGTGCAGACAGTGGCGTTGGTGTCGATAAATCCCAGCACGTCCAGGTCGATGTTCATCACGCCCTCGATCTTGATGATGTCCTTCTTCCCGTATTTCTCGCTGCGGGCGTTTTTGATGATGGCCACGCAGGTATCCAGCTGATCCAGCTTCAGCAGCTCATACACCCGCATCCCCAGCCCCGCGGTGATGTGGTCGATGACGATGCCGTTTTCGATGCTGTCAATGTTCAACATAGTCAAGCCTCCAAGATGTCAGATTCGATCCCCAGCAGCGCCAGGATCAGCGCCATGCGCACGTACACGCCGTTGCGGGCCTGTTCAAAGTATTTCGCCCTGGGGTCGCTGTCCACGTCGGCGGCGATCTCGTTGACCCTGGGCAGCGGGTGCATCACGGCCAGATCCTGCCGGGCGGTGCGCAGCTTGTCTCTGGTGAGGATAAAGGAATCCTTCAAGCGGACGTAATCTTCCTCGTTGAAGAACCGTTCCCGCTGCACCCGGGTCATGTACAGGATGTCCAGCCTGGGCATGACTTCCTCCATGGTGCGCACGGTCTCATAGGGGTGCCCGGAGGGCTCCACCACTTCTTTCAGGATATACCCGGGCACCTTCAATTCTTCGGGAGAAATGAACACAAAGTTGATATCTTCATACCGGGCCAGGGCCTTGATGAGGGAGTGGACAGTGCGGCCAAATTTCAAATCGCCGCACAGACCGATGGTGGTGCCGCCGATCTTGCCCCGGCAGCGCAGGATAGTGAGCAAATCGGTGAGGGTCTGGGTGGGGTGATTGTGCCCGCCGTCCCCGGCGTTGATCACCGGCACCCCGGCGTAGCGGCTGGCCACATAGGGCGCGCCCTCCTTGAAGTGCCGCATGGCGATCACATCCGCGTAGGCGGAAACCATCCGGGCGGTATCGGCCACGCTCTCCCCTTTCGTGGCGGAGCTGCTGTCCGCCCCGGCAAAACCCAGCACCTTGCCACCCAGGCGCATCATGGCGGATTCAAAGCTCAGGCGGGTGCGGGTGCTGGGCTCATAGAACAGGGTGGCCAGGATCCGCCCGTCGCAGCGGTGGGCGTATGCCGCCGGGTCTTCGATGATCCGCCCGGCCAGGGCCAGCAGCCGATCGGTCTCCTCCCGGGTGAAATCCAGCGGGTCGATCAGGTGTCTCATGGGTCTCTCCTCCGTTTCGGTTTACAAGCTGTGCCCGCGGCAGCGAAATCATTTGCCACTGATCCTCGGGCATCGATCAAACGCACACATAGGAAAGTCTCCCCGAACCTTCGGAGAGACTGATCCTTCTGTTTATTCCTCGTCGTCCTCTTCCGGGGCGTCCCAATTGTGCCACACGTTCTGCACATCGTCGTTGTCCTCCAGCAGCTCCAGCATCTTCTGCATTTTGACAACCACCTCGGGATCGTCGATGGAAACGGTGGTATCGGGCACCATCTCCAGCTCGGCGGAAACAAAGGTATACCCCTGCTTTTCCAGCTCCTCGCGCACCGCGCTGAAATCGGCGGGCTCGGTGACGATCTCGAAAACATCCTCGTCGGCGGAGAAATCGGACGCGCCTGCCTCCAGCGCGGCAAACATCACGTCTTCTTCCTCCAGCTCCTCACGCTCCACCACGATGACGCCCTTCTGCTTGAACATGAAAGACACGCAGCCGGTGGTGCCCAGGTTGCCGCCGTACTTGTCAAAGGCATGGCGCACATCGGCGGCGGTGCGGTTGCGGTTGTCGGTGAGGGTCTCCACGATCACGGCCACGCCGCAGGGGCCGTAGCCCTCGTACCGGATGTCCTCGTAATTGTCGGCTGCGCCGTCGCCGGCGGCCCGCTTGATGATCCGCTCGATATTGTCGTTGGGGACGTTGGCGGCCTTGGCCTTGGCGATGCAGTCCTTCAGCCGGGAGTTGGCATTGGGATCGGCGCTGCCGCCCTCTTTCACCGCCACGGTGAGCTCGCGGCCGATCTTGGTGAAGATCTTGGCCTTGGCGCCGTCGGCCTTTTCTTTTTTACGTTTGATGTTGTTCCATTTGGAATGTCCTGACATAACAAAACCTGCCTTACAGTGTTTATTCTCAGGGGATTTCCTCCGCTCCCCGCGCCGAAAACCCGGCCGTACCGATTCAGTATATCACATTTTGGAAAGAATATCAAGGGCCAACGCGCTGGCTTTTTCCATGGATTCCCGCCGCCTGCCGTCCCCCAGATTGGTGCCCGGCCACACGGCGCACCCCACCAGGGCGGTGTTCATTACGGAAAAGGCCCTGCGCAGCTGGTGGACGGTGACTTCGATGGGGAATTCCTCCTCCGCGCCCATGGTCAGCAGCAGCGCGGCATCCCGGTGCTTTTTGATGGGCGGCCGCCGGTTCAGGGAAAACCGGGCCTCAAAATACCGCTGGGTGCGGTCGAGGATCGCCTTGAGGGGCGCCGGGAAGGAATCGTTATACACCGGCGACGCCACCACCAGAAAGTCGCTCTCCCGGATCGCCCGGTCGATGGGATCGAAATCCGGGAAAGCGCAGCCCTCCTTTTTGCCGCAGGCCCCGCAGCCGGTGCAGGGCTTGATCTTCGCGGCGTAGGCGTCCACCGTGCCCACCTGCCAGCCCTGCTCCAAAAACGGGGCCAGGAAGCTGTCCAGCAGCTGCCGGGTATAGCCCGCCCCATGGGGCGAGCCGAACAGCACCAGTATTTTTTTCGAGGCCGCCATGGCCACCCCTTCCTTTCTCCGTCCTCAGCCCAGCAGTCCCGTGTGCTCCAGCAGGATCTTTACGCCGATGAGGATGAGGATGACACCGCCCGCCAGCTCCGCCCGGCTCTGATATTTCGCCCCGAACACGCTGCCCACCTTCACGCCCACGGCCGACAGCCCAAAGGTGATCACCCCAATGAGCCCCGCCGCCGTGAAAATATGTACGTTGAGGAAAGCAAAGCTCACGCCCACCGCCAGCGCGTCGATGCTGGTGGCGATGGCCAGCAGCAGCATCTTCTTAAAGCCCAGAGAGGCGTCCGCCGTTTCCTCATCCTTGGAGAGGGCCTCCCGGATCATCCCGCCGCCGATGAGCACCAGCAGGCCGAAGGCGATCCAGTGGTCGATGGCCGTGATGACGTTGCGGAACAGCACGCCCACAAAGTAGCCCAGCACCGGCATCAGCGCCTGAAAGCCGCCAAACCACAGGCCCACCAGGGCCATCTGCCCGGAATCCACCTTTTTCAGCGCCAGCCCCTTGCAGATCGCCACCGCGAACGCATCCATAGAAAGCCCTACCGCCAGCAGGACCAGTTCAAGCAACCCCATAAATTTCCTCCACACCGGCCGAAAGCCCCCGGAGAATCGCTTTGCCGCAGGGCCTGGGGCCGGGAATTATTTTTCCTGCCGCTTTTCGGCAGCTTACTTCAAATGCCAGATGTCCTCGTTGTACTGGGCCACCGCCCGGTCGGAGGAGAAGAACCCGGCCTTGGCGATATTCACCAGCATCCGCTTGGCCCAGGCCGTGCGGTCCTCGTACTCCGCCAGCAGCCTTTCCTTGGCGGCGATGTAGTCCTTCACATCCAGCAGCGCCATGAACCAGTCCTTCCGGGTCATGTCCCGGTAGAGCCGTCCCAGATTCTCCGGATCCCCCAGCCGCATCATCTGCGGGCTGATGATAAAGTCCAGCAGCCGCTCGATCTCCGGGTCTTCCGGATAGTAATCCTTGGGCGCGTAGCTCTCCTCGGCGTACAGTTCCATGACCTTGGCGCTCTTCTCGCCGAACAGCGCGATGTTCTCCTCCCCCACCAGCTGGGAAATTTCCACGTTCGCGCCGTCCAGGGTGCCCAGGGTCACCGCGCCGTTGAGCATGAGCTTCATGTTGCCGGTGCCGCTGGCCTCCTTGGAGGCCAAAGAGATCTGCTCGGAGATGTCGCAGGCAGGGATCAGCTGCTCGGCCCAGGTGACGTTGTAATTCTCCACCATCACCACCTTCATCCAGGGCGAAACCTCCGGGTCGTTGTTGACGATCTGAGAGAGGCACAGGATGAGATGGATGATGTCCTTGGCGATGATATACGCCGGGGCGGCCTTGGCGCCGAAAATCAGCGTGATGGGCCGCCGGGGCAGCCGCCCGGCCTTGATCTCCAGATATTTCCAGATAATATACAGGGCGTTCATCTGCTGCCGCTTGTACTCGTGCAGCCGCTTGATCTGCACGTCGAAGATGGAATCGGGGTCCACCTCCACGTCCCACAGCACCAGAGTATTGGCCAGCTGGAGCTTCTTCTCCTGCTTGATTTCCAGCAGCTTCGCCAGCACCGCGGGATCGTCCCGGTAGGCCAGCAGCTTCTCCAGCTGATCTGCGTCTTTCTTCCAGCCCTCGCCGATGAGGGAAGTGATGAATCCGCTCAGCTCCGGGTTGCAGTGCATCAGCCACCGGCGGAAGGTGACGCCGTTGGTCTTGTTGGTGAATTTCCCGGGATACAGCTCCGCGAAGACCTTGAGCTCCGACGTTTGGAGAATTTCCGTGTGCAGCGCGGCCACGCCGTTGACCGAGAACCCATAGTGGATGTCCATCCGGGCCATGTGGACCAGTTCGTCCTCATCGATGATGGCCACTTCCTCGTCGTCGCAGCGCTCCCGCACCCGCCGGTCCAGCTTCTGGATCACCGGCACCAGCCCGGGCACGGCCTCCTCCAAGTAATCCAGCGGCCACTTCTCCAGCGCCTCCGCCAGGATCGTGTGGTTGGTATAGGCGCAGGTCTTTTCCACCGCTGCCACCGCGTCGTCGAAGGCCACGCCCCGCGCCGTCATCAGCCGGATCAGTTCCGGGATGATCATGGAGGGATGGGTGTCGTTGATCTGGATCACCGCGTATTCCGGCAGGTCGGTCAGGGCATGGCCGCCCGCCTCCAGCTCCCGCAGGATCAGCTGGGCCGCCGCGCTCACCATGAAATACTGCTGGTACACCCGCAGCAGCCGCCCGTCCCGGTCGGAATCGTCGGGATAGAGGAACAGCGTCAAATTCTTGTCGATGGCCTTTTTGTCAAAGTCGATGCCCTCGTTTACCAGCGTCTCGTCCACGGTCTTCAGATCGAACAGCCGCAGCTTATTTTTCCCCGCCCCGTAGCCGGGCACATCCAGCTCATAGAGCACAGCCTCCACCGTGGCCTCCGGGAACGCCACCGGGAAGGAAATATCGGTCTTCCGCAGCCACGCCTGCTCCTCCAGCCATTCGTCCGGGTACTCGCTCTGCTTGAGGTTTTCAAAGCTCTGGCGGAACAGCCCGAAGTGATACAGCAGTCCCACGCCGTCGGCAGGCAGATCCAGCGTGGCGGCCGAATCCAGATAGCAGGCCGCCAGACGGCCCAGGCCGCCGTTGCCGAGAGAGGGCTCGGGCTCCAGCTCCTCGATCTCCGTGAGGTCCTTGCCTGCGTCTTTCAGCGCGGCCCGCACCGCATCGAACAGCCCCAGATTGATGAGATTGTTGGACAGCAGCTTGCCCAGGAGAAATTCCGCCGAAACATAATACAGCTTTTTCTTCCCGGTGATCGTCGGCAGCGCCGCGGCTTTTTCCTGGGTCAGGGCCAGCAGCGCCTCATAGATCGCCACGTTCCCGGCTTCTTCCAGCGGGACGTTCAGTCTTGCTTCCAGCTCCTCGCGAATGTTCATGATTTTTTACTCCCTTTCCTAGGTTTAGCGGGCGCGCTCCGCCCGTACAGTGCGGACAGCCGGGCCATCTTCCGGGCCAAAGCCTCGGTGGGCTGGCGCTTCTTCATGCGCCAGCGCCAGTTGGCCTCGCTGAGGGTGGAGGGCGTGTTGATCCGTCCTTCGCTCCCCAGCCCCAAGTAGTCCTGCATGGGGATCACCGCCAGATCGGCCACGCTGCGCAGGGCCAGCCGGATCATATCCCACACCGCGTCGTCTCCGTTGGCGGTGCCCGCGTAGTCCAGCGCCCGGGCCACTGCCTCGGGATCGGCCGTATCCATCCACCCGGCGGTGGTGTCGTTGTCGTGGGTGCCGGTATACACCACACAGTTGTTTCCGTACCGATGGGGCATATAGTCGCTGCCGTCTGGGGAATCAAAGGCGAATTGCAGCACCTTCATCCCCGGGAAGCCCGAATATTTGAGCAGCCGGTACACCGCCGGGGTGAGGTACCCCAGGTCCTCCGCGATGATGGCCGCGCCCGGCAGCTGCTCCCGGATCGCCCGGATGAACGCCCGGCCCGGGCCCTTTTTCCAGCGGCCGTTTCGGGCGGTTGCGTCGCCGTAGGGGATGGCGTAGTAGCTTTCCAATCCCCGGAAGTGGTCGATGCGCAGCACGTCAAAGGTCTTGAGATTCGCTTTCAGCCGGCGGATCCACCAGGCGAAGCCGTCCTGCTCCATCACGTCCCAGCGGTACAGGGGATTGCCCCACAGCTGGCCGTCCTCGGAAAAGGCGTCGGGCGGGCAGCCGGCCACTTCGATGGGCGTGTAGGTCTCGTCCAACTGGAAGAGCTCCGGGTGGGCCCACACGTCGGCGCTGTCCATTGCCACATAGATGGGCGCGTCCCCGATGATCTGCACGCCCTTTTTGTTGGCGTATTTCTTGAGCTCCTTCCACTGGGAGAAGAACAGGTACTGCACGAAGATGTGGTACGCCACGTCCTGCTTACAGTCCTCTTTCCACCGGGCCAGCGCCTCCGGTTTGCGCAGGCGGATATCCTCGTCCCAGGCATACCAGGGCTTTTGGCCCATCTTGGCCTTGATGGACACGAACAGCGCGTAGTCCTCCACCCAGTCCCGGTTGGCCCGGCGGAACTTTTCCAGCGCGCCCTCATCCCCGTCAAACCGGGAAAAGGCCTCCCGCAGCACCTGCTCCCGATAGCGCAGCAGGGCATTATAATCCACCTGCCCGGCGTCTTTGCCCCAGGGGATCTTCTTGAGCGCCGGTTTATTCAGCAGTCCCGCCTCGCACAGCAGGCCCAGATCCACAAAATAGGGATTGCCGGCAAAGGCGGAGACGCTCTGGTATGGGCTGTTGCCGTAGCCCGTCGGGCCCAAAGGCAGCACCTGCCAGTATTTTTGCCCCGCGGCGGCCAGAAAATCCACCCACTTATAGGCGGCCTTGCCAAACGTGCCGATGCCGTACTTGCCCGGCAGGCTGCTCACCGGCAGCAGCACCCCTGCCGCCCGCTCCATCCAGGTATTCTTTTGAGGCATCCTCTCTCCCCCTTGTTCGCGTTCGTGTGATTACTCTCTAGTATACCATTCTTTTCCGTCTCTCTCAAGCCTTTTCTGCGGAAAAAAGAGAGGCCCACAGGGGCCTCCCGATTCAGCGGGTCATCCGAAGAAATAATATTTTGTATATTCCCCCGCCTACGGCGGGGGAATATACGGGAAAAAGATATATCGAGGCCCACAGGGGGCTTCCTATTCTGCGCGTCAGCCGGGCAAAGAAATTTAGTAAATTTCCCGCCGATGGCGGGGGATTTACGGAAAAAAGTCATATTGAGGCCAGCGCGATTCCAGTTTGCTGTCTACGTGAAACAGCACACAGTCCCGCTGAAAATCGCCGGGATGTGCTGAAAAAAGCCGTATCGAGGCGGGGCTACTCCAGCTCGTTATACACAAAATGTGCCACGGCCTGGGTATCGCCCAAAATCACCGGGACGATCTCCGGCGGATAGACCAAAGCGCCCTGCCGCAGTTTCTCAAAGGGCACCCAGCAGAATTCCACATCGAACCGCTCCCCGCCCAGCTCGTCGAAGCCGTGGAAAGTCCCCGTGAGCGGGAGAACGGATTCGTCGGTCAGCTGCACCCGGTAGCAGGGAAAGATCTGGTGGCAGGGCCCATTCCACGGGAAGAAAATCTCACCCAGGGCCAGGAGCTCGCCCACTACGATGGGCGCGTGGAGCTCCTCCAGAAATTCCCGCTGGAGCGTCTCGGCGTTGGTCTCAAAGAAAGCTGCATGGCCGCCGATCACGGCGTAGCCCTGCTCCCCTGCGGCCCTTTGCAGGAGCACCTTTTCCTCCCGGATGAGCAGCCCGCCCACCCGATAGGAGAACCGCCCGTCCTCGGTGTCGAACAGGATGTCCCGGGGCATCAGCCGTTCACCTGCACCGTCCAGCCGAATTCATCCGCAACCGCGCCGGTCTGGATGCCGGTGACGGTGTCATAGAGCTTCTGGCTCAGGGGCCCGATGCCGCCGTCGGCGATGGTCATCACCTGATCCTCAAACCGCAGGGCGCCTACAGGGGAGATCACCGCGGCGGTGCCGCTGCCCCAGCATTCCTCCAGCGCGCCGGATCTGGCGGCCTCCACCAGCTCCTGGGCGCTGATGCGCCGCTCCTCCACGGGCAGGCCCCAGTGCCTGCACAGGTCGATGCAGGAAGCGCGGGTCACGCCGGGCAGGATGCTGCCGGAAAGCTGCGGAGTCACCACCGTGCCGTTGATCTTGAAGAAGATATTCATGGAGCCCACTTCCTCGATGTATTTCCGCTCCACGCCGTCCAGCCACAACACCTGGTCGTAGCCGTCGTCATGGGCCTTCATCTGGGCCGCCAGACTGGCCACATAGTTGCCGCCGGTCTTGGCCTCGCCGATGCCGCCCCGCACGGCCCGCACATAGTCGTCCTCGATCCAGATCTTCACCGGGTCCAGCCCGCCCTCATAGTACGCGCCGGAGGGAGACAGGATGATCATGAACAGATAGGTGTCCGAGGGCCGCACGCCCAGGAAGCTGTCGGTGGCGATGACGAAGGGCCGGATATACAGGGACGTGCCCGGCTCGGTGGGGATCCAGTCCTTGTCCACATCCACCAAGGTCTTGAGGGCGTTCAGGAAATCGTCCGCCGGGATCTCCGGGATGCACAGCCGTCGATTGGAGCGGTTGGCCCGTTCGATGTTCTTGTCGGGGCGGAACAGCAGCACCCGGCCGTCGGCGGTGCGGTAGGCCTTGAGCCCCTCGAACATCTCCTGGCCGTAGTGGAACACCATGGCGGAGGGGTCCAGCGTGATGTTCTGATAGGGCACGATCTTGGGGTCGTGCCAGCCGTGCTCCCGGTCAAAGGGCATAATGTACATGTGGTCGGTAAAGATTTTGCCAAACCCCAGCTTGGACTGATCCTGGGGCTTCTGCTTGGGATTTTTCGTCAATTCTACGGTGATCTTTTGCATAGGGCTCTCCTCCTGAAGCGAATCGTGAATACGTTCTCTATTATAGCCCATCGGCCGAAAAATGCAAGCCCAAATCTCGCCCCCGCGCCGGCCCGCCCGATCACCGAAAGTTCTTTACATTTCCGGCGATTTTTGGTATACTGGAGACAAACTTGAAGGAGGTCTTTTTATGGCGATCATCCAATGCAATTTCATTTCTTCATCCTTAATGCGCACCGTGCCCATCCAGGTGGTGCTGCCCACGGACAAGCTGATGCCCTCCGCATCCAAAGAGCAGAAGCCCTTTAAGACTCTCTACCTGCTCCACGGCATCCTGGGCAACTATACCGACTGGGTCAGCGGCACCCGCATCCAGCGCTGGGCGGAGGACCACAATCTGGCGGTGGTGATGCCCTCCGGCGACAACAGCTTCTATGTGGACAACGCCAAAAGCGGCAACTTCTACGGCCGCTTCATCGGCCAGGAGCTGGTGGACTTCACCCGCCGCTCCTTCCCGCTCTCTCACAAGCGGGAGGACACCTTCATCGGCGGGCTCTCCATGGGCGGCTATGGCTCCATCGTCAACGCCCTGCAGCACCCGGAGACCTTCGGCGCCGTGTGCGCCCTGTCCGCCGCGCTGATCGTTCCCGAGGTGCACACCCACACCGAGTACACCGACAACCCCTTCACCAACCGGGGCTATTACGAGGCCATCTTCGGGGACATCGACCAGGTGGTGGGCGGCCCCAACGATCCCGACGCCCTGGCGGAGAAGCTGAAGGATTCCCCGGAAAAGCCCAGGTTCTTCATGGCCTGCGGCACCGAGGACGGGCTGATCCATCCCAACCACGCCTTCCGGGATCACCTGCAGGCCCTGGGCTTCGAGGTCACCTGGCTGGAAGGCCCCGGCGGACACGAGTGGGATTTCTGGGACACCTACATCCGCAAGGCGCTGGATTGGCTCCCGCTGGATGACGTGAAGCAGGGCATCAACTCCGGCCACGTCTCCGAGTGAGGCAGCCCCGTGAAAACCGTGCAAAACACGCTTTACAGCATCGTCCTCCTGCTGGCTGGCATCGCCTGCCTGCTGCTGGAATCTCTGGAAGGCTCCGGCGTCTTTGGCATCGTGGGCGTTCTCCTGGCCATCGTGGGGCTGGGGATCGCCACGGCGGCGTTTTTCTCCAGCGAGCCGTCTCCGGAAACGAAGGACGAAGAAAAATCCGAAACAAAAGGCACGCCTAAATAAGTGCGGCACAAAAGAAGCCCCCGAACATTCGGGGGCTTCAGCCTGTCGAGAAACCCGGTTGTTCAATCAGGGGCAACCGGGTTTCTGGCAAATATAAGATTGAAACAAGGGAAAAGAAAGCGTGAAAATGCTCCTTCCATTTCCATGTGGCCAGCTTTTTCAGATTCATAGCAGCAAACTTAAG
>CANRMX010000038.1 GCA_947631855.1 uncultured Clostridia bacterium | reverse complement strand
AAATCACGCCGAATCCCCTTGAAAACACAAGGTTTTCAGATTTTGCAATTTTACTGTTTTACGACCACCCGGCAAAACGGTAGGCGTCTTTTTCTATGGGCGATCTCAATTTTGGTCGCTGAACATATCCTTGAGCTTTCCGAAGAAGCTCTTGCGCTTCTGATAGTTCCTGTCGCCGGTGTCGGCGTCCAGCTGCCGCAGCAGCTCCTTCTGCTTTTCGGTGAGGTTCCGGGGCACCTCCACGGTGATCTGCACATACTGGTCGCCCCTTGTCCGGGACTGCAATCCCTGGATGCCCTTGCCCTTCAGCCGGAACACATCCCCGGGCTGCGCGCCCTCGTGGACGTGGTAGCTGACCTTTCCGTCCAGGGTGGGCACCTCCACATCCGCGCCCAGAGCCGCCTGGGTAAAGGTGACGGGCATTTCGCACCACACGTCGTTGCCCCTGCGCTCAAAGACCGGATGGGGCCGCACGTTGACATACACGTGGAGATCGCCCGCAGGGCCGCCGTTGGCCCCGGCGTTGCCCCGGCCGCTGACGTTCAAGATCTGCTCGTCGTCGATGCCCGCAGGCACGGTGACTTCGATGGTCTTACGCCTGCGCACCCGGCCCTTGCCGTCGCAGGCCTTGCAGGGCGTGTCGATGATCTTCCCGGTGCCATGGCAGCGGTCGCAGGTCTGGGTGGACTGGATCACCCCAAAGGGCGTGCGCTGATTGATCCGCACCTGCCCGGTGCCTCCGCAGGAGGGGCAGGTCTTGGGCTGGGTGCCCTCCGCCGCGCCGGTGCCGTGGCAGTGCTCGCAGGTTTCGATGGGCTGATAGCTCACGTCCTTTTTGCAGCCCTTGGCGGCCTCCTCAAAGGAAATGGTGATATTGGCCTGCACATCGCCGCCCCGCTGGGGCGCGTTGGGATTCGCCCGCCGGCCGCCGCCGAATCCTCCGCCGAAGAAGCTGTCGAAGATATCGGTGAAATCGAACCCGCCGGTGAAGGGGCTGCCGCCGCCTGCGCCGCCGCCGAAATTGGGGTCCACCCCGGCGTGGCCGAACTGGTCGTACCGGGCACGCTTGTCACTGTCGGAGAGCACCTCGTAGGCCTCGTTCACCTCTTTGAATTTGGCCTCCGCGTCCTTGTCCCCGGGGTTGAGATCGGGGTGGTACTTTTTCGCCAGATTGCGGTACGCCTTTTTGATCTCGTCCTCCGAAGCGCCCTTTGCGACGCCCAGCACCTCGTAATAATCCCTTTTGTCTGCCATATCGTCATCCACTCCCTCGTCCTTTTTCTTTGGGAGAAAAAGAACCAAAAAGAACCTGATTCGCTCCCAGGTGATGTCGAGCCGGACATTCTAAGGCCCGACCACAACTGAATTTCCAGAAGCAAAAATGTTTCTTATTCTTTTTCTTTGGGAGAAAAAGAACCAAAAAGAACCTAATTCGCTCCCAGCCGATTAGAACGCACAACTCAGCGGCGCGACCTGTCCTTTTTCTTTGGGAGAAAAAGAACCAAAAAGAACCTGATTCGCTCCCAGCCGATCAAAACGCACAACTCAGCGGCCCGACCTGTTCTTTTTCTTTGAGAGAAAAAGAACCAAAAAGAACCTGATTCGCTCCAAACGGATGCCGAGCCGGACATTCTTAGGCCCGACCGCACTTTCTAGCGCTTGATCTCCCGGATCATCGAATACTCGTTGAGCATCGTCCCGTCCTTCAGCCGGAAGGCGTTGGGCTTTACCCCGGTGATCCGGAAGCCCATCTTCTCATAGAGATGCCTTGCCCGGTGATTGCCTTCCACAAATTCCAGCTCCATCTGGGTGACGTCCGGCCGCTCCTCGGCCAAACGGATCATCACCTCAAACATCTTCGTCCCGATGCCCAGATTCCAGTATTCGCTCATGAGCGCAATGGCCACGCTGGCCCGGTGCCGGGTCTTGATGGTGCTGTTGAACGCGATGTGACAGTTGCCCGCCACCACGCCGTCCACCAGGCAGAGCAGCATCACGTCGGTGGGAGAATCGTTGAACCGCTCAAAAAAGGCCAGTTCGCCCTCCGGGGTATATTTGTCGCACTCCTCGGGGTATCGGAGGATAAATTCCGTCTCCCCGGCGGACACCCGCAAATAATGCAGCGTGCCCTCCACGTCCTCGGGGCCGGCGCAGCGCAGCACGGCACTGCGGCCGTCTTTCAGCCTGAACTCGATCTCCTGGATCCGCATCTTTCCCTCCAGCTTCTCAGGCAGGCCAAGTCGCGCCAAAAGAATCCGCTTCTCTGGCGCGACCGCCGATCATTCTATGCTATGGCTCTGCCCGGTCAATGGTCAATTGACGTCCTTATAGTCCGCGTCGTACACGTCGGGATTCCCGCCGCCGTTGGGGTTGCCGGGATTCCCGGGATTGCCGCCCATGGGCCCGTTGGGATCCACCGGGTCGCCGTTCTGCTGATACAGCTTCTCGCTGGCGGCGTACACGGCCTTCTGCACCTCGTCCATCCCGGCCTTGAGCTCCTCCACGGTGCCGGTCTGCAGCTTGCCCCGCAGATTCGCCACCTTGTTGGTGATCTCGTCCTTGTCGGCCTGGGGCAGCTTGTCGCCGCTGTCGGAGATCAGCTTCTCCGCGGTGTAGCAGACGTTCTCCGCGTTGTTGCGGGTGTCCACTTCCTCCCGGCGCTTCTTGTCCTCCTCGGCGTACTGCTCGGCGGCCTTCACGGCTTTATCGATATCCTCCTTGCTCATGTTGGAGCTGGAGGAGATGGTGATATGCTGCTCCTTGCCGGTGCCCAGATCCTTGGCGGAGACGTTCACGATGCCGTTGGCGTCGATGTCGAAGGTCACTTCGATCTGGGGGATGCCGCGGGGCGCCGGGGCGATGCCGTCCAGCTTAAACAGGCCCAGCTGCTTGTTGTCCCGGGCGAATTCCCGCTCGCCCTGCAGCACGTTGACTTCCACCTGGGTCTGACCGTCGGCGGCGGTGGAGAAGATCTGGCTCTTCTTGGTGGGGATGGTGGTATTGCGGTCGATGATCTTGGTCATCACGCCGCCCATGGTCTCCACGCCCAGGGACAGGGGCGTAACATCCAGCAGCAGCAGGCCCTGGACTTCGCCGCCCAGCACGCCGGCCTGGATGGCCGCGCCGATGGCCACGCACTCGTCGGGGTTGATGCCCTTGAAGGGCTCCTTGCCGATGAAGTTCTTCACGGCGTCCTGCACCGCAGGGATTCTGGAGGAGCCGCCCACCAGCAGCACCTTGGCGATCTCGCCGATGGACAGGCCGGAATCGGACAGCGCCTGCCGCACGGGGCCCATGGTCTTTTCCACCAGATCGGCGGTGAGCTCGTTGAACTTGGCCCGGGTGAGGGTCATATCCAGATGCTTGGGGCCGGAGGCGTCGGCGGTGATGAAGGGCAGGTTGATGGCGGCGCTGGTAACGCCGGACAGCTCGATCTTGGCCTTTTCGGCGGCCTCCTTGATGCGTTGGAGGGCCATCTTGTCGCCACTGAGGTCGATGCCCTGCTCCACCCGGAAATTCTGCACGATCCAGTCGATGATCCGCTGGTCGAAGTCGTCGCCGCCCAGCCGGTTGTTGCCGGCGGTGGCCAGCACTTCCTGCACGCCGTCGCCCATCTCGATGATGGACACGTCGAAGGTGCCGCCGCCCAAATCGTACACCATGACCTTCTGGTCGGCGTCCTTATCCACGCCGTAGGACAGGGCCGCGGCGGTGGGCTCGTTGATGATGCGCTTCACGTCCAGCCCGGCGATCTTGCCGGCGTCCTTGGTGGCCTGGCGCTGTGCGTCGGTGAAATAGGCGGGCACGGTGATGACGGCGCTGGTGACGGTCTCGCCCAGATAGGCTTCCGCGTCAGCCTTCAGCTTTTGCAGGATCATCGCAGAGATCTCCTGGGGCGTGAAGCTCTTGCCGTCGATGGTGACCTTGTGGTCGGTGCCCATCTCACGCTTGATGGAGGATACGGTGCGCTCCGGGTTGGTGATGGCCTGGCGCTTTGCCACCTGGCCCACCATGCGCTCGCCGGTGCGGGAGAAAGCCACCACGGAGGGGGTGGTTCTGGCGCCCTCGGCGTTGGCGATCACCACGGGCTCGCCGCCCTCGATAACAGCCACACAGGAGTTGGTGGTGCCCAAGTCGATACCGATTGTTTTTGCCATAAAATGATTCCTTCCTTTATGAAAAATATTTTTGTTATAAGTTCATCCGGCTTTGGGCCGGTGACGGACTGATTTAATTGGCCACCTGCACCATGGCGCAGCGGACCACCCGGTCGCCCAGCAGATACCCTTTCTGGTACACGGCGGCGATGACGTTCTCTCCCAGGGCTTCGTCCTCGATGTGGGCCACGGCGTTGTGGCGCTTGGGATCGAACGCCTCTCCCACTTCGCCCATGGGGACAAGCCCCAGCTTGCCGAAGGCCGCGTCGATCTGAGCGGAGATCATCTCCACACCCTTTTTCATGTCCTCCGCCGAGGCGTTCTCCTGGGCCAGGGCCAGGGCGATGTTGTCCGCGATGGGCAGCAGCCCCTGCACGGTGTCGGAGACCGCGTTGTTGTAGATGCCGGCCTTCTCGTTCTGGGTGCGCTTGCGGAAATTGTCGTATTCCGCCAGCACCCGCAAATGCTGTTCTTTCAGCTCTTTCAGCTCCGCTTCCAGCTTTTGCAGCTTCTCCTTGTCCCCGGAGGATTTCTTCCGCTTTTCGCTCTTTTTGTCCTCCTCCGCAGGCGGTGCGGCTTTCTCTGCTTCGGGGATCTCCTCCCCAGCCGCGGGCTCTTTCTCCTCCGCCTGCTCGGGCTGCTCCTTTTGGGCTTTCTGCTCTTTATCCTTATCCATAGTCCTCAGGCTCCTTTCCCTTTTCTTCTATTCTTCCCGGCGCAGCAGGGTGAGCATACGCCCCAGCGATTGGGAACAATATTGCAGCACCGCGGTGAGCCGGGCGTAATCCATCCGGGTGGGCCCCAGCAGCGCCAGCGCGCCCGCGTCCCTGCCGTCGATGGCGTACCGGGCGATGAGGATCGAAGCCTCCCGCAGGGCGGAATAGCCCGCTTCCCGGCCGATCAGCACGCCGATCTTCCCGCCCCGGGCCGCCCGCTGATCCAACAGCGCCGTCAGCTGCTCCGGCCGCTCCAGCAGGTCCATCACCCGCCGGTGCTCCAGCTCTGGATAGAACAGCAGATTCATCTGCCCCGCCAGCACCACGCCGGTCTCCATGGTGTCCCGGGCGGCCCCCAGCAGCGCCTGCAGCGCCGGCCCCACCAAGGGAATCAGCTCTCCCAGGGATACGCCCATGGTCTGCAAAAACGCCGGGGTGATCTCCCCCACCGCCCTGCCGGTGACCCGTTCGTTAAAGGCCCGGAAAAACACCCGCAGCATCTCGCCGGTGAGATCAAAGTCGCAGTGGAACACCCGGCTTTTCAGGGTGCCGGCGTCGCTCATCAGCAACAGCATGGCCGTGCGGCGGCTGGTCTGCACCAGCTGGATGCCCTTGATCTTCGCTCCCGCGCCGCTGGGCGCCGTGACCACCGCCACATACCGGGTATGAACCGCCAGCAATCGCGCTGTGCGCAGCAGCAGCTGTTCCAGCTCAAAGGAGCCTGCGGACAGCGCCGCGTCCAGGGCATGGCGCTCGCCCTCGGTGAGCTCGGGCACCTCCATCAGGCGGTCCACATATTCCCGATACCCCCGCTGGCTGGGCACCCGGCCGGCGGAGGTGTGGGGCTGTTCCAACAGTCCCAGCTCGATGAGCTCGGCCATATCGCCCCGCACGGTGGCGGAGGAAACGCCGATCTCCTCCGCAACTGCTTTGGAGCCCACCGGCTCGCCGCTTTTCACAAAGCCCCGCACCACGGAGGAAAGGATCTTCTCTTTCCGTGGGGAAATCTCCATGCTAAGCGCCGTCCTTTCCGGTAGATTTAGCACTCTCACCGGTCGAGTGCTAATCTTTGACTATACTGTAACACTTTGGTCAGAAAAAGTCAATAACGAATTGCGGCAAAATTGTAAACACTTTGTGAATGGCCGCTGCAAGCACGTTGCGAACGGGTTACTAACACGTTACTAACAAATCCAAAAGCAGCACAAAAAAGAAGCCCCGGGAATTGCAGGATCCCGGGGCTGGATCGTCAGCGCTTTTCACGCCGCACGCTTTTTTGAATCGTCCCCGAAGGGGACCACCCTGCTGCACTTTTCACCATTACTTCTTATTTTTCAAAAATCGGCAAGGCTCTTTTTAGTGAAAAGTGAAGAGTGAAAAGTGAAAAAGTAAAATCGGCAAACAACCAAAGCCGTTTGCCGATTTTGGAGCTGGTGAGCGGACTTGAACCGCTGACCTGCTGATTACGAATCAGCTGCTCTACCGACTGAGCCACACCAGCAGCAGGCGGCCTTTTCGCCGCTCAATTATTATAGCGGATAAATTTCTCCCCGTCAAGATAAATCTAATCTTTTTTCTTTCGCCAAGATGTGCTATACTATATGTCTATGGATGAAACGAAGGTGAAGCATTTGGAATACCGTTTGGATATGGGCCCCTGGGGCTCGGTCTTTGCCGTCCCCTGCGCTCTGGTGGACCGCCATTTGAAGCTGGCGGGCAAGGAGCAGTTGCAGGTGATTTTGTGGACCCTCCGCCGGGGAGAGGCCGGATTCTCCCCGAAAGCCGCCGCCCAGGCGCTGGGCATCCCCGAAGCCCAGGCCGAGGAGGCGCTGGAATACTGGGTGCAGCAGGGGCTGCTGGCGGCATCGCAGGACACCCTCACCCCACGGGCCCAGCCGGAAACGGCCGGGGAGCGGAATCCACCCACCGCCGGGCAGGAGCCGCCAAAGGCTCCGCCACGGCAGCGCATGGTGAAGCCCGACGCCGCCTATCTGGCCCGGCGGGTGCAGGAATCGGCGGCGATCCGCTCCCTGCTGCAGGAGGCCGAGCTGACGCTGGGCATCCTCTCCCCTGCCATGACCAACGTGATCCTGGCGGGATGCGACGATTACGGCCTGCCGCCCGAGGTGCTGCTGATGCTGCTCCACTACGCCCGGGACGTGGGCAAGACCGGCACGGCGTATATCGAGTCCGTCATCCGGGATTGGAGCAGCAGCGGCGTCTTCACCCTGGAGGCCGCCGAGGCCAAGCTCCAGGAGCTCAGCGAAAAGCGGCTGGCCTGGGGAGTGGTCGCCTCCGCCGCCGGGCTACCCAAGCGCTCGCCCACCAAAAAGGAGGAGGAGGCCGCCTACCGCTGGGTGCGGGAATGGGGCTTCTCCCGGGAGATGGTGGCCGCCGCCTACGAGCGCTGCGCAGACAACACCGGGAAATTCAGCGTGGCCTACATGAACCGGGTGCTGGAGCGCTGGCGGAAGGAAAATCTGCGGACCGTGGCCGATGTGACCGAGGCCGAGGCCAAAAAATCCAACGCCAAGACGCAGAACCGCAGCTACCAGCAGGAAGATCTGGAAAACCTCAGCTTTTTTGATTTGCCGGAGGAACTGTAAATGGGTTACGGAAACAAGATCTACCAAAGCGCCATGGAGGAGCTCACCCGCCGCAGGCAGGCCGCGGAATCCGCCGCAAGGGATCGGCTGGAGGATTTTTACGCCCGCCAGCCCGCCGCACGGGAGGTGAAGGCCGCCATGGCCTCCAACGCCGCCGGGGCCGCGAAAGTGGTGCTGTCCGGCGGGGACGTGCGCAGCGAACTGGAAAAGCTGAAGCAGCGGGGCGCCGCCCTCAGCGTCGAATACGACCGCCTGCTGGCCAAAGAGGGTCTCACCCGGGCGGATGTGGCCCCAAGATACGCCTGTCCCCATTGCCGGGATACGGGCTTTGTGGACGGCAGGATGTGCACCTGCCTCAAGAATCTCCAACGCAGTCTGGCCTACGAAAAGCTGAATATGGACGTGCCGCTGGAGCGGTGCACCTTTGAAGCCTTCTCCCTGGAGTATTATCGGGACGATCCCCGCGCCTACCGGCAGATGTCCGGAATTCTGGCGGCCTGCAAAGAATACGCGGCCAAATTCCGGGCGGATTCCCCCAGCCTGCTGTTCTGGGGCGGCACGGGACTGGGCAAGACCCACCTGTCCCTGGCCATCGCACAGGCGGCCATCGAAAAGGGATTCGGGGTGATCTACAGCTCCGTGCAGAGTTTGGCAGTGGCGCTGGAACGGGAGCGCTTCGACCGCCGCAGCGAGGAAGATCCTCAGGACACCGGCGGGCAGCTGGTCTCCTGCGATCTGCTGATTTTGGACGATCTGGGCGCGGAATTCCCGTCCAATTACGTGAACGCCAGCCTGGCCAACATCCTCAACGCCCGGATGCTGGCCAACCGGCCCACGCTCATCAGCACCAACCTCAACGCCGAGGAACTGGAGAAACGGTACAGCCCGCGGGTGTGTTCCCGAATCATGGGCACCTACGGCAAGATGGAATTCCTCGGCCGGGATATCCGCATCGACCGCCGCAAACACCAAAACGCCGCACGGCAGAACTTGTGATTTTTTGAGCCACCCCCGCGAAGCGGAGGTGGCTCAAGTATGCGGCGGTGGAGGATTATATTTTGCTTTTGCGAGATGGCGCCCTGTACATGACGGTGCCGGAGATGAGCGAAAAATGCGCTCACTGCTTCTCTTTCAAATAATCTGCACATTGCACTTGCAGTGCATGAATATACCGTTTAAAATATTCCCCAATAAAATCTGGATAAAAATAGCACAGCGTATTTAAAAAATCGTCAATATAGTCATCGCTTATTTCCTGAATGCGTGCAAAAGGCTCCAAAAAAAAATGGGATACAGCTTTTGTCCTTTTCCTGGCAAATCTCAAAGCATGAATCGCACCCGCTTTTTGACAGCGCATTGGACAGGTTGCTAGACAAAAGTTCCTTCTTCCAGATGGTCTGTAGATTCCCTTCACCAAAATCTCTGTTTATCCCTGCAAAATCGAGCTGGAAATTACTGATTGGGAACGCGTCGGTGGTATCAATACGGTAGATTTTATTGTCCTCCGCGAGAGGCGTTTCAAAACTGTCCCCTTCTCCAAACATGGCGTACATTCCCCCAAAGGAAAAATATTCTTTCCAATTGATTGCCATTTCTCGAATTTGAGCATAGGACGGGGATTTTATTTTCAGATCCAGATAGCGTATGCCGATTATATATTCTGTTTTGAAATACCTGCGCTTTTCTGTAGGAGAGAGTTGGAACAAGACCGCCTCAGGCATGGTATAGCCCATTGCTTGAGCGAGTTTCGTGTAAACATACTCATTGCAAGCGCAGTCAGTAAGGGCATGCTTAACAACATACCGATTTTGGCGGTTTCCCTTTTGCCGTGCTAACAGCAATGGGCCGCTGTCGCCGACATGACCAAGCGGGGAAAAATCCGCAAATGTAAAATCCGCGGTCTGTACTACGTCCGGAGAAGAAAGCGGTGGTTTGCCTTGATTCTCCAATTGCTTGGATTCCATTCTTAAATTCATCATAAACTTTCCTAATCCTCGCTGCATGTTGAAATACCTCCGAATAATTTATCAACAAGATAACCTTAAATAAATATATCACTGTCGTCAGAAAATGATTTTCTGTCTCTTCAGCCCTTGCCAACCCACTCATAAGTTGGAGCGACGCTGACTTTTTTGCGCCTGCT
The DNA here is from genome assembly GCA_947631855.1 of uncultured Clostridia bacterium. Taxonomy (GTDB): domain Bacteria; phylum Bacillota; class Clostridia; order Oscillospirales; family Acutalibacteraceae; genus Acutalibacter. Next base: position 2,285 of record CANRMX010000038.1, on the reverse strand, counting down.
ATATCTAGAACCGCGTTTTTGTCAGGAAGACTGATCCACCGATGGCTACACCATGCAGCGCGTCCGTGTAATAAAGCAGAACCGCAACGGGTTTTTATATTCGGCACATTGTTCAGCTTCCTTTATTCCTTAGTCTACCCCAATCTGCTGATAAATGCAACTGCAAATTGTACTGTAAAATCGAAAATCTCTGTCAAGTATTTGTTGGCCACTTATCTCGTGCACGACTTTTATGCCGTATGATCCAAATACAGAAAGTATACCCCATTTGTTGTCGGAAGTAACACAACCGTTCGTCCTTTTCTCGTTACGGCAAAGGCCCTGCCAGATACCGAAAACATCCTCGTATAACGCAAACCCGCTATGCGAAACGGCGATCTTTACCCCGCTGGCAAGTTCATAAAAGACAGCGACAAGATATTCTCTTGTACGCAGTTTTCTACTGTCGGCAACTATTTTCTCCCCTTCTTTTCGGCGATGCTTTGCAATTCTGCGAGTGTCATTCTCTCCCACCCATTTCGATTGTTCTCCAATCATCTGAGCAAAGCCAGATCGTGTCAAGAATGATGCGCAACTCAGAATGGCGTGTCTTTGTCCTTATCATTGCCAAAGCTGTTAGAATTGGGAGAGCCTGGGCCTGACGTTAGCCTCCAAGGACCAGTTGCGTTCGTGAGGAAGTCCGTCAGCCAGCCAATTCACAGCGTGCGATTTATGCAGGTTGAGCCCTCATCCTGGGTTTCCCGACAAGCGTGTCCATGTCATCAAATAGATTGAATCGACACTGATGGAAAGGCTGGCCGTCAAAGACAAATCTAAGGCAGGGAACGTTGCGTATGAAGGATGTGGCAGGGATCGATATTTCCAAGGGGAAGAATACGGTGTCCGTTCCACGTCCCGTTGGAGAAGTGGTGGCAAAATCGTTTGCAATGGGTCACACCGGGCGGTATTATGTGTCAGTGGTCCAGTTTCTTCACGACGAGGGTATCTTTGTTAGCGCGGCGAATCCAAAGCTCATCCAAGACTACGGCAACAACACGCTGCGCAAGGTTAAGAACGATGCGGCAGATTCCCGGAAAATTGCCCGATACGGACTTGACAGCCGGGCAGAGCTGCGGCAATATGCTTCCATGGACACGATTCTTTACCAACTGAAAACGCTGAACCGGCAACAGGGGCTGTATACCAAAACCAAGACGATTTGGCCGCTGCAATTTTCCTATTTCCCTATTGACTTTTTATTTGCAGACTTTTTTCTCCCCTGCACGGTAGGGCGAGGGGATTCTCTGGTATACTTTTCTTGAGTCGAATACGGCGTGGGAATACTTGCCAGTAACGGTAGGCGGTGGGCCCTCCAGCTTTCCAAAAGAAAGGTAAAGATTCTTTTCCGGATCCAACCCGACCCTCCTGGGCCCTCCTGTAAGGGAGGGACGTCCCTGAATCAGGTCACGTGGAGCGAACTGTTACGGTCTGTTCTAGTCTTGATTTCGTTTATATCGCTAACATACGCAATTGCAGGGTATAAAACGAAATAACCGCTCCGGCAAAGGAACGCGGTTATTTCTTAGCGTTTCTGAGGGCCATGCCACTTACCGGGTCGTCACAAGCTCCATATTGCTCGCTTCCGAGCAAGCGCGAAAACTCTCTCATTTTGCTGTTCCTCCTCTCCCCACAAAATCTAATGATTTTGCGGGGCCCCATCCTCAAAGTCAGTGATCTTTTTCGGTGCTCTTGGGGGCACTGCACTTCTCCTGGGGCTGGCGCTCCTTCCACTGATCCAGCAGGGCCATGATCTGATCCTTCATCTGGCGGGGAGCATCCTCCGGGGTGATGGCCTCCGGCGCTTTTTCGTCCGTGCCAAGGGTGGGAGTCTCCGGCTCTTTGGCACCCTCGCCGGGGACGGCAGCCTCAGCCTCGTTGTTCAGCGCCACATCGCCAGTTTCCGGCTGGGCGGGGCCGTCTTGCTCCGGCGTGGTAAGAGCCTCTTTGTCCGGGCTGGGTTCAGCGGGGCTAACGGCTTCATCCATCGTGATCTGCTCACCCTGGCCGGTGTTCAGTTTTTCTTCTGCCACTTTTAAGCCTCCTTCATTTTTGTTTTCTTGCACAAAGTTTGCAGTTCATTTTCTACAAATTGCCGATTTTTTCTGGAAATGAAAAAGCCAGGCTGAAATGCCTGGCAGGGGGATCGTACCACCTCCTCTGATTTGATTATCAGCCATGAGCAAAACTAAAAAAACGTAGTGATAACGAGGGATTCCGGGCATAGCTGGGACCTGGAATCACTCCAA
>CANRMX010000037.1 GCA_947631855.1 uncultured Clostridia bacterium | reverse complement strand
ATCGGGCACCTCGACCAGTTCGTAGTCCTCGCCATTTTTAAGCTCGATCTCTGTAACGGTGTCATCGACCCCGCGCTGTTTGAGCTTCACTTTGATATCATTGGGGTTTACGTTCTCTATGTTCAGCGCAGAGGTATTGGGCGGGGTGAACTCGTCAAGGATGGACAGATCGTGGACGGAACCGCGCTTCACCGTGGTGGTCACGGTGTATTCCAGATTGCCGCCCGTCTTATCGTCATTTTCCACATATTTGCCCTGTTTATCCACTTCCACCCGGGCCTGGTCCACGACTTCAAAATTAAAGTCCTGCCCGGCGTCGTTAAATTTGATGTGTCCACCGTCGCTGCCATCGCCAGCCTCGACAGTGGCGTCCATCTCAAAATTGAGCGCGGCTTCGTAGGTATCGTCCAGCACCTTCTTTCCGTTGTCATCAAGTTTAACGATGAGCTTGCCGTCCGCGGTCACGGAGTATGTGCCGATCGTGACAGGCTCCCCGTCGACCTGAATGGTCAGCGGGATATTCTCTTTTGGCTCTACCTTAAAGTTTGCCGGAAGCTGGAATGTCATGGTGCCGTCGTCATTCCAGCTAAACTGCTTGCCGCTCTGGACGCCGCCTTCCGAAAACGTCAGGGTTATTTTATACTTCTCCCCCACAAACAGCTTGCCGTCTGTAACGGTCTCGCCATTTTGATTCTCGATGCTCACATCGCTGAGCAGGGGGTCCATGTCGCCAGTGGGCAAGCCGCTTATGAACCCGAACTGGCTATTGCCGGAGCCGGCCCCACTCGCCAAGGCGGGAAGGCCGATCATCCACGCCAGCATCGCCAGCAGGAGCACGCTGACCATGAGACGCGTGCCCGTTCGCCGAATCGTTGCGCCCTGTGCATTTCTCGTTCTCATCATGCCACCTCCAAAAGATTCTTTCCCCGCTGCGTAGTAACATAATCCACATTATGTTGCAACCGGGCGGAAAGGTGCAGACGCAAACGGGCAGTCGGGAGCAAATTGGACAGGCGGTACAGAAAAAATCGCGCAAAAAAACAGAGCCTTGTCATTCTTGGCGATGAGAAGGCCGACTTGTGTTGCCCTTCAGTGAATTTTTTCTGCAAAACCTATTGCAAACGACCGAGGAGGGTGATATACTCTATATGTAAAAAGGTCTTTTCCCGGCGGGCTTTCGTCCGCGAAAACAACATAATGTGGATTATGTCGCTGGCCGTGGGCTGGCGGCTTTTTTACAGGATGAGGTGCATGCGCTCCATCCGCCGCCGGTGCTCCTGCCCTGTGGAGATGATGTAGAGCCGTGTGGTCTCGATGCTGCTGTGGCCTAAGATGTCCGCCAACTTGGCAATGTCCTTGTCGATTCCGTAGAACACCCGGGCGAACAAATGCCTCAGATTGTGAGGGAAGACTTTCTTGGGATCGACATTGGCTGCTCGGCACAGGCCCTTCATTTCCCGCCAGATGTTCGTACGATCCATGGGCTTGCCGGATCGGGTGATAAACACCGGGCCGCTTTGGATTCTTTGCTCCGCCACATAGCGGAGCAGTTTCTTTTGCAGGGATTTCACCAGAAATACGGAACGGGTCTTTCCTTTCAGTGACACTGTGGCCTCCCCTGCCCTGACTGCTTCCACCGTAATGAATTGCAGTTCGCTGACCCGAATCCCTGTGGCGCAGATCGTCTGCAGGATGAGATTCAACCTTCGATTGTGCTTATTCTGCGCCGCCCGGCAAAGACGCTCGTACTCGGCTTTCGTCAGTTCCTTTTCTTCTGGGCAGAACACCTGGCGCTGTAATTTCAGCGATTTCACCCGGCAATCTTCCCAGCTGAGGAACGCGAACAGACTGTTCAGACTCGCCAGCGTTGAGTTGACGCTGCGAATTGCGTACCCTTGCTCCAGCAGCTTCTGTTTGTAGGCGATCACCGTCTCTCGGGTAACAGGTGCTCCTCCTTGATAGGCGGCAAACGCCACGGCGTCCCGCGTGTATTTGCGGATGGTATTCGGGCTCTTCTCCCCTGCCTCGAGCCATTCGGCGAACCGGTGAAGGATCTTTTCTGTGAGAAATCTTTCCATCGAACTCTCCTTTTCTTGGATCGATTTCTACTAGTATACCCGAAATTACCCGCCACGGGACGCCCCGCCTCGATTTGATGGAGATATCTATGGACATAGGAAAGCCCCGCTGAGCAGAGACGCCCAGCGGGGCTTTTTCATATGGATCGACTTCAAGCAAACCTCAGCCAGCAGCAAGGCCCTGACCAATTCAACTCCCCTCACTCTCCCGCATAGCTCCACCCGTCGTCGCCGTGGTAGATCAACTGGCGGGTCATGCCGCCGTCGATGCGGATCTCCTCCCCGGTGATGAACCCGGCCTTGTCCGAGCAGAGGAACAGCGCCATTTCGGCGATATCCTCCGGCACGCCCACACGCTTCACCGGGTGCTGGGCGGCGTCGGGCCCGCCGTGGGATGCCCCGTTGACCTCGATCCATCCCGGGGCGATGGCGTTCACCCGGGCCACGCCGCCCAACGTCATGGCCAGGGCGTGGGTCAGGGCGGAAAGCGCTCCCTTGGCCGCGGCGTAGGTCTCCGTCTCCGGCTCGCTCATGGAATCCCGGGTGGAGGTGATGTTGACGATGGCCGCGCCCGGTGCGAAATGCGGCCGGAACAGCTTCGCCAGCAGGAAGGGCGCAGTCACGCCCACTTTCAGGGCGTAGTCCATGTCTGCGGCGGTGCCGTCGGTGAGGCCGCGCATCCGGGGCAGGGCGTTGTTGATGAGATAATCCACATGGCCGTGCTCCGTCAGCACCTTCTCCGCGAAGGCCCGCACGTCCGCCTCCTTGGAGAGATCGCCCCGGAAATAGGGATTTTCTGCGATATCGATGACGCACACCCGGGCGCCCTCGGCGGCGAATCGCTCACAAATACACTTGCCGATGCCGTGGGCGCCTCCCGTGACCACGGCCACTTTGTTTTCAAATTGCATGATTTTGCCTCCTTCAGCTTTTGTATGTCGTCAGATTTTGGGATCCACCGGCAGCTGCCTGCCCACGAAAGAACGGAAATGCATGGCGTTTGTCACAGTGGTGAGGATATCGGACACCGGCTCCGCCAGGATCACCGCCGACACGCCCCAGGGCAGCAGGCGGGGCAGGAGAAAGATCATGGGGATGAGCAGGATGATCTTCCGATAAAAGGCGAAGAAAAACGCCTTGCCGCCTGCGCCCATGGCGTTGTAGGTCTGCTGGAAGCTGGAATTCGCCCCCAGGATGAACAGCCCGCCCACATAGATGCGCAGCATGGGCGCGCCCACGGCCAGGAGATCGGGGTCGCCGTTGAACACCCGGATCACCGCGCCGGGAAAGAGGATCACCAGCGTGGTGGCCAGGACGGTGAACACCGTGGTCCACAGGATGTTGAGCCGGATGGCCCCACGCACCCGGTCGAATTGCTTCGCGCCATAGTTGAAGCTGATGATGGGCTGCGCCCCCTGCGCCACGCCCTCCACGGGCATGAGAATGAAATTGAACACGGAAAACAGGATGGTCATGGCCCCCACGGCGGTGTCGCCGCCGAAGCGCAGCACCTGACGGTTGAAGCAGATATTCAGCAGCCCCTCGGAGATGTTCATGAAAAAGGGCGCGGAGCCCAGCACCAGCATCTCCCGCAGAATCTTGGGGTCGGGCAGCAGATTCTCCTTGCGGATGCGCAGGCTGGAGCCTTTGCCCAGCATGAAGCCCGCCACCCACAGGAAGGATGCAAATTGGGAAAGCACCGTGGCAATGGCCGCCCCACGGATGCCCAATCCCAAAACGAAGATGAACAGCGGGTCCAGCAGGATATTGAGCACGCCGCCCAGCATGGTGGTGCCCATGGCGGTCTTGGCAAATCCCTGGGTGGTGATGTAGTAGTTCATCCCCACGGTCATCTGCACGAACACCGTGCCCAGCATATAGATGGACAGGTATTGCTCCGCATAGGGCCGGGTGGCGTCGGTGGCCCCAAAGAGGGTGAGCAGCGGCGACCGGAAGCACAGCACCGCGGCCATCACCGCCAGCCCGGAGAACAGCAGCATCCCAACGCTGTTGCCCAGGTATTTCTCCGCCCGGGGATGATCGCCCTCCCCCATGCGGATGGAGGCCAGGGGTGCGCCGCCCCGGCCGAACAGGGCGGTGGTGGCATCGATCACCGTGACGATGGGGGCGCAGATGCCCACCGCCGCCATCACCAGCGCGCCGTTCTCCATCCGGCCGATGTATATCCTGTCCACCAGATTGTAGAGCAGGGTCACGATCTGCGCACAGATGGCGGGCAGCGCCAGAGAGAGCAGCAGCCCACGCACGGGCTGCACCGCCAGCTTGTTCTCCGTGTTTTCCATGATAGCCCTCCCCTCCCGGCTTGTCAAGTCTGTGCCGTATCCTCTGTCCCGGCGAAATAGGTCTTGCCGTCGTCGGGCACGCGAATGACCAGCGCCAACACCAGCGCCAGCACCGAAATCCCCAGCAGCGCGGCGAACATCTGCTGCAGGCCCACGGTGTCCGCCATGTGCCCCGCCGCATTGGTGAGCGCCACCCCGCCCAGGGATTTCACCGTGCCGATGACGCTCAGGGCCGTGGTGGCATACCGCCCGCCGGTAAGGATCATCACCACCTTCAGGGTGACCATGATGGCCAGCATGGTGGTGACGGATTTCGTCAAAATCAACACCAGACAGATCACCACCGTGCTGCCGGAAAAGCTGTATGCCGCCCCCTGCACGATGAGCAGGAGGGTGTTGAGGGCCAGCAGCGCCCGGCCGCTGAGGCGATCCATGAAGCGGTTGGAGAGGAAGATCACGGGAATCTCCATCAGCGTGCCCAGGAACAGCACCGTCCCCGCCAGCGACGTGCCGCCCAGCTTCTCCTGCAAGAGGATGGGCACATAGGTGCTGCTGGCGCTGGTGACGCCGGAAAAGAGGAAAGAGAACACCGCGAACAGCACCAGCGGCAGGGTGAACACCGGCTTTTCCTGCCGGGCGGAGGCTTCCTTGGCCGCGGGCGGAATGTCCCGAAGCCCGGCCCAATGGAAGGCACCGCCAGTGAGCAGCGCGGTGGCCGCAAAGAGCGCGAAGCACCACACCGGGCTCGCGTGTTCCAGGATGAGCCCGGCGGCCTGGGTGCCTGCCGCATACCCCACCGCGCCCCACAGCCGCAGCACGCCGTAGCGGTAGGGGCTGTCTGCGGCGATCTGCTCACACACGGGATTCACGCTGTTGAGGAACATCATGGAAAGGCCGTTGAGCAGGAACAGCAGCGCCGTGCTCTTCATAAAGGCAAACAGCAGGCCCGTGGCGGCTGAGAGGATCAGCAGCAGGATGCTGAGCTTCTTGCGCAGGCCGGTGCGGTCGTAGAGCATCCCCACAAAGGGCTGCAGCACCATGGTGAAAAGCCCCGACGCCGAGACGATGAGCGAAATTTCCGCCGCGGATTTCTCCTGCCCGGCCAGATACACCGACAGCATGGAGCCGAAGGCCGCCATGGCGAAGAAATAGAAGAAGTAGATCATGGACGTGCAGAGGTACCCGCCCACGGTTTTTTCGGATTTCACCATCTTTCCGCACCTGCCTTTCGCTGTCCTTGCCGCTTAGTGGATTCCCCGTTGATCCCGCCAAGCCCTGCCCTGCTGCTCCGTTCACGCATTGTCATATTCACCGACTCCCTTTCTGTGATTTCTTTGCCCATCCTATTTTCCATATCCATCCTGCGCACCGTGCGCACCCACACGATCACCACCGGCAGCAGCGCGCCGATCCAACTGAGGGGCGTTTCGATGCACGCCCCGAAGAAGCCCAGCGCCGGCACCAGCCAGAACGCCGAGACCGCCCGCATCAGCAGCTCCATCAGGCTGCCCGCCACCACCACTTTGGTGTTGCCCATGCCCTGCAGGCCGTAGCGCCAGTCGAACAGCAGCGCCAGCACGGCGTAGAGCGCCCCGTGGACCATGAGAAATTGATGGGAGAGGCTCAAAATTTCCGTCTGTCCCCAGCCCACGAAGATGGCCGCAAAGGCCCGGCCGAAGAACAGCATCACCAGCCCCAGGGCCACGGACATCCCCAGGGTGATGCCCACGCACTGGCGCATCCCCTGCTTGATCCGCCCATAGGCGCCCGCGCCGTAGTTCTGGGCCACAAAGGTGGTCATGGCGAAGCCCAGAGAGCGCAGGGGCTCCACGGCGATGCCGTCGATCTGCTGGCTGGCGGCGTAGGCGGCGATGGCCTGGGTGCCCATGGAGTTGGTGGCCGACTGGATCAGCAGCACGCCCAGGGAGATCACCGAGGACTGAAATGCCATGGGAAAGCCCATGCCCAGGCTCTGCCGCAGGAGCTTGCCGTCAAAGGCGAACGTCTCCCGGGCCTCGGTGAGCACGCTGCCGCCCCGGTAAATTCTCCGAACGCACAGCGCCACGGAGAGCCACTGGGAAAGCACCGTGGCCAGGGCGGCCCCCGCCACGCCCAGCGGCGTGAAGCGGATGAGCAGGATATCCAGCGCAATATTGGCCAGAGAGGCCGCCGTGAGGTACGTCACCGGGGATTTGCTGTCCCCCAGCGAGCGCAGGGTGTTGGCGAAATAATTGAACAGCATGGAGCCGGTGATCCCCATCAGGATGATGACCAGATACCGCCGGGCGTAGCCCATCAGCCCTGCCGGCACGCGGATCCACACCAGCAGACGGTCCACCAGCAGCAGGCTGCCCACCGTCAGGAGAAGCGCCACCCCCAGGCTCACCAGCAGATTCTGCCGGTAGAGCCTGCGCACCAGCAGCCTGTCTCCCGCCCCATAGGCCTGGGCCAGCGGGATGGCAAAGCCCGCCGTCATGCCGGAGGCAAACCCGATGATGATGTGGCTCAGGCTGGAGGTGCTGCTCACCCCGGCGAAGGGGTCCACCCCCAAAAACCGGCTGATGAGAAAGGCGTCCGCCATGCTGTAAAACTGCTGGAACAGATTGCCCAGCAGCAGCGGCACCGCAAAGGCCACGATCAACCGCCAGGGCTTCCCCACCGTCATATTCGTTTCGCGCATCGTACCCAACCCCTTCCGTTTTCCGCCTCTTATTCTACTCGGATTTGGATGGGCGGGATTGCATTTTTGTTTGATTTGTGGCACCGTGATTTGGCCGGATGCAGGGCAAAAAAACAGGCAGGGGCTCCGAAAGGTGGAACCTCTGCCATTGGATGCTTTGTTTTATTTTGGGATGATCGCCCGGGCGGCGGCCGCCTCCTCTGGGCTTGCGAAGAATTTGTTGCGGTACTCCCGGGGCGTGTAGCCCGTCTCCTGCTTGAAGACCCGGATAAAGTGGCTCTGCGAGCTGAAGGAGAGGATCGCGGCGATCTCCGCATAGGAGAAGCCGGAGAATTTCAGCATATTCTCCGCGGCCTCGATGCGCCGCACCAGCACGTAGCCGGAAATGGTCTGGCCCGTTTCCTTTTTGAAAAGGGTGGAAAGGTATGTCTGGCTGCGCCCCACCAGCTCGGCCAGCTCCGCCACCCGGATAGGCTCGTGGAGGTGGTTTTCGATGTACCCGATGCACTGGGTCACCGGCTTGGAATAGATGTGCTCCTGGCGGATTTGGCGCATCTCCTTCACGTAAAAGGCGAACATCTCGGCGTGGAGGGTCTTCACCTCCTCCACGGTGGAGAGCCGGTCCATCTGCTGGATGAACAGGTCGCTGATATTGAGCGACCGCTCGGAGGAGAGCCCGCCCCGGATGGCCGCCCGGCTGGCCAGGGCGATGGACGCCACGAAGCGGTATTTGTAATTGCGGAGCTCGTCGTCGGAGAGGTGCCCGGGCAGCGAGCTGGAAAACATCTTGATGCTCTCCTCCACCGCCCGCTCGTCCCCCATGCGCAGGAGGTCGTATTGATAGGCGTCCTCCGCGTCCGTGTGGTGCCGGTCGTCGTTCTCCCGGTGAATGTATTCCATATACCGCAGCTGGCTTTCGTGAATGGGCATGGCGGCCCCTCCTTCCCTCAAAAAAAGCATACCACGCTTTGGGGGATTTTGCAACCGGGTAACCTGGAAAAAAATCGCGGAAAATCGGGAAAATTCAGCGGCCGCGCTCCCTAGATCACCTGGAAATTCTTCCACTTGCCGCCGCGGTAGCGCACCCAGATCAAAATGCACTTGATGCACCAGTCCGTCACCATGGCCAGGCCGATGCCCATCACGCCCCAGTTCAGCACGATACCGTACAGATAGGAGAACGCCACCCGGCAGACCACCGTGGAGAAGATCGCCGCAAACATGGTGTAGGTGACGTCTCCGGCGGCACGGAGGCCGTTGGAAAGGGAGAAAGCCACGGGAGAGAACAGCGAGCAGCCGATGTTGTGCATCAGGCAGAGCCAGATCACCAGAGTCTTGGCCTGGGTGCTGATGTCGAACAGGCCCAGCAGCGGGAAGGTCAGCACGAAGAAGACCACGTTCCACAGGGCGGTGCCGATGTAGGTGATCCGCAGGAGCTTTTGGGCGTAATATTCCGCACCCTCCCGGTCGCCCGCGCCCATGTACCGCCCGATGACGGTGATAAACGCCGGGCCGATGGCGCTGTTGAACTGGGCGGCCACCGACCAGAAACTCTGGGCCACGCCGTTGGCGGCGATCTGGGTGGTGCCAAACAGGGCCACGATGGAGCTCAGCGCCACCTTGGAGAGCTGGAACAGCCCGCTTTCAATGCTGTTGGGCACCGCGATGCGGAAGATGCGCTTCTGCATCCCGCCGTTCCAGCTCAAAAGGCCCTTCCAGGTGACGTACAGGGCGTTCTTCCGATCAAACACCCACACAAAGGTGACCACCGCCGCAAAGGCCCGGGAAAGAAAGGACGGCCACGCCACACCGGCCACACCGGCGTGCAGCCCGAAGATGCCGATGGCGTTGCCCACCACGTTGATCAGGTTCATGACGATGGAGACATTCATCACTTCACGGGTCTTGCCCATGCTGCGGAACAGCCCGGCGCAGCCGTTGTAGACAGCCAGGAACGGGAAGGAATACGCGGATATGCGCAGATATTCCTTGGAGGCGGCCATCACGTCCGGCTCCACGTTGCCAAAGAGGAGCCCCAAGATCTGCGTGCTGAACAGCAGCGCCACCGCCGTAAGCACCACCGAGATCACCGTGGTGATCATCACCAGCTGGCCGGAAGCCAGCGAGCCATCCTCCCGGTCTCCCCTGCCCATGTATTGGCTGGCCACCACGGCGCCGCCCGAAGCCAGCGCGGTGAACACCAAAATAAACACATTGTTCAGCTGGTTGACCAGAGAGACGCCCGAAACCGCCGCCTCTCCCGCATAGCTGATCATCAGCGTATCCGCCAGGCCCACCAGCATGGCCAGAAATTGCTCGATAATAATGGGGACGATCAGCTTGCGCAGGTCCGTGTTGGAGAACATCTGCCGCTCCGCCGGAATGCCCCGCTTCGGCTCGATCCACCTTGCCCAGACGCTCATGTCCATTCCTCCTCGCGTTTGATCCGCTCCCATTATAGTACCGGGCCAGCAAAATAGCAAATACTTATTCAGTATACGTCAAAATGCTTGACGGGCATAGCATGAGCCGCTATACTATCCTTGGAGGCGATAAAATGGAACTGCGCGTTTTGCAATACTTTTTGGCGGTGGCCCGGGAGGGCAGCTTTACGAAAGCCGCCCAGCTACTGCACCTCACCCAGCCCACATTGTCCCGGCAGCTGATGCAGCTGGAGGAAGAACTGGGCGTGAGCCTGTTTCGCCGCAGCAGCCACAGCACGGCGCTGACCGAGGAGGGCATCCTGCTCAAGCGCCGGGCGGAGGAACTGCTGAGTCTGGCCGACAAAGTCCGGCAGGAGCTCACCAAGGAGAAGGAGCTCTCCGGCACCATCTCCATCGGCAGCGGGGAGTTTCAAAGCGTGGAGGTGCTGTCGAAGCTCATTGCGGATTTCCACGCCGCCCACCCGGCGGTGCAGTTTGAGATCTACAGCGGCAACTCCGAAAACATCCAGGAGCGCATCGAGCAGGGCAATCTGGACTGCGGCATCCTGATGGAGCCCGGCGACCTGAGCCAATACGAATACCTCCCCATGCCTGTGAAGGAGCAGTGGGGCGTGCTGGTGTGCGACGCTTCGCCTTTGAGCGGAAAGGACAGCGTCCGGCCCGCGGATTTGATCGGCGTGCCCCTGGTCACCGTCCGGCAGTCGCTGATGCAGGGCAAGATCGGCGGGTGGCTGGGCGAAGCATCGGAAAAGCTCGAGATCGTGGCCAGAGGAAATCTGGTGTACAACAAGGCGATGCTGGCCAAAAACGGCCTGGGCGCGGTGATCACCCTGCGGCTCGAGCGCCGGTTTGCCGGGCTCGATTTCATCCCCTTTGCCCCGGCGCTCTATTCGGACACAGTGCTGGTGTGGAAAAAGGCCCAGCCCTTTTCCAAAACCGTACAGGCCTTTTTGGACCACGCCCGCTCATGCCTTGCGGGCATTTCCAAAAATACAAACTAAGTATTGGACATAGTATCCGGTTCGCGGTATACTCTTGGTAGAATCAAAAGGAGGGGTCAACCGTGCAATACACCAAGTTAGGAAATTCCGAGCTGAACGTCTCCCGCATCTGCCTGGGCTGCATGGGCTTTGGCGACGCCAAAAGCGGCATGCATTCCTGGACGCTGGACGAGGCCGCGTCCAAAGAGATCATCCGCCAGGCGCTGGAGAGCGGGATCAACTTTTTCGATACGGCCATCGGGTATCAGGGCGGCACCAGCGAGCAGTATGTGGGCCGGGCACTGAAAGACCTTGCAAAACGCGAGGACGTGGTGGTGGCCACCAAATTCCCGGGCCGCTCCCCGGCGGATATCGAAGCGGGCGTCAGCGGGCAGCAATATGTGGAAAAGATGCTGGATGCCAGCCTCCAGCACCTGGGCATGGACTATGTGGATCTGTACATCCTCCACATGTGGGACTATCACACGCCCATCGAGGAGATTTTGGAAGGCCTCCACAACGCCGTCAAGGCCGGCAAGGTGCGGGCCATCGGCATCTCCAACTGCTACGCGTACCAGCTGGCGAAGGCCAACGCCATCGCTGAAAAGGAAGGCTTCACCAAGTTCGTGTCCGTTCAGGGGCACTACAACCTGATCTTCCGGGAGGAGGAGCGGGAAATGGCCCGCCTCTGCCGGGAAGACAACATCGCCATGACGCCATACAGCGCATTGGCCAGCGGGCGGCTTTCCCGTCTGCCGGGAGAAACCTCCAAGCGCCTGGAGCAGGACGCCTTTGCCAAGGGCAAGTATGATCGGACGGCGGAACAGGACGGCGTCATCATCCAGCGGGTGGCGGAGCTGGCCCAGAAGCGCGGCGTGACCATGACGGAGATCGCGCTGGCCTGGCTGCTCACCAAGGTCACCGCGCCTGTGGTGGGCGCGACCAAGCCCCACCACATCGACGGCGCAGTGCGCGCGGTAGACTTGTCGCTGACCGCGGAGGAGGCCGCCTATCTGGAAGCGCCGTATGTGCCCCATCAGCTGGTGGGCGTGATGGCCCAGAACGGCTGATAGAGGGCCCGGTTTCCCACACAGCCGCAGCATAGAAAAAACACGTCCCCATCAGGCGAAAGCCCAAAGTGGGGACGGATTTCTTTAGGGGATCAGTTTCTCCATCGAGCCGCATCCTCGATGACAGGTTTCTATGATAAGCTCTTCAGCCAGTTGGCCGCCATATCCACCCACAGTGCAATGTTTGGATTCTCTTTGCACAGCCGCATTTCCTCTTCGTTTCTGTAAGACAGCTCGTTTGCAACGCTCATGCCATGCTCGCCGCCGGTGTACAGGTGCAGCTCCACGGGGATTTTCAGTTCGCACATCTTTTCCGCGATCATCAGCGCATTGCGCACCGGCACATATTTGTCCTTCTGGTTGTGCCAGACAAATAGAGGGCAGACGTGCTCGCCCACATAGTGGATCATGTCCAGTTGCGGAGGACAGCTTTTGGGGAACTGAGACGCATCGGGATTGACAAATTCCGGGTCGTTCCAGATCGTTCCCGAATTGTCCCAGCAGCCATAAGCGATCACTGCAGCGTCCGGCCGGATGTACGTCGGTTCGACGCCCAACGCCTGCGCGATCTGCGGGTCGTTCCACTGTGTGGCGGACACGCCTGCGAGGCACGCACCTGC
>CANRMX010000036.1 GCA_947631855.1 uncultured Clostridia bacterium | reverse complement strand
ACCCCGCGGCATAACGGCAAAGTGGAACGCAGCCACCGCGAAGATCAGAAGCTCCTCTACGATTCTCACCGTTTCTTTTCTCTAGCTGATTTTGGTGCGCAGCTAGCTGCGCACCAAAATCGCACCAACAACCGTCCTATGCGTCCTCTTGGCTGGCTTTCTCCCCGTCAAAAACTTCTCTCTTTCTTCTCTCCTCCTCCTGCTCCTACTGTCCAATATGTTTGACAAACCTACAAGGAACAGCCTAACCGCGTCCAGCAGGCAAAAAGTTCCGCGACCTGTCAAGTTGTTTCCTCTGCGCACCCATGCGCCCTCAGGCGCATGCCCCGCGTCGTGCGTGCAGGCTCAGCCTGCCTTAACAAGCGTCGCCGCACGCTCCCGGGCTTTTTCATAGTCCACGTTCTCGATGAGATAGGGCTTCACGGGGCGTTCGGCCTCCGGGTCGGCGGGAGTGAGCCGGTACCGCCAGCAGGCGCCGTCTCCGTCGTCCCCTTCCGGGCAGCGGACAAATCCCATGGCCGCGAAGAACTCCTCGGCGGCGCGGTTGCCCTTTTGCACCCGCACCGTCACCCGGCGGCGGCTGCCCAGCTCCAGCATATCCCGCATCAGCGTCCACAGGGCGGTGGCCACGCCCCGGCGCTGGAACTCCGGCTTGACGTACAGCTGGAACTCCACCGAAAACAGATCCTTCGGATCCTCCCGGTCCTCGGTGAGGTGGCAGAAGCCCGCGGGGGTGGAATTGATCTCGCAGAGGAGCCAACCCAGGCCGTAGGTGTATTTGTCGATGCGGGCGATGTAGCTTTGCAGCTCGGGCGGCTCCGCCTCCGGCGCGCAGAAGGTGCCGGTATAGGGCGCGTAGATTTTCAGCATGGAGGGCCCGTCCCATTCGTTGACCCGCCGGACCGCCACTTTGTCCATGAGCCTTGCTCCTTTCAGTCGCCGATCTTGAAGATCTCCTCCACCTTCTGGTCGTTCCCGAAGGCGTTGTTGTATTCCAAAACGTCGTATCGCCGCAGCTTCTCATCGTAGGGGGTATCCTGGCCGTTCTGGTACACGTTGCCGTCCCGGTCGATGGTCCCCTCGGCGGTGATCACCGGCACATCGGCCCGCAGCTGCTCCAAAAACCGGGTGTATACCGTGCCGGGCAGGTCGGCCGCCCGCAGCAGCAGACCGGAGAGATAATTCAGGCTCACCTTGTCGATGTGTTCGCCCTCCAGGGGATAATTCGCCCAGATGAAGAACGGCACCTGATACTCCCGCATCATGTCCTCGATGGTCAGGCTGCTCAGGTCCTTGTCCAGCAGCAGAGAGACAAATTCCGCTTCCAGATTGGGCCAGTGGTCGCCGAAGAAGATCACCACCACCGGGTCGTCCTGCTGTTCAAAGTAGTCGATGAGATTCTCCAGCGCCATATCGGATTTCCGGGTGAGGGACAGGTACTGCTCCGCCTGGGGGAATTCTCCCTCATGCCCCTGCACCCGCACGGTGGTGGGATAGTCCTCCACCTCATAGCCGCCGTGGTTCTGGATGGTCACATTGAAGATGAACTGGGGCACGTCCTTGTCCCGGTGCTCATATTCCCAGATCACCTGCCGGTAGCAGGAGGCGTCGCTGGTGAGGCCGTGCTCTCCGTAGCGGTCCACGGTGAAATCCTCCGCCGCGATAAACTTGTCAAACCCCAGATAGGGGTACGCCTCGTCACGCTGCCAGGCGTCCCGGTCGCCGGGATGGATGGCGGTGCAGGCGTAGCCGTACTGCTTCAAAAGGGCGGGCAGGGCGGTCTGCGGGCAGTCCACATACTGCTGATAGGGCTTGCTGCCCGTGGGCAGGAAGGCCATGGTATTGCCCGTGAGGAACTCATACTCGCTGTTGCAGGTGTTGCCGCCGTACACGGAAGAATAGGCCGTGCCCCAGATCACGTTGTCCCGCTGCTGCAATCTATGTAAAAAGGGCAGATTGTCCGGGAAGAATTCCATATCCCCCACGCTCTCCAGATCGGTAAAGGATTCGTTCATGATCCCGATGATGGTGGGCATTTTTTCCGGGCTCCCCAGGGCTTCCGGCTCCTCCAGCGCGTTGAGGGAGGTTTCCAGCGCCCGCACCTGAGATTGGGAATACCCCTCGGGCTTTTCCACCATCAGGTACTGGACGTTGGCGAAAAATCCCGCCGTGACCCCGGTGATCTCCGAACTGGTCTTCTGGTTCCACGCCCACACGGAAACGCCCATGCTGGACAGGATGTTCACCGGGAACAGCAACACGAACAGCACCAGCGTCACCGTCATGGCGGCGATGCGCTCAAAGACCCGCACCGGCCTGGACACTTCACGCCGACCGGTGGGGGCCGCTTTCAGGCTCACCGCCACCAGGCAGAAATAGGCCAGCACGGCGACGGCCATTTTACGGGTGGGGATCAGCCGATAGCCGCCGGCCACGCTCATGGCCGTGCCCACGCTCTGGAGGTCCCAGGGCAGGATGGGCTGTCCCCGGTACTCCACCACGAAATAATTGGCGATCCCAAAGAACAGGAAGAAGAATCCGCCGATCAGCACCGTGAGCCACACCCGCCGGGTGATGGCATACAGCAGGGCGAACACCAGCAGATAGCAGAGATAATTGGCAAAAAACCGCGGCGTTGGGAAGCTGAAAATCCGGGTGGAATTGATGATGTCCACCGCGTAAAACGCCCCCAGCGGCACCAGCAGCAGCAGGGCCGTGCCGATCCCCTTCCGCAGGGGCATGGGCAGGTCCGTCTCCACCAGGAACAAAAAGGCCGCCAGCAGGGTCAGCGTCACATATAAAAGGGTATACCAGCCGTAGATCGGCAGCAGCCCCGTCAACTCCTCCTCCACCAGCAGGAACCGCTCGATGATCAGGAACAGCGCAGAGCCAATGAGCACCGCGGCGCTGATGGCCACATTCCGCCGGGAGAAATCCAGCCACACCCGGCGGCGGCGCCCCGAAGTCTGCTCGCCCTCCTGTTGATTCACTTGATCCATAGGACTCACCTTCTACTTACAATGAATGAGATTTTGCATGCCTCCACTGGACGATGGCGTCCGCGATCCGCCGGCTGGCAAAGCCGTCCCCATAGGGATTGCTTGCCCGGCTCATGCGGGTATACTCGGCTTCGTCGGTCAGCAGCTCCCGCAGCATCCCATACAGGGTCTCCTCGCCGGTGCCCGCCAGCTTCAGGGTGCCCGCCGCTAAGCCTTCCGGCCGTTCGGTGGTGTCCCGCAGCACGATCACCGGCTTGCCCAACGACGGCGCTTCTTCCTGGATGCCGCCGCTGTCGGTGAGGATCAGATAGGCCCTGGCCAGCAGATTGTGGAAATCCAGCACCTCCAGGGGCGGCACCAGCCGCACCCGGTCGCTGTCGCCGAATTCCGCCTTGGCGGCCTCCTGCACCAGTGGATTCAGATGCACCGGATACAGGAGCTTCACGTCCGCGAATTCCTCCGTGATCCGGCGGATGGCCCGGAACATCCGGTGCATGGGCGCGCCCAGGTTCTCCCGCCGGTGTGCGGTGAGCACCAGCAGCCGGGAGCCTTCGGCCCAATCCAGCAGCGCGTGGTGATAGTCCGCCCGCACGGTGGTTTTCAGCGCGTCGATGGCCGTGTTGCCTGTGACCACAATGGTTTTGGGGTCCTTCCCTTCCCGCAGGAGATTCTGCCGGCTCTGCTCCGTGGGGGCGAAATGGAGATCCGCCATGCAGCCCACGAACTGCCGGTTCATTTCCTCCGGGTAGGGGGAATACTTGTCATGGGTGCGCAGCCCGGCCTCCACATGGCCGATGGCGGTCTGGGCATAATAGGCCGCCAGCGCCCCGGCAAAGGTGGTGGTGGTATCCCCGTGCACCAGCACGATGTGGGGCTCCACCGCCCGGATCACCTTTTCCAGCCCCTGCAGCACCCGGGCCGTCACGTCGGAGAGGGTCTGACCCGGCCGCATGATATCCAGATCGTAGTCCGGCCGGATGGAAAACGCCTCCAGCACCTGGTCCAGCATCTGGCGGTGCTGGGCGGTGACGCACACGGTGCTTTCAAACTCCGGGCGTGCGGCCAGCTCCTTCACCAGCGGAGCCATTTTGATGGTCTCCGGCCGGGTGCCGAACACGGACATGACCCTGACCTTTCCCATGGTACCAAAACCTTTCCCCACAAGTATATGGGCAACATTTTACGAGCTTGCAAATAAAGCCTTACAAAAGTCTTACGATTTTTTCTTCGATTCCCGCGCCGCCCTGCGCACCGCAAAGAGGAACTTGATGTTGCTCTCATAGAAGCGCTTGAACCGGGCCGGCTCCCGCACGATGCGGTAGAGCCACTCGGTGTTGGTTCGGATGAAGAATTCCGGCGCCCGCCGCTTGAGGCCGCTCAGCACATCGAAGGAGCCGCCCACCCCCACAAAGGTGCCCTTTTCAAAGGCGTCCAGATGCCGGGCGATGAGCTTTTCCTGGGCGGGCACTCCCAGCGCCACCAGCACCAGGTCGGGCTTCATGGCCGCAAATCCCGCCATCAAGTCATCCTTGTCCCCGTCGTAGCCGTTGTGGAAGCGCAGCGTCATGGCCGGGTAGCGTTCCCGATACTTCGCGGCCAGCGTGGCCACCACTTCCTCCCGGGCGCCCAGCAGGCAGACGGTGCGGCCGTTTTGCCCGGCGGCCTCCAGCAGCCCCTGGGCAAGGTCCACGCCGGTGACCCGTTCCTGCACGGGCAGCCCACAGCGGCGCATGGCCTTCACCACGCTGATGCCGTCGGGCGCCACCAGGGTCTCGGGCAGGCACAGCAGCCGGCTGGCCTCCTCATCCCCTTTGCTGGCGCGCATGAGGATCTCCGGGTTGGCCGTAACGACGAACTGCTTTTTGCCCGCCAGCATCCCCTCCGCCGCCCGGGCGGTGAATTCCGCCGCGCTGCCGGAATAGATGCGCTTCAGATAGTCGATCACAGTCACGACTTTTCCTCCCTGTTCTGCCGGGATTTTTCCCGCTCCCGGCGGGCGCTCCGGTTCTGCACACGGTCCTCGTCAAAGTCGTACAGCTCCTGGGCGTGGAAAGCCTCGGTGCTCTCCTCGGCCTTGAACAGCACGGTAAAGGTCTGGAAGATCAGCTTGATATCCTGCCAGATGCTGTAGTTTTCGATATACATCAAATCCATGACCAGCTTGTCCTTGGGGGAGGTGTTGTACTTCCCGGCGATCTGGGCCAGCCCGGTAAGCCCGGCCTTCATCCGAAGCCGGTAGGAGAACTCGGGCAGCTCTTTGGTAATATCACCTGCCAACCCCACCATCTCCGGCCGGGGCCCCACCAACGTCATGTCGCCAACAAAGATGTTGATCATCTGGGGCAGCTCATCGATACGGTATTTCCGCAGAACTCTGCCTACCCGGGTAATACGGTCATCTCCCTCAAAGGTTGGTCGGTTCAGATCATTTTCCCGCATGGTGCGGAACTTATACACCTGGAACACCCGGCCGTATTTGGTCAGCCGCTTCTGGCGGTAGAACACCTTCCCGCCGTCGTCCAGCTTGATGGCCACTGCCACCGCCAGCATGATGGGGCTGGTGAGGATCAGCGCCACCAGGGAGAACAGGATATCCATCAGCCGCTTGACGATCCGCTGCTCCAGGGCCAGGTCCTTGGCAACATGCATCACCAGCGACTTGTCGTCCAGGGTGATGTACTTTGCGCCTTGGGAAACGATGTCGATCATCTCGAAGTTGTAGTAAATATTTTTCTGCTTCTGATAGCAGAAGGCGATCAGGTCGCTCCGCTGGTTCAAAGGCACATCGTAGAGGAACACCGTATCGCTGCGGGCGATGACGTCCAGCACGTTTTTGGCGTCGTACCGCACGATCTCCAAGATCTCATACTGCTTGCGGAAGCGCCGGATCTTGGGGATGATGTTCCCCAAACTCTGGGGCGAGGAGGAGATCACGCAGCACTTCTCCGGCGGCTCCAGCGAAAAATAGATGAAGTTGCCCAGGTAGGCGAAGACCGCAATCACCAGCACCTGCAGGACGATCACCAGCAGCAGCAGGTGGGGCGTCTCATAGACGAAGTGATCGTGATTCTTCTCGCTGGTGTTCATGATGGAAAGCTGCAAGTGTGTCACCAGATCGGTCATCACCGTGGCCAGCCCCATGGAATAGATGATGGGCTTGCTTTTCTGGGTGCCCACCGCGTAGCCGCCGTACACCTGCATCAGGGCGATGCCCACCACCACGAAGGTCACCATGGTGACGCCGGTGGTGCGGGAGGGGTTGAACAGCCAGGGATTGTGGATGCCGAAGATGCCGAAGAAGATCAAAAACAGGCTCACGAACAGCAGCAGCTTCAATATGAACACGATGGTCCGTTTTAATTTCTTGATGGTGTGCATAGGGGTATACCTCTCTTTCTCCCGGCCGGAAAGAGTGAAACAACCGCGGCGCAGGAGTTCCCAACTTATACTTGTCCGCTATTATACACCATCTTTCCAAAAAAGTAAAGCGCGCGGGCAGAAGATCACCCGCACAAGGGACAAACACGATCTCACTGCGGCAGGTGCCCAAACCTGATAGCAGATGGATTCATTATGAAATGCGCTGCCTGCGGCAGCGCATTTCCAGCGTTCGGCGCAGCCGACACGCTTGTCCCCCTTTTCATTCTCAAGGGGTCCCTACGGCTGCACATGTCAGCCTCCGGGACAAATTATTTTTTTCGACAGACTAAGCGCGCGGGCAGAAGATCACCCGCGCGCAGTGATTGATTGGCCGGTTTCCCGGTGGATGACAGTGCTGTTTTCTCAGGCTTCCAAGGTCTCCGCGGCCTTTTTCAGGGTCTCGATGATCTGGATATGCTGGGGGCAGTGGGCCTCGCACTGGCCGCACTGGATGCAATCGGAAGCCTTGCCGCCGTCCCGGGTGACCCGCTGATAGGAGCCGTTGGCGCCGGCGCGGTTGTTGTACATGGAGAAGTGGTTCATGGTGGAGAAGATCCCCGGGATATTGATCTTCTGGGGGCAGCCGTCCACACAGTATTTGCAGCCGGTGCAGGGGATGGTGGGGATGTTCTTCAAAATCTCCACGGCCCGGTCGATCACCTTGCGCTCCTCGTCATTGAGGGGCTGGAAGTTCTCCATATAGGACACGTTGTCGTTGAGCTGCTCCTCGGTGGACATGCCGGACAGCACGGTGACCAGCCCGTCCAGAGAGGCCGCGAAGCGCACCGCCCAGGAGGGCACGGACATCGCCGGGTTGGCGGACTTGAACAGTTCCTGCACTTCAGGGGTCATGGTGGCCAGAGAGCCGCCCTTCACCGGCTCCATGATGACCACAGGCTTGTTGTGCTTGCGGGCCACCTCATAGCATGCCCGGGACTGGACGTTCTCGCTGTCCCAGTCGGCATAGTTGATCTGCAATTGGACAAACTCCGCCTCGGGGTGCCTGGTGAGGATATCGTCCAGCACCTCCGGCGTATCGTGGAAGGAGAAGCCGATGTGCTTCACCTTGCCCTGGGCCTTCTTTTCCTGGACGAACGCCCACGCGCCCAGTTCTTCGGCCCGCTGGGCGGAATCCTTATTGAGGCCGTGGAGCAGGTAGAAATCGTAATAGTCCAGGCTGGCCCGGTCCAGGGACTCCTGGAGGATCTCCTCCATCTTGGCCTTATCCACCGAATCCCACAGGGGCAGCTTGCTGGCGCAGACGAAGCTGTCCCGGGGATAGCGCTTGACCACCGCTTCGCCCAGGGCCACCTCGCTCTTGCCGCCGATGTAGACATAGGCGGTGTCGAAATAGGTAAACCCCTTGCTCATGAAGGTATCCACCATCCGCTTGACCTGTTCGATGTCCACTTCCCCGTCCTTCATGGGCAGGCGCATCAGGCCGAAGCCCAGCTTTTTGATGTTTTCTCCCAGATATGTTTCTGCCATTTTGCGTTCCTTTCCGCCGCTTCAGCGGCTCTTTTGATTTTGAATCCTCGCCTTTCCGGCGTTTCTTCCTGCATGGTACAAAAGGTAGTGCGTATTGATAGCCGCCCCCACTTTTTTCAAAGAATCGCCCCGGCACGCTGGCTTTTTTCGCCGGGCTGTGCTATCATGGGGAAAAGACTTGAAAGGGGGCCGCGCCCGTGCATATCGAAAAGAGACGTGTCCTGCGGGCCGCGGTCTGCCTGCTGGGGCTGGGTGCGGCCCTGGGGTTGGTGCTGGTGCTGCGCCCGCCCTGCCTCATCCTCCGCTATACAGGCTTCTACTGCGGGGGCTGCGGCTTCTGCCGGATGATGGACGCCCTGCTTCACGGGGATCTGCCCACCGCCGTCCGCCAGAACGCTTTCCTGCTGTGCATGCTGCCCTTTGGGGCGGCCTATGCTCTGGCCGAAGCCCTCCGGTACATCCGGGGGAAATCGCCCCTGTACCGCAGCCGGTGGACGACGCCGGTGCTGGGGGCGGTGCTCCTGCTGGGGCTGGTGTTCACGGTGCTGCGCAATCTGCCCGGCTTCGACTTTTTTGGGCCGATCGTTTAGGATTCGACAACTCCACGCCTCGCCTGACTTTGTTAGGCGGGGCGCTCTTTTATTTCTTGATATACGCCAGCCCCACCGCGCCGGGGCCGATGTGGGTGCCCACGATGCTGCCGATCTCCAGATCGTACAGCTCCCGCTTCTTAAAGGTCTCCTCCATGTACGCCTTGAAGTCCTTGTGGTTTTCGGGGGTGTTGTAGCCCACGGTGATGGCGTAATCCGCGGAAATGGGCTCCTTCTCAATGAGATTCTGGATCAGCTTGAAGGTGGATTTCCGTCCCCGGCCCTTGCCGGCCACTTCCACCAGGCCGTCCTTCAGGGTGATCACCGGGCAGATGCCCAGCACGCTTGCCACCATGGCGCTGGTGGCCGAAAGCCTGCCGCCCATCTTCAGATAGGTCAGCGTCTCCACCGAGGCGAACAGCCGCACCCGGGGCACCAGCTCCAAAATCTTCTGGTTGATCTGTGCGCCCGTCATGCCCTGGTCCCGCATTTTCACGGCCTCAATCACCAGCAGCCCCAGGGCAAAGGTGACGTTCATGGTGTCGGGCAGATAGATGTTGGTGGCGCCCAGCATCCCTCTGGCCACGGTGGCGGCCTGCAGGGTGCCGCTCATGCGGGAGGACAGGAACAGGCACACCACGTCGTCGCCGCTCTCCCGATAGGGCGTGAAGATCCGCTGAAAATCCGCCGGAGTGATCTGCGCGGTGGTGGGCAGCTCCTTCACGGTGGCCAGCTTCTGATAAAATTCTTCATTGGTCAGGTCGATCAGGGAGCGATAGCTCTCCTCCCCAAAGGTGACGGTGATGGGCAGCATCTCCACGCCCAGCTTTTTGCACTGCTCCAAACTCAAATCGCAGGAGGTATCGGTCACGATTCGTACCATAATGGATCCCAGCTTTCCGTATTATTTTCCTTCTACCCTCTTCGGTCGGTATACCTTCCCTATGATACACAACTTTGGCCAAAAGGTCAAGAGCATCGTTTTCGCATCTTTGCGCCCGGTCGGGCCGGGTTAAGCCCCGGCGGCCTGCGGCCGCCGGGGCAAAATCAATCGGGCCCAAAGGTCAAGTGCATCATTTTCGCATCTTTGCACCCAGCCGGGCCAGGTTAAGCCCCGGCGGCCTGCGGCCGCCGGGGCAAAATTGATCGGGTCCAAAGGTCAAGTGCGGTGTTGGTCATCCTCGCACATAGTTGGGTCAAGCCAAGTGTCTGCGGTCTCAGACCGCCACGGTCGGGTCAAGCCAAGTGCCTGCGGCCTCAGGCCGCTTCGAGAATGTTCATTGCAAAAACTGTTGCGCAAGATCGAATCCTGTGATAAAATATTTCCGTATTTGTCACAAGGAGGAATGGCCAATGAAAATGGTATGGAAGTACCTGCGGCCCTATGTGCCGCGCATGAGTCTGGGTCTGGCCATCAAGTTCGTAGCAAGCGTGATGGAGCTGCTGCTGCCATGGATGCTTTCGCACATCATCGATGACGTGGTGCCCACGGGCAGCCTGATGATGATCCTGCTGTGGGGTCTGGGGATGGTGCTGGCCGCCTTTATGGCGTGGGCCACCAACATCCTGGCAAACCGCATGGCGGCCTGGGTATCCCAGCACACCACCAAGGGGATCCGACACGACCTGTTTGAAAAGGTCTCCCTGCTCAGCTGCGCACAGGTGGATCAGTACACCATCCCGTCGCTGGAGTCCCGTCTCACCAGCGACACCTACAACGTCCACCAGATGGTGGGCATGATCCAGCGGATGGGCGTCCGTGCGCCGATCATGCTGGTGGGCGGGGTGCTCATCACCCTCACCCTCGATCCCGTGCTGACCCTGGTGCTGGTGGCGACGCTGCCCTTCCTGGCGGTGCTGGTCACCCACGTTTCCCGCAAGGGCGTGCCCATCTACCGGGAGGTCCAGCGCAGGACCGACGCCATGGTGCGGGTGGTCCGGGAGAATATCTCGGGCATCCGGGTCATCAAGGCCCTGTCGAAAACCGATTATGAACGGGAACGCTTTGCCGGGGTGAATCAGGCCATGGTGGATCAGGAGCTCCACGCGGGCCACGTGATGTCCCTGACCAACCCCATCACCAATGTGTTCCTGAACGTGGGCCTCACCGCGGTGATTTTGGTGGGCGCCTTCCGCGTCAACGCCGGATTGACCCAGCCGGGCACGATCCTTGCGTTCCTCTCCTATTTCACCATCATCCTCAACGCCCTCATGGGCGTGACCCGCATCTTCGTCATGGTGTCCCGGGGCGCGGCCTCCGGCTCCCGTATCGACGAGGTGCTGCAAATTCCCATGGACCTGCCGCTGATTCCCGGCGAGACCGAGGAGACCCCCTACCATGTGGAGTTCCGGGACGTGACCTTCTCCTATAATAAGAAGGAAAACAATCTGGAGGACATCAGCTTTGCCCTGAAGCCCGGTGAGACTTTGGGCGTCATCGGCGCCACGGGCAGCGGGAAATCCACCTTGGCGGCGCTGCTCATGCGTCTGTACGATACGGATTCCGGCCGCATCGCCATCAGCGGCAGACCGGTCACTTCCATCCCGCCGGAGGAGCTGCACACCAAGTTCGGCGTGGTGTTCCAGAACGACGCCCTCTTTGCCGACACCATCTATGAGAACATCGATTTCGGCCGCAGCCTGCCCCGGGAGGCCATCGAAAAGGCCGCCAAATGCGCCCAGGCCTGGGACTTCATCACGGCCCTGCCCGATGGCTTTGAACATATGCTGTCCTCCAAGGGCACCAACCTGTCCGGCGGGCAGCGGCAGCGGGTGCTGCTGGCCCGGGCGCTGGCGGGCTCGCCGGAGATTTTGATCCTGGACGACTCCTCCTCGGCGCTGGACTACCGCACCGACGCGGCCCTGCGCAAGGCCCTGCGGGAGGAATACGGCGGGGTGACCACGGTGGTCATCGCCCAGCGGGTCAGCTCCATCATGCACGCGGCCCACATCCTGGTGCTGGACGAGGGCCGGGAGCTGGGCTATGGCACCCACGAAGAGCTGATGCGATCCTGCGACGTATACCGCGAGATCGCGGAAATCCAAATGGAACAGGGGGGACTGTAAAATGCCACCGAGAGGACCTATGGGCGGCGGCCCGCGCGGAATGCGCAGCGGCCGGGACGAAAAGCCCGAGGACAGAAAAAAAGTAATTCTCCGCATGTGGACGTACCTGTACCACGAGAGATGGATGATGCTCCTTGCCGTGGTACTGACCGTCACCAGCAACCTGCTGGCGCTGCTGGGCCCCTATCTTTCCGGCGCCGCCATCGACGCCATCGGGCTGGAGCCCGGCAAGACCGACTTCCCCACCGTCTTTTTCTACTGCGCCCTGATGCTGATGTTCTATGTCACGTCGGCTGCGCTCTCCTATGCCCTGACCATCCTGATGCTGCACATCACCCAGCGGATCGTCTACAAGATCCGCGGGCAGGTGTTCGATCGGCTGGCCACCCTGCCGGTGAGCTTCTTTGACAGGACCCAGACCGGCGACGTCATCAGCCGCATCTCCTACGATATCGACACTTTGAGCGCGTCCCTTTCCAACGACCTGCTGCAGATCGCGGCCTCCATCATCACCGTGGTGGGCTCCTTCATCATGATGGTGAAGATTTCGCCCCTGCTGGTGCTGGTGTTCGTGGTCACCATCCCGCTGGCCATCTGCGTTACCCGGTACATGATGCGCCGGGTGCGGCCGCTGTTCCGCAAGCGCTCGGCCATGCTGGGCGAGCTCAACGGCTATGTGGAGGAGGTCATCACCGGGCAGAAGACCACCAAGGCCTATCATCAGGAAGAAGTGATCATCCAGCGCTTCGACAAGCGCAACACCGCCGCCGTGGACGCCTACTACAACGCCGACTATTACGGCACCCTCACCGGCCCCTCCATGACCCTGGTGAATAACCTGTCTTTGGCCTTTGTCAGCGTGTTCGGCGCCATCCTGTTCCTGTTCGGCCGGCTGACCATCGGCAACCTGTCGTCCTTCGTGCTGTATTCCCGGCGATTCTCCGGCCCCATCAACGAGATCGCCAACATCTTCAACGAGCTGCAATCCGCAGCCGCCGCAGCCGAACGGGTCTTCCGCCTCATCGATGAGGAGCCCGAGCCCCTGGACCTGCCCGATACGGTGGATGTGGACCATGTGGAGGGCGACGTGCGGATGGAGCACGTGCACTTCGGCTACGATCCCGAAAAGATCATCATTCACGATCTGAGCTTCCACGCGCCGCCCGGCGGCCTGATCGCCATCGTGGGCCCCACCGGCGCGGGCAAGACCACCATCATCAATCTGCTGATGCGCTTCTACGATCCTCAGAGCGGCCAGATCACCCTGGACGGCCGGGACATCCTCCAGATCACCCGCAAGAGCCTGCGGCTCTCCTATGCCATGGTGCTGCAGGATACCTGGCTCTTTAACGGCACGATCTTCGAGAATCTTGCCTACGGCAAAAAGGACGCCACCCGGGAGGACGTGGAACGGGCCGCCAAGGCCGCGCACATCCACCGGTACATCATGAGCCTGCCCAACGGCTACGACACCATCCTGGACGAGAACGGCATCAACATCTCCCAGGGCCAGAAGCAGATGCTCACCATCGCCCGGGCCATGCTGTTGGACGCCAAAATGTTGATCCTGGACGAGGCCACCTCCAATGTGGATACCCGCACCGAGATGCAGATCCAGGCCGCCATGCGGGAACTGATGAAGGACAAGACCTGCTTCGTCATCGCCCACCGGCTGTCCACCATCCAGAACGCGGACAACATCCTGGTCATCCGGGACGGCGATATCGTGGAGCAGGGCAACCATCGCCAGCTGATGGCCCTGGGCGGCTTCTACGCCACCCTCTACCGCTCCCAGTTCCAATAAGCAGCCTGAGGCTGCGCGCATTTGGCTCCACCGAACTAAGATAATGGGCCTCCCTCCGCTTCGCTCACTTGCCGAGCAAAAAGCGCAACTTTTCCCGTCGCGCCCGATAGCGCCCTGAGGCCGCAGACGCTTTGCGAGTGAAAGTGAGAGAAGGCGGCCAATCATCAGCCCGTGCCGAGGCTGCCCGAACTGTATAAAACGAGCCTCCCCGCCCTTCGGGCGGGGAGGCACTTACTTTTCTTTCGGAGAAAAAGTAAGCAAAAAGAACTTTCCGTGGCTCGGGACAACTGTGTGCAGACAAAGCGCACTGTCGGCTCGTAGGCAAAAAATTCCGCGGCAGCCTGAGGCTGCGCGCACTTGGCTCCACCGAACTAAGATAATGGGCCTCCCTCCGCCTT
>CANRMX010000035.1 GCA_947631855.1 uncultured Clostridia bacterium | reverse complement strand
ACCTTCCCTTCTGTACATTTTTTCATTTTCCCTCTTGACTTCTAATAGTTAGTCTTTTTCTTTCAAGAAAAAGGAGGGGCGTACATCTTCGCCACCCTATTGAATCCCACACCGGAAATCCCTGTGGCCAAGTGCTGTTCCCCCCGCCCGTAGGGCGGGGGAAACAACAAAGAATCATCCCGCAGTTGAATCCCGCTCCATAGAGTGCTATAATAAAGAAAAACATCCGTGGGCGTCTCGTCGATCCGCCGGGGCGTCCGGGAAAGGCATTTGCGCTGCGCTCAGGAGGAATGGAATATGCTCATCAGTCAAAAAATGCGGGCCCTTGCGCCGGAGATGGACCCTCTGCGCCTGGGCACCGGCTGGAAACCCGAGGACCTCGCTAAGCCCCAAATATTCGTGGAAAGCACCTTCGGCGACAGCCACCCCGGTTCCGGCCACCTGGACAGGCTGGTGGAGGCCGCCTGCCGGGGCATCGCCGACGCCGGCGGCCATGGGGCCCGGTACTTCTGCACCGATATGTGCGACGGCGAGAGCCAGGGCACAGACGGCATCAACTACAGCCTGGCCAGCCGGGAAATGATCGCCAACATGATCGAGATCCAGGCCGGCGCCACGCCCTTTGACGGCGGGGTGTATATCGCCAGCTGCGACAAGGGCCTGCCGGGCAACCTGATGGGCCAGGGCAGGGTGAACATCCCCTCGGTGGTGGTCACCGGCGGCACCATGAGCGCCGGGCCGGAGCTGCTCACCCTGGAGCAGCTGGGCATGTACAGCGCCCAGTTCCAGCGGGGCGAGATCACCGAAGAAAAGCTCAATTGGGCCAAACGCAACGCCTGCCCGGGATGCGGCGCGTGCAGTTTCATCGGCACGGCCTCCACCATGCAGATTCTGGCGGAGGCTCTGGGGCTGAGTCTGCCCGGCTCGGCGCTGCTGCCCGCCGACAGCCCGGAGCTCACCGAATACGCCTACCGGGCCGGAAAGCGCTCGGTGGAGCTGGCGCTGGAGGGCTTAAAGCCCGGGGACATCGTGACCATGGACAGTCTGGAAAACGCCATCTTCGTCCACGCGGCGATCTCCGGTTCCACCAACAGCCTGCTGCACCTGCCGGCCATCGCCCACGAGTACGGCCTCACCATCGACGGCGACACCTTCGACCGCCTGCACCGGGGCGCCCGTTATCTGCTGGATATCCGTCCCGCCGGCCGCTGGCCCGCCGAATTCTTCTACTACGCGGGAGGCGTCCCGGCGATCATGGAGGAGATCAAAAGCATGCTCCACCTGGACGCCCGCACCGTCACCGGCCACACGCTGGGAGAGAATCTGGCGGCGCTGCGGGAAAACGGCTTCTATGAGCGCTGCGCCCGGCGGCTGGAGGAGGCCAACCGCAAGTACAACATCCACGTCACAAAGGAGGACATCATCCGCCCCTTTGATCGGCCTCTGGGCGCCGACGGCTCCATCGCGGTGCTCAAGGGGAATCTTGCCCCCGAGGGCGCGGTGATCAAGCACACCGCCTGCCCAAAGGAGATGTTCCGGGCCGTGCTCACCGCCCGCCCCTTCGACAGCGAAGAGGACTGTCTGGATGCGGTGCTCCACCACCGGGTGCACAAGGGCGACGCGGTGCTGATCCGCTACGAAGGGCCGCAGG
Organism: uncultured Clostridia bacterium; assembly: GCA_947631855.1. GTDB lineage: Bacteria > Bacillota > Clostridia > Oscillospirales > Acutalibacteraceae > Acutalibacter. The sequence continues at coordinate 15,416 of CANRMX010000035.1, read as the reverse complement.
GCTCCGGGATGCCCGAGATGTTCTACACCTCCGAGGCCATCAGCTCCGACGCAGAATTGGGCCGCGCCATCGCCCTCATCACCGACGGCCGTTTCTCCGGGGCCTCCACCGGCCCGGTGATCGGCCACTGCAGCCCCGAGGCCCAGGCCGGCGGGCCCATCGCCCTGGTGGAGGAGGGCGACCTCATCGAGATCGACATCCCCCGGCGGGTGCTGGCCATCGTGGGGGTGCGTGGGGAGCGAAAATCCCCCCAGGAGATCGAGGCGATTTTGGCGCAGCGCCGGGCGGCCTGGAAGCCCAGGCCCCGGAAGTATAAGTCCGGCGTCCTGCGGCTTTTCAGCAAGCACGCCGCCTCGCCCATGCGGGGCGCGTACCTGCAATTCGACGACGAAGACGCGTGATCATTTCAGTTGATTTTTCAGAAAGGCGGGTTTTCCAATGGATCCCATCAGTGCGCAAATTTCCAACATCGGCATCGTGCCGGTCATCAAGCTGAACCATCCCCAGCGGGACGCCGCCCCGCTGGCCAGGGCCCTCTGCGCCGGCGGCGTGCCGGTGGCCGAGGTCACCTTCCGGGCGGCGGGCGCGGCGGAGGCCATCCGCCAAATGGCGGCGGAATTCCCCCAGATGCTGGTGGGCGCGGGCACGGTGCTCACCACCGCACAGGCGGAGGAAGCGATACACGCCGGGGCCAAATTTATCGTCACGCCCGGGCTGGACCCGGAGCTGGTGACCTTCTGCCAAAGCCGGGACGTGCCCATCTTTCCCGGCTGCACCACGCCCACGGACTACCACACCGCCCTGAAGCTGGGGCTGGAGGTGCTGAAATTCTTCCCTGCCGAGCAGTCCGGCGGCCTGGCGAAGATCAAGGCCATGGCCGCGCCCTTCCCCATGTTCCAGATCATGCCCACCGGCGGCATCTCCTTGCAGAATCTGGCCGCATACAGCGCGGCGCCCATGGTGTGCGCCTGCGGCGGCTCCTATATGGTGGCGGAACCGCTCATCGAGAACGGCCGGTGGGAAGAGATCACCGCCCTGTGCAGGCAGTCGGTGGAGATCGTCGGGGCCGCCCGGGCCGCCCGCTGACCGCCGGAAAGGAGCGTCCATGCCACCGCTCAGCATCCTCATCAAACCGGCCTCCGGCGGCTGCAATATGCGGTGCCGCTACTGCTTCTATCACGATGAACAGCTCCACCGGGAAACCTTCTCCTACGGGCAGATGTCCGAGGAAACGCTGGAAATTCTCATCCGCAAAGCCCTGGCCTCTGCGGAAGGCAGCTGCTCCTTCGGCTTTCAGGGCGGCGAGCCCACCCTGCGGGGGCTGGATTTCTTCCGCAGGGCAGTGCAGCTGCAAAAAAAGTACAATACCCGGGGCGTGCAGATCACCAACGCCCTCCAGACCAACGGCCTGCTGCTGGATGGAGAATGGGCCCGGTTCCTCCGGGACAATCACTTCCTGGTGGGTCTTTCGCTGGACGGCACCAAGGAAGTGCACGACCGCAACCGGCTGGACGCCGACGGCAAGGGCACCTATGCCCGGGCGCTGCGGGCGGCCCAGCTGCTGGCCGCCCACGGGGTGGAATTCAACATCCTCACGGTGGTCACCGGCCAAACAGTGGATGCCCTCGGGAAAATCTACAGCTTCTACCGCCGGTCAAATTTATTGTACCAGCAGTACATCCCCTGCCTGGATCCGCTGGACGGCCAGCGGGGCGCCGCGCCCTATTCCCTCACGCCGGAGAAGTACGCCGTGTTCCTCAAGACCCTTTTCGATCTCTGGTACCGGGACGTGACCGCCGGGCATTTCATCTACATCCGCTTTTTTGAGAATCTGCTGGCCGCGCTGCTGGGCCGCCGCCCGGAAAGCTGTCAGCTGTGGGGCCGGTGCGCCCTCCAGAACGTGGTGGAGGCGGACGGCTCCGTATATCCCTGCGACTTCTACTGCCTGGACGAATGGCGGCTGGGCAGCATAATTGAGGAAGATTTCTCCGCCCTGGCCCAAAAGCCTGCGGCAAGGCGCTTTCTGGAGGAATCCCTTTCGGGCCGGGAAGAATGCGCATCGTGCCCGTGGCTTGCCCTGTGCCGGGGCGGCTGCCGGCGGGACCGGGAGCCCTTCGCGCCGGGCAATGCAGGCGGGAATTATTTCTGCGCCGCCTACCGGGAATTCTTCCCCTATGCCGCGCCCAGGCTCACCGCCCTGGCCCGGCGGCTCTCGCAAGTGCCGCTTGCTTTTTGAATCAGAAAGGTGTATACTTCTTTTATCTGCACAGCCGGATTTTTTGGCTAGAACGGCAAACCGCTTCAATGCAAAATCAACTCGAGGAGGCAGCAAACATGATCGAAACCAAGTACGGCAAAATCGAAGGCGTGGATCAGGGCGCCTATGTGGAATACCGGGGCGTGCCCTTTGCCAAGCCGCCGGTGGGGCCCCTGCGCTGGAAGGCGCCCCAGCCGCCGGAGCCTTTTGAGGGCGTGTATCAGGCCACGGAGTTCAAGGCCGGATCCGTGCAGGATGACGGCCGCGCCGGCCCGCCCTATGACAAGGATTTCTACGACGAGGCGGCCTATACCCGGCCCATGAGCGAGGACTGCCTGTACCTCAACATCTACGCCCCCAAGGATGCGAAGAACTGCCCCGTGGCCATGTGGATCCACGGCGGCGCGTTTATGGGCGGCTACGGCAGCGAGAAGGAATTCGACGGCGCGGGCTACTGCAAGCGCGGCGTGATCTTCGTCAGCATCCAGTACCGGCTGGGCGTGCTGGGCTTTTTGGCCCATCCCTGGCTCACCGCCGAGGCCGGCACCTCCGGCAATTACGGCATTCTGGATCAGATCGCCGCCCTGCGGTGGATCTACGAAAACATCGCGGCTTTCGGCGGCGACCCGGAGAACATCACCGTCTTCGGCCAGAGCGCCGGGGCCATGAGCGTCCAGACGCTGATCTCCTCTCCCCTCACCGGGGATCTCATCAAGCGGGCGATCCTGCAAAGCGGCGGATCCTATGAGGCCGGGCTGCACCGGGACACGCCGCTTGCCGAGCAGGAATCCTACGGCGAAATTTTCTCCGAGGTGCTGGGCGTGGACAGTCTGGAGGCCATGCGGGCCAAGTCCACGGCGGAGATCGTGGCGGCCACCGGCCCCTTTATGGGCAAGGTGTTCCCCATGGCCAAGGGGCTGTTCCTGGTGCCGGTGATGGACGGCCAGGTGCTCACCGGCGGCTACTACGACCTGATGGACAAGGGGGAGATCAAGGACATCCCCTATATGCTGGGCAGCACCAAAAACGACATCATGGTGCCGGAAAACGCCGCCTCCCCCGAGGATTCGCCTCTCTACACCGGCAGCCGGGCCTTCAGCCAGAAGCTGGAAGTCCTGGGCCGCAAGCCCGCCTATGTGTATTATTTTGCCCGGCAGCTGCCCGGCGACGATTTCGGGGCCTATCACTCCTCCGAGCTGTGGTACATGATGGGCACCCTTTCCCGGGCCTGGCGGCCCTTTGAGCCGGCGGACTACGCCCTCTCTGACAGGATGCTGGACTACTGGGCCAATTTCATGAAGACCGGCGATCCCAATGGAGAATCCCTCCCGGCGTGGAAACCCTGCTCCAAGGAAGACCCCTTCGTCATGGAACTGGACGTCTGATTTTTCTCACCCACCCACACAGAAAAAGCCCGTACCGAGCCATTCGGTACGGGTTTTTTGCTATTTGTAGAAATCGTCGTCTTACAGGTACAGCGCCACTTCGCCCACGATGCCGGTGGGCGCGGCGTTTTTGAGGTTCCCCCGCTCTCTTTCCAGCGTGGTGGCCACTTCGATGGCCAGGCGGTTCTCGCTCGGCTGCACCTTGCCCCGGAGATCGTACACAAAGGGGGCCACCACCTGAATGCCCAGGCTCTCGCCGTTGAGGAACACCTCCACCCCTTCGTAGGCGTCGGTGATCTCCAGCGTCTGCGCCGGCGCGTCGAAAGTGGTCTCGTAGCGGATGAAACCGGAGAACTTCTTATCGGTGAGGGCGTAGCTTTCCAGCGTGTCGATCTCCCGCGCCTCCCCGAAATCGGGATATTCCGCGGCCCGGCAGACGCTTCGCGCGAAGTGGGTCAGCGGCAGCTTTTCGCCCCGCTCCGCCGGGTGATACGCATCCGCCGGGGCCGGGCCCGCCACCAGGAACACACTCTGGGAGGGCGCAAGCGATACCGTCCCGTCCCATGCCATGGCCCGGTCGTTCCACCCATCGTAGAGGTGGTACGCGCCGCCGCCGGGCAGCGTCACCGTGCCCTGCCAAGGGGTCTGCCCCTCGTTGAAGAGATAATAGAACTCCTGCCCGCCCACGGAATGCAGCACCCGCATTCGATCACTGGCGGGCTCCAGCGTCACCGTATGAGCAAACCGCTCCGCCAGCTGCGCAAGTGTTATGATCTCGCAGCCTTGCAGGGCTTCCGGCAGCTCCTCGCCGGTGCAGATGCCCTCGGGCAGCCCGTCGATAAACAGCACGGGGCATCCCTTTTCCCGCAGGGCCTCCACCGCCCGGGCGGTCTCCCGGGTGATGAACTGGGCGTAGGGGATCACCAGCGCCCGGTACTGGTGGCCGTTCACCGTCAGGGTCTCCCCAATCTCCGTGCCGTAGAATTCCGGCTCGGCGAACGCGTCGGCGGGGACGAAATTGAAATCGATCTGATTGTCCAAAAACACCCGGGCGGGCTTCTGATCCAGCATGGCCTTTCCGCACCATTCGGCCTCCCCGTGGTACAGCACCGCCACCGGTGCTTCTGCCTCGCCGCCGGAGAGCATCGCGCACACCCGCTGGGCGTAGGCCATCAATTGGCCAAAGTGCCGGTACTGGGGATTGTTCCCCTGGGCGTAGAAGTGGGGCGGGCAGTCCTTTTCCGGGTAGGGGCTGCAGGTGAAGGCGTGGGGCACAAAGTAATTGATCCCCCGCACCATGAAGTGGTCGAGGAGGTATTTCTCCAGGCGCACGCCCTCCTGCCAGCCGTACGCGCCGAAGACCTCGCACATGGCCCGTCCCTCCATCCGGGGATTCACCGCCGCCAGGGAGCTGCCCAGCTTGCCCAGGGCATAGTGATAGAATTCCCCGTCGTTCACGGTGCCGAAGGGATTTTTGTTCTGATTGTCCTCTCCGCCGGGCTCCACCTGGCCGCCGATGTCGTCGATGCCCGCCATGGTCTGCCACTTGAGGCCCCGGAAGTAGTGCCCCAAGCTGGTGCCGGTGCGGGCGTGCTGATTGTTGTCCTCCACCACGTGGCCGATGTATTCCACGCCGTGGTCGGTGCACCACTGGCCGATCTGATGGGAGAAGTCCTCCTCCACCAGCCGGGAAACGCAGTCCATAAAGTGATACCGCATTTTGGCGGCCAATTTCACGTCGCCGCCGTCGCACCACAGCAGGGGCAGCAGCCGGGGCAAGTCCGCCCCCAGCCGTTCTTTAAGGGCTGCGTCCAGTTCCCGGCTCCAGGGCAGATCCTGCTCGGTGCCCAAGGGGTTATTCATCTTGTACATGGAATTGTTCCCCAGCTCCGGCTCGTCGGAGAAGAACCCGGCGATCACCGTGCCGAACAGCTCCGCGTAGTGCTGGTAGTGGGGCTCGTACACCGCGTCGATCTGGATGCGGCAGCTTTCTTTGTCCATCATGTTGATATAGCTGCGGTGGGTGCCGATGTTCCGGGAGAGATAGCACACATGCACCTCCCAGCTGCCCTCCAGGGGCGCCCAATCCAGCACGCCCTTGTGGATGTAGAGCCGGAGGTCCATGGGCGGCTCGGGCCGGTCGGTGCGGATGGCGGTGACGCTGTACAGCGCGTCGTCGTCGAAGGTATTCTCCGGGCCGGTGTTCTTGTTAAACTGGTCCGTCAGCAGATACATGGGGCTCTTGATTTTGGGCGGATGGGCCTCCTTCTCCACGTTCAGCTTGATGTGGTCCTTCACCGGGAACACCTTGTGCAGCAGGCCCTGCCGGCGCAGCTCCGCCGGGGCTTTCAGCACCTCGCCGGCGGCAAACCCGGTGGGGAAGTGCTTGTCGTCCAGGATCCACACCTTCATCCCTCGGCGCTGGGCCTCGTCCAGGATGATATCCATGTCGTGCCACCAGGGCTCCTGGCAGAAGCCGTCATGGGGCCGGGCCTCCACGCAGAAAGCCCGGAGATTGGCGTCGTACACCGCGCCGATCAGCTTCCGATAGGTGGCTTCGTCCTCGCCGTGCACCCACAAAAAGGGCATCAGATGGGGCAGGTCACGCATTGTTCATTCCTCCTTGAAATGTGATGAAAAGACAAACAGGCTGCCGATTTGTGGCAGCCCGATAAAGATTCACAGCTTGGAATACCCGAAGCTGTTCACCAGCGCGTCCAGCTTGATGTGCTCCTTGCAGAAGGGGCAGTCGGAGGGGCTGTACGCCTGATACCCGGGGATATCCTTGGTGGTGAAAACGGCGTTCACGGGATAGCCCTTCACGCTGTCCACCGCGCTGAACAGCGCACAGACGCCCTGGACGATCCCGCCGAAATACTGCACGCCCTCCACGGCCCGGGCGGAGGTGCGGCCGGTGGTCACGTCCGCCAGCAGCAGCAGCACGTTCTTGCCGTTGATCATGGGCCGGATGTTGTCCCGGAAGATCAACTGGTTGGCGCTGTCGTAATCCGGCGGCACCACGTAGATGGTCTTGTCCGCGTTCATGGTGAGGATGCCGCTTCGGGTCAGCTCCTCGGCCATAAAGGCGCCGATGACTTCCGTGCCCTCGATGCACACGATGGTATCCACCGTGGTGTTGTAGAGATAGCTGGAGGAGAGCTGCTTGGCGGCCGCGGCGGATTCGCTGTGGCTGGCTTTCAGAGTGGTGGTGTCCACATAGTAGTTGATGTGGGAATGGCCGGTGGAAAAATGCCCCTGGGTCACGTGGATCGAAACGCCTGCAGAGGACTTGATTTCATAGCTGATGTTTTCCATAAGGTACCCCTTTCAAAAGTCAAATCGAAACTCTGACAAGATTATAGCATTTCCGGGGGCTCAGCACAAGTGGAAAGTCCTTAATTTTTTTCAATTTTCCCAAAAACTTCCGGCATATTGCCGAGTGCGCGGCGGGAGATCGGTCAGGCCAGGGCTTTTTCCTGTTTGCGGAACCAGTAGACCAGGTACCAGGCGGGGGGGATCAGCCCCAGCACCCAGCCGATGGGCCCGGCCATCCAGATGCCCGTGGTGCCCAGGAAGATGGGCAGCAGCAGGGAAAAGCCGATCTTGGAGAACAGCTCCACCACGGAGGAGACGATGGTGATCTTGATGATGCCCATCCCGCGCAGGGCGGAGTTGAACGTCCAGATCGCGCCCAGGGCGGCGTAGAGCAGCGCCTCGATGCGCACCATCTTCACCGCTTCGCTGAGCACCACTTCGTTCACCTCGTCCATGAAGATCAAGGCGATGGGCCGGGCGAAGATCTGCATGACGATCCCGGAAAGCACCGCCAACGAGCAGATGATGATGAGCCCCTTGATCAACCCCTCCTTAATGCGGGCATAGAGCTTCGCGCCGAAATTCTGCCCCGAAAACACCGAGAAGGAGAAGGCCATGTTGGAGAAGCTGATGACGGCCAGCTGCTCCACCTTGCCGCCGATGGTGTAGGCCGCCACCACGTCGGAGCCGTGGGAATTGATCACCGCGGTGACCACGAACATCCCCACGGAAAGGGCCATGCTCTGCAGCGTCATGGGCACGCCGATGCCCAGGAATTCCCGGATCAGCTTGCCGTCCACCCGCCATTCCGCGCCCTGGGGCCGCAGCCGTGGATAGCGCTTGAACATATAGATGATGCACAGCGTGGCGGACACCGCCTGGGAGAGCACCGTGGCATAGGCCACGCCGGCCACGCCGCCGTTAAAGCGGATAACAAACAGCAGGTCCAGCGCCACGTTCAGCAGGGAGGAAAAAATCAGGAAATACAGCGGCGTGCGGGAATCCCCAATAGCCCGGAGGATGGATGTCGCACCGTTATAGCACTGCATGGCGATGGTCAGCCCGCCGGTGATCTGGATATACGCCACCGACCCGTCGATGATGTTGGCGGGCGTTCCCAGCAGGCGCATCAGCGGCCGTGCGCCGAACAGGGACAAAAGCCCCACCAGCGCGCTGCTGGCCACCACGATATACACCGCGTGGGCCACGGCCTTGCGCAGCAGCTGTTCCTGCTTGCCGCCCTCCGCGTGGGAGATGACGATGGACACGGCGTTTGTCATGCCCTGGCCCACCATCATCAGGAAAGACATGGTGGAGCCCGTTGCGCCGATAGCCGCCAGCGCGTCCAGGCTGACGTACCGGCCCACCACGATGGTGTCCACCATGTTGTACATCAGCTGGAAGATGCTGCCGATCAGCATGGGCAGGGCGAAAAGCACCAGCAGCTTCGCGGGCTCGCCCTGGGTCATATCCAGACTTTTGCGTTTTTCTGCCATAAAAAATTCCTCCGATCCGCACGCTTTGTCCCTTGTGGGGACGCTCCTGGAAATGGCCGGCCCCGCAGGACTGGCCGCATAAAATCCAATTTCTTATTATAATCTCCGCACCCGTGTTTGTCAAAAAATATTTTTCTCCCGGGCTGCCCCACAAAAAATATCCTCCCGCCATGCAGGAGGATACCCGTTTGCCTGTTTACTTGTGTTCACCGTGGGGCCCGTGGTGTCCATGCGGGCCGTGATGTTCATCATCGTGTCCATGGTGTTCATCATCGTGCCCATGGGGGCCGTGGTGCTCATCCCCATGCCCATGGGGCCCGTGGTGCTCATCGTCGTGCCCGTGCGGCCCGTGCCCATCGTGATGGGGCCCGTGGGGCTTCTCCATGGCCCCAAAGCGCTCCTCCCAGCCGGTGCGGAGCTTTTCCAGCAGGCCCAGCAGGGTCGCCTTTTCCTCCTCCGTGAGGCAGTCAAACATGGCCCCGTGCCGCTGCTGCCGCTCCTCTCCGGCCTTGGCCGCCAGCGTCTTGCCCGCTTCGGTCAGGGCCAAATCGGCGGTGCGGCGGTCGGCCTCGTTGGGGGTGCGGGTGATCAACCCCCCGTTTTCCAGCTTGGCCAGCAGCTCGCTGACGGAGCCGGGCTGGATGCCCAGCCGCTCGGTCAGTTCCCGCTGGGTGATGCCCTCCGTTTCCGCCAGGATGGTGAGGATGCGCGTCTGGCCGCCCTTGCCCTCGTGCCGGAAGCGCATCATGTGCCCCAGCTCCCGGAGGTTGAACAGCAGCTTCTCGTCGGGGCCTTCCGGGTGTTCATGGGCCGGATGGGGATGGCCCTGGCCGTCTCTGGGGCGGCGCTCCGGCAGCACGCCGGTCTCGGCGTATGCCCGGCCCCTTTCGCAGTGGGGATCGGCCAAATCGCAGTGGCGCCCGCAGCCCGGGCAGGTCTTGTTCTCAAAATTTTCAGTCATTCTGAATTCTCCTTTTTTCTTTTGTTTAGGTACCTTTATTATATACGCCCTTCTCCCATTTGTCAAGGTACCTTTTGAAAAATTTTTCTCCCCTACGCCTCCACAAGAAAAACCCCCGGCCGCGCCGGAGGCTTGATTCAGCTTGCGATTCCTCTACAAACCGGAAGCCGCTTTATCCGTAAGCAAAAAGACACTTGACAAGAAAACTTGGCAATACTATAATAATGACAAGAAAACTTGGCAATACGAATTGGAGGTTTCCATTATGAATAAAGAAGAAATTTTAGCAAAAAGCAGAGCCGAAAACAAAAACAAGGATCTTTACGGCATGGATGTCTCGAAACTTGCAGGTTCGATCACGACTGTTGTGATGATGGTTATTGCCGGCATATTTTTCGTCGTGCAGATAATTACCGGCGGCGGACTGAACTTTGGAATGTGGGCGCTTGTTTTCAGCGCAGACATGATAAATCATTGGGTCAAATATATAAAACTCCGCCTCAAAGGGGAACTTTTAGCGGCTTTGTTATATACTTTGATTGTGGCAGTAATGTCCGGATACCATATTTATAACTTGATCGCATCATCTGCAATCCTGTAAGGCGGTGGGTGATATGGACAATAAACTTATATTAAAAAACCATCTAAAAGAAGCACGTTCAGAAGCCAATCTCTCTCAGGCTCAACTTGCGGAGATGGTAGGCGTATCTCGAAATACGATAAGCTCCATTGAAACCGGGCAGTTTAATCCGACCGCCAAATTAGCTCTTATCCTATGCATTGCTTTAGACAAGAAGTTTGAAGATTTGTTCTATTTTTAGGAGGCCATTATGGAAAATGTGATGTTGCTAATCTTGGGAATATTGATATCTGTCCTTGCCATTGTCAATATAAAGGGAAATATCAGCACGGTACACTCCTATAACAGAAGAAAAGTGAAAGAAGAAGATGTTCCCAAATATGGAAAAGCTATCGGTACAGGAACGCTTATAATCGGCGCTTCTCTTGTTTTATCCTATGCTGCAGCCTTTTGGAATGAAGGGGTAATCCCATATATCATTATTCCGGCACTCATTATTGGCTTGGCATTGATGCTCTATGGACAGATCAAGTATAATCACGGTATATTTTAAGCAATCCGCACGCATTTTACACTGCAAGTACGCATCCACGACCCCTGCCACCTCTACTCCCTGCTCAGCGGGAACCGCCGAGAAAAGAAGTTGATCAGAGGCCCCATGCAGAAGGCCGTCGCCACGGTGCCGATCCCCACCACCCCGGCGATCTCTCCCCAGCCCATGCCGGAGAGCCTGCACAGCGCCGTCCCAAGGGCCACGCAGCACAGGTCGCTGAGGATCCTGCACACCTTGAAGCGCGCCTTTCGCTGCCGTTCGGAGATCACCAGCGCCACCGCGTCGTAGGTGGAGACGCCCAGGTCGGCGTTAAAGTACAGCGCCGAGCCCATGCACATCACCACCAGGGCCACAAGGAGCAGCAGCAGCCGGGCAGGAAACGGCAAATCCGGCAGCAAAAAGGTGAAGCATTTCTGGGAATATTCCGCCGCGTAGCCCAGCAGCGTGAGATTGATCACCGTGGCCAGGCCGATCTTGTGCCGGTCGAACACCAGAGAAAACACCAGCAGCACCCCGTTGACCAGAATATACAGCGTCCCAAAGGAGATGGGGATCACGGCGTTCAGCCCGCTCATCAGGGACTGGAAGGGGTCCACGCCCAGCGCCGCCGTGCGGAACATCCCCACGCTTGCGCCGCACACCAGCACGCCCAGCACGCTCATGCAGACACGCAGCTTCACAGCCCACGCCTCCTTTGCCCGGACTTTTTGTGGGGCTGCCCGGCAGGGTCTTCATAGTCGAAGGCGCAGTGGTCGTAGGCGTTGATGATGGTCGTCCCGTCCCGCTGGGTCTTTTGGGGGATGTGCGCGCCGTAGTTCATGTGGATGTGCCCGTGGACGAAATATTTGGGGTGATAGTGGTCCATCAGCTCCACGAAGCATTCAAAGCCCCGGTGAGTGATGGAATCGAAATCGTTGATGTTCCGGGCGGGGGCGTGGGTCAGCAGGATATCGAAGCCCCTGTGCAGCCACAGCTGGGGCATCACCCGCAGGATGCGCAGACGCATTTCCTGCTCGGTATACATGTGCTTGGCGTCCCGGTACTTGTGGGAGCCGCCCAGCCCCAGAATGCGCACGCCGTTCACCACCACCAGCTGCCCGTCCGCGCAGACGCACCCCTCGGGCGGCTGCTTGTCGAAGCGCTCGTCGTGGTTGCCGTGGACATACACCACCGGGCAGTGGGCCATGGTCACCAGAAATTCCAGATATTCCCGTTTGAGGTCGCCGCAGGCCAGGATCAGGTCGAAGCCGCTGAGCTTCCCCTCGGTGTAGTAGTCGTAGTAGTATTTCGCCTCGATGTCCGATACCGCCAGGATCCTCATGCCTGTTCCTCTTTCCGCGCCACCACTTCATCAAAGGTGGGGATGGTGCCGGTGACAGTGGGCATCAGCCAGTTGCCGCCGTTCATCATGATCTCCGGGATGTTCTCCCGGGCAGATTCGTTGCCCTCCCGGTCGAAGAAGTGTCCTTCATAAGGATTCCAGCACCCGGTGCGGATGGCCCCTTTCAGCAGCTCGCACAGGTTGCGGGTGCCGGGGTGCAGGGTGTCGTTGCATTCCACGTCCAGCACGCCCTCCTCAAAGCCCCAGTAGTAGCTGATGGCCCGGCTGGTGGTCTCGCCCTGGGTCTGGAAGGATTTCTCCATGATGCTCCGCAGCAGGGTCTCGTAATATGCGCCCCAGCACAGCTTGGGCTTGGCCAGGCAGAATCGGTTGCCGGAGCCCACCAGCATCAGCCCCAGCCGGTCCTCGCCGGACATATCCGAAGAATAGATGAGCCGGATGCCCTTCTCCGCCAGCCGCTTGCCGGCGGGCTCGGCGCCTTCGGAACCGAACCAGTCCACATACACCCGGGTGCGGGGATTCACCAGCTGGACGCCCAGCGAAAAGGCATTCACGTCGTTGACGTGGGATGCGATATGGATGCGGAAATTGCCCTCGTCGGTCTCGGTGTTGTCGTTGGAGGCCAGATACCCCACCGGGTCTTCTCCGGCCATGGCCCCGGCGATGGCCCCCAGCACGAAGGCCGCCTCATACAGCCGGGTGTGATAGGTGCGGATATACCGGTGAAAATTGAGCTGGGTGCAGAGCAGCACCATCACATGGGGGCACTCCACCGCCAGCCGCAGGCACGCCTGCTGGAAGCGGGAGGACGTGGCGAAGATCACCTGATTGCCGTCCTCCTCCGCGGCCCTGCGCACCGTGCGCACGATGCCCGCCGGGTCGTCGCCGGCGGCGTAGTAGGTGCTGGTGACGATCTGCTCCCCAAAGACCTGCTCCACGTGCTGGCGGCCCTCCTCGTGGCCCTCGTTCCAGCCGCAGAAGATGGGCCGGGCCTCGTGGATAAAGGCCACCTTCAGCACCTTGGGCCCGCCGGAGAACATCTTGCTCAGCAGGCCGGGCTTCTTTTCCTCCTCGATGGAGACCTTGAGATCCACCGGCACTTTCTCCTGCCGCAGCTGGATCTCCTCCCACACCTTCACCTGCATGGCCTTGAGCTCGTCCTCGGTGCTGGTGAGCAGCGTGGGATAGCCGTAGACCTCCAGCACCGCCATCAAAGCGTCTCCCACCGTGGTGGAGAGCTTCGCGCCGCCGTTGGCCTCGTATGCCTTGCGGAAATGGAAATGCACACTGGAGAAGTCCCGGCGCTCCTCGTCGGTCCAGCGCTCGCCGGGCTCCTTGCCCACCAGCTCCTGCAGGCGCAGGCAGCTGCCGGGCTTGGTAAATTCGATATAATTGACGCCCGTGGCCTGCTGGAATTCCCGCAGCTCCTGGTACATCCGCACCTCAAAGGAGCCGTTGTCCTCCGGCGGGATGTGGATCACCCGTGCGTAGACGGTGTCCGCCCCGCAGTATTTGAGGACGCTCACCCGCTTGTTGCCCTCCTGCACGTAATAGCGGTTCATGTACTCGTACACCAGGATGGCCTCCCGGATGCCCTCCTCCACCTGGGATTGGCACAGCTTCTCCCATTTCCGGGCAAACTCGGTGTTCTCCCCCATCAGGGGCAGGAAGTTCCGGGAAAAAGCCTTAGTGCGGGCGGTGGTGCGGGTGCCCACCACGAATTCCAGCGGGATGTGGGTACTGCCCGCCTCCTTGCCGCGATTGATCCTGTCGTCAGAGAGAAAATCGTCCAGCACGATGGGATAGGGGTATTCTCCCGAAAACACCGCCGTGCGGAATTCCTTCTGGCCCAGCTTCTGGGCCTCCTTGTAGTATAACATCATGCCGGGCATAAACCCGCCCCCTTTCAAGCAATCACAGTCCGATCCGGCGCAGAAGATCTGCCTGTTTATTCTAGCATACTCCCCACCGGGATGCAAGCAGCCATGCAAAAAAGACATGAGCGACCATGCGAAAAAAGTATTTGCAACCAGGCCGCCGCTCTGCTATAATAAACGTGCGCAATCGATTCGGGAGCGCAGCAAATCAAACGGGAGGAAAACAACATGAAAAAACTGGGTTTCGGGCTGATGCGCCTGCCCACCAACGACAAAAACAACGCCGCGGACGTGGACATCGAACAGCTGAAGCAGATGGTGGACCTCTTCCTGGAGAAGGGCTTCACCTACTTCGACACCGCCTGGATGTACAACGCCTTCGCCAGCGAGAGCGCCGCCAAGGTCGCCCTGGTGGACCGCCATCCCCGGGACAGCTTCACCCTGGCCACCAAGCTCCATGCCGGGTTCTTCAACTCCCTGGAGGATCGGGACAAGGTGTTCAACGCCCAGCTGGAAAAGACCGGCGCCGGGTATTTCGATTATTATCTGCTCCATGGCATCGAGGCGTCCATGCTGCCCAAGTATGAGCAGTTCGATTGCTTCAACTGGCTGCTGGAGAAGAAGGCCCAGGGGCTGGTGAAGCACGCGGGATTCTCCTTCCACGACACCCCCGAGCTGCTGGACAAGATCCTCGCCGACCATCCCGAGATGGAGTTCGTCCAGCTGCAGCTCAACTATCTGGATTGGGAGAGTCCCTGGATCCAGTCCCGCGGCTGCTATGAGGTGGCCACCAAACACGGCAAGCCCGTCATCGTCATGGAGCCCGTGAAGGGCGGCACCCTGGCCCGTGTGCCGGAGGGTGTGGAAACGCTTTTCAAATCCCATGATCCCGCCCTGTCCGTGCCCAGTTGGGCCATCCGGTTCGCGGCGTCCCTGCCCAATGTAATGATGGTGCTTTCCGGTATGTCTAATCTGGCGCAGATGGAGGACAATCTCAGCTACATGGAGGATTTCCAGCCCCTCACCGAGGAAGAAAAGGCCCTGTGCCATCAGGCTGCGGACATCATCAACAGCCAGATCGCCATCCCCTGCACCGGGTGTTCCTACTGCACCGAGGGCTGCCCCATGCACATCGCCATCCCCCGGTATTTCTCCCTGTACAACGAGGATATGCGGGAGCATCTGGAGGAAAAGGGCTGGACGGTGAACTTCTCCAATTATGCCATGCTCACGGAGAAATTCGGCAAAGCCGCCGACTGCGTCCAGTGCGGCCAGTGCGAATCCGTGTGCCCCCAGCACCTGCCCATCATCGAAAACTTGAAGAAAGTCTCCGCGCATTACGACCACTAACCACTTGCCTATACATACTCTGTAAATCGCGTAAGAACGCGAAAATCCCCGCTTTTGCTTGCAATTGCGGGGATTTTCTGCTATACTGTCCTTGCGCCGAATACGGCGCGGGAATACTTGCCGATACGGTATGCGGTTGGCCCTCCAGCTTTTTCATAGGGAGGGTGAAGTTTCTTTCCGGGTTCCCCGGCCCTCCTGGAAAGGAGGGATGTCCATGGATGCGGTCACGTGGGCTGAAATCTTTCAGTACACCATGGTACTCATTTCCTTTGCTGCATTGCTTGTGGCGATCGGACATAA
>CANRMX010000034.1 GCA_947631855.1 uncultured Clostridia bacterium | reverse complement strand
CCAAGCTCAAGACGTCCGTTTCCCGTCTAGTCTGCATCTTGTTCCCGGAGCTGGAAAAGCTGGTGCCCACGCTCCACATGAAATCCGTGTATGCCCTTCTGGAGGAATTCCCGGGCGCTAAACAGATCGCTGCAGCCAATCTTACCCGGTTGAAGTTCCTGCTTAACGACGCATCCAAGGGGCACTATGGACGGGAAGTCGCGGTCGCCATCCGAGACGCTGCCAGAGCCTCTATTGGCTCTTTTATGCCTGCAAAGTCCCTGGAATTGCGGCATACCATTCGTCTCATCCGGGAATTGGACGCTGAGATAGAGGACATTGAAAGCTCTATTCAGTCCCTTATGGGCGAACTGCGTTCTCCCATTACCACCATTCCGGGTATTGGATTCCGCATGGCCGCTATGATCCTGGCTGAGGTTGGCGACTTCTCTCGCTTTGATTCGCCGGACAAGCTCCTTGCTTACGCAGGTTTGTCACCCTCTACTTACCAATCCGGGCAGCTCAACAACTGCTATGCCCACATGGAAAAGAGAGGTTCAAGATATCTGCGCTATGCCCTCTACAACGCCACAAAGTACGTTTGCCATTGGGACCCAACCTTTGCCGCCTACCTTGCTAAGAAGCGATCTGAAGGCAAGCACTACAATGTGGCCTTGTCCCACGCTGCCAAAAAGCTGGTGCGGCTCATCTACGCTATGGAGAAGTCCGGGCTGCCTTACCAACCGTCTGCGGCTGCGTAACTTTTTTCTCTTCCTGTCCTTTTGGTGCCCCTGCGGGCGCCTGTTCTCCTATACTCTTTTTTGTCTTGCAATCCACCTTCCCTTCTGTACATTTTTTCATTTTCCCTCTTGACTTCTAATAGTTAGTCTTTTTCTTTCAAGAAAAAGGAAGGCCGGGGCTCCAAAAGCGGGGAATGTACAGCTCCTCAAAGCAGGCCACGGCAAAGTGGTCGGTCATGCCCGCCACATAGTCGGCGGCGGCCCGCTGCGGGCCTTCCTCCTCGGCGATCTGCTTCATGGAATCCGGCAGGTGGTCGGGGTTTGAAAAATGTTTGTACAGCGCCTCCACCAGAAACGGCACCTTCCGCTCCTCGCTTTTGGCCACCTCGTTGCGGTATACCGCCTCAAAGAGGAAATCCCCCAGGGCATTGTAGGCGTTCAGCACCGCCGGGTCCATGGCGATGACGCCCTCCCGGCTGGCATCCACGATGGAACGGATCAGCGTGGTGATCCGGCGGGTCTTGGAAGTGCCCAGCACATCGGTGATCTCTTTGGGGATGCCCTCCTCCCGCAGCACGCCGGCGCGGATCGCGTCGTCGATGTCGTGGTTGAAGTAGGCGATCTTGTCCGCCCAGCGGATGATCCTGCCCTCGGCGGTGGCGGCCTCCTGCCCGGTGGTGTGGCAGCGGATGCCGTCCAGCACTTCTGCCGTGAGATTCAGCCCTTTCCCGTCCTTTTCCAGCCGCTCCACCACCCGCACGCTCTGCTCGTAGTGGCGGAACCCGCCGGGCGTCACCGCATCCAGGGCGCGCTCGCCGGCGTGGCCAAAGGGCGTGTGGCCCAGGTCGTGGGCCAGAGAGACCGCCTCGGTGAGGTCCTCGTTGAGGCGCAGGGCACGGGCAATGGTCCGGGCGATCTGCGACACCTCCAACGTGTGGGTCAGCCGGGTGCGGTAGTGGTCGCCCTCGGGAGAGAGAAACACCTGGGTCTTGTGCTTCAAGCGCCGGAAAGATTTGCAATGCACCACCCGATCCCGATCCCGCTGGTAGGGCGTGCGCAGATCGCACTCGGTCTCGGGCCGGGCCCGGCCACGGGTCTCGTCGGAAAACGCCGCCCATGGGGCCAGCAGCTGGTGTTCCGCCCGCTGGATCTCTTCTCGCACGGTCATGAAAAAGCCTCCTCCCGCTGTTTGGGCATTACCTCTTATACCGCTTATATATACGCATTTCCCCCGAAAAATACTTTTTTATTCGCAAAAATAAAATCCAACGCTCCGGCTGCGGCCGCGCCGTCAGTCGAATTCAAAAAAATCCCGGCCCTCTTCCGTCAGCGTGCACCGGCCGCCGGTGGCGTCTGCCAGCCGGGCCATCGCCCGTTCCACATCCTCCGGCGGGATGTGGAACCGCAGCGTCACCCGGTCGGTGAATTCGCTGCCGTCGATCACGCCGCCCGCCGCCGGGATCGACGCCTGCACCCGGCCGTAGTCGCCGTATGCGCAGTCCACCCGCAGCAGCAGGCAGTCCCGCATGCGCACCTTGCCCGCGGCCCCCACCGCGATGGCCGCCGTGTGGGAATAGGCCCGCACCAAGCCGCCGCCCCCCAGCAGGATGCCGCCGAAATACCGGGTGGCCACCACCACCAGATCGGTGACGCCCTCCTTTTTCAGCGTCTCCAGCATGGGGATGCCCGCCGTGCCCTGGGGCTCGCCGTCATCGGAAAAACGCTGGATGCCGTTTTGCAGGATGTACGCATAGCAGTTGTGGGAGGCGTCCCAGTAGCGGGTGCGCAGGCGGGCGATAAAATCCAACGCCTGCTCCTCGGTGGCCACGGGCTGGCAGCTGCCGATGAACCGGGAGCGCTTTTCGGTAAATTCCGCCGCCCCTTCCTCGCGGACAGTCCAATACTCCACGGGCGATCCTCCTTCCCTTTTGCGGGTCAAAATCAAAATAAAGAGCGACGCCCATCCGCGCCGCTCTTTTTGCGTTGCTTACTTCTTGCCCTGCAGGCCATAGCGCTTGTTGAACATATCCACGCGGCCGCTGGTGTCTACCAGCTTTTGCTTGCCCGTAAAGAACGGGTGGCACTTTGAACATATTTCGACGCGGATGTTCTTCTTTGTGGAGCGGGTCTTGATGACGTTTCCGCAGGCACAGGTGATGGTGGTCTCCTGATAGTCGGGATGTATGTCCTTCTTCATCTTTCCTTTCACCTCTTTACGGGATAGAATATCGCTTATGCCCTAGTAGTGTACCACACTTCTCCCCAAAAAGCAAGAAAAATTTTTGGGGTGGGATTTTTCCCCGCCCGCACCTTGCCGCCGCGTTTCACGCGGCGACATGCCCACCGCCCGGCGGGCATGTCCTGCCCGGGGCCTCCGGCCCCGGGCGGCGAGGTGCGGGGGCGCCGGTCACTGGCTGTTCAGATAGGAAATGTATTCCTCCAGACAAAGGGAACGCTGCTGCATGGCCGAGGCATTGGCCGCGCCCACATAGCGGATCACCGTGGGGTCCGCCGCCACGCCGGTGAAATTCTGCTTGTCTTCCGGATAGCGGAACACAAAGCCGTATTTGCCCATATTGGCCTTGAGCCAGGCATAGGTCTGGGATTCCTCGAAGGTCGCCGGGTCGCCGGTCAGCCGCAGGCACAGCCCCGTCTGGAAATCGTTCTCCCCGGGCTCCGGCTCGGTGGACGCCGCCTCGGTGCGGGCCATCACCACCGAAAGCCCCTTTTCCTCCATCAGCTTCTCCACCGCCGCATCAAAGCGCTGCTCCTGCCGGCTGTAGGAAATATACCCGTCGGAAAACACCAGCGCCAGGCCGTCCGCCCGGGCGGCCTCCGTCAGGGCCTCCAGCGCGGGCTGGATGCGGGCGTCCACCTGCACGGACGCCACGGCGGCCAGCTCCACGGAAAAATCCTCCGGGGCGGGCGTAAAGGAATTGATGACGAACAGCATGTCCTCCTCGGGGTAGATGGGCAGGCCCAGGTCGTCAAAGCGCAGGACTTCCTCCTCCGGCAGGGAAGAAACCCCGCTGGTCAGCGAGGAATCGTCCTCCTCCCCCAGCTGCAATTCCGCCCGGAACCAGGGCACCAGATAGAACGCCCCCAGCAGCAGGAGCACCGCGGCCACGCCCACGCCCACCAGGGCCAGCACCACCCGCATCCAGATGCGGATGCGCCGGGCCGACCGGCTTTGGGCCTGCTTATCCCGGGAAACGAACAGATTGCGGCCCACCGGGGCCAAGTCCACCCGATGGTCCGTGCGGTCCAAATATTCCCGCCTTTCCTGCCTGTGCCTCACGGTCCCCCTCCTTTTCTCAAAACGGTATTGCTATTATACACCTTCCCGCCGTCTTTTTCCATGCTTTTCTGAGATTTTCCCATCCCCGCCCGCCGGAAAAGCCCGATCTGCAAGTCCGGCTCCATTTTCCTGCAAAACCTTGCAAAAAGGGCTGGACAATTTTCCCAGTCAGTGGTACAATAAGTCGAATTGCGGGTTAATGCGGGAGTTCCCGTCTTAATAAATACTGTGCGCCCACGGCGCACATCCGGAGGTACCTGTGTTATGAAGCTTACCTACAACGTTCAGGACAAGCCGAAATTCGGCCAGCTGATCGTCTTCGCGATCCAGCAGCTCCTGGCCATCATGGCCGCCACCCTGGTGGTCCCGGTGATCGTCGGCAACGGCATGCAGCCCACCGCCGCCCTGTTCGGCGCGGGCGTGGGCACGCTGGTGTATGTGGCCTTCACCCGTGGCAGAAGCCCCGTGTTCCTGGGCTCGTCCTTCGCCTTCATCGGCTCCATGTCCGCCGCCTTTGCCGGCGCTGTCTCCGTTGAGGCCGGGTATATGGGCCTGATCATCGGCGCAATCTTCGCGGGCCTGGTGTATGTGATCATCGCCCTGGTGGTCAAGGGCGTGGGCGTGGATTGGATCGACCGCCTGATGCCCAAGCAGGTCATCGGCCCCACCGTGGCCATCATCGGCCTGTCCCTGGCCGGGAATGCGGTAGGCGATCTGCAGAACGGCGATTACGTCCTGGACGGCGCGCCCACCGCCAATGTGCTGCTGTGCATCCTCTGCGGCATTGTGGCGCTGTTCGTCACCATGCTCTGCTCGGTGTACAGCAAGAAGATCGGCAAGCTCTTCCCCTTCATCTTCGGCATCCTCTCCGGCTATGCGCTGGCCGCCCTGTTCACGGTGATCGGCAACGCCTCCGGCAACGATTCTCTCAAGATCATCGACTTCTCCGTGTTCAACAGCGTCAAGGGCATCGTGTCCCTGCCGGAATTCACCTTCCTCACCGCCTTTAAGGGCACCTCGGGCATCACTGGGTCCTATCTGAGCACCCTGGCCGTGGCCTATATCCCGGTGGCGCTGGTGGTCTTTGCGGAGCACATCGCCGACCACAAGAACATCTCCTCCATCATTGAAAAGGATCTGCTGAAGGATCCCGGCCTCCACCGCACCCTGCTGGGCGACGGCGTGGGCTCCATGGCCGGCGCGTTCTTCGGCGGCTGCCCCAACACCTCCTACGGCGAATCCGTGGCCTGCGTGGCCATCACCGGCAACGCCTCGGTGGTCACCATCATCGCCGCCGCCATCGGCTGCATCCTCATCGCGTTCATCACGCCCTTCGTGGCCTTTGTGGATTCCATCCCCTCCTGCGTGATGGGCGGCGTGTGCATGGCCCTCTATGGCTTCATCGCCGTATCCGGCCTCAAGATGGTGCAGAAGGTCGATCTGGAAGACAACCGCAATCTGTTCACCGTCTCCGTGATCCTTATCGCCGGCATCGGCGGGCTGGTGCTCAACTTCGGGCAGATCCAGATCACCGCCGTGGCCACCGCCCTGATCCTGGGCATCATCGTCAACGCCATGCTGGGCCGCAAAACGGCCTGAGGCCGCGTTCACGACGCGTGCGCGTGGCCGCGCAGGCCAATTCGCGGGCTCCGTTCGCTGCGCTCACTTGCCGCGTAAAAGGAACAACTTTTTCGGTCGCGCCCGCAACTTACTTGAAATGAGTATCCCCTTCCCTACGGGCAGGGGATACAATTTTTATGCCTTAGGACAAATCGGCGCGGGCCGCTTGGGGATCACGCTCTCACCCTTTCACCTGCGAAGTGGGAGCGGGCCCTGCCCGCCGCGGAATTGTTTACCTGCTGGACGAGAGTGCGCTCCGCTCGCACGCATCTGATTAGGGCGTGCTGGCGGGATAAGGAAACGACTTGACCGGTCGCGAAATTTACTGTGTTCTTGCCGCAAATGCGCTTTGCTCGGATAGCGCTGCGCTGAGGGCGCACGGATGCGCAAAAGGAACAATTCATTCGGTCGCGCCCACAACTTATGAAATGAGTATCCCCTGCCCTACGGGCAGGGGATACAATTGAACTTAGGACAAATCGGCGCGGGCCGCTTGGTGATCACGCGCTCACCCTTTCACCTGCGAAGTGGGAGCGGGCCCTGCCCGCCGCGGAATTGTTTGCCTGCTAGACGAGAGCGCTCTATGCTCACACTCCATTGATTCCAAGCCATAGAACAGTGCCTCCCCGCCTTCGGCGGGGAGGCACTGTTCTATGTCATAACGTCAGTTGGAAACGAGTGAAGCTCACTTTCGCCCTGCACAAGGTAAATTCCGCGACCGGAAAAGCTGTTTCTCGATCACACCAGCGCGCTTTAGAAACGCACCGCTATCCGAGCAAAGCGAGGATTGCGCAACGCTATTTGAGCGTAGCGAAAATTGCGTTTGCCCCGCGTCTTGGATGCAACGTCACGTTGCTTCAAAATAGGCCTTGAATGCCTTATAGGTCATGTACAGGTCCAGCTTGGAGATCACCTCGAAGGGTGCGTGCATGGAGAGCACCGGCACGCCCACGTCGATGACGTCCGCGTTGTGGCGGGAGATATCCAGCGCCACGGTGCCGCCGCCGCCCTGATCCACCTTGCCGATCTCGCCGATCTGCCAGACGACTTCTTCCTTGTCCAGCATTCTGCGCACCCAGCCCACGAACTCCGCGGAAGCGTCGTTGCTGCCGGATTTCCCACCGCCGCCGGTATACTTCATGATGCCCACGCCGCGGTTGATGTAGCAGGCGTTGTTGGCCTCGTAGGCGTAGCCGTAATTGGGATCAAAAGCCGCAGTCACATCGGCGGAGAGGCAGTTGGACATGCTCCACACATGGCGGGGATTCAGCCCCTCGGCCTCGGCCAGATCGGACACGAAATAATCCAGGAAGAAGGAGGCAAGGCCCGTATTGCCCACGCTGCCGATCTCCTCCTTGTCGGCCAGGCAGGTGATCACGGTATGCTCGGGAGTCTTGCACTTGAAGATGGCCTCCAGCGCGGGATAGGCGCACACCCGGTCGTCGTGGCCGTAGCCGCCCACCATGCTGCGGTCAAAGCCGATATCGGTGGCCTTGAAGGCGGGGGTGAAGGTGATCTCGGCGGAGATCAGGTCGCTCTCCACCACGCCGTACTGCTCGTGGAGGATGTTCATAATATTGAGCTTATAGAGCTGGGCGCCCTCTTCCGCGCCGGGCAGGGGCAGACTGCCCACCAGGATGTTCAGGTCCTCGCCGGTGAAGGCCTGGCCCAGGGGCTTCTGCATCTGGTCACGGCCCAGGTGGGGCAGGATATCGGTGATGGTGAACTGGGGGTCGCCCTCCTTTTCGCCCACGCACACGGTGATCTCGGTGCCGTCCTTGCGGACGATCTTGCCGTGCATGGACAGCGGGATGGCGGTCCACTGATACTTCTTGATGCCGCCGTAGTAGTGGGTCTTCAGCAGGGCCATTTCGCCGGACTCATACAGCGGGATGGGCTTGAGGTCGATGCGGGGATTGTCGATATGGGCCGCGGCGATGCGCACGCCCTCGCTGGCGCCCTTCTTGCCGATGACGGCCAGGCAGATGGCCTTGCCCCGGTTATTGTAATAAACCCGGTCGCCGGGAGCGTATTTGGTGTTGGGATCGAAGGGCACGAAGCCGGCGGCTTCGGCGGCCTGCACCGTGTAGTCCACGGTCTCCCGCTCGGTCTTGGAGCGGTTCAGGAAATCCTTATACCCCTCGGCGAATTTGTTTGCCCGGCCCAATTCACGGGGCCCGGTCTTGACGGCGGCATGGGAGCGGTCGCGGAACAGCTCCTTGGACAGGGCCTTGGTATCCGGCTTGCCCGCCGCCTTGGCGTTTTTCTTAGGCATTTCAGTTCCTCCTTTTTCGTTTGACCCTTCGGGCCGTGCCCGCGGGTTTTCTGTTCCTATTTATACCGCGCTTCTGCACAAAAGTCAAGATATTCCTGCATTTTAGCGTGTCAATAGATGCGGCGGTACATATCCCGGGCATTCAGCACCCGCTCCACATAGGCGGCGGTCTCCGGGTAGGGGATCGCCGTGAGGGTGGCGCCGTCCTCCGAATAGGCCGGGTCCTCCAGCCACCGCGCCACGTTGCCCATGCCCGCGTTGTAGGCGGCCAGGGCCTCCCGCTCGCTGCCGAATTCATCCAGCAGCAGCCGCAGCAGTGCGCACCCACAGTGGATGTTCGCCGCCTCGTCCAGTACGCCGGCCCCTTCGTCCTCCGGCGGGTAGAGGGTGGAGATCCAGTCGAAGGTGCGCTGGGTCAGCTGCATCAGCCCGTGGGCATCGGCGTGGGACACCGCCTGGGGATCGAAGCCGCTTTCGCACTTCATCACCCCATACACCAGCGCTTCCTCCAGGGAGAATTCCCTGGCCTCCCGCTGCACCACCGCCCGATAGGGCCGGGGATACAGCGCCCGCATCCCGCTGTCGGTGAGCCGTGGCGCGAAGATCACCAGCAGCGCCAGCGCCAGCACCACTGCCGCCGCCAGCGCCCACCGGGCCCGAGGCGTAGGCTTCTTGCGCCGTTTCCTCATAGGCTCCGCTCCTCCAGCTCCCGGGTGATCTCGCTGACCACCGCTGCGGCCTGCGCCGTTACCTGGGCGGACAGATCGCCCGCGCCGTTTGCCAGCACATAGTCCGCCCGGGACGTGTAGAAATCCTCCTGGGGCTGGGCGGCCATGCGCTGCCTGGCCTGGGCCTCGGAGATCCCGTCCCGCCGCAGGATGCGCCCCATGCGCACCGCCTCCGGCGCGGTGACCGCCACGATCCGCCCGCAGCGGCTGTCCAGGCCGGATTCAAACAGGGTGGGGGCGTCTAGCACCACCACTTTTGCTCCGGCGGCAAAGGCGTCCGCCATGGCTCTGTCCAGCGCCGCCGTGATCTTCGGAAACACGATGCCCTCCAGCAGCTTCTTGCTTTCGGGATCGGCAAAGGCGGCCTTCGCCAGGGCCTGCCGATCCAGCACGCCGCTCGGGGCAACGGGATCCCCAAAAGCTGCCGCCAGCCGGGCCACGCAGGCAGCGTCGTATACCGCCGGGCTGCGGGTGAGGGCGTCGCAATCCACCACGTGCCAGCCGGCCTGCGCGAACACCTTGCCCACGGTGGATTTGCCCGCCCCGGTGGGGCCGGTCAGTCCCACCACCATGCGCCCGGTGGGGTTCACGATGGAAAACCCCGCCGCCCGGATCAGCCGATTATACACCGCCAGCCCTTCTCCACGGCGGGCGGGCAGATGGGCCAGCACCGGCGCGTCTCCGGTCTCGTCCAGCCGGCGCAGGGCCGCAAAGAGGTTTTTCGCCTGCTCCGCCGGCCGGTACCGCCCGCCATAGGAGAGGGCGGGCACCCGCAGCAGGGGCAGATCTTCCTCAAAACAAAGGGCCCGCTGACCGGGCTGCCCGTTTGCATATTCCGAAAAATCTTCCGGGGAGGCGTCCACCAGGGTGAGAGGGGTTTTCGGCGCGTAGTGGCGGTACTTCATGCCGGGAGAGGATACCCGCCGGCCCGGCTCTAAGGGCGCGCACACCGCCGGGTCCACCGCCACTTCTCCCAGCACCGCCCGCAGCTGCTCCACCGTGATCCCGCCGGGCCGCAGCACCCGGGGCGTTTCTTCGCACAGGGTCAGCACGGTGGATTCCACCCCCACGCCGCAGTCGCCGCCATCCAAAAGCGCATCCACCCGGCCCGTCAGGTCCCGCCGCACATGGGCAAAGGTGGTGGGACTGGGCCGTCCGGAGGGATTGGCAGAGGGCGCGGCCAGCGGCGTACCGGCGGCACGGATCACCGCCTGGGCCGCCGGATGGGCCGGGAATCGCACGGAAACCGTGTCCAGGCCCGCGCTGGTGGCGGCGGGCACCTTCTCCGACCGGGGCAGGATGATGGTCAGCGGCCCGGGCCAGAAGGCCTCCGCCAGCCGGAGAGCGGCCGGAGGGAGTTCCCGCACCAGCGGCGCCCACTGGGAGAGGTCGCAGATGTGGACGATCAGCGGGTTGTCGTGGGGCCTGCCCTTGGCGGCGAAGATCTTCTCCACCGCCGCGGGATCCAGCGCGTTTGCCGCCAGCCCGTAGACGGTCTCCGTGGGGATGGCCACTAAACCGCCGGAGGCCAGGATGCCTCCGGCGGTGCGGATATCTTCGGGACGGCGGGCGTCCAAAAGCAAAGTCTTCATGGGTTCACTCCTGATTTTCCAGCTGGGCGGCCCGGTCGGCGGCGATCAGCGGATCGATGAGCTGATCCAGCGCCCCGGCCAGAATGTCCTCCAGCTTGTAGAGCGTCAGCCCGATGCGATGATCCGTCACCCGGGACTGTGGAAAATTATAGGTGCGTATCCGCTCGGAACGGTCGCCGCTGCCCACCTGGCTGCGCCGCTCCCGAGCCTCGGCGGCGTGGGCCTTCTCCTGCTCTTTGGCCAGCAGCCGGGCCCGCAGCACCTTCATGGCCTTGTCCTTGTTCTTGTATTGGCTGCGCTCGTCCTGGCACTCCACCACCATGCCCGTGGGCAGATGGGTGATGCGGATGGCCGAAGAAGTCTTGTTGATGTGCTGCCCGCCCGCGCCGCTGGAACGGAAGGTGTCGATCTGTAAATCTTTGGGGTCGATCTCCACGTCCACCTCCTCGGCCTCGGGCAGCACGGCCACGGTGGCAGCCGAGGTGTGGATGCGCCCCTGGGTCTCGGTCTCGGGCACCCGCTGCACCCGGTGGACGCCGCTTTCGTATTTCAGCCGGGAATAGGCCCCGCTGCCGTCGATGAGGAAGCTGACCTCCTTGAAGCCGCCCAGCTCCGTCTCGTTGAGGTTCACGATCTCCGTCCGCCAGCCACGGCTTTCGGCGTAGGCGGTGTACATCCGGTAGAGGTCGTAGGCGAACAGCGCGGCCTCCTCGCCGCCGGTGCCGCCGCGGATCTCCACCACCACGTTCCGGCCGTCGTTGGGGTCCTTGGGCAGCAGCAGGAGCTTGATCGCCTCCGTCAAAGCCGCCAGCTTCTCCTCCAGCGCATGAATCTCCTCCTGGGCCATTTCCCGAAGCTCCCGGTCGTCGGCCTCCTCCAGCAGCTCCTTTGCGTCCCGCAGTTCGTCCCCGGCCTTTTGGTAGTCCCGGTAGGCCGCCACGATGGGTTCCAGTTCGCTGCGCTCCTTCATCAGCCCGGCGAACAGCGCCCGGTCCGCCGCGGTGGCCGGATCGTACAGCTTGCGGTCCAATTCCTCCAGGCGGTTTTCAAATACCTTCAGGTTTTCAAACATCCTGTCTGCTCCTTTCCGTTGGGTGATGCTCCTATCGGAAAGGCGCTAGGGCTCTCCGTTCTCATCCCGGAAGACCTTCCGGATATGCTTCTCGCATTTCAGCCTGGGCAGCATGATCTCCCGGCCGCATTTCAGGCATTTGATCTTGAAATCCATCCCCACCCGCAGCACCGAAAAATCCAGCCCGCCGCAGGGATGGGGCTTCTTCATGCGCAAGACGTCCCCCACGCGTATGTCCATTGTGCTGTTCCTCCTCCATGGGCCCGGCTCACTGCTGGGGCGACGCCGCGTTGCCGGAGCCGGCCATCACCACGTTGGTGGGCACGGAGCTCTCGGTGATCTCCACCGTCACCGTGTAGGAGCCCACCACCCAGCAGGCCCCGCCGCTTTCACCCGCGACGCTCACCGTGGCCGGCACCTGCAGATGGCCCGTCTGGGCGGCATAGCTGGAAAGATCCACCTGCACCCCCAGGTTGTCTCCGGTCACTCGGGACAGGGGCGACTGGGGCCCCAGCACCGACACATCCAGTCCCGTGTTCTCCAGGGTGGCCTTCCTGCCAGCGGGCACGTTGATGAGGGAGATGTTCTCCTGGGGCACCGTCAGCTGGGCCTCTCCATAGCCGCTGAGATTCAGCCGCACCGTGGCCTGGCTCACGGCGTTATCCCCGGTGGCGTTGAGATTGCGCACGCCCGCCGGCAGCGGGATATCCACCACATATTCCGACCGCAGCAGATCGGCGTCCGCGAAATCGATGGGCGTATCCAGCAGGATCGTATCCACCTGGGCCAGACTCTCCGGCGTGCCCGTCAGGGTGATGGAGGGCGGCGTCACCGTGATCCGGTTGTCCGGGAAGGAGGCCGGCCGGTGCAGCAGGTTGGAGGCCTGCAGGTTGACGGTCTTGGTGGCCAGCACCGGCACCGTGACGTCCACCTGGGAAGTGCTGACCTCCAGATAGGGCGCGGTGGCCATGTCGTCCAGGTCGATCACCCGGTTCTCCTGATCGTACAGCACCACCGTTCCCTGGAAAGTGGTGTCCTTTTGCAGTTCGCCGTCATAGGTGGCGACCAACGCCGCCCGGCTCACCTGGGCCACGGAGGATTCCGGCCCGGAGACCGTCACCGTGTCCTGGGAGAGCACCATGGTGTCGGCGAACATCCCGGTGCTCACACTGTAATTGATCTCCGTGGTGTCCAGGGGCAGGCTCACTTCCTTATAGCGGTCGTAGACCACTGTGATCTCCTCTGGACTGACGGTTTCGATGGTATAATCGGAAATGGCGGAGGTCTTCACCGCCTCCACCGGCACCTGGATCCGCTGCACCGTGTTGCCGGTGAGCTTGGTGGAAAGGGGATTCAACGTGGCGGTGACGGAAAAATCATCGGGGGTCAGCCGGCTGGTGATCAGCGAACTGCCCGAAACCTCCAGATCGGCCTCGGTATAGGACATCTCGAACACCCGCAGACCCTCCGCCTCCGCGCTGGGCGAAAGCTGGATATTGATGGGCACGTCCCGGATGAGGACGTTGCTGTCGGCGTTATTCGATGCCACCACGAACCAGGATACCAGCGCCACGATAAAGGAGATGGCCAGCACGAAGGCGTTGTGGTAGATCAATCCGCCAAGGCCCCGGGGGCGCTTCTCGCGCCGGGAGGTCTCTGCCTCTTCTTCCCGCAGGGGATGTTTCTTTTCAGCCACGGATCATTCCTCCTTTCCCGACGCGCCGTGACGGCCGAGCCTGCCCAGCAGGCCCTTGCCGCCGCCGGACTGTCCCGACCGTTCGCTCAGCAGCAGCTGCTCCAGCTGCCCGGAAAGCTCCACCCGGCCCAGGTCCCGGTTGAGGCGGCCGCCCACCGCGATGGAAACCTGGGTGGTCTCCTCGCTGACCACCACCACCACCGCGTCGGATTCCTCGCTCATGCCCAGGGCCGCCCGGTGGCGGGTGCCCAGCTCCGCATCCACGAACTCGCTGGCAGTGAGGGGCAGGATGCACCCCGCCGCGTAGACCTTGCCGTCCCGCAGGATCATGGCGCCGTCGTGGAGAGGGGCCTTGTTGAAAAATATGTTGGCGATCAGCTGGGCGGAAGGGGCGGCCTCCACGATGGTGCCCGTGGCCGCGATCTCCCCCAGCTTGCTCTGGCGTTCAAAGACGATCAGCGCGCCCATGCGCATCTGCTGCAAGATGCCCACCGCATCCACCACGCTGTCGATGGCCCCCAGGGTCTCCGCCCGCCCGGCGTCCCGATCCACCGCCCCCACCACGGAGGCCAGCGACAGGCCCACCTTGTTGCGGCCGATCTGCTCCAGCGCCTTGCGGATCTCCGGCTGGAAGAGGATTACCACGACGATCAGGGCGAACTGGAAGAAGGAGCGCAGGATCGCGCCCAGCATCATCAGCTCGAAGTAGGAGGAGATCAGGTACAGCACCACCAGCAGGAAGATGCCCTTCACCAGCTGCCCGGCCCGGGTCTCCCGCACCAGCTTGATCACACCGTACAACAGCAGCGTCACGATGATCACGTCGATAGCGTCCTTAAAGGAGAACTGCCGCGCTACATCCAGAAAATTCTGCCACTGCCGCGTCAAAAATTCTGTCACTGCGTTCACGCTTCACATTCCTTTCCTTTGCAGCTTCCCGATCGCCCGGCCGGTGGCCCGTGCCTGGGCGCAGATATACATTCCTATGCTGATTATAGCACAGTTCCGGCCCGATGCAAAGAGATTTTTCGCGATTTCCGCCGCTTTCCCCGGGTTTTTCCGCGCACACCGGGCAGGACTCACCCGCCCGGCCGGAGGGCACGGATCACTGCGGCGGCGGTCTCGATCTCCCGCTCGGTGGTGAACGCGCCCGGCGATACTCGCACGGCGCCGCCGTCTCCCATCTTGTCGTGGGCCGTGGGCGCACAGTGCAGCCCGCTGCGCACGGCGATCCCATGCCGGGCCAGAGCCTCGCCCACCGCTTCGCTGTCCATTCCCCGGATGTTGAAGGACAGCACCGGCAGGGAATCCGGCAGCTGGGGACGGCCGGTGTAGAGCTGCACCTGGGGCATCCGCGCCAATCGGTCATACAGCTGCGCCGCTTTTGCAGTCTCCTCCCGCCAGAGATTCTCCGGCCCTCTGCGCCGCACGAAATCGATCCCAGCCCGCAGCGCCAGGATGCCCGGCACGTTCACCGTGCCGCTCTCATACCGTTCCGGCGGGTCGTCGGGCTGGACAAGGCTCCGGGACTGGCTCCCCGTGCCGCCCCGGATCAGCGGCTCCAGAGGTTCTTCCGGGTCCCGGAGGATCAACAGCCCCGTGCCCATCAGGCCGTATAATCCCTTGTGGCCCGCGCAGCACAGGTAATCGATGCCGCTTTCCTCCATGCGGATGGGCACCAGCCCGGCGCTTTGGGCGCAGTCCACGCAGATCTTCGCCCCATACTGGTGGCACAGGGCAGCGATGCGCTCCACCGGCACACGGATCCCAAATACATTGGACGCCTGGGTGCAGACCACCAGCCGGGTATTCGGCCGCATGGCCCGGCGGAAAGCCTCCAGAGTGGCGTCGCTATCGCCGGGCGTTACCGCCGCAGCCGTGTAGGCGATCCCTTGTTCTCCAAGGGCCGCCAGGGGCCGCATGACCGCGTTGTGCTCCATGTCCGACACCACCACGTGGTCTCCCGGCCGCAGCACGCCGTGGAGCACCATATTGATGGACTGGGTGCAGCTGGGCGTGAAGATCACGCACTGGGGCCCCCGGGCGCCGAAAAATTCCGCCGCCGCCTGCCTGCATTCATATACCGCCTGGGTAGTGCGCACGCTCATGGCATACCCGCTGCGCCCGGGATTGGCGCCATATTCCGTCAGCGCCTTTGCCACCGCCTGGCGCACCGCCAAAGGCTTGGGGTAACTGGTGGCGCTGTTGTCCAGATAGATCATCTGCGCCCCTCCCGGTCGGCCCGGCCCAACACCCGGACGCCGTGCTCCCGCAGAATCTGCTCCGCCCTGTCCGCGCCCTGGGGCACGTAAATTGCATAGCCGCAGCCCATATCCAAAGACCGGGGCACGCGCTGCACATACCCGCGGACGCCCTGCCGCATCAGAATGTCCCGTCCCCGCAGGGCCGTGGTGACGGAGCCTACAACAATCAAGGGCTTGCCCAAGTTGATCACACCTCTCACAGAATTGCAGGCAAACCGCCAAAATTCGCCCGCTTATCCCATTCTATTCCCCGCCTCCCCCGGTGTGACTCCTACTTTTTCTTGAAAGAAAAAGTAGGCAAAAAGAACTTTATGTGGCTCGACCGCAGCCTGGAGCTGCGCGCACTTGGCCTGACCGAACGAAGATAAATGGCCTCCCTGCCTTATAAGCATGGCCTCCCCGCCGTAGGCGGGGAGGCCATAAGAACCTAGTAGATTCCGCGATAGGGGCACTTGTTTCCAACACCCACCAGCGCACGCAAACGCGCACCGCTATCCGAGCAAAGCGAGGATTGCGCAACGCTATTTGAGCGTAGCGAAAATTGCGTTTGGCACGCGTCTTGGCCCGGCCGGCCACGGCCTCACGTTGCCTGGAATAATATGCACACTGCGCTGGCGGAGATGCCCTCGCCTGTGCCGGTGAAGCCCAGGCCCTCCTCGGTGGTGGCCTTCACGCTGATGCGCTCCACCGGGCAGCCGCAGGCGGCGCTGATCTTCTCCCGCATGGCGGGGATGTAGGGGGCCAGCTTGGGCCGCTGGGCGATGACCGTCACGTCCAGATTGCCCACCCGGTACCCGGCCGCTCCCACGGCCCGCACCACTTCCCGCAGCAGTTCCAGACTGTCCGCGCCCTCATAGCGGGGATCGGTATCCGGGAAGAGCTTGCCGATATCCCCCAGCGCCGCCGCGCCCAACAGGGCGTCCGCCGCCGCGTGGAGCAGCACATCCGCGTCCGAATGGCCCAGCAGGCCCTTTTCAAAGGGGATCTCCACCCCGCCCAGGATCAGCCTGCGGCCCGGCACCAGCCGGTGTACGTCATATCCCTGTCCAATGCGCATGGCACATTCGCTCCCTTCCTGTTCACCCAGCAGGCTCCGGGCGATGGTCAGATCCTCCGGGGTGGTGAGTTTCAAATTCCGATACTCCCCCGGCGTCAGCTTCACCCGGCCGCCTGCCGCCTCGATAAGCTGGCAGTCGTCGGTGTAGCTTTTGCCCTCGGCCTCCGCCCGGCTCAGGGCGTATTCGTACAATTCCCGGCGGAAAGCCTGGGGCGTCTGCACCGAAAACAGCTTTTCCCGGTCCGGCGTGGATTCCGCGAATTCCCCGCCCAGCTTGCAGGTATCTTTGGATTTCACCGCCGCCGTGGCCGCCCCGTACCGCAGGGCGTCCACGCAGACCCGGGCGGCGGTCTCCGGGCTGACCAGGGGCCGTGCGCCGTCGTGGATCAATAGATATTCCCAGCGGCCCCCCAGGGCTTCCACCCCGGCCCGTACCGATTCCTGCCGGGTGGCGCCGCCGGCTGCAAACCCCACCGGCGCCGGCCCGCCCTGCACCGCCCGGGCGATGGCCGCCCGATCCTGCTCCCTGCACACGATGACGATCTCCCCGATGTGGGGGCAAGCCGCAATCGCCTCCAGGCTCCGCAGGATCACCGGCTTGCCCCGGAGCATCTCCAGCACCTTGGGCCTGCCCGTGCCCATGCGGGTGGAGCTGCCCGCCGCCACGATCACCGCGCCGAATCTCTTGTCGATCCCATTGTCCATGCCGCGCACTTCCTTTCCCGATCCTTCTCTTGCTCCAGCATACCACAGATCCCGGTTTTTTTCTACCCCTCAGGATTTTTTATCTTTTTCGTCGATACCAGTTGCGCACCTCCCTGCCGATATGCTATAATGTTTTAGAATGAAGCGCTAAAAGATCGAAATGTGCACGCAGTTTTCAGATAAGGGAGATACACCATGGACATCTTTTCCGTCTTTACCCTGGCCGGCGGCCTGGCCTTTTTTCTCTATGGCATGAACGTCATGTCCTCCGGCCTGGAGAAAATGGTGGGCGGCAAGCTGGAAAAAATCCTGGGGGCCATGACCTCCAACAAGGCCAAGAGCCTTGCTCTGGGCGCCGCCGTCACCGTGGCGATCCAGTCCTCCTCCGCGCTCACCGTCATGCTGGTGGGCCTGGTCAACTCCGGCGTGATGCAGTTCTCCCAGACCATCGGGGTGATCATGGGCTCCAACATCGGCACCACCCTCACCCCCTGGATCCTCTCCGCCGCGGGCATCCAGAGCGACAATCTGCTGCTGCGCATGCTCAAGCCCGAATCCTTCTCGCCGCTGCTGGCGCTGCTGGGCGTAACGCTGATCATGACCGGGAAGAACGGCAAAAAGAAGGACGCCGGCACCATCCTCATGGGCTTCTCCGTGCTGATGACCGGCATGTCCCTCATGAGCGGCGCGGTGGAGCCCCTGGCGGATATGCCCGCCTTCCGGGACGTGCTGCTGCTGTTTAAGAATCCCCTGCTGGGCGTGCTGCTGGGCGCCGCCGTCACCGGGATCATCCAGAGCAGCGCCGCCTCCATCGGCATTTTGCAGTCCCTCTCCATGACCGGCGGCATCACCTACGGCATGGCCACGCCCATCATCATGGGCCAGAATATCGGCACCTGCGTCACGGCCCTGCTGGCCAGCTTCGGCACCAACAAGAACGCCAAGCGGGTGGCGGTGGTACATATCTATACCAAGGTCATCGGCACGGTGATCTGCCTGTCCGCTTTCTACGGCCTCCACGCCGTTTTCCGGTTCGATTTTATCGACGCCCCCATCAACGCCGTGGGCATCGCGGCGGTGCACACCCTGTTCAACGTCATCAACACGGTGATCCTCCTGCCCTTCTCCAAGCAGCTGGAAAAGCTCACCAAGCTCACCGTGCGGGAGACCAGCACCCGGGAGGAGCTGCTGGACGAGCGCCTGCTGCGGGCGCCCGGCCTGGCCCTGGCGGAGAGCCGCAATCTGGCGGTGCGCATGGCCCGGCTGGCCATGGGTTCGGTGCGCACGGCGGTGGAGATCATCCGGGAATACGACGAGAAAAAGGCCCAGAGCATCGAGGAGAGCGAGGAAGCCATCGACCACTACGAGGACAAGCTGGGCACCTATCTGGTGAAGGTGGGCAGCCGCAGCCTCTCCGCCGCGGACAGCAGCGAGGTCTCCGAACTGCTCCACGCCATTGGGGATTTTGAGCGCATCGGCGACCACGCGGTGAACGTGCTGCGGGCGGCCCAGGAGATCGACGACAAGGGCCTCAGCTTCTCCGCCGAAGCCCAGCAGGAGCTCCACGTGATGACCCGGGCGGTGCTGGATATCCTCACCCTGACAGTGAACGCCTTCGACCGCAATGACGTGACCATGGCCCGGCAGGTGGAGCCCCTGGAGCAGGTCATCGACGCGCTGAATATCGAGCTGAAGGATCGGCATATCCGGCGGCTGCGGGAGGGCCGGTGCACCATCGAGATGGGCTTCATCCTGTCCGATCTGCTCACCAACTACGCCCGCATCTCCGACCACTGCTCCAATGTGGCGGTGGCGGTGATCCAGAACAAGAACACCGTGCGGGACACCCACGAGTACCTCAACGAGGTGAAGACCGGCGGCAACGAGGAATTCACCCGGGCCTTTGAGGAATACACGGAGAGCTATTCCCTGCCCCCCGTGACTCTCCCCGACGCCCCGGCAGAATAGCCTGCCGGCTATTGGCACGACGCGGGCCAAACGCAATTTTCGCTGCGCTCAAATAGCGTTGCGCAATCCTCGCTTTGCTCGGATAGCGATGCGCCTCAGGCGCATGGATGCGCAAAGGAAACGACTTAACCGGTCGCGGAACTTTTTGCCTACGAAACGAAAGTGTGCTTCGCTTACGCATACTGGCTGCGAGCCTACAACAGAACTGTGCCTCCCCGTAAGGGGAGGTACTTCTATTTTGCTTGCCCCAACTGGGCGTACTGCACGATTATTTAAGATACATTTTCACGCCCAGCACTTCCATCACCCGGAGCAGGGTATTGAAGCGGAGAAAGACTTTCTTTTCTTCAAAGTAGGTAATCATGGCGCGGCTCAGCCCCACGGCCTCGGCCAATTGGGCCTGGCTCATGCCTTTTTCTTTGCGAAGCGCGTCCAGCTGGTCTACCAGCTGACTGGCATTGACGATCTGCATCATGGCGGTACCTCCAATAAAAAAAGTGCGCAGCCGGAGCCGCGCACCGAAAAATGCCTCGCTCCCGTTGCTGCCACGCAAACTTCAGTTCTGCCGATTTTATGGGAACGAAAAGAGAGCGAACATTTTTACCGGAGTAAAAACGTTCCCATAAAATACAAGCAAAGAACTTATTTAGTTTACGTGGCAAGAGTATTGTACCACGACCACAAGGGAAAATCAACACGAAAGATGTCGAAACAAAAGCACAAAATTATCCCCCGCCGGAGGCGGGGGGATAAAAAAGAAAAAATAAAAAGTGCGCAGCCGGAGCCGCGCACCGAAAAACGCATTGCTCCGATTGCTGCCA
>CANRMX010000033.1 GCA_947631855.1 uncultured Clostridia bacterium | reverse complement strand
ACAGCATCCCTTACATTGTAGCACATGACCTTGGAGAGGGTCACTAAAAACTACTACTCTATAATACAAGGAGGCAATTGTATGTCAAACGTCAAAAAAATCTTGTCCGTCATCCTCATCCTCGCGCTGGCGCTCATGTCCTTCGGCGGGCTGGGCGGGTGCCAAAAAAAGACCGGCTCTGCGGACAGCAAAGAATACGGCCCCATAAAGGTTTTCGTTGACATCGAAAACGCCCCTGGCTACCATTCGTGGGACTCCGACAAATATAGCAATCTGCTGGTGGGCACCGAACTGATGACGAAGATTCAGGAGCTGGGAGGCCCGGAGATCGAGATCGTAACCATTCCCCGTGAGGGCAACGAGCGGCAGATCGAGCTGACCCGGATCCGTACCGAAATGATGGCGGGCGAGGGCCCGGACGTGTTCATCGTCAGCAGTTCCTGGGAGATCACAGACCCCAACGACCCGCCCACGCCGGACCCCAAGTATCGGGACAACACCGCGCTGTTCCTCCAGCCGGAAAAGAGCATGGCGCTGGGGCTTTTCTATCCGCTGGACGATTTGATCGAGGACGCCCAGTTTATGGAGTGGGACAAGCTGACGCCCCAGATCATGGAGGCCGGGCGCACGGAGCAGTGGGGCCAGGTGCTGCTGCCGTTGGTCTATCAAATCTCCGCCACGGTCTATGACGGGGCCGCCGTGGAATTCGCGCCCTCCAAGGAGGGTACGTTTGCGGAGGCGATCCAGGATCCCACGGGGATCCAGCGCAATGCGGTGGCATGGTCCGTGAATGGGGAGGATGCAGGCGCGACTTTAGGTGCGCTGGCAGATTACACCGCCAGTCCCCGGCAGCTGCTCTTCACCGAGGACGAGCTGACCCAGTGGCTTCAGGAGGGCACCGAGATTTATCAGGAATTTGCCCAAGGCGCGTATGACGATCTCCCGGAAAACCTGGGCGGTGAATTCTGCATCGGGTATGACGATTATGGCCAGCCGGATTTTCTCAAGGATTCCGAGGGCACGACAACCTTTGTGCCGGCCTATAACCGCACCGGCGGCGCCACGGCGATAATCCCCGCTTTCGCGGCCATCAACGCCAACACCAAGGAGCCGGATTCCGCGTTTTTCGTGCTGGATTATCTGCTGAGTAAAGACAGCCAGAATCATTCCGCAGTGTTCAAGCGGATCGCCACCGAGGGCGGGCTTCTGACCTATGAGGGCCTGATGAGTGAAGACGAGCCTTTCCGCACCTCCGTTGGGCAGCTCTGAAGCATCCGCGACGCCGACTATCCCGCCTTTGAAGCGCTGCGGGACTCCATCACTCAGGTGCACATTGAGGGCTCTCTGGAGCTGGAAATGGAGTACCTGACCTGGACCTATCAGTTCCGCATGATGCAGGGCGCCTCCGAGGACGAGCTGGCTGACCTTGTCCATGAATGCTACTCCCGCATGCAGCAGGAGCTGGGGGAGTAGCGGGCAACGTGACGTTGCAGGCAGGACGCGTGACGTGCGCCCCGTGGCGCACTCGTGGGTAATGGAAACAGCCCCGGGTTCTCTTCCCTCTGCCCACAAGAAAAGCCTCCCCAAAAGGGGAGGCTTTTCTTGTGGAGCGGGCGAAGGGAATCGAACCCTCATATTCAGCTTGGGAAGCTGATGTTCTACCACTGAACTACGCCCGCGGGTTGCTGCTTGATTATTATACTCTCCCTGCGGGGAAAAGTCAATGGCGAATCCAAAAAGATTTTCTCTCCCCGTCCGCCGGCAAATTTCCCTTGCGCGGCGGCGGGTTTTCCACTATAATTAACCTGAGAAAGTTTGGGCAGATCAATGAAAAGGACAGTACCATGGCTATTTTGACGGTAAACAACATCACCCAGAGTCTGGGCGGCGTCACCATCCTGGAGGGCATCACCTTTGAGATGCAGAAGGGCGAACGCATCGGGCTGGTGGGGGTCAACGGCAGCGGGAAGACCACGCTGTTCAAGGTGCTCACCGGGGAGTATCTCCCCGACGGAGGCTCAGTGACCTTCTCCAAAGAGACCCGGCTGGGCTATATGGAACAGCACGTCTGCAAGGATTTTTATAAGACTGCCTTCGAGGAAGTCATGACCGTTTTCGCGCCGCTGCTGGATATGGAACGGGAATTGGAAGACCTGGCCGCCCGGCTGTCCCAATCCCCGCCGCCCGAGGAAATGGAGCGGCTGATCCTCCGGCAGACGGAGCTCAACGACCGCTTTGTGGAGGCCGGCGGCCTCACCTGCCGCTCCCGGGCGCGCAGCGCGCTGATGGGGTTGGGCTTCACGGCGGAGCAGTGCGAGAATCGGGTGGGGGTGCTCAGCGGCGGGCAGAAGGCAAAATTACAGCTGGCCAAAATGCTCCTGGGCGGCGCGAATCTGCTGCTTTTGGACGAGCCCACCAATCATCTGGACATCACCTCTGTGGAGTGGCTGGAGGGTTTCCTCGCGGCCTATACCGGCTCCTATATCGTGATCTCCCATGACCGCTACTTCCTGGACAAGGTGACGGACCGCACGCTGGAGCTGCAAAACAAGACGCTGGATTCCTACAAGGGCGGCTATTCCCGGTATCTGGAGCTGCGGGAGGAAAAGCGGCTGGCCCAGCAGCGGGTGTATGAGCGCACCCTGAAAGAGATCGCCCGGGTGGAGGGGATCATCGAGCAGCAGCGCAGGTTCAATCAGGAGCGCAATTATGTGACCATCGCCAGCAAGCAGCACACGCTGGATCGTCTGGAGGCCAGCCTGGATCGGCCCGAGGACGACCCGGAATCCATCCGCTTCCAGTTCCACGCCAGCCGCCGCAGCGGCGACGACGTGCTCACCGCCGAAAAACTCTCCCTGTCCTTCAACGGCGCGCCGCCCATCTTCCAGAATGTTGATTTGGAGATCAAGCGGGGCGAGAAGATCTTTCTGATCGGCCCCAACGGCTGCGGAAAGACTTCTCTGTTCAAAATTCTGCTGGGCCAGTACCGGCAGGATTCCGGCAGCGTCAAGCTGGGCGTGGGGGTGGACGTGGGGTATTATGAGCAGTCCCAGCTGAGCCTCCACGACGAAAAGACCGTCATCGACGAGATTTGGGACCAGCATCCTCAGATGACCCAGACCCAGGTGCGCAGCGCTCTGGCCGTGTTCCTGTTCAAAGGGGAGGACGTGTTCAAGCCGGTGGGCGGGCTGTCCGGCGGCGAACGGGCGCGCATCCTGCTGCTGAAACTCATGCTCTCCAAGGCCAACTTCCTGCTGCTGGACGAGCCCACCAATCATCTGGATATCGGCTCCTGCGAGGCGCTGGAGGACGCCCTGCTGGGCTACGACGGCACCCTGTTCGTGGTGTCCCACGACCGGTACCTGATCAACAAGCTGGCCGACAAGCTGTATGTGCTCTCTCCGCAAGGGGCCAAGCTCTATACCGGCAATTACGACTACTATCTGGAGCGGCGAGAGGCGGAGCAGTCGGCCGCGCCCGCGGCGGAGGCCCCGGCCAAGCCCAATCTGTACAAGGCCCGCAAGGAGCACGAGGCCCGGCTGCGGAAGCTGCGCACAGCCCTGGCCCGGCAGGAGACCGCCATCGAGGAGAACGACCGGGCCCTGTCCCGGCTGGAGGAGAGCCTCAGCGACCCGGAGCTTGCGGCGGATTACGAGCGGCTGACCCAGGTCACCCAGGAGATCGCTGCCCTGCGGGAGGAAGCGGATTCCCTGCTGCTGGAATGGACGCGGCTGTCGGAAGACTATGAACAGGAAAAACGGACGGAAATCTGAAATCCCAGGGAGGGCGCGGAACGAGTATGAAAGTAAAATTTCTCACGCTGGGCTGCAAGGTCAATCAATATGAATCCCAGGCCATGCTGGAAAACATGGTGCGCAGGGGCTTTCAGCCGGCGGACGGGGACGAGCCCGCCGACGTGATCGTGGTGAATTCCTGCACCGTTACCGCCATGAGCGACCAGAAGGCCCGGCAGTCCCTCCGGCGGATGCGGCGGGAAAATCCCACCGCCGTGACGGTGCTGACCGGCTGCTGGCCCCAGGCTTTCCCCGAAGCGGCGGAGGCCATGGCGGAAGCCGACGTGATTTTGGGCACCGGCAACCGCTGCGCCCTGCCCGACCGGGTGCTGGAATTCCTTTCCACCCGGCAGCGGGTGATCGACATCGCCCCCCACGAAAAGGGCGAATCCTTTGAGCCCATGGGCATTTCGGGCTTCGAGGGGCGCACCCGGGCTTTCCTCAAGATCGAGGACGGCTGCGACCGCTTCTGCGCCTACTGCATCATCCCCTATGCCCGGGGACGGGTGCGCTCCAAGCCGCCGGAGGACATCCGGCAGGAGGTGGCCCGGCTGGCGGCGGCAGGGTATCGGGAGATCGTGCTGGCGGGGATCAATCTGCCGGCCTATGGGAAAGATTTGGGGCTGCACCTGTGCGACGCGGTGGAGGCCGCCTGCGAAGACGAAGCCATCCGCCGGGTGCGGCTGAGCTCGCTGGAGCCCGAGGAGCTGACCCCGCCGGTGATCGCCCAGCTGCGGGCCCAGGAGAAGCTGTGCCCACAGTTCCACCTGTCCCTGCAGAGCGGATGCGACGCCACCCTGCGGCGGATGAACCGCCACTACACCGCCGCGGAATATCGGGAGATCGTGGAGAATCTGCGGGCGGCCTTTCCGGGGTGCGCCATCACCACCGACGTGATGGTGGGCTTTGCGGGCGAGACGGAGGCGGAATTTGAAGAATCTTTGCGCTTCGTCCGGGAGATCGGCTTCGCCAAGGCCCATGTGTTCGCCTATTCCCGCCGCCCCGGCACCCGGGCCTATGACGCGCCGGATCAGGTGCCCCGGACAGAAAAGGAGGCCCGCAGCCGCCGGATGATCGCCTGTGCCTCGGAGACCCGGCAGGCTTTCCTTAGGGCGCAGGTGGGCAAAACCGAGGAAGTGCTGTTCGAGCAGGCGGCGGGCGAGGGCGTCTACGAGGGCTACACCGCCAACTACACGCCGGTGCGGGCGGCTTCTCCGCGGCCGCTCCATGGAGAGATCCTGCCGGTGCGCATCACCGGCACGGAGGAGGACTTCTGCACCGGGCTGCTGGTATGAATCGCCTGGCGGCGGCTTGGGAAAAGTTTCCGGAAAGTTTGTACAATCTCCGTAAAAAATGTTGAAAAGGACCGCGCTTTATGATAGAGTATATCTATCGTATAGCGCGGCCCTGGTTTTGCCCGCGCAAAAGGAGGACAATATGGCAAAATCCAACGACAAACGGTTCACCAAAACGGAACGGAGCTGGATCCTCTACGACTGGGCCAATTCCGTCTACGCCACCAACATCCTGGCGGTGATCTTCCCCATCTATTTCGGCATCGTCTGCGCCAAAAGCGGCGCGGATAACCTGGTGCTGTGGAGCTACGGCACCAGCGTTGCCACCTTCATCACCGCAGTGCTGGCGCCGGTGCTGGGGGCGCTGGGCGATCACAAGGGCAACAAGAAAAAGCTGTTTGCCGGGTTCCTCATCGCCGGGGTGGCCTTCACCCTGCTGAACGCCTTTATCGACAATTATGAGATGCTGCTGGTGGGGTATGTGATCTCCCACATCGGTTTCTCCGGCTCCTGCCTGTTCTACGATTCCTTCCTCACCGACGTCACCACCCCGGAGCGCATGGACCGGGTCTCCTCCTGGGGCTACGCCATGGGGTATATCGGCGGCAGCACCATCCCCTTTATCCTCTCCATCGTCATCCTGCTGGTCATGGGCATGAGCAATCCCCTGGCCTTTAAGCTGGTCATCGTGCTGACCAGCCTGTGGTGGATGGTGTTCAGCATCCCGGCGCTGAAAAACCTCAAGCAGGTGAGCTACGTGGAGAAGAGCAGCGAAAATCTCGTGCGCTCCAGCCTGCGGAATCTTTGGAAGACCGCCAAAGAGATCGTGGGGAACAAGGGTATCTTCCTGTTTCTGCTGGCCTATTTCTTCTAC
Organism: uncultured Clostridia bacterium; assembly: GCA_947631855.1. Classification (GTDB taxonomy): domain Bacteria; phylum Bacillota; class Clostridia; order Oscillospirales; family Acutalibacteraceae; genus Acutalibacter. Next base: position 15,388 of record CANRMX010000033.1, on the reverse strand, counting down.
ATCGACGGCGTGAATACCGTGATCTCCGTCTCCACGTCCTATGGCTCCCGGCTGGGACTGGACAACATCAGCATGATCCTCGCCCTGCTGGTGACCCAGGTGGTGGCGGTGCCCTTCTCCATCCTCTTTGGCAAATTCGCCGGGAAGGTGGGTTCGGTGAATATCCTCTCCGGCGCGGTGTGCGTCTACTTCTTCATCACCCTCGTGGGCTTCTTCATGGGCTTCAACGTGGAGCAGCACCCCGGCGACGACAGCGCCCTGATGCTCTCCCTGGTGCTGTTCTGGTGCATGGCTTTTCTGGTGGGCACGGTGCAGGGCGGTATCCAGGCCATCTCCCGCTCCTACTTCGGCAAGCTGATCCCGCCGGAGCGCAGCAACGAGTACTTCGGCTTTTTCGATATCTTCGGCAAATTCGCCGCGGTGATCGGCCCCATGCTGGTGGCGGTGTTCACCCAGCTCACCGGGCGCAACTCCATCGGCGTCATCAGCCTGGCGGTGCTGTTCGCATTGGGCTTCTGCCTGCTGACCGTGGGCAAAAAGAAGGGCCTGCTCACCCGGTGAGCGCAGGCGAATATTCATGAAAGGAGTGGCCGATCATGTTCGGAAAAAAGAAAAAGAATACGCAACCGGAGTCCTTCAAAAAGGAAAGGCTGTCCGCAGAAGCCCTTGACCATTTTATGGAAATCAATAACAGCCCGGAAAAATATGATTGGGAATACAGAACGCAGGATGGAAGAACTTTGTATTTCTCATTAGTTCGTATTGTATTAAATGATGAATTACAACATCTTCAGTATCTGGCCGGTCAAGCGGAGCCTTTTCACAGCACGTTGCCCTCCTATATCAAACAGCCGCTGATGGATTTTGCACTCCTGCACACGGATGACCCGTCCCAAAAGGTCTATTGGACAAGGGATTCCAAGGTCATGAGCCAATTTATCAGAATTCTGGACGACATGGGTTTTTTACTTATATCAGAGGATGAAAACCATCAACTCTGGGGAGAAAGAACAGGTCTTGTTCCTACAATAACGCACCGAGAAGAACCGTGACGCTGCAAACTTTTTCGAGAAAAAGTTTGACAAAAAGCTTCCCTTGGCTCGGCCCAACAAACAGCAAAATCCCCCTGCCGTCGGGCAAGGGAATTTTTTGCATAGTGCGGTGGAGCCAAGGAGGATTTTTGCAAAGTTCGGTGGAGCCAAGGAGGACTTCTGCAAAGTTCGGGCGAGCCAAGTAAAGTTCTTTTTGCTTACTTTTTCTTTCAAGAAAAAGTAAGTTCTTTCAAGAAAAAGGAAGATTGCCTGCAAATTGGCTTTCGTAGAGTTCCTTATAGAATCCGCCCTTTTGCAGGAGGGTGGCGTGGTCGCCCTGCTCCACGATGTGGCCGTCCCGCATCACCAGAATGACGTCCGCATCCCGGATGGTGGACAGCCGGTGGGCCACGATGAAGCTGGTGCGGCCCCGCATCATCTTGGCGAAGGCCCGCTGGATGCGCATCTCCGTGCGGGTGTCGATGGAGCTGGTGGCCTCGTCCAGGATCAGCATGGGCGGCAGGTGGAGCATCACCCGGGCGATGCACAGCAGCTGCTTCTGCCCCTGGGAAAGGCTGCCGCCGTCCTCGCCCACCGGGGTGTCATAGCCCTGAGGCAGGCGGCTGATAAAGCTGTGGGCATGGGCGGCTTTGGCGGCGGCCACCACTTCCTCCGGCGTGGCCTCGGGCCGTCCGAAAGCGATGTTCTCCCGGATCGTCCCGGATTTCAGCCAGGTATCCTGCAGCACCATCCCGTAATTCGCCCGCAGCGACTGCCGGGTGATCCGCCGGATATCCGTGCCGTCTACGGCGATAGAACCGCTGTCCACGTCGTAGAACCGCATCAGCAGGTTGATGACCGTGGTCTTCCCGCAGCCGGTGGGCCCCACCAGCGCCACCCGCTGCCCGGGCTCCACCCGCAGGTCGAAGTGCTCGATCAACGGGCGCTCCGGCTGATAGGCGAAGCACACGTCGTCGATCGCCACCCGGCCCTGGGCTGCGTTCAGCGCCACGGCGTCGGGCGCATCCGGCGTGCGGGCGGGCTCGTCGATCAATTCAAAGACCCGGCCGGCGCAGGCCAGGGCGTTTTGCAGCTCGGTGACCACGCCGGAGATCTCGTTGAAGGGCTTGGTGTATTGATTTGCATAGCTCAAAAACGCCGAAAGCTGGCCCACGGTCAGCCCGCCGGACAGCACCGTCAGCGCGCCCACGATCCCCACGCCGGTGTAGACCAGCGAATTGACGAACCGGGTGGTGGGGTTGGTGATGGAGGAAAAGAAGATCGCCCGCAGAGAAGCCTTTTGCAGCTGGGTGTTCAGTTCGTCGAACCGCTCCAGCGTTTTGCGCTCCTGCCCGAAAGCCTGCACCACCTTCTGCCCGGTGATGATCTCCTCCATAAAGCCCGTCTGCGCCCCGCGCACCTGGGATTGCAGCTTGAACATGGAATAGGTTCGATGGGCGATAAACGCCGCCGCCAGCAGAGAGATGGGCGTCACCAGCACCACCACCAGCGTGATGCCGGGATGGACGGCCAGCATGAACAGCAGGGTGCCCAGGATCGTCAGCACCCCGGTGAACAGCTGGGTGAAGCCCATGAGCAGGCCGTCGGAGAACTGGTCCACATCCGCCACGATCCGGCTGACCACCTCTCCCGCCGGGTGGCCGTCGATGTATCTGAGGGGCAGCCGGGACAGCTTCGCAAAGGCATCGGCCCGCACGTCCCGCACCACCCGGTAGGCGGCCCGGTTGTTCAGGTCCTTCATCAGCCATTGGGCGATGCCGCCCGCTGCGGCGATGAGGCCGATCCGCAAAAGCCCCGCGGCCACGGCGGCGAAATCCACCCGCCCCGGCCCCAGGATGTGATCCACCACTCCGCCGGTGAGCACGGGGATATACAGGGTGCAGGCCACGGACAGCGCTGCGCAGAGCACCGAGCCCGCCATCAGCAGCCGGTGCCGTGCCACATAGCGCAGCACTTTTTTCAGGGTCTCTTTTTGCGCGCCCGCCTGCTTCATGCCGTCCCCTCCCCTCCAAACTGGGATTCGTAAATTTCCCGGTAGACCTGGCAGGACCCCAGCAGCGTCGGGTGATCGCCGATCCCCACGGCCTCGCCGTCCTCCAGCACGATGATCTGATCCGCCGCCAAGATGGACGCGGCGCGCTGGGAGATGATGAACAGGGTGGGCTTTTGGGGCAGGGCAAGGAGCGCCCTGCGCAGCGCCGCCTCGGTGGCCATGTCCAGGGCGCTCATGCTGTCGTCCAGGATCAGGAGTTCCGGCCTGCGCACCAGCGCCCGGGCAATGGTCAGCCGCTGCCGCTGCCCGCCGGAAAAATTCCTGCCGCCCTGGGCCACTGGCGCATCCAGCCCGCCGGCGCTCTCCACGAAATCCTTGGCCTGGGCGGTTTCCAGCGCCTGCCACAGGTCTGCGTCTTCCGCATCCGCCCGGCCCCACAGCAGGTTTTCCCGCACCGTGCCGGAAAAGAGCTCCGCCCGCTGGGGCACCACGGCGATCCGCCCGCGCAGCGTCTCCAGGGGCCAATCCCGCACATCCTGACCGCCCACCAGCACCCTGCCGGTGGAAGCGTCATAAAACCGGGGGATGAGATTCGCCAGGGTCGTCTTGCCGCTGCCCGTGCCGCCGATGATCCCCACGGTCTCCCCGGCCGCCGCCCGGAACGTGATGTGGGAAAGGGATTCTCCCGCCGCACCGTCGTAGCCGAAGCACACGTCCCCAAAGGCCACGGAGCCGTCCGCGCCCACCGCGCCGCCGTTTGACGGCAGCTCCATCCCGCCGGGGATTTCCAGCACGCTCTCCACCCGGCCCGCGCAGGCCAGCGCCCGGGAGATGTTGATGATCAGATCGGCCAGCTTGATCAGCTCCGTCAGGATCAGCGCCATGTAGTTGATCAGCGCCACCACCTGGCCCTGGGTGATTTTGCCGCCCTGCACCCGCAGAGCCCCCACCCAGATCAGCGCCACCGTGCCCAGGTTGATGAGGACATAGGTGACGGGATTCATCAAGGCGGAGACCTTCCCCACAAAAATTTGCAGCCGGGTGAGGGCTTCGTTTTCCCCGTTGAAGCGGCGGGCTTCCGAATCTTCCCGGCCAAAAGCGCGGATCACCCGCACGCCGGAGAGATTTTCCCGCACCACGCCCAGCACCCGGTCCAGCCGGGCCTGCACCTGCTTGTACCGGGGCAGGGTCCAGAGCATCACCGCGAACACCACCGCCGCCAGCAGGGGGATGATCCCCACGAACACCAGCGCCGCCTGCACGTCGATGGTGAAGGCCATGAGCATGGCCCCGAACACCACCAGCGGCGAGCGCAGCAGCAGCCGCAGGGCCAGACTCGTCCCGCTCTGCACCTGGTTGATGTCACTGGTCATGCGGGTCATCAGCGTGGACGCACCCGCCCGGTCCAGCTGGGAAAAGCTCAAAGTCTGGATGTGGGCGAATACCGCGTGGCGGATGCGGGTGCAGAAGCCCACCGAAGCCTTGGCCGCAAAGTATTGGGCGGTGAGGGCCCAGGCCAGCCCCACCGCGCCGATGCCCACCAGCAGCAGGCACATGCGGTAGATGTACGCCCTGTCCCCCTGGCCCACGCCGGTGTCGATCACCGCCGCCATCACCAGGGGCACCAGCAGCTCGAAGGAGGCCTCCAGCAGTTTGAAAAGCGGCCCCAGGATGCACTCCTTCAAATAGGGTTTCATGTAGTGCAGCAGTTTCCTCATGGCGACCCTCCGGGGCTCACAGCACCATCAGCAGCGTGCCCGCGCCGATGAGCAGGCAGCCGATGAGGGACTTTACCTTGAACTGCTCGTGGAGGAAGACGAAGGCCAGCACCAGCGTCAGCACCACGCTGAGCTTGTCGATGGGCACCACCTTGGAGGCGTCGCCCATTTGCAGGGCCTTATAATAGCACAGCCAGGAGGCCCCGGTGGCCAGGCCCGACAGGATCAGGAAGATCCAGCTCTTTTTGCTGATCTGGGTGATGCCGGACTGGTTGTTGGTGATGAAGACCATCAGCCAGGACATGGCGACCACCACCACGGTGCGGATGGCGGTGGCCAGGTTGGAATTGACCCCCTCGATGCCCACCTTGGCCAGAATGGACGTGAGGGCCGCGAAAACAGCCGACAATACCGCGAAAACTGCCCACATAGAAGCATTCCTCCCAAACAAGACGCTGGATTTTACAATTGCCATTGTAGCACAGAAAGCCGGGAAACACAACGGTTTAGTTGATGCCCGGAAAAGTCGGGAAAATAAGTCGCACTTTAGCATAGCAATGTAAATTGGTTTTTGCATAAAACAAACAGACCCCGCCGAAGCAGGGTCTGCTGCAATTTTGTGAAGGAGGAGGCTCGCTTTACTCCAGCTCGAACGCGCCGGTGTAGAGCTGATAGTACTTGCCCTTTTGGGCGATCAGTTCCTCGTGGGTGCCGCGCTCGATGATGTGCCCCAGCTCCAGCACCATGATGCTGTCGGAATTCTGCACCGTGGAGAGCCGGTGGGCGATGACGAACACCGTGCGGCCCTGCATCAGCTGATCCATGCCCTGCTGCACCAGGCGCTCGGTACGGGTGTCGATGGAGCTGGTGGCCTCGTCCAGGATCATCACCGGCGGGTCGGCCACCGCCGCCCGGGCGATCGCCAGCAGCTGCCGCTGGCCCTGGGACAGGCTGCCGCCGTCGCCGGTGAGCTCCGTATCATAGCCGTTGGGCAGGCGGCGGATGAATCCATCGGCGTTGGCCAGCTTGGCCGCGGCCACGATCTCCTCGTCGGTGGCGCCCAGCTTTCCGTAGCGGATGTTGTCCCGCACGGTGCCGGTGAACAGGTTGGTATCCTGCAGCACGATGCCCAGCGAACGCCGCAGATCGGGCTTTTTGATCTTGTTGATGTTGATGCCGTCATAGCGGATCTTGCCGTCGGCGATGTCATAGAAGCGGTTGATCAGGTTGGTGATGGTGGTCTTGCCCGCGCCGGTGGCGCCCACAAAGGCCACCTTCTGGCCGGGCTCCGCATCGATGGAGATGTTGTGCAGCACCAGCTTTTCGGGATCATAGCCGAAGTCCACATCGAACAGCTCCACGCGGCCCTCCAGCCGGGTGTAGGTCAGGGTGCCGTCCTCGTGGGGATGCTTCCAGGCCCACATGCCGGTGCGCACTTCGCTCTCCACCAGCTGGTCGCCCACCTGGCGGACGTTCACCAGGGTGACGTAGCCCTCGTCCTGCTCGGGCTCCTCGTCCATCAGCTCGAAGACGCGCTCCGCGCCGGCCAGGGCCATGACGATCATATTGAACTGCTGGGCCACCTGGCTGATGGGCATATTGAAGCTGCGGGACAGCTGCAGGAACGCCGCGATGCCGCCCAGGGTCAGGGTGCCCACGCCGGCCACGTAGAGATTGGGCACGCCGGAGATGGCCAGCGCGCCGCCCACGATGGCCAGGATCACGTACTGCAAATGGCCCATGTTGTTCATGACCGGGCCCATGATGTTGGCATAGGTGTTGGCGGTGGCGCCCACATAGCGCAGGTTGTCGTTGAGGGCGTCAAATTCGGTCTTGGCCTTCTCCTCGTGGCAGAACACCTTGACCACCTTCTGGCCGGTGACCATTTCCTCGATATAGCCGTTGAGGGAGCCGATGGCCTTCTGCTGCCGGGAGAAGAATTTGCCGCTCTGGCCGCCGATCTTGGCGGTGAGGAACATCATCACCGCGACGGTGACCAGCACCACGGCGGTGAGGGGCACGCTGGTGGTGATCATGGCCCAGAAGACGGAAACGATGGTGACGGCGGAGGAGAACAGCTGGGGAAGGCTCTGGGAGATCAGCATCCGCAGGGTGTCCACGTCGTTGGTGTAGCGGCTCATGACGTCGCCATGGGTGTGCTGGTCAAAGTATTTGATGGGCAGGGCCTGCATGTGGTAGAAAAGGTCCTGCCGGATATTTTTCAGCACGCCCTGGGAGACGGAGACCATCAGCCACTGTTGCAGGAAGCTGGCAATGATGCCGGTGAGGTAGATCAGCCCCATGGTGCCGATGGCCCACAGCAGGCCGGTGAACACCGGGTTCTGCTCCCCAAGCAGGGGAGTGATGTAGTCATCGATCAGGGTCTGCAGGAACTTGGAGCCCCGCACGTTGACGATGGCGCTGACGGCGATGCACATCAGCACCGCCAAAAACCGCACCCGGTTCGCGCCCTTGATGTACCCCAGAGACCGTTTGATGGTCTTCAGGGGGTTCTTTGCTTTCTCGCCTTTCATAAAGGCGCCTCTGGGAGGTCTGGGAGGCATTATTCGTTATCCCCTTTCTGCTGAGATTCATAAACTTCGCGGTAGATGGTGCTGGTCTTCATCAGGGTGTCGTGATCGCCCACGGCGGAGATCTTGCCGTCATCCAGCACGATGATCTGGTCCGCATCCTGCACGGAGGCCACCCGCTGGGCGATGATGATCTTGGTCACGCCCGGGATCTCGTCCTTAAAGGCCTGACGGATCAGCGCGTCGGTACGGGTATCCACGGCGCTGGTGGAGTCGTCCAGGATCAAAATCTTGGGGCTCTTCAGCAGGGCGCGGGCGATGCACAGGCGCTGCTTCTGGCCGCCGGAGACGTTGGTGCCGCCCTGGTCCAGCAGGGTGTCGTAGCCATCGGGGAATTCCCGGATGAAGGAATCGGCCTGGGCAAGCTCGCAGGCGTGGACGATCTCCTCGTCGGTGGCGTTCTCGTTGCCCCAGCGCAGGTTCTCCTTGATGGTCCCTGAGAACAGCACGTTCTTTTGCAGCACCATGGAGACTTCGTTCCGCAGGGCTTCCACGTTGTAATCCCGCACGTCCTCGCCGCCCACCAGCACCCGGCCGGCGGAAACGTCATAGAGGCGGGGGATCAACTGCACCAGAGAGCTCTTGCCGCTGCCGGTGCCGCCCAGAATGCCCACGGTCTGGCCGGAGCGGATATCCAGATTGATATTCTCCAGCACGGTCTCGCCGGCGGTCTTGTAGCGGAACTCCACGTTCTCGAAGCGGATGGAGCCGTCCTTCACTTCCATCAGGTCCTTGGGGCCGTCGGAGATGTCGGTGTTCTCGTCCAGGATCTCCACGATGCGCTCGCCGGAGGCCCGGGCCATGGTGAGCATGACGAAGATCATGCCCAGCATCATCAGGGAGGACAAGATCTGCATGGAATAGGACAGCAGGCTCATCAGCTGGCCGGTGGTCATTTCGCTGCCCACGATCAGCCGCGCGCCGATCCAGGAGATCAGCAGGATGCAGGAATACATGGCAAACTGCATCAGGGGATTGTTGAAGGCCAGAATCTTCTCGGCCTTGCTGGAATCCCGGCGGATGGCCTCGGCGGCCTCGTCGAATTTTTCCTTTTCGTGCTCTTCCCGGACGAACGCCTTCACCACCCGGATGCCCCGGAGGTTCTCCTGCACCACGGTGTTCAGGCGGTCGAAGTTTTTGAACATCTTCCGGAACTGGGGATGGGCCTTCATGGAGATCAGCAGGATGCCGCCGCCCAGGATGGGGATGGCCACCAGGAAGATCAGCGACAGGCTGGCCTTGATGCGCACGGCCATGGCCAGGGAGAAGATCAGCATGATGGGGCTGCGCACCGCAGTGCGGATGAACATCTGGAAGGCGTTCTGCACGCTGGTCACGTCGGTGGTCAGCCGGGTGACGATGCTGGCGGTGCTGAATTTGTCGATGTTGGAGAAGGAGAAGGTCTGCACGTTGTAGTACATATCCTTCCGCAGGTTGGCGGCAAAGCCCGCCGAAGCCCGGGCGGCGCTGCGGCCGGAGCCCACGCCGAACACCAGGGAGATGATGGCGCAGGCCACCAGCGCCAGGCCGATGCGGACGATGTAGCCCAAATCGTTGCCGTTGATGCCGTAGTCGATAAGGTTGGCCATCAGCAGCGGGATGATCACCTCCATCACCACTTCCATGGTGACCAGCAGCGGCGCCAGAATGGTATCCCGCCGGTACTGGCGGATCCTGGACACAAGTTTTTTAATCATCGGGTTCGTTCATTCCTTTCTTGGTTTCATTAAGGTCGGGGCCCTCTACGCCGGACTGCAGCTTTTCGCACAGCCGCAGGAAGGTCTCCCGCTCCTCGGGCGTGAGGAGTTCCCGGATGGAATCTTCCACCCGCCGGATCGCCTGGCCCACGTCCTCGTGGATGCGGACGCCCAGGGGCGTCAGGGTCAGCTTTTTCAGCCGCGCGTCCTGGGCCACCGATTCCCGGGTGATCAGGCCGCGCTTTTCCATCAGCTGGAGCAGTCCTGTCACGGTAGAGCGGCGCACGGACAGCCATTCCTGCAGGTCTCGCTGGAACACGTCCTGGTCCCGGTGGCGGTACAGATAGCCGATGATGTGGCCCTGCATCCCGGTGCAGGGATTGTCCTGCACGGCGTGGATCTCCTGGTCGATCCTGCGGTGGATGGTGTTGGAGAGGATCCCCACCCGGAAGCCGATCTCGTCGCGATGGTTCAACTGAACGCCTCCTTTGCGGAAATAATAAGGGTACTAACAGTTAGTCCCCGAACAGTCCGTATTATACGCTTCCCGGTTTCCCCTGTCAAGCCTTTTTCCGAAAAAAAATTAGGAAACTAACTGTTCGTGAGCGAACAATCTAAAAAGGCCGCGGTTTATCGCGTTTTTTCTGTGGAAGATTCGCCTGCTCCTCCCTCGCAGCGTCCACCGCTGCTCTGCGCTGGGCGGCCCGCTGCCCGAAGAAGATGCGGTTCTGCCGCTGCTCGTAGTACATGGAGGTCAGCATCCGCACCCGCCGGCGCAGCAGCAGTTCTTCGTCCCAGTTTTTGGGCTGCTGGCGCCGCAGCTCGTTCAGCCGCTTTTGCAGGGCCTCGCATTCCCGGCGGGCGTCGGCCTCCAGCTGGTCGTAATCGAACCGCGCCCATGGGGCGTCCCAATCTTCTGCGAGGGTGGTTTTCCTGTGATTCATCTGATTCGTCATGTGTCTCCGTCCTTTCCCGGCCTTGGCATTTTTTGTCTGTGGATATTTCCGAATACGGAATCTATACCCGAAGTATATACCCGTGAACGGATATTGTCAAGAGGAATTTGCAAAAAAATTTCCGCAAACGGAATTTTCTGCTTGCGTACCGGGAAAGGGTATGGTACACTTGCTTTAACGAGGTATGACAGGAGGCAATCGTATGTGGCTGGAGAGTTTCAATAGGATGCGCAAAAGCGTTGGGATGAATTTGGACGAGCTGAGCGAGGCGTCGGGCGTGCCCAAGGGCACCCTGGCGAAGATCACCGCGGGCATCACCCGGAACCCGTCCATCGAGACCGTGCGGGTGCTCGTCCACGCCATGGGGTACACCCTGGGCGACCTGGACGACGCCCGGGAGCCCAATATCCTCACCACCGACGAGATGGGGCACATCAAAAAGTACCGGGTGCTGGACCTGTACGGCCGCCGGGCGGTGGACGGCGTGCTGGATGCGGAATACGACCGGCTCACCCACATGGCGGAGCGGGAATCCCGGGGGCAGATCGCCTATCTCAACTGCTACGATCTGGCGGTCTCCGCCGGTACTGGCGAGCCCCTGGGCGACACCTATTACACCACCAGGCTGGAGATCCCCTCCCAGCGGGTGCCGGAGAATGCCCACTGCTGCGTGCGGGTCAACGGCGACAGCATGGAGCCCGCCTATAAGGACGGGGATATCGTCTTTGTGGAGCGGCTGGACGGGTCGGTCCGGGAAGGGGAGATCGGCATCTTTGCCCTCAACGGCGAGGGCTATCTCAAGCGCCTGGGGCAGGGCGAACTGCTCTCCCTGAACCCGGCCTATGCGCCCATCCCGGTGGGGGAATTTGACGACCTGCGCTGCCAGGGCAGGGTGCTGGGGAAGCTGTAAATCCAACGCGGGAGGGAATAGAATGAAACGCAATCAAAACCTGATCGTCAAGATTGCGCTGCTGTCCACCTGCCTGGTATCCGCGTCGCTGAACGCGGTGACGGGCATGGTGCCGGAGATGGCCAAAGCCTTTTCCAACGTATCGTTGTCCACGGTGGAGATGATCGCCACCATCCCGTCCCTGTTCCAAATGGTGGGCGTGCTGGGCGAGCAGACGCTTGCCCGGCGGATCGGCCACAAAGGGGCCATGCTGCTGGCCCTGCTGTTCTGCGCGGTGGGCGGCATCATCCCGGTGTTTTTGCCGCTGTTCCCGGTGATCCTCGTCACCCGGTGCTTTTATGGGGTGGGCTGCGGCCTGTTGATGTCCTCCCTGCTGACCCTGACGATCGCCCTGTTTACCGGGGAGACCCGCAGCGCCATGATCGGCTTCAGCGGCGGCGTGTCCGGCGTGGGCAGCGCTCTCTCCACCTTTGCGGCGGGCCAATTGCTGGCCTTTGGCTGGAACGTCTCCTTCTCGGTCTATTTCCTGGGCTTTGCGGTGATCGCGCTGGTGGCGGTGTTCGTGCCCAAGGTGAGCGGCGGGCAGGCCGCTCCTGCGGGATCCGCCGGAAAGCAAACCGGCCGTCTCCCGCTGGGCCTGTGGGGATTGGGCCTGCTGATGTTCGTGGCCGTCATGCTTGCCACCGTCTATGTGATCAAGGCCTCCACCCTCATCACCGACGCCGGTTTCGGCACCGCCCGAGAGGGCAGTCTGGCGATCACCTTCCTGTCCCTGGGCTCCTTCGCCGCCGGGTTTACTTATGGCAAGCTCCGCGTCAAATTGGGGCGGCTGACCCTGGCGCTGGCCTTCGTCATCTGCATCGCGGGCTTCCTTTTGGGGGGATTCTCCAATGGGCTGTTCTCCGTGTGGGCAGGGGCTTTCCTGCTGGGGTACGGGTACCTGATCTTCATGCCCTATCTCCAGGAGCAGGCCAGCCGCAGTTATGGGGCATACGGCGAGACCGCCACCAATCTGGTGCTGGTGTTCCAGAGCGTGGGCGCTTTTGTCACCCCCTGGCTTGGAGATCTGTTTAATCTGGTCAGCCGGGACCTCAAGGCGCAGTTCCTCATCACGGCCCTTTGCTTCGCCCTGCTTGCCATCGGCGCGGTCCTTCCCCGCAAAAAGGCAGGCTGAGCCTGCGGGCATGACGCGGGGCATGCGCCCTGGGGCGCATGGATGCGCAAAAGAAACGACTTTACAGGTCGCGGAATGTTTTGCCTGCTGGACGCAAGCGGGCTTTGCTTGTCCTGCTGTTTGTGCTGACTTTTGGACGCGATTTCGGAAACCGAGCTTTTCAGTCGCTTGCCCGCGACGTGAGAGCGGCCTCAGGCCGTTGTGGAATTTACTGCGTGCTAGACGAGGACGGGCTCTGCGTATACCGACTGGCTGAGGGCCGGGATCAATCCGTGTTTCCTGTTGTTGGGAAAAGTCCCGTGCAATCTTACAGAATGGAGGCATTAAAATGTTTCGACCGATGCGACGGGCCAATCAGGCCCTTTCTGCGGAAGAATGCAAATCGATTTTGGAGCGCGCCACCTCCGGCGTGCTGGCCCTTCACGGGGACGATGGATACCCCTATGCCGTGCCGGTGAGCTTCGTCTATGCCGACGGAAAGCTGTATTTCCACGGCGCGGAGCAGGGCCATCGGCCCGATGCCGTGCGGCGCGACCCCAAGGCTTCTTTTTGCATCATCGATGCCGACGAGGTGCAGCCGGAGGATTATACCACCCGGTTCCGCAGCGTCATCCTGTTCGGGAAGATCCGTATCCTGGAGGACAAACCCGCCAAGTGGGCCGCCCTCGAACTGCTCACCCGCAAATTTGCGCCCCAGCACTCCGAGGAGCGCCGCCAGGCGCAGATCGAGCTGGAATACCCCGGCACCTGCGTCATGGAGTTTACCATCGAACACATGACGGGCAAAAAGTCCCGTGCGGGCTGAGCCCGTTTTCACGACGCGGGGCATGCGCCCTGAGGCGCATGGATGCGCAAAAGAAACGACTTTTCCGGTCGCGGAACTTTTTGCCTACGAGCCGACGGTGCGGCGCTGTTTGTACTGACTTTTGGGCGCGATTTCGGAAACCGAGCTTTTCAGTCACTTTCCCGCGAAGTGAGAGCGGCCTCAGGCCGCCGCGGAATTTACTGCGTGCGGGACGAGGGCGGGCTTTGTCCGTACCTACTGGCTGTGAAACGCAAATAGAAAAGTCCCTCTCCCAACGATATGGGGGAGGGACGATTTTCTTTCAGCGAAGACAAGCCAAGTATCTGCGGCTTCACGCCGCTATCGGGCGCGACAGAAAACTTACAACTTGTGCTCGACAAGTGAGCGAAGCGAACGGAGCCCGCGTCGTGCGTGCAGCCTCAGGCTGCAAAAATGCCGCCCGATTGGGCGGCATTTTTTGTGTTGGCGAAAACCTATTTTCCCGGGCCGTCACCAGCCAAGTATCTTCGGCACGTGCGAGCTTAACTTCCGTGTTCGGGATGGGAACGGGTGGACCCTCGCCGTAATCAACACCAACTGTTTCTGTCCTCAGACAGCTTATTCATTATACCAGCCTTTCCCCGGGATTGCAAGTCTTTTTTCGCATTTTTTTGAATTTTTTTCAAATCCCCAGATGCGGCGCGTCTATGCACCCCCGGCCACAAGGGATTGGTGTCGGGGGCGAAAATCACCGGGAAAAAGGCCCGCAGGGCAGACGGGGCGCGGGTTGCGGGGATTTTCCCGGGCGGTGGGCAAATTGAAAATGAGATTGGAGAAAACGGGAGTAAATACTGCGAAATCAAGAGAAAATGAAAGTTTGGCGCAGTGCAAATTAAAAATCCGCAAAAAAGGGGTTGACTTTGAAATCCCCCTGTGGTATTCTATGGAAGCGCCCCAAAATGGGCCGTTCAGAGCATATTCTCCGGGACACCGGAATGCCCTACAAAATCTGTTGGAGGTAAAGAAGCTATGTCTACTACGATGCCTAAGGCCGGGCAGGTCGAGCGCAAATGGTATGTGATCGACGCCGCCGGCAAGCCTCTGGGCCGCGTGGCCGCTCAGGCCGCCGTGCTCCTGCGGGGCAAGCACAAGGTCACCTTCGCACCCCATGTGGATTGCGGTGACCATGTCATCATCATCAACTGCAAGGACGCCGTCCTCACCGGCGGCAAGCTCACCAAGAAGTATTATTACCATCACACCGGGTATATCGGCCATCTGAAGGCTGTCCGCTACGACACCCTGATGAAGACCAAGCCCGAGCTGGCCATGACCCTGGCGGTCAAAGGGATGATCCCGCACAACGCCATCGGCCGCGACGCCATGGACAGACTGCGCGTCTACGCCGGCAGCGAGCATAAGCACGCCGCCCAGAAGCCCGATGCGTGGAATCTTTAAGAGGAGGACCATAAACTATGTATGAATCTGCACCTTTCTTCTATGGCACCGGCCGGCGCAAGAGTTCTGTTGCCCGCGTGCGCCTGTATGAAGGCACCGGCAAAGTCACCATCAACGACCGCGATATCGACGATTACTTCGGCCTGGACACCCTGAAATACATCGTGCGCCAGCCCCTGGCCCTCACCGAGACCGACGGCAAGTTCGACATCGTCTGCCGCGTCACCGGCGGCGGCGTTTCCGGCCAGGCCGGCGCGATCCGCCACGGCGTGGCCCGCGCGCTGCTCCAGTACGACAGCGAGAATCTCCGCCCCGTTCTGAAGAAGGCCGGGTTCCTCACCCGCGACCCCAGAATGAAGGAGAGAAAGAAGTACGGCCTCAAAGCCGCCCGTCGCGCTCCGCAGTTCAGCAAGCGTTAACAGGAACGAGGAAGTTTTATCAAAGCGATGCAACCCCCGGAAACCTAGTGTTTTCGGGGGTTTTCTATAACCTTTTCCGCTGATTTAGTCTCTCTGATTTTTGCAGGATTTGAACGAATTTGACCCAGTTTCTATGTGATAATAATGGGGCAACCAAGAGCGAAAATCGAAGCGTTTTCGGACGGCAGTTTCTTTCCTGCTCACTGCTTGATTTGTCCGAAAAAACGATTTGATAGGGATGAGCGAATTTGACCGAATCTGACACAACGGAATACAGTTTATAAGCTGTTCCCCTTTCAAAACTACATAACGACCATTTGACGAAAGCCGTTTATTCTGTAATGGAGTAAACGGCTTTTTTCGTTTCCGTACATAGCCATCGCGTCGCCGCAAGCTGCACATCGTTCCGCTGCGGCTCCTTTTCCCAAAAAGTCTGACGACTTTTCGGGAGCTCTGTTGTGACGCGGGCGGCTAAATTTATTTGGAGGGAGGAACCCACAATGGCGAAAACAAAGGTGATCGCGGTAGCCAATCAGAAAGGCGGCGTCGGGAAAAGCACCACGGTGTATAACCTGGGCGCGGGGCTGGCAATGGACGGCAAGCGCGTGCTGCTGGTGGATGTAGACCCCCAGGGGT
>CANRMX010000032.1 GCA_947631855.1 uncultured Clostridia bacterium | reverse complement strand
GCGGTCTTGCCGGTCTGCCGGTCGCCGATGATCAGCTCCCGCTGGCCCTTGCCGATGGGCACCAGCGCGTCGATGGCCTTGATGCCGGTATGCAGGGGCTTCTCCACCGGGGCCCGGTCCAGAATGCCCGGGGCGCGGCACTCGATGGGCCGCTTCTCGGTGGCGTAGATGTAGCCCTCGCCGTCCACCGGGTTGCCGATGGCGTCCACCACCCGGCCCAGCAGGCTGTCGCCCACAGGCACAGAGGCGATCCTGCCCACCCGGCGCACCCGGCTGCCGCTCTCGATGTTTTCATATTCCCCAAAGATGACGCAGCCGATGCGGTCGGGCTGGATATCCAGCACCATGCCCCGCTCGCCGCAGTCGAATTCCACCACTTCGCCGTACATGATATCCGCCAGGCCGTCCATCCAGCAGATGCCGTCGGAGATCTGCTGCACCCGGCCCAGCTGGTACACGTGGATCTTCGGCCGATAGGCCACGGCCCTGGCCTTGAATTCCTCCAGCACGTCCTCGGCGTCCTCGTCGGCGGCGGGTTCCCGGCTGATGCCGGTCTCGTAGTGATAGAGCTCCTCGGCCACCGTGCCGTCGTACACCGTGTCGCCGATGCGCAGCCGCAGCCCGCCGATCAGCTCCTTATCCTCCCGCACCCAGAAGGAGGTCTTGCCGCCCACGGTCTTCACCAGCCGGGTGGTCACCGCGTCCACCTGTTCCACCAGCGCGTCCTCCAGCGGGTAGGCGGAGGTCAGGGTGACGTACAGGATATCGTGGCGGCGCAGATAGGACATATCGCCGGGGGTCAGCTTCACCATCCCCAAAATTTCCTCCACCAGCGCGGCGCTCTTCTTTGCCATGCGGCTGCGGTAGGGTTCTTCGGAGAACACCTCCACCACCTTGTCCCGCATGGTGCCGAAGAATTCCTTCCGGGTCTTCTCGATCATGCTGCGGTGGATCTCTTTGCACTCCCGCTCGCCAAAGGCCCGAATCTGCTCGATCTTCTCGGCGGCCTCGGCTTTTTCATCCGTGAGGGCGCTGTCCTCCACGGCGGGCGTAGCAGGAAAAACCGGCTCCCCGGGAACGGGATCCGGCGCGTTTTCGATCTGCTCCGCCTCATCCAGCTGGGCCAGGATCATTTCCCGGCGGGAGCGGAACAGCTTCACGATCATCTTGCGGGCGAACAGGAAGATGATCCCCGCCAGGATCAGAAAGTTGATGATGACATATTGGATCTTCATAGGCTTATTCCTTTACGATGCTCTCGGCGAAAGCTGCGGCCAGATCCCGGGAATGGGCGCTGAGGGTGGCGAGGATCTCCTCGTGCTCCTGGGCGTTCTGCAGGCGGAAGCTGTCCACTGTACGCAGCCGTTCTTCCCGGGCCGCCTCAATGGACTGCTTGCTTTCGGAGCGGATGCGCTCGATCCCCTCCCGAATCTGTTTCTGCTGTTCCTCCCGGAAAGCATCTTCTTTCCTGTGCAGCTCGGCGGCGTATTCCTCCGCCAGCCGCTCCCGCTCCACCTTTTTGGCGGCGGCGCTGCGGATGCGCTCCCGCCGGCGATCCATGACTCCCAGCACCGGCTTAAACAGCAGGTTGTGGAGGATGACCATCAGCAGGCAGAAGCACAGGAGCGTCCAAATGGTAACGGAAATCTGAATGGTCATGGAAAACTCACACCTTTGCCACCAGCATAAAGGCGATCAGCAAGCCATAGATGGTGAGGGCCTCCATCAGCGCCAGGGAGATGATCAGCGTGGAGCGGATATCCTTGGCGGCGTCGGGCTGGCGGGCGATGCTCTCCATGGCGGCCCGGGCAGTCATGCCCTGGCCGATAGCGGGGCCGATGGTGCTCACGGCGATGGCCAGAGCGGCGGCGATTGCGACAAGATTCGTGTTCATAAAAACGGACTCCTTTTGCGATATTTTTTTTGATTTTCACCCTGCCAATGCGGCAGGAAGGGCTTTTGATGATTCAGACTTTTATTCCAACTCCGTGGCCTCGTCCAAATAGATGGAGGTGAGCATGGTGAACACCATGGCCTGCAGGGCGCAGAACAGGATGGACAGCACCATCATCACCACCGGCACGCCGATGGGCAGCAGGGTGTACAGCTCCTCGGTCACGGTCTCCTCGCCGAACACGTTGCCGAAAAGACGCAGCGCGAGGGACGCGGGCTTGATGAACTCATCCAGCAGCAGCAGGGGCAGCATGAAGAACATGGGGCTGACGAAGCGCTTGAAATAGTGCTTCACCCCTGCCCGCAGCCCGGCAAACTGCAAAAAGCAGAACGTGGCCACGCCCAGGCCCAGCGTCACCGACAGGGACGAGGTGGGGGCCTTCACGTAATCGGTCATGCCCACGCCGGGGAAAAGCCCCGAATAGTTGGCGAAGATGATAAACACGAACAGCGACGCCAGAAACGCGAAATACTGCCGGGATTTCTTCCGGCCCAGCAGGCCCTCAAAGAAATTGTCCAGATATTCCACGCCGGTCTCGATCATGTTCTGGAACGCGCCGGGCCGCTCGTGCAGGTTGTGCTTCACGATCAGCGACAGCACGGTGAGCACCGCCAGGATGATCCACATGGCCACCACTTCGCCGGTCACGTCCAAAAAGCCGAAAAGGCTGAATATCACTTTTGAACCTTCACCCATCCGAAGGATCCTCCTTTCCATGCACTTGGTCGTTGAGCTTCACCAGCCGGTAGGTGAATCCGATCATGGGCAAGGTGACGCCCAAACAGGCGCCCACCAGCAGCCACAGCCGGTCCCAGGGAGTATAGGGGGCCAGGAAGAACACCGCCGCCAGATAGCCCACCTGCAATACCATCCGCAGCACCGGGGTCAGGGTAAACTTCTCGGGGTGCTTCCTGAGGACGAACCGGGAAAAGCCGTAGTTGACGGCGGCGATGGCTGCGCCCAGCAAAAACGCCAGAAAAGCGCCGAAGAAATTCATCATAAGATCACGACCACCTTCTTTTCCAAACACCCATTATAGCACCGCGATTCCGGGTTTTCAACCCGTGTTCCTTAAATATTTTTTGCGATTTTGCTTTACCCGCCTATTCCTTCAGCGCGATCAGCGTGCACAGCGCGTCCTCTGCATAGAGCCCCACGATGTGGGTGTCCCCATCGGCCGCATACCGCACCACCGGCGTGTCCGCCCGGGTCACGGGCCGGGAAAACACCACTCGCATTTCTTTTATCCCTTCGCCCGCCAGCGCCTCTTTGGGCAGCGCCTCCAGGGCAAATTCCAGATACCGGGTGTTGTGCACATGGCCGTTGTAGTCGATGTCCGCCCGGCGCAGGGCCAGCGGGAATTCCCGCTCATAGGCCGCAGGCGGCCGCAGCCGTTCCGTGGGGGAATCGGCAAACACGTTCTTCTCCTCCGGCCGGTAGGCGCTGTACAGTTCGTCGGTGATCCGGCTCAGCCGGCCGGTGCCCGTGTTCAGCAGGGCGAATTTCGCCTCCGCCCGCAGCACCTCCTGGCCGCTCCCGTCCGCCACGGTGAAGTCCCTGAACACCGCCGAAGCGGCGGTGCGGGCCCGGGCCCAGGTGGTCACCAGCAGCTCGCCGTCGTTTTCCGGCCGCCGGCTGAGGGCCACCCGCCAATCCACAAAGATCCAGGCCGTTCCGCCCTGGCTGTTCTCGATCACGCTGTCGTCGGCAAAATCCGCATGATGGCTGGCGGTAGTCTCCAGCATCTGCAGGATCGCCTCATAGGAAAGCCTGCCGTCGGGGCCGAAATCGCTGAGCCTGGGTTTCACTTTTTCCGTAAAAAACACGTTTCCGCCCGCCTTATCTGTAAAGATCGATCTTGAACCTCTGCAGCGGAGCGGGCAGGCCGAAGGTGTTCCGATACCGCTCGTCGCCGTTCAGGATGCGGCCCCGCACCCACTGGCCGTTCTCGAATCTGCCCTCTTCCTTGGTGAGCAGCTGCACCGAAGCGTCCACGCCCTCGTGGGCGGTGATATCCACCGCGCAGCCCGTGGCCAGCAGGATAAACTCGTCGTCGCTCAGCTCCACCACCAGGCCGCCGGCGCAGGGCAGGCCGGGGGCCTTGCCTGCCATGGGATTCATCCCATACTGGATGTGCAGATCCACCTGGGCCAGATGCACCACCTCGCTGCGGGCGCCGTTATCCAAAAAGCCGTGGGCCCGGCCTTCCCGGTGGGCCTGTTCCAGAATCTCCTCCATCCCGGCCACCTTGTCGTAGGCGTCTGCCAGCAGCTTGCCGGCGCCGCCGCCCATGGCGTCCTGGGCGATGTTCAGCATTTGCAGGGTCATGGCGTCGGGTTTCTCACCCATGCCGGTCATGTCCTCCACGCCGAAGGGCGAGAAGCACAGGCAGTTGTGCGCGCCCACCGCATAGAGATAGAAGGCCACGGTGTCCGCAGTCTGCCGCACCTCGGGGATAAACAGCGGGTTTCCGTCGGAGGCGTATTCGTCCACCACGTCCCGATAGTTGTCCACATAGATGTCCGGGGCAAAGAGGTCCACCTGGGGCGCGGCCGCCCGCCAAATTTTATGTACCTTAAACTGCGGCCCGCCGGAGGGATAGCTGCCCGGGGTCCAGGGGGCCTGCTCCAGCCAGGCGTTGACGTACATGGGCAGCGCCAGCTGGGCCTTGCCCGCCTCGATGATCGTCTCCACCGCCCGGCCGTAGTGCCAGGCCATGAAGTTCTCCGCCGCGTCCGGGCCAAAGGCTTCCGTCCAGGTGCCGGAAACGCCCATGGCCTCTGCCAGCGCCTCGGGCACCTGCCCGGCAAAGGCCGCTTCCGCCGCCGGGCTGTGATCTCTTGCGCAGCCGATGATACCGATCTCATTTTCCACCTGCATCATGATCACGGTGTGCTGCTCGTCCGCCTCTTTCAGATGGGCCATCACCGCGGCATAGGCTTTCGCGTCTGCCTGCACCGCTTCCGCGCACAGGGGCGAGATGATCCGATGGTGCAGCCCGTTGATGAAGCTGGGCAGCCCGCCGCCGGGTGCGCGCACCTCCCAGAAGCGCTGGTGATCTTTCTTCACCCACTGGGGCACGTATTCCGAGGCGCTGTTCTTCCACAGGCCGAACCACAGCATCACCAGCCGCACGCCTTCCCGCCGGGCCTGTGCCAGCAGGCCGTCCAGCAGGGCAAAATCGAACACGCCTTCCTCGGGCTCCACGCATTCCCAATAGATGGGCGCCACCACGCAGTTGAGGTGCATCTCCCGCAGGGCGGGCCACACCTTCTTCTCCATGTACTGGAGATCGGATGCGCTGGAATTGTGCAGCTCGCCGGAGCGGGCGTGGAAGGGCTTGCCGTCCACCATCAGGGCGGTCTGTGTACCGGTGCCGATCAGATATGGAATTTGGGCCATGTTCATTTCCTCCTCAAGGTTTTCCGCGCCGGATGTCCCGGCAATTTTTTGCTATTCCTATCATACCCCCAGCCGGGGGAAAAAGCAAGAGCAAGCGTGGCGACTGCGTCGCCACGCTTTCGAGGGACAAACACGATCGCTGCGGCTCGCGATGCTCGCCTTGCTCCGTGCTTTTTCCCCCGATTCCCCCTTTTCGTCGAAAACCGGCTTGGCTTGCGCCCTAACGGACACCGCCTGCGCCGTTTTTCTCTTAAGAGGTCCCGGAGTCGGCACATGTCCGCCTCCGGGACAAATTATAATTTATCGACAGACCGAAGGCGTGCGCCGTATGCCCTCAGCTCTCATAGGGCCGCACCCGCAGGGTCGCGCCCAGGGATTCGCAGATCGCCCTGCACACCGCCTGTTCCGCCGGGGTGGTCACCACGTCCACCACGGTCATCACCACATGGGGCACGTAGGCCACGCAGTCCTTGGTAAAGGCCAGCATGGCACCAAAAGAGCCTTTGCCGAACTTGGGCCGCACCAGCTTTTCATATTCCTCCGCGCCGGTGGCGTTGAGGCTCACGGAAACCGTGTCGATAAGCCCTTTCAGCTTCGGGGCGGTGCGCTCGTTCCAGATCAGATCGCCCAGCCCGTTGGTATTGATGCGGATGGGCGGGCCGTTCTTCTCCCGGATATGCGCGGCCACCTGCAGCAGCTCGGGCAGGCGCTCCATGGGCTCGCCGTAGCCGCAGAAGACGACCTCGGTGAAATCGGCCAGATTCCACCCGTCGATGCTGGCGCAGACCTCCGCCACGGTGGGCTCCCGTTCCAGCCACAGGGAATCGGAGCCGTACACGCCGTCGCCGTTCTGCCGCAGGCAGAAGGTGCATGCGCAGGGGCAGCGGTTGGTCATGTTGATGTAGAGCCCGGTCTTCACCGGGTAGGTGATGGTCATCATCCTGAAACTCCCTCCTTACAGCTCCGTCAAAAATTCTTCAAAGCAGATGCCGTCGGTCTTGGGCAGGCCCATCTCCACGGTGCGGCGCAGCACCCGGGCCACAAAGGCGGAGGCGTGCCGCACAGCGGATTCCAGCCCCTGCCCGTTCACCACGTCCCCGGCGATGACGGCGGAGAACACGTCGCCCGTGCCGGAGCGGAAAGGCCCCACCTTGTGCTCTCGGATGAGCACCGGGGCTTTCCCGGCCTCATAGACGTAATTCTCCAGATCATCGCCCCGTTCCAGCCCGGACACCACGATCTTTCCCGGCCCCAGGGCGCTGAGGATGCGGCAGATCTTCTCCAGCGCCGCCTCGTCCAGGTCGGGCCGGTAGTCCGCCCCGGCCAGGATGCAGGCTTCGGTGAGGTTGGGGGTCAGGATATCCGCATAAGGGGCCAGCTTCGCCATCTGGCGGGCCAGCTCCGGGGAATAGGTGGGATAGAGCTTCCCGTAGTCGCCCATCACCGGGTCGATGACGGCCACGGTCTCCTCCGTCTTGAACCGTTCCAGAAAATCCTCCACGATGCCGATCTGCTCCGGGGAGCCCAGAAAGCCGGTGAGGATGCCGTTAAACCGCAGGCCCAGCTTTTCCCACTCGTCCATATAGGCGGTCATGTGCTCGGTGAAGTCGGTGGAATAGAAGCTGTCGAAGCCCGTGTGGTTGGAAAAGATGGCGGTGGGCAGCGGGCAGCACTGGATCTTCATGGCGGAAATAATGGGCAGCGAGGCGGCGATGGAGCAGCGGCCAAAGCCGCAGAAATCGTTGATCACCGCAATTTTCTTCTGCCGGTTGTGGGACATTTTCCCATCTCCTTCCAAAGGTGCGAAGACAGCATACCACAAAATAGCACGCAATACAACACTTTTTTATCCGTCGATCTCCTCGGCGTAGCGCACGGTCTCCATGGCGTCTTTGGCGTATCGGTCCGCGCCGATCCTCCGGGCGTATTCGGCGGTGAGCACCGCGCCGCCCACCACCACTTTGCACCAGGGGGCGGCCTGCCGCAGCTGCCGGATGGTCTCCTCCATGGCGGGCACGGTGGTGGTCATCAGGGCGCTGAGGCCCACCAGCGGCGCGTGGGTGCGCAGGGTCTCCGCCACCACGGTCTCCGGCGGCACGTCCCGGCCCAGGTCGTGCACCGAAAAGCCGTAATTCTCCAGCAGCAGCTTCACGATGTTCTTCCCGATGTCGTGGATATCCCCCTGCACCGTGGCCAGCACCACGGTGCACCGGGAGCCGCTTTTGTCCGCCGGCAGCTTCCGCTTCACCTGCTCAAAGGCGGCCTTGGCGGCCTCGGCGCTCATCAGCAGCTGTGGCAGGTAGACCGTTTTCCGCTCGAAGCCCTCCCCCACCGCGTTCAGCGCCGGGATCACTTCCTCCTGCACCACCCACAGGGGCTCGGCCGTTTCCAGCAGCTGCCCGGCGATGCGGGCGGCCTGCTCCTTCAGCCCCTTGATGATGGCCCTTTGCAGCGCGGAGCCGCTTTCCTCCTTCGCTTCGGGGGCCGGGATCGCTTCCCGTGGCGCGGCGGTGTTGGGCTGGGGCAGCCGGGCGGCAAAATCAATATATTTCTCAAAAGCGCTGTCCAGCCCCGCCAAAGCGCAGTAGGCGCGGTAGGCTTTCAGCATCTCGTCGGAATAGGGATTCATGATCGCCGCCGAAAGTCCCTTCCCCAGCGCCAGAGTGAAGAACGCCGCAGTGAGGGTCTCACGCTGGGGCAGCCCAAAGGACACGTTGGAAACCCCCAGGGACACCGGGCAGCCCAGCTCTTTGCGGATCAGCTCCACCGCCCGCAGGGTCTCCAGCGCGGCACGGCTGTCGGCGCTCACCGCCATGGTCAGGGGGTCGAACACCAAGTCCTCCTTCCCGATGCCGTACCGCCCGGCCTCCGCTAAAATCTTCCGGGCGATCTCGAGCCGCTCCTCGGCGGTTTCCGGGATCCCTTGCTCGTCCAGCGTCAGGGCCACCACCACGCCGCCGTATTTCTTGGCCAGCGGGAAAACTGCCGCCATGCTCTCCGCCTTCCCGCTGACGGAATTGATCATGGCCTTGCCGTTATAGCGCCGCAGGGCGGCGGCCAGCGCCGCAGGACTGGCGGTATCCAGCTGCAAGGGCAGGTCGATCACGGCCTGCAATTGGCACACCGCCTCCGTGAGCATCCGCGCCTCGTCGATGCCCGGCAGGCCCACGTTCACGTCCAGCAGATGGGCGCCCCGTTCCTGCTGGGCCACGCCCTCCCGCAGGATGTAGTCCATATCTCCGGCCCGCAGGGCCTCCTGAAAGCGCTTCTTTCCCGTGGGGTTGATCCGCTCGCCGATGAGCAGGGGCTTTTCGCCGAAGGCCACCGTGTGGGTGTAGGAGGAGACCCAGGTGCGCTTTTTGGGGGTAATTTCCCGGGGCGCCTGCCCTGCGGCGGCCTGCACCAAACGGGCGATATACGCCGGGGTGGTGCCGCAGCAGCCGCCGGCCACCCGCACCCCTTTTGCGATGAGCCCGGCCACTTCCTCCGCGAATTCTCCGGGCAGTACGTCGTACACCGTGCGATTGCCCTCCGCCCGGGGCATCCCGGCGTTGGGCTTGAGGAGCACCGGCACCGAGGCCAGCCGCAGATATTCCTCCACGATGGGGGCCAGCTGCCGGGGCCCGAAGGAGCAGTTCACGCCGATGGCGTCCGCCCCCATGCCTTCCAGCAGGGCCACCATGGCGGCGGGGTCGGCCCCGGTCATCAGCTTGCCGTCCTCGCCGTAGGCGTTGGAGACGAACACCGGCAGGCCGCTGTTTTCCTTGGCGGCCAGCAGGGCGGCCTTAGTCTCGTAGCTGTCGTTCATGGTCTCAATGAAGATCAGATCGACCCCGCATCGAACGCCCAGCCGCACGGTCTCGGCAAAAATTTCCACCGCGTCCTCGAAGTCCAAATCGCCGTAAGGGGCCAGCATCCGCCCGGTGGGGCCGATATCCAGCGCCACCCACTTGGGCTGGGGCGATTGGCTCTCCGCCGCCGCCCGCCGGGCGTTCTCCACCGCCGCGCCGATGACGCTCTCCAGCTCCGCCCGCTCCAGCTTCAGGGCATTCGCCCCAAAGGTGTTGGTGCTCACCACGTTGCTGCCCGCGTCGAAATACTCCCGGTGGATCGCGGTGACGATCTCCGGGTGGGCGAGGTTCCACCGCTCCGGCAGCTGCCCGGGCGCAAGGCCCTTTTCCTGGAGCAGCGTGCCCATGCCGCCGTCCAGAAACAGCAGGTGATTTTGCATGTATTCCGTAATCTTCATACTCTACCCCTCGATCCCGATCATCGCCGTCACCGATTTGGAGGGCGACATCAGCAGGCTCCCGTTCAGCACCACACCGATCCTTTTCTCCGGCTCCAGCGCCCGGAACACCGCCCGCTGAAAGTCCAGCGGCAGGTCGCCGTAGCCCGGGCTGTACCGGGGCCGGGTGGTTTTCCCGCAGGCGGCGGCCTCCGCCCGAATTTCCCGCTCAAAGGCGTCGCAGAGGCTTTCCGCCCGCTCGCTGCCCAGCGCCTGCAAGATCAGCGCCCGCGCCGGCGAAATACGGTTGGCCCGGGCGATCATCCGGTCCATCTCCATGCCCACCGTGGCCGCAAACAGCACGATCTCCCCGCACCCGGCGAGATTCCGCTGCAGGTCGGCGGAATCCGTGGCGGCAAAGCCCAGATCCAACCCCGCTCCCTTGCGCGCCACCGGGAACCGGGCCCAGCACACCTGATAGGTCAGCCTGCCCAGCGCTTCTTCCAGGCAGCTGTCGATGAGCCCGCCCAGGGCTTCGGTCTCCGCTCCGGCCCCGGCGTACCGCAGCAGTTCCCGGCGGTCCACCGGCGGCGGCGGGAAACTCTTTCCATAGACCGCGCTCATAATGCCTTCCCCAAAATATCCGACAGATTTTCCAAGATCTTCTCCGCCACGTCGGGCTTGTTCATGGAGTACACATGGACGTGGGAGATCCCGTTGGCGAACAGGTCGATGATCTGGTCGGTGGCGTAGGCGATGCCGGCCTGCTTCATGGCAGCGGGGTCGCTGCCGAAGCGATCCACCAGGCTCATGAACCGCCGGGGCATGAAGGAGCCCGACAGCTTCACGGCCCGCTCCACCTGATTGGCGCCGGTGATGGGCATCACGCCGGGGAGGATGGGCACGGTGATGCCCGCCTCCCGAATTTTATACAGGAAATTGTAGAGCAGGTTGTTGTCGAAAAACATCTGGGTGGTGAGGAAATCGCAGCCCGCGTCCACCTTTTCTTTTAAGTAGAAAATATCCTCCGCCTGATTCCGGCTTTCCGGGTGCACCTCCGGGTAGCACGCGCCGCCCACGCACAGCTCCGCGCCGCTCTCCCGAATCTCCCGCACCAGCTCCACCGCGTGGCGGTATGCCCACTGGCTGCGGTCGGCGTGCTCCATCTCCGGGGTGAGGTCGCCCCGCAGGGCCATCACGTTCTCGATGCCCAGCGCCCGCATCTCCTGCAGCTTTTCCCGCACCGTCTCCCTGGTGGAGGAAACGCAGGTGAGGTGGGCCAGGGTGGGCACCTGATATTTTTCCAGCAGATTCTTCGCGATATCCAGCGTGTACCGGCTGGTGCCGCCGCCGGCCCCATAGGTGACGCTCATAAAGGAGGGCCGCAGGGCGGCGATGGCTTCGGTGGCCCGCCGGACATTCTCAAAGGAGGTGGAGGTCTTGGGTGGGAAGACCTCAAAGGAAAGGGAAAACCCCCGGCTTTTCAGGATCTCGGTCAGCTTCATGCTTCTGCCCGCCTTTCTTTTCTTGTTCCGCGCGGTTGGGCGGCGGCCCCGACTGCCCTGCCCCGCCCGCCCCCGCCCTTCGGGCGGGGGCGCTTTCCCTTCGGGAAAGCCGCCGGGAGTTCCTCCCGGCGGGCGGGGCAGGCCGCTGTACCGCTGCGCACCGTATTGGCCTATTCTATCACAAAAACCCCGGTGCTTCAAGCACCACCGGCGGAAAACCCATTCTCCGCCGCTCATAAAATTAGGGCTTGCGCAAACCGCCGAATTGCCGTATAATAGAAATCAGCAATACCGCCAAAAAATCTGTCTCAGGAGGGAAAATCATTGGCAAAAGAATTTTACATGAGCAAGACCGCTCCCATCGTGGAGACCACCAAGGGCAAGCTGCGGGGCTTCCACTATGACGGCGTGGACCATTTCTACGGCATCCGCTACGCAAAGGCCAAGCGCTTCCAGATGCCCCAGCCCGTAGACCCTTGGGAGGGCGTAAAGGACGCGGGCAGCTACGGCATGATCTGCCCCGTGCTCAACGAGCCCATGCCCATGGGCGAGGTCATGACGCCCCACCGCTTCTGGCCCAGCAGCGAGCACTGCCAGTACCTGAACGTCTGGACCGACAAATGCGATCCCGCGGCCAAAAAGCCCGTGCTGTTCTGGATCCACGGCGGCGGCTATTCGGCGGGCTCCTCCATCGAGCAGGTGTGCTACGATGGCTTCAATCTGGCCAAGCTGGACGACGTGGTGGTGGTGACCGTCAATCACCGCCTCAACGCCTTCGGCTATCTGGACCTCTCCTCCTTCGGCGAGAAGTACCGCAATTCCGTCAACGTGGGCATGGCCGATCTGGTGGAGGCCCTGCGCTGGGTGCATGACAACATCGCCAATTTCGGCGGCGACCCGGAGAACGTGACGATCTTCGGCCAGTCCGGCGGCGGCGGCAAGGTCACGGTGCTGGGGCAGATCCCCGAGGCCGACGGCCTGTTCCACAAGATGATCGTCATGTCCGGCGTGATGAAGCCCGGCCTGTTCGGCGGCGCGGCGGCGGATCACCATGCCTTCGTGCTGGAGCTGCTCAAGACCCTGAACATCCCCGAGGATCAGGTGGAGCGCCTGGAGAAGGTGCCCACGCCCCAGTACATCTGGGCCGTGAACAAGGTGAGCACCGCCTTTGCCAAGGCCGGCACGCCCATCAGCTGGGAGCCCCATCCCAACGATTACTACCTCTGCGACCCGCTGGAGGAAGATTTCACGCCCCACGCCCTCACCGTGCCCACCATGGTGGGTTCCGTCATCGCCGAATTCAGCTTCGGCCCCAAGGATCTGGGCGTCCGTTCGGAGCTGACCCAGGCCCAGCGGGAGGCCGCCGTGAAGGAGTATTACGGCGAGGAGGGCGGCAGCGCCATCCTGTCTGCCTTTGCCAAGGCGTATCCCAATACCAATCTCGTCTACGCGCTGGAATATGACGATATGTTCCTGCCCGCCACGGTGGAGTATGTGAAGAAGAAGGCCAAGGAGGCCAGCGCCCCGGTGTACAACTACATCTTTGCCAAGGTGTTCGATTATGACGGCGGCCGCGCGGCCTGGCACTGCTCGGATATCCCCTATTTCTTCCACAATGCAAAGCTCATCCCCCTGTGCCATCAGCCCGGCTATGAGAAGCTGGACACCCTGATGTCCGGTGCCTTCGTGAACTTCGCCCGCACCGGCGATCCCAACGGCGGCGCGCTGCCCCAGTGGGATGCCTGCCAGGACGGCAAGATGGTTACCATGGTCTTCGATGACGAGTGCTACACCCAGGAGAATATGCAGGATGTCCTCCTGCCTCTGGTGCAGCAGCATAAGCCGCCCCTCAACTTCACCTCCATCTTCGCCGCCTCCGACGACGATGACGAAGAAGAATCCGGCAACGCCTGGGTCTTCTAATCGCGGCGGCCTGAGGCCGCGGGCACGACGCGGGGCGTGCGCCTAGGGGCGCACGGATGCGCAAAGGAAACGACTTAATCGGTCGCGCCCGAAAGTTATATAACAGTGCCTCCCCGCCTTCGGCGGGGAGGCACAATTTATATCTTTCGGGCAGCGGGATATTTTTTCTTGCGCCCACGCTTCGACAGATTTCGTGTTGATTTTCCTCTGCCGCCATGCTACAATAATATCGCCACAAATGGAATATTGATTCAGTCAAGGAACATACTTTTGTTTCGGCAAAAACGTATGCTCCACTTTTAGCATCCTTGACTGAGCTAAATTCCATTGTGTGGCAGCAATCGGAGCAATGCGTTTTTCGGTGCGCGGCTCTGGCTGCGCACTTTTTATTTTTTTCTTATCCCCCCGCCTCCGGCGGGGGGATAATTTTTGTGCCCTTGCTTCGACAGATTTCGTGTTGATTTTATGATGCGACAATGGTAAAATAAAGTTGCGACGTATCTGAAATATCTTTTTCGGTCAAAAACTTAATAGTACACAAATGGCATGCTGGGTAAAAATGCATGTCTGGTTTTACTGTCCATTTGTGTGCTTATTAAGTTAAGGACTAGAAGGGATAGGATGCGTCGCGGCAAAAGCCAGCTGCGTTTTTCGGTGCGCGGCTCTGGCTGCGCACTTTTTATTTTTCTTTTTCTTATTCCCCCGCCGGAGGCGGGGGAATAATACTAATGTGCTTCGACAGATTTCGTGTTGATTTTCCCCTGCCGCCATGCTACAATATTATCGCCACATAATAGCATATTTTCTCGACCAAGGAACATGGTTTTTGCTTTGGCAAAAATGCATGCTCCACTTTTGGTTTCCTTGGTTGAGCTAAAAGCTATTGTGTGGCAGCAATCGGAGCAATGCGTTTTTCGGTGCGCGGCTCCGGCTGCGCACTTTTTTTATTGGAGGTACCGCCATGATGCAGATCGTCAATGCCAGTCAGCTTGTAGACCAGCTGGCCGCGCTTCGCAAAGAAAAAGGCATGAGCCAATCCCAATTGGCCGAGGCCGTGGGGCTGAGCCGCGCCATGATTTCCTACTTTGAGGAGAAAAAAGTCTTTCTCCGCTTCAATACCCTGCTCCGGGTGATGGAAGTGCTGGGCGTGAAAATGTATCTCAAATAGCCGTGCCGCCCACACACAACTGACCTCAAGCCATACAGCAGTGCCTCCCCGCCGAAGGCGGGGAGGCACAATTTATATCTTTCGGTCGAGGGAATAACTTTATCGATCCCGAATCTCCCCATGCAGCTCCTGCAAGGACTTCACCTCGCTGTCGCCGTGGGTGTTCACGTAGTGGATGCCCTTGGCGCTGGCCCGGGCGGCGGCCATGGTGGTCATGTAGGGGATCTTCCCCTTGATGGCGGCTTTCCGCAGGTAGCTGTCGTCGTGGGCGCTGTCCTTGCCGATGGGCGTGTTGATAATTAAATCGATCTGCCCGTTGGCCATGAGGTCCAGGATATTCGGCCTGCCCTCGTAGATCTTGTTCACCTTCTCCGCCGGGATGCCCGCGGCGCGGATCGTCTCGAAGGTGTTGCCGGTGGCGGCGATGGTGAACCCGCTTTCGGCGAAGAGCCGGGCCACCTCCACCATTTCGGGCTTATCCCGGTCGGCCACGGAGATCAGCACCGTGCCGGAGAGGGGCAGTTTGGACTGGGTGGCCTCCTGCGCCTTGTAGAAGGCTTCGCCGTAGGAGCGGGCCAGGCCCAGCACCTCGCCGGTGGAGCGCATTTCCGGGCCCAGGATGGGATCCACCTCCTGGAACATATTGAAGGGGAACACGGCCTCCTTCACGCCGTAGTAGGGGATGGCCTGCTCCTTCAGCGCCGGCACGGGCGAGGGCCGGCCGGTGAGCTCGCCGGTGAGGATCTCCGTGGCCAGCGGCACCATGCGGATGTTGCACACCTTGGACACCAGCGGCACGGTGCGGGAGGCCCGGGGATTGGCCTCCAGCACGAAGACCTTCCCGTCCTCGATGGCGTACTGCATATTCATCAGGCCCCGCACGTGCATTTCCTCTGCGATGCGCCGGGTGTATTCCTTGATGGTGGCCACGTTTTCCGGGCTGATATGCACCGAGGGGATGATGCACGCGGAATCGCCGGAATGCACGCCCGCCAGCTCGATGTGCTCCATCACGGCGGGGACAAAGGCGTGGGCGCCGTCGCTGATGGCGTCGGCCTCGCACTCGGTGGCGTGGTGGAGGAACCGGTCGATGAGGATGGGCCGGTCAGGGGTGACGCCTACGGCGGCGTTCATATACTCGGCCATGCTCTCGTCGTCATAGACCACTTCCATGCCCCGGCCGCCCAGCACATAGGAGGGCCGCACCATCACCGGGTAGCCGATGCCTCTGGCGATCTCCAAGGCCTCCTCCACGGTGGTGGCCATGCCGCTTTCGGGCATGGGGATGCCCAGCTTCTCCATCATGGCCCGGAATTGATCCCGATCCTCCGCCAGGTCGATCACCGCCGGGGAAGTGCCCAAGATCTTCACGCCGTTCTTTTCCAGATCGGCCGCCAGATTCAAAGGCGTCTGCCCGCCGAATTGGGCGATCACCCCCAGCGGCTTCTCCTTGTGGTAGATGCTCAGCACGTCTTCCAGCGTCAGGGGCTCGAAATACAGCTTGTCGGAGGTGTCGTAATCGGTGGACACCGTCTCCGGGTTGCAGTTGACGATGATGGTCTCGAAGCCCAGCTTTTTCAGGGCCAGCGCCGCGTGGACGCAGCAGTAGTCGAATTCGATGCCCTGGCCGATGCGGTTGGGCCCGCCGCCCAGGATCATGATCTTGGGCCTGTCCGTGCGCACGGGATTCTTGTCCGGCGCGTTATAGGTGGAGAAATAATAGGCGCTGTCCTGGGTGCCGCTGACGTGCACGCCCTCCCAGGCTTCTTCCACGCCCAGGGCCAGCCGGCGCTCCCGCACCGCCGCCTCGGGGATGTCCAGCAGCGCGCCCAGATACCGGTCGGAGAAGCCGTCCTTCTTGGCCCGGATCAGCAGCTCGTCGCCGGGCAGTCCGCCCCGGTGGGTGCTGATTTCTTCTTCCTCCGCCACCAGTTCCTGCATCTGCTGGATGAACCACTCCTTCACGTGGGTGATCTGGTGCAGCTCCTCCACCGTGGCCCCTTTGCGCAGGGCCTCGTACATCAGGAAGTGCCGTTCGCTGGAGGGCGTCACCAGCCTTTGCAGCAGCTCCTCCCGGGAGAGGGTATCGAAATCCTTCACATGGCCCAGCCCATACCGGCCGGTCTCCAGCGAGCGGATGGCCTTCTGGAAGGCCTCCTTGTAGGTCTTGCCGATGCTCATCACTTCGCCCACGGCCCGCATCTGGGTGCCCAGCTTGTCCTCGATGCCCTTGAATTTCTCAAAGGCCCACCGGGCGAATTTGATCACCACATAGTCGCCGTCGGGCACATACTTGTCCAGCGTGCCGTACTTGCCGCAGGGGATGTCCTTGAGGGTGAGCCCTGCCGCCAGCATGGCGGACACCAGGGCGATGGGGAACCCGGTGGCCTTGCTGGCCAGCGCGGAGGAACGGGAAGTCCGGGGGTTGATCTCGATGACCACGATCCGGTCGGACTTGGGGTCGTGGGCAAATTGCACGTTGGTGCCGCCGATGACCTGCACCGAGTCCACGATGCGGTAGGCCTGTTCCTGCAAGCGCTTCTGGGTCTCCTCGGAGATGGTGAGCATGGGCGCGGCGCAGAAGGAGTCGCCGGTATGCACGCCCATGGGGTCGATGTTCTCGATGAAGCACACGGTGATCATGTTGCCCTCGGCGTCCCGGACCACTTCCAATTCCAGTTCTTCCCAGCCCAAAACGGATTCTTCCACCAGCACCTGCCCCACTAAACTGGCCTGCAAGCCCCGGGCGCAGACAGTCTGCAGCTCTTCCCGGTTATACACCAGCCCGCCGCCTGCGCCGCCCATGGTATAGGCGGGCCGCAGCACCACGGGATAGCCCAGCTCCTCGGCGATGCCCAGGGCCTCCTCCACGGAGTAGGCCACCTGGCTGCGGGCCATCTCGATGCCCAGCGCGTTCATGGCGTTTTTGAATTCGATCCGGTCCTCGCCCCGCTCGATGGCGTCCACCTGCACGCCGATCACCTGCACGTGATATTTGTCCAGGATGCCGGCCTTGTTCAGCTCCGCGCAGAGATTCAGCCCGGACTGCCCGCCCAGATTGGGCAGCAGCGCGTCGGGCCGTTCCCGGGCGATGATCTTTTCCAGCCGCTCCACGTTGAGGGGCTCGATGTAGGTGACGTCGGCGATCTCGGGGTCGGTCATGATGGTGGCGGGATTGGAATTGACCAGCACGATCTCATACCCCAGCTTCCGCAGGGCCTTGCAGGCCTGGGTGCCGGAATAGTCGAACTCGCAGGCCTGGCCGATGATGATGGGCCCGGAGCCGATGATCAACACTTTATGGATATCTGTTCTTTTGGACACGGAATCAACCTCCCAAACTTCTTGCCGCCTTTTGGCCGAAAGGCCGGGCCGCGGCGGGCCTGTTTTTCCCCTTGTATATTATAGCGGAAAAACGAAAAAGCACAAGGGGGAAAATGGATTCCGTCTGCCGAAAGCGCGGGCAGAAAAAGCAACTTTTTTGAAAAGCCCTCTAACCCCGCGCGATTTTCCCATCAAAACGCCGCAGGCTCCAGTGCCACGCCGGGCTGTGGCTTTTCGCCATCAAAACGCCGTGGGCTCCGCCGGGCTGTGGCTTTTCGCCATCAAAACGCCGCAGGTTCCAATGCCACAGCCTGCATGCCCTGGGCCTCAAACCGCGCCTCCGCCAGGGATTTCTCATAGGCCGTGTTCTTCCCCACCAGCGGGTCGTTGAAATAGAAATATTCCTCATCCTCGCCCACCAGCACCATGCAGTGCATGGGCGTGTACCACGGGAAATACTCCCCCGCATCCTGCATATAGATTTCGCAGTTCAGCACCGGCTCCTCCATGCCGATGGTGGCCCACACCAGCACCGGGAGCTCCCGGTCGATATAGTCCGCGCAGAGGGTCTCCAGCGTGGCGTCCTCCCGCATCACCACCGCATAGCTTTCCGGGTCGCCCAGCACGCCGTCTGCCCGGGCAGCTTCCAGCGCCTTCACGATGGCCGGCGCGAAGCAGCCCCAGCCGCTTTCCGACCGGGGATCGCCCAGAAAGCGCTGCCGCGGGTCCCAGCCCATCAGGATGCCGTTCTCGTCGTAATAGGGCGCGGGGGCCATGGGTAAGTAGTTGTCGATAAAGGTGTCCGGGTCGATCTCTCCGCCGAAATAGTTCAGCAGCATGGTGGCGGAAACGCTTTCGCAGCCGGTGGGCCACAGCGCCCGCTGGTCGATATAGGGCACGTCCAGGCAGGGCAGGTCCTCCCTGGGCAGGAGAAAGCTGAAGATCCCCCGGCTGCCGGCGGGGCTTGTCCGCCCGGGCAGGCCGTCCATGGGCGCCGTGCCCTGCCGGATGGCGGCCCAGCACAGCGCCGCCGTCGTCAGCAGCAGCACCGCCAACACCAGCTTGGGCCAGAACCTGTGTTTCCTTCTGCGTCCGTATCGTTTCATGATCTGCCTCTCCTTTCAACTTCAAAACCCTTTTCGCGGTTTGATTCTTCTCCCGGGCCGCGCGCCTGTCTATAACATTAGACGGAGGAGCCACCCAAAAGGTTACAGGCAAATCGAAAACTTTCTCAAAAAAGAAAAGCCGCCCGCTCTCTGCGGCCAGGCAGAGAACGGACGGCCAAAAAGGGCATTTAGTCCGAGACGTGGGAGGACGCCCCGTCGGCGGAAGAATCGGAGGAAACGTCGCCGCTGTTCGCGCCGCTTTCCTCGTCGCCGATGAACCCATCGGTACCGGAGTCCACCGTGGAGCTGCTGTCCACGGAGGGATCGTCATGCCGGGAGGAGCTATCCCTGTCGGAGGTCAGCGCGGAATCCGCATCGGATTCGATCCGGCTGGTGCCGCTGTCGATCCTGCTGCCCAAGGACGAGGCCGCGCCGCCCAGGGCGGAGGCCGCGTTGCTCACCGTATTGCCGACGTTTCTGGCGCAGCCCCCGAGCAGCAGGGCCGGTACGGCGCACAGCGCCAGAAGCAAAGTTCTCGTTTTCATATCAAATTTCCTTTCTATAACGATGTTCCGCCCGGGAGATCTGCGCGGGCTTGTCACTAGTCTGCCCGCCAGCGGAAAAATCATACATCGCGATTCTTTTTCCCGCCCTGCTTCCTTGGGCACATGGACGATTGACGTTTTCCGTTTTTTCCTGTATCATAGGGGAGAAACGGAGGTTTGTCCCATGAAACGGATGCTTGCTCTTTTGCTTCTGTGTATTCTGCCCCTCGCCGCCTGCAGCGTCTCCCAACCGCCCCGGGAGCTCGGTACCACGGCGGAATATGGCGGCTGCACGGCGGCGATCCAGAGCGCCGAATTCCTGAGCGACTACGAGGGCTCTCCGGCCGTCCGCGTGACCATCGACTTCCGGAACGACAATCCCGACCCATACTATCTGCTGGAATCCTTCGCGATCCACGCGTTTCAGGATGGGAAGGAGATCGACTATGTCAGCCTGAACGATCCCAGCCCCGCCGCGCAAAACACCCTGACGGCGGTCAGCGACGGCAAAAGCCTTGTGTGCGCCATGGTGTTTGCCCTGCGCTCCGACAGCCCGGTGACGCTGGAATTGTCCACGCCCACGGCGGATGCGGAACTCCTGGCGCGGCAAACCTTCACCAGGGAATAAAATTTAAGAGCATTTTCGCTGCCCCTCATTTTCTTTCAGAAAGGACTCCATCATTCCCATGCACCAGCTCAGAAAAAAGCTCATCGGCGACAAGGCCTTTTATGCCGCCGTCTTCGCCATCATCATCCCGCTGGTGATCCAGTCGGGCATCACCCAGTTCGTCAACCTGCTGGACAACGTCATGGTGGGCCGGCTGGGCACCGCGCCCATGTCGGGCGTTGCCATCGTCAATCAGATCATGATGGTCTTCAATCTTGCCCTGTTCGGCGGGCTTTCCGGCGCGTCCATCTTCGGTGCGCAGTTTTTCGGCAAGGGCGATGAGCAGGGGATGCGGGACACCTTCCGCTTCCGGGTGCTGTTCTCGCTGACGATCTGCATCCTGGGCGCGGCGGTGTTCGTCTGCTTCGGCGAGCCCCTGTTCCGATTGTACCTCAACGAAGAAGCCTCCGACCCCGGGGAGATCGCCGCCACCCTGCAAGCCGCGAAGGCCTACATCGGCGTGATGCTGTGGGGGCTTCTCCCCTTTGCCGTGAGCCAGTGTTATTCCAGCGCCCTGCGGGACACCGGCGAGACCTTCGCGCCCATGGTGGCCAGCATCATCGCGGTGCTGGTCAATCTGGTGCTCAATTACCTGCTGATCTTCGGCAGCTTTGGATTCCCCAAACTGGGCGTG
The DNA here is from genome assembly GCA_947631855.1 of uncultured Clostridia bacterium. Classification (GTDB taxonomy): domain Bacteria; phylum Bacillota; class Clostridia; order Oscillospirales; family Acutalibacteraceae; genus Acutalibacter. Next base: position 1,074 of record CANRMX010000032.1, on the reverse strand, counting down.
GCAGGCGCGGCCCTGGCCACGGTGATCTCCCGCTATCTGGAGGCCCTCTACCTGCTGATAAGCACCTACCGCAAGCTGGAGCGATTCGCCTTCCTCAAAGGCGTGTTCCGGCACTTCCGCATCCCTCTGTCCCTGGCCGCCAGTATCGGGCGCACCGGTGCGCCGTTGCTGGTCAACGAGACCTTCTGGTCCATGGGCATGGCGGCGATCAATATGTGCTACGCCACCCGGGGCCTCACCGCCGTGGCGGCGGCCAATATCTGCTCCACCGTGTCGGGATTGTTCTCCATCATGCTGATGGCCCAGGGCAACGCCATGGGCATCATGGCCGGGCAGCAGCTGGGCGCGGGAGAGATCGAAGAAGCCAAAAGCACCGTGCGAAAGCTGCTTTTCTTCGGGGTCGTCACCAATCTTCTGGTGGGATTGGTGGTCATCTGCACCGCCCCGGTGATCCCCAACATCTACAACACCGAGCCCCAGGTGCGCCGCACCGCCGCCCAAATGCTGATCTTCTGCGGCCTGTTCCTGCCCTTGACTTCCTATGTCAACGGGTCGTATTTTTCCATCCGCTCCGGCGGGCGGACGTTCATCACTTTTCTTTTCGATTGCGTGTTCACCTGGGTGGTGGCGCTGCCCATCGCATTCCTGCTGGGGACTTTCACCGCCCTGCCCGTGGAGTGGATCTATTTCTTCGTGCTCTCCGCCGACATCATCAAGGCGGTGATCGCCACGCTGATCCTGCGCTCCGGCGTCTGGGCAAGGAACATGGTGGGCAATTCGGCGGGCTGACACTCCACAGCGCAAACCAAAAACACTTTGAAATTTTTCTTATCAAGGGCTTGACGCGGGCCGAAAAAGCTGTTATAATAGCTGTTGCTATGGGGGCATAGCTCAGCTGGTTAGAGCGCCTGCTTCACACGTAGGAGGTCACAGGTTCGAGTCCTGTTGTCCCCACCAAGAAAAAAGGGAGAAGCCTTGCGGGGGCATCCAATAAAACAAGTTCATATTGTTTTCGGAGTGCGGCATGATTTCGGTCATGCCGCAGTTCCGTTTATGAGGTCGTTCAAAAGTGAG
>CANRMX010000031.1 GCA_947631855.1 uncultured Clostridia bacterium | reverse complement strand
GGGATTGCCTATACCGCATGTCCTGTGTTATACTGTTACTCATGAAGGGATCGACCTCCTTTGGGTGCATTGCGGTGTGATAACTCAATGATATCCGATTTGGCCGGTTCCTTCTTCTCTTTTTTGTGAACATTGTTCCTTCGCTGTCCAATATGTATTGTAGCACTACAAAGCGAAATGCCTGCAGCCTCAGGCAGTAATTGACAAGTCCCGGCGGAAATGATAAAATGCTGTACAAGCAGACAATATTTTTTCCAAGCAGGAGGGAGAATTATGCAGTTTCACATTCCGGCGGGGGCGAAGAGCCATCCGCTCAACCGGCACTGGCAGTTTTCCGTGGGGAGCGGCCACGCGCTGCTGGCGCTGCGGGCGGATTATGCCCGACAGCTCAAATTCATCCACGACACGCTGGGCATCGAGCGGGTGCGGTTTCACGGCATCTTCTGCGACGATATGCAGACCCGCACCGATTTCACCGACCTGATGCCCATCCCGGGCGCAGAGCGGTTTACGGAGACCAATTTCCATTCCATCGGCGTGGCCTACGACAACGTGCTGGCCGCGGGGATGAAGCCCTTCGTGGAGCTGAGCTTCATGCCCGAAAAGCTGGCCAGCGGCGACGAGCAGCTGAAATTCTACTACGGTGGGAACATCACTACCCCCAAGGACTACGCTGCGTGGGAGGCGTTCATCCAGGAATTCGTGCGGTACCTCCAGCACCGGTACGGCGAGGACGAGGTGCGCACCTGGTGTTTTGAAGTGTGGAACGAGCCCGACCTCAAAGGCATGTTCTTTGCCGGGGATCGGGACGATTACTTTGAGCTCTACGCCCACACCGCCCGGGCCATCAAGGCGGTGGACCCGGCTATCCGGGTGGGCGGGCCCTCCACCAGCGGCAGCAAATGGGTGGAGAGCTTCACCGCCTACTGCCGGGAGAATCACGTGCCGGTGGATTTCGTCACCACCCACCAGTATGCGGGCGACCCGCTGGGCGGCGTCACCGATCAGGGCGGGCCGGAGGACGCCGACGCGGAGAACGCCTTCTCCGGCGGGTTCGAGAGCTTCCTGGCCCAGATCGCCCAGGGGCTGAGCCAGGCCCAGGGCAGCCGGGTGCTGGACGGCCAGCGGGCGGTGATGGTGGATAAATCCGAGCTGGAGGACATCCCCAACGACGGCATGGTGAAGAACGCCGCCCTCGTGAAAAAGCAGGCCGGCGGGCTCCCGGTCTATTACACCGAATGGAACGAAAATTCCACCTTCAGCGCCTACACCAACGACACCCGCAAGGTGGCAAGCTATCTGGTCAAGGTGGCGCTGGAGCTGGAGCAGGAGCAGACCGTCACCGGCTCCTCCGTGTGGTGCTTCAGCGACCTCTTTGAGGAGTTCCACCTGTTCGAGGAGCAGTTCCACGGGGGATTCGGCCTGCTCACCACCGACGGCATCCCCAAGCCCAGCTACTACGCCCTGCGGTTCCTCCACGACGTGGGGGATGAACGGCTGGAGCTGGGCGACGACGCCACGCAAGGGGAGATCGGCGCGGCGGCCTTCCGCAGCGGGGAAGGCACCCAGGTGCTGCTGTTCCGGCAGAAGATGAAAAACCTCGACCTGCCCAAGGAGACCGCAGAGATCACCGTGGAGCTGCCCCAGGCGCCCAAGGCCGTGCGGGTGCAGCGGATCGACGAGACCAGCGGCAATCCCCTTGCCCTCTGGGAGGCGGACGGCAAGCCCCTGCACATGAACCGCACCGAGGTGGAAGATCTGGCAGCCCGCAGCGCAGTCGCCGAGGAAGACCTGCCCTTCGCCTATGGGGACGGCGTCCTGACTTTGAAAGCCGACCTGGGCGTCAACGACGTGTGGCTGATCAAGATCAGCTGACGACCCGAAAATCACCAAAACGCAAAAGACCGCCCCGGCCGGATGGCTTGGAGCGGTCTTTCTGTATTGGTATGGATCGACTCAGGCTCCCGCAGCCTCGTTGAGGACGCGCAGGGCGTTCAGGGTGCGGGGATAGCCGATGAAGGGAATACAGGCGGAGAGGATCTTGATCAAAAACGCCTTGTCGTTGCCCATGGACAGGTTGGCCCGGGCGTGGGCCAGCAGCTGGGGCTCCGCGCCGCCCTGGGCATAGAGGAAGCAGAAGGTGATCAGCTCCCGGGTCTTCAGATCCAGCCCGGTGCGGGTGTAGTAATCCCCAAAGCAATTGTCCGCCAGCCACCGGGTGATGTGGGCGGTCTCCGCCGGGGCGGTGAGCCAGCTCTCCCGCATCCCCTCGCCGAAGATGTCGATCTGCGCCTGATTGCCCGCCTGCAGCCGGGTCTCCGGGATAGTGGTGGATTGCTCCGCCAGCGGCAGGGCAACGCCCCGTTCGGCCAGCACGTCGTTGGCGGCCCGCAGGAACGGGAACACCCGGCCCATGCCCAGATAGGCCGTGGCCTGGTAGACGATCTCCTTGGCCTCCACCGGCGTCACGCCGGCATCCAAAGCGGCGGGCAGCAGGGCGCGGAAGGCGTCCACCCCCTGGCAGCCCAGCAGCACGGCCAGAATGGCGGTGAAGCGGGTGTGCTCCGCCAGAGACATATCGGGCTCGTTGGGCACCTCGTCAAAGGCAAAGCTGCAAAACCGCCGGATGTATCCCGGGTCGGTGGCAGCAAAAGGGGCTTCAAAGGCAGCGGCGTATTGGTTGGATTCGGTCATGGTGATCCCTCCTGGGTTTCTGTGATGGTGCTGCTTCTATTATAGGGGCACATGGAGAGAAAATCAATTTCCTTTTGCGGATTTTTCCCCGGTTTCGGGTGAAAACGGCTGCATAAAGCACCGAAAAAGTCCCCAAAAGATGGTTTACAAAATGCATGGCCTTGAGGAGATTATACACAAAAATGTGCGGAAATATGACATAAAGCGGGAAACATACAAAAGAGGGCGCATAAATATGCAGAAAATGTATTGCAAAATCGCCGAAACCGGCCCGGAACTTTTCGTTTTGATACAAATTGCACAGGCGAAGGTTTCCATAACTCCCGAAAGGCCCGCCGAAAAAACGCAAAAAAAGGGTTATGTCAAGGTATACGCCATGCATTGTTGTGCAGAATCTACAAAAACGATGGGCGGGAAAGTTTGACACCTCGGTGAAATTCTACTATAATACCCTTGGAAACTGCTCTAGGAGCAGGTTTTTGGCGTTCCGAAAACGACGGCCCAAGGCGCGTTTGGGGCCGATGAAAAAGGAGTTTACGATATGCACAGTACACACGGAAGGAAAGCAGCCCCGGGGCGCATCGCCCGCCGGGCGCTGGCGGTACTTCTGGTTCTGATCCTCAGCGTATCCGCCTGTGTCTCCGTTTCCATGGCAAACACGGTCACCGCCGTTGTGGTGGACGGTGAAAAGACCTATACCTTCCCGATGAACAGCACCTCTCTGGATGAGATTTTGGCCCGGGCACACAGCCAGGGGCTGGAACAGCTGGGGCCGCTGGACAAGGTGGAACGGGTGGAGAACACCACCACGGTGAACATCCTGCGGGGGATGCCCCTGTGGGTGACCCAGGCCGGTACCGATGAATCGCTGACGCTGACCGCCTATCAGGGCAGCACCGTGCAGCGGACACTGGAGGAAAACAACATCCTGCTGCGGGAGGCCGACCAGGTCACTCCCAGCCGGGATACGCCGGTCACGGCGGGCATGACGGTGGAGATCCGCCGGGCCGTGGACGTGACGGTGATCGACGAGGGCCAGCAGTACAAGGTCTCCATGGTGGGCGGCACTGCCGCCGACGCGGTGGCCAAAGCGGGGATCACTCTGGAGCCGGGCGACAGCCTGAATTACGGCCTGAAAGACCCGCTGTTTGACAAAATGCGCATCCGGGTCAACCGGATGATGCACATCACGGTGACAGCCGATGGGGAGACTACATCCTTTGAGGTCTCCGGCGGCACGGTGGCGGAAGCGCTGGAAAAGTGCGGCATCGTGCTGGGCGAGAACGACCGGGTCAATGTGGGCGCCCACGCCGCCCTGACGGACGGGATGGCGATCACAGTGAGCCGCGTGACGCTGGAGGATATCACCGAAAACGAAGTTTTGGACTATGTGATCCACTATGTGCCGGACGACACCATGGAGGTGGACCAGAGCGCCGTCCTCACCGAAGGCGAGGAGGGGGAGCGCCAGGTCATCTACCGGGTGACGTATGTGGACGGCCAGGAGGAGAGCCGGGAGGAGATCGCCTCCGAGACGCTGGTGGAGCCGGTGGACGCGGTAGTCGCCTACGGCACCGCCACCCCAGAGCAGGAAGAATGGGAGAGCGACAGCGAAAGCCCGGAGATACAGACTTCCACCGGGCTGGGCAACACCTTCACGGACGCGGGCGGCAACGTGGTTTCCTACAGCCAGGTGATGGAGGGCAGCTGCACCGCCTATTATGGCGATGAGCACACTGCCACCGGCGGGGCTGCGCAGTATGGCGTGATCGCGGTGAATCCCAATGTGATCCCTTACGGGACGCGGGTGTATATCGCGTCGCCGGATGGCAGCCTGGTGTACGGCTACGCGGTGGCCGGAGACACGGGCTCCGCGTGCATGAGCGGGCAGATTCTGGCCGACCTCTGCTACGACACCGAGCAGGAATGCGTTGCCTTTGGCCGCAGATCCATGATGATCTATATTCTGGATTAAAACAGCATGGTGGAGAAAATCGGTTTTCCGGTTTTCTCCATTTTTGCGGGCAGGGCCTGCTGCCGAGTCGCGGAGCGCGCACGTTTGCGTGCGCTGGTGCGATTTGGAAAATACTATACAGGTCGCGGAATTTTTTGCCTACGAGCCGAAAGTGCGCCGACTGTCGGGCGCGACCGCCTGCTTGTGGCTGGATGACAGATTGCCCGCGTCTTGGGTGCGGGCCCTGCCCGCCGCGGAAATTACTATGTGCTGGCCGCTGGTGGTGGGGCGGCAAACTTGCGGCCCGCGCCATAGTTCAGGCAAGCCAAGTAAAGTTCTTTTTGCCTACTTTTTCTCCGAAAGAAAAAGGGCCGTGGCGGGCAGGGCCCGCTGCCAAGATGCGCGTGGCAGTGCGGTGGAGCGGATAATTTGCGGCCCGCGGCCAAGCGGTGGTGGAGCCAAGCAGAGTTCTTTTTGGTTACTTTTTCTCCGAAAGAAAAAGTAACAGAACGAGTAAGGGGATAGGAAAGTGCAATATTTCTACGCCATATTGTGGTTCATTGTGGGACTGGTGCTGCTGTTCTCCCTGTCCAAGGAGAATAAGATCTTCATCCTGGCGGGCGGGTTTTTCCTGTTCCTGGGCGGCTGGTGGCTGGCCAACGCGCTGCTGCCGGAGATCGACCTGTTCGCCGGGACGTGGGGGATCGTGCTGCGAAGCGTCAGCGGGGTGGCGCTGGTCATCCTGACCGCCGCCTTTTTGCGGGAATACCGCGCGGGCGTGCGGAAGAAGAAAGAAGAAGAATCGGGGAAGAAGGGGGAATAAGCCGTGGGTTCCGTGGGACCGGTCTTCACGCAGGTGGCCATCATGATGCTGCTCATCGCCGTGGGCTTCGTCATGACCCGGCTGGGGATGCTCACCGAAAAGGGCTCGGCGGAGATCACCACGCTGCTGCTGCGCATCGTGACTCCCTGCCTGATCGTCAACGCCCTGCTGGGCATCGACGAGCCGCCCTCGCTGGGCACCCTGCTGATGGCCATGGGCGCGCCGGCGGCGGCGCTGTTCATCGCCATTGGCATCAGCCTGCTGTTCTTTAAGAAGGACCCGCCGGAGCGGAAAAAGGTGCTGCGGTTTTCGGTGGTCTTCAGCAACGCGGGCTTTATGGGCCTGCCGCTGGTGCAGGGCATCGTGGGCGACCGGGGTGTGGCGTTGGGCTCCTTCTTCGTGGTGACTTTTAATTTGATCTGCTGGACATACGGCTACACCATGATGAGCGGGGACAAGCCCAATTTGAAGGCGGCGCTGCTGAATCCCGGGGTGATCGGCCTGGTGATCGGCCTGCCCATCTGCTTTTTGCGGCTGCGGCTGCCGGGCGTGATCACCCAGCCCATCGCGCTGCTGGCCGGGCTGAACACGCCCCTGGCCATGCTGGTGATCGGCAGTTACGTGGCCCGGGCAGATCTCAAAGCCTTTGTCCGGGATGCTGGGGTATACAAGGCGGTGCTGCTGCGGATGCTGGCGGCGCCGGGCATCTTCCTGCTGTTTTTGATCGCGCTGCGCCCGGAGCGGGACCTGTTCCTGGCCAACCTGATCCAGGCGGCGGCGCCGGTGGCGGCCAACTGCGTGCTGTTCGCGGTGGAATATGGCCGGGATTCCCGGCTGGCCTCGGGCACGGTGGCCTTTTCCACTCTGGCGGCGGTGGTGACCATCCCGCTGTTCGCGGTGGTGGGCAGCCTGACCTGTCAGGCGCTGGGGATCGTTTAGGAAGGTACATAGGGTTTCATTCAACGAGCACTTGAGGGATCGTGTATGGCAACAAGCAAGGAGTATTTGGATTTTATCCTGGAGCAGCTGTCCGCGCTGGAGGGCATCTCCTGCCGCAGGATGATGGGCGAATATTTGATTGACTACCGCGGTAAGCTCGCCGCTTATCTTTGTGACGGGCGGCTTTTGGTCCAGCCCGTTCCGTCGGCCATGAAGTTGCTGCCCGGCGCTGAATACGATGCGATCTATGAAGGCGGCAGAAAGAAATTGCTGCGGGTGGACGACATCGACAACCGGGAGCTTTTGACCGAGCTGTTTCTTGCCATGGTCGACGAGCTGCCCGAACCGAAGCAGAAGAAAAAGTGAGGGTTTGCACTTTTCGTTTGTATCCAGAGCGAAAAGAATCAAGAGGGGAAGTGATGGGGATGGTACAGATCGCGCCGTCTCTGCTGGCGGCGGATTTTTCCCGGCTGGGGGAGGAAGTCCGGCGGGTGGCAGAGGGAGACCTGCTGCATATCGACATTATGGACGGCAATTTCGTGCCCAATCTGTCCATGGGGCCCCAGGTGGTGGCGGCGCTGCGGGATCAATCCCCGCTGCCCTTTGACGTCCATCTGATGCTCCGCAGGCCGCTGCGGTACATCCCGATCTTCCGGGAAGCGGGCGCGGACATCATCTCCTTTCACATCGAGTGCGAGGACGACCCCGAGGCGCTGCTCAGGGCCATTGAAGCAAGCGGCGCGAAGCCGGGCATCGCCCTGAAACCGGGCACGCCGGCCCAGGCGCTGGAGCCTTTTGGGGATCGGCTGGCCACGGCCACGGTGATGACCGTGGAGCCGGGCTTCGGCGGGCAGACGCTGATGCGGGCGCCGCTGGAAAAGATCCCCTGGCTGAAACGACGGTTTCCGAAGCTGCTGGTGGAAGTGGATGGCGGCGTGAACCGGGAGACGGCGGGGAAGTGCATCGCGGCTGGGGCGGATATCCTGGTGGCGGGCACGGCGGTATTCCGGGCGGAGGACCCACGGCGGGCGATGGAAGCGCTGCGAAGCGCGAAGCGCGACGGCAAATAAGCCAGGGATCCCATGCACCGTTTTTCCCGGGAGACATAGAATAGGAATGGCCGGGAAAAGAGGTGCTGGCCATGCGCATAAAAACCCCCGCGCAGCCCCTTGTCTTCCGGTATCAGGGCGCGACAGCACTGTTGACGGCGGTGGCGGAGCTGTATGGATCGTGCCCGCAGCTGCGGTCCAGGCTGTGCCTGTATGCGGGCTGGTACTATTTGGCGGTGAAGGCGGGGCTGAGGGAGCGGCCCGCGGTGCGAAGTGTGGCGGGCGAATACGGCGAAGACCTGGGCGCAAGCCCCGTGCTGTATGCGTATTACGCCGAACACGGCCGGGAACTCAGCGGCAACGCGGTACAGGAGCTGGGCGCGGCTCTGGGCAGAAGAAAATCCGGCTGACATGGGGTATTGCGGAAAACACCTCCCGAGGGCTTCTTCGGGAGGCGTTTTGCGTGGGGAATCCACCCAGGATGCATTTGCAGATAGAATTACAGACAATCCAATCAGGCGGTGCACAGGACAAACCTGTCCGGCGGAAAAACGGGTTTTCTCGCTTTATGTCGTGTTGATCCCGGGCTGTCCCGTGTATGCTGGTGTAGAAAGGAGGGCGAACGTATCCCTATGGATCAAGTCAAGATCGGAAGATTTCTCAAAGAACTCCGCAGCGCGCGGGGGCTGACGCAGGAACAGGCGGCCGAACAACTGCACGTATCTGCCCGCACCGTGTCCCGCTGGGAAACAGGCAGCAATATGCCGGACATCGCCACGCTGGTGGAGCTGGCGGAATTCTTTGATGTGAGCATTCCGGAGATCATCGACGGAGAAAGGAAAAGCGAGAAAATGGACCCGAAAGAAAAAGAAAGGTTATTGATGGTGGCAGATTACAGCGAAAGCGAACGCAGCCTGCTGATGCAGCGGGTGCTGCTCATCAGCAGCCTCGGGCTCATAGCCCTGCTGATCGGATTCGTCCTGCTGTTCGTTTCCTTCGGGATGGAATCGACCGGTCCCCTGCACAAGTGCATGGAGGGCACGTGCTTTGGATTTGCTGGCGGGGCGCTGATCACCTGCATCCTCTTTGCCTCCGGGGTTTTGTCCGGAATCCGGAACAGCGGCGGCGCCAGGCGGTTGGCCCACATCGTGGGCGTCGTCAGCGCCATCGTCACGGTGGCCTGCATCGCGGTCTGCCTGATGCTGACGATCCACAATCAGCAGTAAACTTTCAGTTTGTCCGACGCTTACGATCTTGTGGTGGAAATACATCGCCGTTTTGACGCGAAGGTTTCCCCCAGTATCTGGGAATCATCGAGTACCTCAAGCTGCAAAGCAAATCTGGAAGGAGGCAAAGCTGCCAGCAACATCCAGCAAAAAGGGCGCTGCCAGGAATTCCGGCACCGCCCTTTGTGATTTGATCCTTTATGTTTTGCCTTTCAGTATTTCATCTCCAGAAAGGACAGCTCCTCCGGCGGCGTGTAATTTTCCAGAGAATCCAAAAGCACCTCCGGGTCGTCAAACACATCGAACAGCTCGAACGTCCGCTCCTTCACAAAGCCCTCGGCAACGGCGTGCCGGAGCATCATGAGCAGCTTGTCGAAATATCCGCCGATGTTATAGATGGCAATGGGTTTTGTGTGCCTGCCCAACTGCTTGAGGGTCAGGATCTCGAAGAACTCGTCAAACGTCCCGATCCCCCCGGGCGTCATCACCAGGGCGTCGGAACGTTCCTCCATGATGCGTTTGCGCTCCCGCATGGTCTCGGGGACGATGAATTCGGAGCAGTGGGCGAAGAGCACACCCTCCACATCGAAAAACGCCGGCGCTACGCCGATGACCTTTCCTCCGGCGGCATAAACCCCTCTGGCTACAGCCCCCATGAGCCCGTGAGCCCCGCCGCCAAAGACCAGGTCGTGCCCACGTTTCCCCATGGCGGCGCCCAGCTTCTCCGTCATCTCGATGTACTTCCTGTCGATCCTGTCGCTGGAAGCGCCGTACACACAGATGTTCATATCCTACCTCCCCAGCTTCTCGCCATATTTCCTGACTATATTATTCCACAACCCCCCTTCCTTTGTCAAGGGCCGCGCGTCCTGAAGCAGCCATTCCGTGTGCAGTGTTACGATCGATCCTTGCCAAATGGATTAGAAGCAGCCTGATTGAAAATGCCCCTTGCATTTTGGGCGGAAAGAGGGTACAATGCAGGCAGAACCTGAAAAGGAGTTTTGCAGATGATCAAAGTAACCGTCTATAATGAAAACGTGCACGAGAAGCTCGACCCGGCGGTCAGCGCGGTCTATCCGACGGGCATCCACGGGGCGATCCAGGAATTCCTGGAGGCCGATGGGGAATTTGAAGTGCGCACCGTGACCCTGGACGATGTGGAAAGCCTGACCAAGGAACTGCTGGCGGATACCGACGTGCTGATGTGGTGGGGGCATATCGCCCACCACAAGGTGCCGGAGGAGGTGGCCCAACGGGTGCAGGAGGCCGTGCTGGAAGGGATGGGCTTCATCGCGCTGCATTCGGGGCACCATTCCAAGCCTTTCCGCCGGCTGATGGGCACCAGCTGCAATCTTTCCTGGCGGGAAGACGGGGACATGGAGCGGGTCTGGGTGCTGAAGCCCGGCCATCCCATCGCCCGTGGGATCGACCGGTATTTCGAGCTGCCTCACGACGAGACCTACGCCGAGCCCTTTGACATCCCCGAGCCGGACGTGCTGGTGTTCGGCACCTGGTATGAGGGCGGCGAGCTGTTCCGCTCGGGCTGCTGTTTCCGCCGGGGCGCAGGGAAGATCTTCTACTTCCAGCCCGGCCACGAGACGTTCCCCATCTACAAGGACGCGAACGTCCAGCTGGTGCTGAAAAACGCGGTGCGCTGGGCGGCAAGGGAAGTCACCGTGCCGCTGGACTGCCCGAACATCCAGAAGATCGGCGCGAAGTAAACGCGGACAAAATCGAAGGCTCCCTCACGTGAGGGAGCCTTTCTTTGTACGCGAAAGAGCGTGCGTCCTTTGATGATAAGCGAAAAAGGCGTTGTGTACGAGGCGTCCTCTTTTGTGCATCGCCTCTACCCACCGTATCGCGCGGCCCCGCACCTCGCCGCCCATGCGCAGCATGGGCGGCGAGGTGCGGCGGGGCGCTAGACGATTTGCAGCAGGTAGAACTTCAGATAGTCCGTCTCCGGCACGTTCCAGAGCACCGGGTGGTCGGGGCCCTGCTGCCGGGCCTCGATCAGCCGCAGCTCCACGCCGGCATCCCGGGCGGCGTCCTGCAAAATGCCCCGGAACCGCCGGTCGCCCATAAAGTGGGAGCAGGAGCAGGTGGCCAGGTACCCGCCCCGCGGCAGGGCCTTCATGGCCCGGAAGTTGATCTCCTTATAGCCCCGCTCGGCGCCGTTCACCGTCTTACCGGACTTGGTGAAAGCCGGCGGGTCCAGGATAATATAGTCGTATTCGCCGCGGGACAGGCTGGGGAGCAGCTCGAAGACGTTGGCGGTCTCATAATCCACCCGATCCTCCAGGCCGTTCAGGGCGCAGTTCTCCCTGGCGCAGGCGATGGCGGTCTCCGAAATATCCACGGAATGGACGTGCTTCGCTCCGGCGGCCGCGCAGTTGAGCCCAAAGGAGCCGGTGTGGGTGAAGCAATCCAGCACGATCTTGCCCGCTGCCAGCCGGGCGGCCGCCGCCCGATTGAACCGCTGATCCAAAAAGAACCCGGTCTTCTGGCCGTTCTCGAAATCCACCCGGTACTTGAGGCCGTTCTCCGTGATCTCCGTCACTGTAGATTCCGGCGCGGCCCTGCCCGCCAGCGGGAACCAGCCCTTGTTCTGCGCCAGCCCTTCCAATTCCCGCAGCTTGCTGTCGTTGCGCTCGAAGATGCCGTCGATCCGCTCCCCGCCGGCTTCGATCACCTCCACCAGCAGGGGGAACAGCAGGGACTTGCGCAGCTCCACGCCCAGGGACAGGGTCTGTGCCACCAGGATGGAGCCGAACTTGTCCACGGTCAGCCCCGGGAAGCGGTCGGATTCCCCAAAGATCGCCCGGCAGGCATGGGTATCTCCGCCCAGGACGGTTTTCCGATAGTCCCAGGCGTATTGCAGGCGGCGGCGGAAAAAATCGGGGGAGAAGTCGTCGTTGGTGTTTTGGGAGATGATCCGCACCCGAATTTTGGAATGGCTGTTAAAAAACCCGGTGCCCAGGTACCGCCCCTTGGGGCTCAGCACGTCGCAGAGGCCGCCGTCCTCCGGCGAGCCGCTTTGCCCGGTGATCTCGTTATCGAAGACCCAGGGGTGGCCCAGCTGGACCCTTTTTGCGCCCCGGGCGTCGATGGTGACGGCCGGAAGCTCACGGGACTGCTTCATGTTCGACGCTCCTTCAAGTAGAAGGTTTTGGAGATCTCCCCGCCGTTGAGGAAGACCTCCCGGCCGGTGCCGTCCGCCAGCACGTCCACCTGCTGCACCTCCGCCGCGTCCAGCGTGAGCAGCGTATCGGCGCCATCGGTGATCGTGATCTTCCCGTTCGCCCGCACCACGCAGGGGTCGTCCTCCACCAGCAGGCGGCGGGCCGCCTCGATGGGATAGGTGCGCAGCTTGCCGCCGGTGAGGGTGACTTCTCTGGGCACGGTGAGCGCCCCGGCGCGGACGGCCCCTTTGGGCACCGTGCGGGTCCAGTTGTAGAACCAGCCCATGAGCAGCCGCCGGCCCCGGCCGTCTGCAAAGGTTTGGGGCGCGTAGAAATCCGGCCCCAGCTCGGGCTGCTGGAAGGCTTCCGGCGTGAAGCGCTCTCCGTCGAACTCCCCCACGATAAACTGCGCCGACCGGCTCTCGTCCATCCGGGAGAACAGCAGCACCCACTTGTCGCCCAAGGGGAACAGATCGGGGCACTCCAGCACGGGGCCGAAATCCCGGGACTGGAAGATGGGCCCCACGTAGTCCCAGTGCAGCAGGTCGTCGGACTGGAACAGCAGCACCGAAGCCAGCCCATCCACCCCTGCGCCGCACACCATCCGGTAGGAATCGCCGAAGCGGAACAGCTTGGGGTCGCGGAAATCCCGGTTGGCGGCGTCCAGCGGGCTTTGGGGGATCACCGGGTTGCCCGGCAGCTTCTCAAAGTGGACGCCGTCCACGCTCCGCGCCATGGACTGGGTCTGGCCATTGGCCTTGGAAACGGAGGTGTACATCAGGTACAGCACGCCGTCCTTTTCCAGCGCAGAGCCGGAAAAACACCCCCCGAAATCTTCATAGGGCTGGTCGGGGTACAAGGCGATGGGCAGGTGTTCCCAGTGCAGCCCGTCTTGGCTCACGGCGTGGCCCCAGTGCATGGGGCCCCACTGGGCCGCATGGGGATTGTGCTGATAAAAGGCGTGGAGCTTCCCGCCGAAAAAGCACAGGCCGTTGGGGTCGTTCATCCAGCCGGCGTCGGGCTCAAAGTGATATTGAAAGCGTTCGATTTCCATGCTTTTCCCCCTTACTCATAGCCTTTCGCGTGGAGATTGTTGTAGCTGACTTGCAGGCAGTCGAAGGGGCTTTCGCCCTGGCAGTCGTCCTGCTCCACCAGCAGATATTCGATTCCGCCCAGCTTTTCCGCAGTCTGGAGAATTTTATCGAAATCCATATTGCCCTCGCCCACCGGGGCCATGATGGGCTCCCAGCCCCGGACGGCCATATCCTTGAGATGGACGCAGGGCGTGCGGCCCCGCAGCTTTTCCAGCCAGGTGCACACGTCTCCGCCGCCCATCTGCACCCAATAGGTGTCCAGGGTGAAGCCCAGCTCCTGGGCGGAGAAGGATTCCATCAAAATATCCAGCATCCGTTTGCCGCCGAATTTCCGGAACTCGATGTTGTGGTTGTGGTACATCAGCAGCTTGCCCGCGGCGGCGATCTTTTTGGCAGGCTCCCGGAAATCCTCCGCGAAGTGCCACAGCCATTCGGCGGACTGGTACTTCTGGGGCATCATGCCGATGCCGATGTATTTGCAGCCCAGCACCTCGTGCTCCCGGATCACCGCCTCGGTGTCGTTCAGGATGCGGTTGGGGTCGGTGTGGGTCAGCACGATGGCAAGACCGTGCTTGTCGCAGATCTCCCGCACCCGCTGGGCAGGGATGGGCCCGATGGCGGAGATCTGCACGGTCTTGTAGCCCATGGCCGCCACCCGGCCCATGGAGTAATCGAAGTCGGCCTCGGTCTGGGTGTATTCCCGGACCGTGAGCAGTTGCGCGCCTAAGATCATGTTTTTCGCTCCTTTTGTTGTTTTATTATTTGATCGCCCGCTGCCGGACGGTTTCATATAGCAGCACCGTGCCCGCACAGGCCACGTTGAAGGAAGACGCGGAAGACGTCTCCGCCATGGGGATGGTGCACAGCACGTCGCAGCGGGACTTGAAGGCATAGCACAGGCCGTCGGTCTCGTTGCCCAGCATCAGCAGCACCGGCCCGGAGAGGTCTTCCCTCCACAGGGTGCGCTGCTTGTGGGCCGTGGTGCCGATCACCGTGAAGCCCGGGTACCGGGACTTCATGCGGGCGATCCACCGGAACACCGCGGTGTTCTCGGGCATCCGCACCGCGGGCACCCGAAAGAAGGAGCCCATGGACGCCCCCACCACCTCCGGGTCGTAGAGGTCCACCCCGTGGCCGGTGAGGATCAGCCCGTCCGCGCCCAGGGCGTCGCAGGAGCGCAGCAGGGTGCCCAGGTTGCCCCGATTGGAGGGCCGGTCGAACAGCACATAGAGAGGATTCTCCGGCGTGGGGAGCCGGTCGGGCTCGTCGGGGCGCATCTTCACCACGGCCAGCAGCTCGGAGCGCTCCTCCTTGCCGCTGAGGTCGGCCATCAGCTGCGGGGAGAGCTCCCAATTGACCTGCGTCTGCACCGTGGCCAGAAAGTCCCGGGCCCAATCGGAAAGGGGCCTGTCCGATTCATACAGCAGGGAGACGATCTCCCAGCCGTTTCTTGCCGCCTCGTTGAGATTCCGCACGCCCTCCACGAAGAATTCCCCGTAGCGGTGGCGCTTGCTGCGGTTGGTTTTCAGGACTTCAAATTTCTGATAGTCCGCGTTTTTGGCGTAGAGTTTTCGCACATTTATGGCTTATTTCTGCACGTCGATGAGCACCTTCATGGTGCTTTCCCGGTGATCGTCGATGTATTCATAGGCCGCCAGATATTCCCTAAAGGGAAAGCGGTTGGAGATCAGGGGCGTGAGCCGCACCCTGCCCGCCTGCACCAGACGGATGGCCTCCGCGTAATCCTCGGAGCGGTACATCATGGAGGTGTTGAGGTCCAGTTCGTGGTCGTTGAGCACCGCCAAGTCCACCTGGGCCATGGCCCCGAACACCGCCACCAGAATGATGGTGCTGCCCTTCCGGGCGCAGCGGATGGCCTGGTTGATGGTGGTGTCATTCCCGGCGCAGTCGTAGATCACGTCGCATTTGTCCGGGCCGAAGCAGGCGGTCAGTGCTTCGCCGAGATCCTGCGCTCGGGTGTTCACGCAGGCATCGATGCCCAGCGCCCGGGCCTTTTCCAGCCGGATATCGCTGATATCGGTGATCATCACCTTCCGGGCACCCAGGCCCTTGGCGGTCTGGGCCACCAGGTTCCCGATGGGCCCCGCGCCCAGGACGCAGATGTCCCGCCCGGCCACGTCCCCCGCCCGGCGCACCGCGTGGACGGCCACGGCCAGGGGCTCGATCATGGCCCCTTCCTCGAAGCTCATCTCTTCGGGCAGCGGGGTGATCTTGGCGGCGTCCACCGCGAAATATTCGGAGG
Organism: uncultured Clostridia bacterium; assembly: GCA_947631855.1. Classification (GTDB taxonomy): domain Bacteria; phylum Bacillota; class Clostridia; order Oscillospirales; family Acutalibacteraceae; genus Acutalibacter. The sequence continues at coordinate 6,595 of CANRMX010000031.1, read as the reverse complement.
CGGTGCCGGTGGTCTGGAAGCCCATCACCTTCAGCGCCTCGCAGAGATTGTACTTCCCGTGGCGGCAGGGATAGCACTGCCCGCAGACCACCTGGGGCTGGATGGTCACCTTCTGGCCCAGGGCAAGGCCCTCCACGCCGGGGCCCAGCTGGGCGACCACCCCGGAGACCTCGTGGCCCTGGGTGATGGGATAGCTGGTGAAGGGGTGGGTGCCGTGGTAGACGTGGATATCGGAGCCGCACACGCCGATCTCCATGATCTTCACCAGCACCTGGCCCGGGCCGGGCTGGGGCACGGGCACTTCCCGAAATTCGATCTGTTTGGGGGCGGTCATGATCTGTTGCAGCATGGAATTCCCTCGCTTTTTGAGATGATAGGGGTCACCGCCCATGGCGGGCGGTATATTTTCCCCGGGCGCGCCGGGGTTCGGGCTCGGGTTCGGGCGCAGGCTGTTCGCCGCGTTCGTCCTGAAAGTGATCGGGCGCGGGCCGCTCCGCCCGGGATGACCGGGGCGGTCTGCCGGGCCGGATCAGCCAGCCGGGCAGCTTGAGGAGGACGATCCCCACCACCAGCACCGTGAGCAGCCCCGGCACCGACCAGAGGAAGGCCGTGAGCTTGCCTGCCCCGGGAATGCTCCGGGTCACTGTGCCCAGCACCGCGTCGGGAGAGAGCAGCGCGGGGTCCGCTTCGTCCAGCCGGTCGGCTTTGGTGATCCACGCGTCCCCCACCCGGCCCACGATGCGGCGCAGGGTGGTTTTGCCGCCGAGCTCAAAGGCCACCACGTCGCCGGGCTCCACGGCGCCCGGGTCAAGGATCAGGGCCAGGTCGCCCGGGGACAGGGCCGGCCCCATGTCCTCCGTCTCCACGGTGAGCAGGGAAGCGTTCCAAATGCGTGGGGCGTCCCGGCCCATCACCGCCTGCTGGACAAGGGCCCAGCTGTCGATGAGCAGCAGCAGGATCAACAGCAGGCCCAAAAGCACTTGCAGAAAGCGAATCAGTATTTTCATAGGTTCCTCCCTTTTCATCCGCATAGGCGGCCGTGGGGAGACAATCTGGGCCTCGCCCACGCCGCTGCTTCTATTCCACCATATTTGCGCGGATTTTGCAAGCGTTTCACGAAAAATCCCGGAAAAAATATGGATTTTTTCCCGGCGTTCGATTATAATGGAAACCAGGAAAGGAGGCGCGCGCTATGCTCAGCATCGCCCTCTACAGCAACGATTCCGCTTTTTTGTCCGATTTTTACCGGGGCCTCACCGCCGCGCTGGAGGCGGCTGCCGGGGCATCCTGCCGTGTGCGCCGGGTGCCCATCCAGCAGACCACCCTGTTTGACGGCGGGGAGGAGCCCGACGATCTCTGCATCGTGGATATCTGCGACGACCCGGAGCGGGGACTGGAATTTGCCAAAACCCTGGGGCCGGGCAGCCGGTGCGAGGTGATGCTGGTGGCGCCGGGGCCGGAGCTGGCCATGGCCGCCTATGATGCGGACATCCTGGCCTATTTCACCGCCCCTGCCGATGCCGCCCGGGCCGCCCGGATCGTCCTGCGGCGGTTTGCCCAGCGGCTGCACCCGCCGGGCGGGCAGGTGTCCTTCCCGACCGACGGAGGCATCCAGGTGCTGCCCGTCCAGCGGATCGTCTTTTTGGAGTACGACGACCATCGGCTCATCCTCCACGACGACCGGGGCCGCAGGCAGATCACCCGCACCATGCGGGCCTCCTTCGGGCAGATCGCCGCGCAATTGCAGGCGGATTCCCGCTTTGTGCGCACCCACGCCGCCTTTATCGTGAACATCCAGCACGTGGAACGGGTGGAGCGGCAGCGCATGGTGATGGATACCGGCGACCGGGTGCCCATCGCCCACGGCAGACGCCGGGCCGTGCGGGAGCGCTTCAGCGCGTTCTTCTGGCAGCCGTAAAGTAAGCGAGCGGCCGGGCTGTGTGCCCGGCCGTTGTTATGTTTGTATTGACCCTTTTTCGTATACTAAGCCAGTGGGCTGTCCCAAAGGGCGGTGGAGGCCACCCGCGGCGTGTCGTTCTTCACTTGCTCAGTCCTCTTTTCGATCCCCTGTACAACGGAATCGGGAGCCTGTCCGCGGCACAATTCCAGCAGATACGAAAGGCTGCGCACCCCGGTTCGCTGTGCGTCAAAGCCCTGGGGGACGACGTACAGGAAAATGCTTTCCTCCGGCGTACCGAAGGCGGAGACCGAATCGAACGTAAAGAAGAAAGAATTCTTGGCGTAGTAGGCGTTTAACTCCACATTGCGGGCGCACAGCTGGGCCAGCTTGGCAGGATTCTGGCGATTCAGCACCACAGAGACTGGAGCGTGCTCCGCGAAAGCCTGTCGCAGTTCAAGGCAGGAAAGGGGCGCATCTCCTGCGGAGAAATAGCCGCCGGTGGTGGGGTCCAGCGCGATCCACTTGTTACGGCGGCGGTCGAAGATCTCCGTGACCACATGGTTATCTCCATCGTAGGGAGAAGCGGGCATAATTCGGACACGGCGGGCATAGATGCCCAGGGCCAGACAGCATTCCACCAGTATTTTGGCCTTGTTCAGGCAATTGATGCCGACATCATCCTTTTCAAAGCAGTATTCCAGCAGCGCCAAAGAATTGCAGGGAATGTGGTTGTCGTAGTCGCTTTGATGCTTCAGCCGGGGCGCGAGCCACCGGCACAGCCGCAGCGCCCGCTCAAAATCCCCGCCCTTGCCGGCGACCTTTTGAATGGGATACTTCTCCTTGAGCTGCGAAAACTCCGGGCAGTCGAAGCGGTATTCCATGGGGATGTTTTCGCCCTCCACCATCTGCGGGGCGTTAAACAGTATCCCGCAGTAGATATCCAGAAGCAATGCGTCCATCTGTTGGCTTTCCTGTTTGTTCATAGCAAAACGCTCCAATCACTTGTCAGATTTTTCTTATTATACTTCTTTGTGATCGGAATCGCAAGCCCGGCTATTTTTTTGCGCGCGAGAGACTTGCATTTAACGGCAAGGCAACGTATAATTACAGACATACCGAAACAGGAAAGGGGACGGGCCCATGACCCCCGATCGGGAACTGCCCAAGAAATACAAAAAGGAATTTGACCACTCCTACGCCCTGGGGCCTTTCCCCACCTTTGAGCTCTTAAAGCACCGGCCGGCGCAGGCCCGGGCGGTGTACATCCGGGAGGACTTCCGGGAGGGAGAAAAGCTGCGGGCGCTATGCGCGGAAACCGGCGTGCCCTGCTATACCTGGAACCGGGCGCTGGAGCGGATCGCCCAGAAGGAGGTCTGCTACGCCGCCGGAGAATTCGCGAAATATGCGGGCAGTCTCCGGCAGGACGCGCCCCATGTGGCGCTGGTGGAGCCGGCGGACATGGGCAACCTGGGCACCATCCAGCGGACGCTGCTGGGGTTTGGCATCCGCGACCTGGCGGTGATCGGCGGCGGCGCGGACCTGTGGAATCCCAAGGCCATCCGGGCCTCCATGGGGGCGGTGTTCAGTTTGGAGATCGAGCACTTCCCGGACTTTCCGGCGTATCTGGCGGCCCATGGCGCGGGCAGGGGGATCTTCCCCTTCATGCTGGACGGCGGCACGGTGCTGACCCCGGAGAGCTGCCCGGTTTTGGAGCGGTACACCCTGGTATTCGGCAACGAGGCGGCGGGGCTGCCGCCGGAATATCAGCAGTATGGACAGAGCCTGTTTATCCGCCAGAGCGATGCGGTGGACAGCCTGAATCTGGCGGTGGCCGTGGCGGTGGGGACGTATCTGTTCACGGCGAAGAACGGACACAAGGGAGGCGGAGCGGTATGAATCCAACGAAAAAGCTGGCGGTGCTCAGCGATATCCATGCCAATTACTGGGCGCTCCGGGCCTGCCTTTCGGAAGCGGAGCGTCTGGGCGCGGAGGCGTACCTGTTTTTGGGGGATTACGTCTCTGACTGCGCGTTCCCGCGGAAGACCCTGGAGCTGCTCTATGCCCTTTCGGAGCGGGCGCCCTGCGTGTTCCTCCGGGGCAACCGGGAGGAATACCTGCTGACCCACCGGGCGGGCGGGGAGAGCTACTGGGCGCCGGGCTCGGAAAGCGGCTCCCTGTGGTACACCTATGGGGAAATGACGGAAAAAGATTTGGACTGGATGGCGGGGCTGCCCAATCGCCAGCGGGTGGAGCTGCCGGGCTTTCCGCCCATGCTCCTCTGCCACGGGAACCCGGAAGCCACCGGCGGCAGACTTTTGGCCGATGCTTCGGAAACGCCCCAGCTGCTGGCCCGGGTGGAGGAGCCGGTGATCCTCCGGGGCCACAGCCACCGGCAGGAAGTGTTCGTCAGGGACGACAAGCAGGTGATCAATCCCGGCGCGGTGGGGAGCACCAAGTTCATGGGCGGGCGCACCTGCTTTGCCCTGCTGGAAGGCAGCGGGGAGGAGAGCTTTTCGCTGCGGCTGATTCAGATCCCCTACGACGTGGAGGCCGCCGTGGCAGACCTCAAGACCTCGGGGCTTTCGGAGATCGCCCCGGTGTGGGCGGCGGCGGTGGCGATGATGCTCCGCACGGGAGAGGATCTGCTCATCAAGGCGCTGCGCACGGCCCACTGGCTGCAAAAACAGGCCACCGGCCAGGAGGGCTTTGCGGAGGAGAAATACTGGCTGCAGGCGGCGAGGCGGCTGAGGATATCCCTTTTATAAACTGAGCGAAAGGAGACGGTACCGTGGCGGAACGTGTACGCAATATGACCGAGGGCTCGCCGGTGCGGCTGCTGGTGGGCTTTGCCCTGCCGCTGATGGCGGGGAACGTGTTCCAGCAGCTGTATACTGTGGTGGATACCGCCGTGGTGGGCCGAGGCGTGGGCGTCGGCGCCCTGGCGGCTATCGGCGCGGCGGACTGGTTCAACTGGATGGTCCTCAGCGTGGTGCAGGGCTTCACCCAGGGCTTTTCCATCCTGATGGCCCAATACTTCGGTGCGAAGGATGAACGGGAATTATCCCGATCTGCAGGGGCGTCGGTGACCATCACGGCGGTGAGCGCGGTGGTGATCCTGGCGGCGAGCCAACTGCTGGCCGCCCCGGTGATGCGCCTGCTGAACACGCCGGAAGACATCATGGGGCAGGCCATGCTCTATCTGCGGATCGTGTTCGGGGGCATCCCGGTGATCGCGGCGTACAATCTGCTGGCGGCGATCCTCCGGGCGCTGGGGGACAGCAAAACGCCCCTCTATGCCATGATCGTGGCGTCCCTGGTGAACGTGGCCCTGGACCTGCTGTTCGTGATGGGCTTCCACTGGGGCGTGGCGGGGGCGGCCATCGCCACGGTGCTGGCCCAGGTGCTGTCGGGGCTCTATTGCTACCGAGCGGTGCGGAAGCTCACCGTGTTGAAGATTCGCCGGGAAGATTTGCGCCCCGCCCGGGAGATGGTGCTGCATCTGCTGGGGCTGGGGTCGCCGGTGGCCATGCAGAACGGGATCATCTCCGTGGGGGGCATGGTGGTGCAGCGGGTCATCAATCGCTACGGGATGCTGTTTATCGCGGGATTCACCGCCACCAACAAGCTCTATGGGATTTTGGAGATCGCCGCCACCAGCTACGGGTACGCAGTCACGTCCTATGTGGGGCAGAATCTGGGGGCGAAGCAAATCAAACGCATACGGAGCGGGATGCGCTGGGCCACGGTGATCGCCCTGGCCACCTCGGCGGTGATCGCCGTGAGCATGATCTTCTTCGGCGACCGGTTCCTGGGGCTGTTCATCGGGGCCGACCAGGCGGGCGCTGGGGAATCGCTGGGGATCGCCTATCACTATCTGTTCATCATGAGCTTGTGCCTGCCCATTCTGTATATGCTGCACATTTACCGCTCGGCCCTGATGGGGCTGGGGGACACGGTGGTGCCCATGATCTCCGGCTTCGCGGAGCTGGTGATGCGTGTGGGCACGGCCCTTGTGCTGCCCATGTTCATGGGGCAGGAGGGGATTTTCTACGCCGAGGTGGCCGCCTGGACCGGCGCCGCAGTCCTCCTGGTGAGCGCGTATTATGTGCGGATGCGCCGCTACCGAACAGCCTGACACGCAAAGAAAGCACAGCAAAAAGGCCGCCCTCTCGAGAGGGCGGCCCTTGCTTTACGGCTTATTATGCCAAATCTCTATACAGGAAGGTGATGCTCTGCCCACGGGTGCACTTCTGGGTGGGTGCAAAGGTGGTAGTGGTCGTGCCCGTGGTGATCTTCTGCTCCGCAGCCCATAGCACGGCGTCCGTGTAGTACTCCCCAGCCGGTACGTCGGTGAAGGGATTCTTCGTGGCCTTGGGCGCAGGCTGCTTGGCATACCGCCACAGGAACGTGACGATCTGCGCCCGGGTGCACACCTGATTGGGACTAAAGGTCGTCTTGCTGGTGCCGTTGGTGATCCCGTTCTCCACGGCCCACAGCACAGCTTTATAATAGTAGTCGCTGGGCTTCACGTCGGTAAAGGGGTTCTTGGTGGTCTTGGGCTCGGGTTCGCCGGCGCACCGCCACAGGAAGGTGACATTCTGCGCACGGGTGCAGGCTTGGTTGGGGCTGAACTCGGTCTTGCTGGTGCCGTTGGTGATGCCCTTGGAAACCGCCCACTGGACGGGCTGGGCATAG
>CANRMX010000030.1 GCA_947631855.1 uncultured Clostridia bacterium | reverse complement strand
GCCGGATCGGAGAATATCCAGCAATCGCAGCGCATCGTTCTGCTGATTTTCCTCCAAGTCCCCCAAATACAGGAAAATGGCTTTTAGGACATCGTACTCTTTTCGATCTACGGTGGTGCTCCCGATCTTGCAGGTTTCCTGTATCGTGTACTCTGTCACCGTATTCTCCGCATCCTTCGGCGGGTGGCTCACGATCCAGATCGAATAGACCTTCTTGATTTTTCCGTACTCCGAGTTTTTAAACTCGATCCCGTTTTGCGCAGACAGCAGTCTGGCGCAGTAGTAAAGTGCCCGCTTTGTCAGCGGATATCCCGGATGGCTGTCGTTCTGGCTCTCCACGTTCAGGATCAGCTTGATTTTTGCATCCGTTTCGGGCATCATGGCGTCGAATCGGATGTCATAGAAAACCGTGCCTTCGGTGACCGTGGAATCCTCTGTGTTGCTCCCGTGAATACGCCCTGCATTCGTCTCGTCCGGCATTACCGCCACGGTACCGATCTCCGGCGTTCCCTCGATACACGGGATGATCTCCCTGGGAGACATGCCTTTGCATTCGTCCACGGCCAGCTGCATGATCCAGGCGAGAATTTCTTTCTCCGCGAACAGGCGCTTGCAGGATTCATCATACATCCTGTCCGTGCTCAGCCGCACAGCTTTTGCCGTGCCCGTCTCCTGATCCATGCGTATCGCCTCCCATGTCCCGCATATTTAGTATACTGTGTTTTTAGAGGATTGTCAAGCCGGGCGGCAATCGTGAACAACGTCCTGATTGCAGTCCTGAACAACTGCTTTTTCAATCTCTGTCCTATCCGTAAAGGCGATCTTCAGATAATCTTTGGAAACCACCACCACTCCGGCGCCTCTCCGCTCCTCGTCCAAGTGCGCCACGTAGCACTTTCGGTCGCGCAAAAAAAGTATCGCACCTCACTCAGTGGGGTGCGATTGGGTGCAGCGTCACGCTGCTGGCGCGCCGAAGAAGATTCGAACTCCCGACCTTCTGATCCGTAGTCAGACGCTCTATCCAGCTGAGCTATCGGCGCATGGTGTGGAACATCCGCTCCACAGCTTACTTATTATAGCGCCTCCCGGGCGGGTTGTCAAGGCTTTTTCACAGGGATTTTTTCTCTCCGGGGAATCGCGCCAGGAAATACCCCAGAGAGCCGATCTGCTCGCCCAGGGCCAGCGGTTCGCCCAAAAGGATTGCTCCGTCGCCGAGGGCCAGCCCGAAATCGGGCACGCGCTGGGGCTGCACGCTGCGATTGACCAGCACCACCAGCCGGTCGCCGGCGGCATTTTGGCGCTGGAAGCACAGCAGATTGTTGTCCGCCAGCAGGGTGCGGTAGGCGCCCTCGGCCAGGATATTGCTCTCCGCCGCCCGCAGCTGTCCCAAATCTTTATACCACTGCACCAGCGCTTGATCTTCCCGGCCCCAGGGATAGGCCGCCCGGCTGAAGGGATCCCGATACCCCTCCATCCCGGCCTCGTCGCCGTAGTAGATGCAGGGCACGCCCGGCAGCAGGAACTGGATCAGCGACGCCAGCCGCAGGCGCTGGAGGGCAAGGGCCCGCTGCTGCGGGGAAAGCCGCTGGGCGCTCTGCCATTCCCGGCCGCGGCCGCCGGCAGGTTCGCCGCCCAGCACGGTGAGGGCCCGCTCGGTGTCGTGGGTGCCGATGTGGTTCATCAGGATGTGCAGGCACTGGGCGGGATAATTCTCACAGATGCTCTCCACCGTCTCCGCGAACTGTTCCGGCTGGCCGCCCAGCAGGAAGCTGAAGATCGCGTCCCGGAAGGGGTAATTCATCACCGAATCCAGCTGGCCGCCCAGCAGGTACCGTCTGCGCACGCCGTAGGCGGATTTGTTGGACGCATCCTCCCACACCTCGCCCAGCACCAGCGCGTCGGATCTTTCCGCCCGAGCGGCGGCGGTGAGGGAATCCAGAAATGCGTCGGGGAGCTCGTCGGCCACGTCCAGCCGCCAACCGGAGGCCCCGGCCCGCAGCCATTTCCGCACGATGCCATTCTCCCCGTTGATGTAGTCGTCATAGGCCGGCTGGGTCTCCCGCACATTGGGCAGGGTGAGGAAATCCCACCAGCAGTCGTATTCGTCCGGCCAATGGCGGAAGGCGTACCAGCTGTAATAGGGCGAATCCTGACTCTGATAAGCGCCGGGGCCGGGATACCGCCCCTCCCGATTGAAATACACGCTGTCGCTGCCGGTGTGGCTGAACACCCCGTCCAGCAGCACCCGGATGCCCAGGGCACGGGCCTCCGCACACAGGGCGGTCAGCTCCGCTTCGTCCCCCAGCATGGGGTCGATCTTGGAATAATCCGCCGTGTCGTAGCGGTGATTGGAATGGGCCTCGAAGATGGGGTTGCAGTAGATGCAGGTGACCCCCAGGGATTTGAGATAGGGCAGCTTTTCCCGGATGCCCTTGAGGTCGCCGCCGAAATAGTCGTTATTGGTGATCCTCCCCTGGGCATTGGGCCGCCAGTTGGGCTGCTCATACCAGTCGCCGTGGAGCACCCGGTCCGCGGGCACGCCGGGCTTTTCCTGGCCGGAGGCGGCAAAGCGGTCGGGGAAGATCTGGTACATCACGCCGCCCAGCAGCCAGCGGGGCGCGGCGAAATCCTTTGCATAGACGGTCAGCTGCCAGCGGGTGGCGCCGCCCAGGGCGGCCTTGCCCTGAAAGCGCCGGGAAAGCCGCTGCGGGCCGGACGCGGTCTGGAGCTCGAAATGGTAGAAATAGAGCCCGGCAGCTTCCGGGGTGCAGTGGCACTCCCACCATTCCCGGTCGTCCCCGTTCATCCCGCACCAGAACATATTCTCCCGGCGGACCGCGCCGCCCTCCTGCTCCATCGCCAGCACGGCTCCGGAGCAGCCCAAAGAACGGGGGAGGGTGATGCGGAAATGCACCCGGGTGCCCGCCGCCACCGCGCCTACGGGATCGCGGTAGGCGGGATCTCTGGAATCAAACATATCAGCAGACCGCCTTTCACAGACAAAAGCGGGCCCGGCCCCACTTGCGGGGCCGGAACCCGGTTATGATTTGTCCAAATCTTACTTCTTGCCCTTTGCGCTGAGATTCTTCACCGGCGGCACGGGAGAGGCGTGCCAGATGTTCCCGGCGTAATCCCGGATGGCCCGGTCGGCGGCAAAGCGCCCGGCCTGGGCGGTGTTCACCAGCGACATCCGGTTCCACACCTTCTGGTCGGCGTAGAGATTCACGGCCCGCTGTTGGGCGGCGCGGTAGGACTGGAAATCCGCCAGGGACATATAGCGGTCCTGGCCGATGAGGGCATTGTAGATATCCTGGAACTGCATCCCCAGCTCGCCGTTGATCAGCGCGTCCAGGGCCCGGTGGATCACCGGGTCGTTCTGGTAGTGGACGATGGGCTGGTACACCGAATGCTGCAGGGCGTCCACCTGGGAGGAATTCATGCCGAAGAGGATGATGTTGTCGTCGCCCACGGCTTCATGAATCTCCACATTGGCGCCGTCCAGGGTGCCCAGGGTGACCGCGCCGTTGATCATGAACTTCATGTTGCTGGTGCCGCTGGCCTCGGTGCCGGCCAGAGAAATTTGTTCGCTGATCTCGGCGGCGGGGGTGAGCAGCTCGGCCCAGGTGACGCAGTAATTCTCCACGAACACCACCTTGAGCTTCTGGTTGACCCGGGGATCGGAATTGATCTTCTTCGCCAGGGCGGAGATGAACTGGATGATCTGCTTGGCGAAATAGTAGCCCGGGGCGGCCTTGGCCCCGAAGAAATAGGTGTGGGGGGTGAAATCCGCATTGGGATTGTCCCGGAGCCACAGGTAGGTGGCCAGGATGTTCAGGGCGTTCATGTGCTGACGCTTGTATTCATGCAGGCGCTTCACCTGCACGTCGAAGATGGAATCGGGGTCCACCACGTCGCCCTGGGATTTCTTGAGGTACTTGGCCAGGCGCTCCTTGTTGTCCCGCTTGATGGCGGCCAGCTGCTCCAGCACGGCCGCATCATTCTGATAGGGCATCAGGCCGGAGAGCTTGTCGGCGTCGTAGATATAGTCCCGGCCGATGAGCTCGGTGATGAGCCCGGCCAGCTTGGGATTGGCCTGATTGAGCCAGCGGCGGTGGGCGATGCCGTTGGTGACGTTGGTGAACTGCTGGGGAGCGACCTCATAGAAATCGTGGAAAACATCCTGCTTGAGGATCTCGCTGTGCAGGGCGGAAACGCCGTTGACGCTGTGGGAGCCGATGATGGCCAGGTTGGCCATTTTCACATAGCCGTCGCCCAGCGGCGCCATGCGGTAGATCTTGGATTCCTCCACGCCCCGGGCACGCATCTCCTCCCAGAAGCGGCGGTTGATCTCCTCCACGATCTGATAGATACGGGGCAGGCGGAGCTTGAACAGATCGATGTTCCAGGTCTCCAGCGCCTCGCTCATGACGGTATGGTTGGTATAGGCCACCGTGCGCTTCACGATGTCCCAGGCGGCGTCCCAGTCGTACCCGCACTCGTCCAGCATGATGCGCATCATCTCGGGGATGGCCAGCACGGGATGGGTGTCGTTCAGATGGATGGCGGCCAGCTTGGGCAGGTTGTCCAGGCTGCTGTGGGCAAACAGGTGCCGGCGGATGATATCCTGAATGGAGGCGGACACCAGGAAATACTGCTGGGTGAGCCGGAGCATCTTGCCGGAGGGATGGTTGTCCTCGGGATAGAGCACCTTGGTGACCATCTCGGCCATGGCCTGCTGTTCGATGGCGTGCATATAGTTGCCGCCGTTAAAGAGAGTCATATCGAACTTGTCGTTCTCGGCCTTCCAGATGCGCAGCAGGCTGACGCCCTTGCCGTCCATGCCGCTGACGCAGAGATCATAGGGCACGGCGGTGATCACCGTGGTGTCGCGGATGTGCACGGAATGGTGGTGCTGGTGCCAGCGCTCCTCCACATGGCCGTTGAAGTGGACCTCCACGGAATTCTCGGGCACGTGCTGCAGCCACACGCTGCCGCCGGGCAGCCAGAAATCGGGCATTTCGGTCTGCCAGCCGTCCACCAGCTTCTGGCGGAAGATGCCGTATTCATACCGCAGGGAATAGCCCATGGCGGGATAGCCCTGGGTGGCAAGGCCATCCAGGAAGCAGGCCGCCAGACGGCCCAGGCCGCCGTTGCCCAGACCCGCGTCGGGCTCCTCTTCGTAGAGGGAGGAGAGCTTCACGCCGTAGCTGGACAGGGCCTCCTTGAAGTTGTCCTCCAGCCCCAGGTTGAACAGGCTGTTCTTGAGGGAGCGGCCCAGCAGGAACTCCATGCACAGGTAGTAGATCTGCTTGGTCTCGGTCTTCTCGGCGTTGTGGTTGAACTCGGTGCGGCCCTTGGTGAGCAGCTCCCGCACGATGAGCACCACGGCCTTGTAGAACTGCTCGTTGGTGGCGTTTTCCTGGGAGACGCCGAAGGCGTGGGCCAGTTTGTCCTCGATGGTGTCCCGGATCTCGGGAACGGTCAGTTTATAATTCATACTAGAAGAACTCCTTTATGGCGGCTTTCCGCCCGGTTTCACAGGCATGAGTCGTTAGACACACAACGGTATTATATACGAGTTGCGGGAAAAAGGCAATAGCAAAATAGCCGGAAAACAGGGCGGGATTTCTACGCCCGCGCCGAAAATCCGGTGTTCCGCGGCCCCAAGATCGCCCGCTTTTATTGTTGCCGGGAGGATGGGTGCAGATTCCCCATCCTGTGCAAATCTTTGGGGAACCCCCTGCGAGGGGTTCTGCGTCCCAGTGGGACGCGTCCAGGACCGACCGAAGCGGAGCGGAGACCCACCGGAAAACAGTCCACCGGACTGTTTTCCGCCCTTCCTGCGCTTCGGCGGAGTAAAGGCCGTAGGGCTTCTTTCTCGTCTGCCGACTCGGTCGGTGTTGGACAGTCGCCACCGGCGACTAGCGCCCCTACCACCCACCAGCCTTTTTGTAAAAAGGCTGGGCGAAAAACTTCACTTGTCTTTATTGCTAAATCGTTCTTTAAACGGACTGGCCGGAAAAAGACAAGTAAAAGTGCTTTACAGCGAGGCGCTTTTGGAGTATACTGTAGAAAAATCGCGAAAGGAAGGATCGCTGTGGAAAAGAGACGGATCAGGCTGGAGGTCAACGGCGTGGTGTGCGGCCTCATCACCGAGGAAAGCGACGAGTATATGCGGGCTTTGGCACAGGAAGTCGGCGAGATGATGCAGGTGATCCAGACCGCCTCGCCCTATATCACCCGGGAGGCCGCGGCCCTGACGGCTGCCCTCAGCTATTGCGACGACGCCCGCCGCAACGGGCGGCAGGCAGGGCAGTTGCAGGACCGGGTGGACGAGCTGGAGGTGGAGGCGGAGGTCTTCCAGGAGGAGAAGGCCGCCGGGGACGCCTCTGACGCGGAGCTGATCCACACCCTGCGGGAGAAAGCCGATGCGCTGGAACAGGAGAACGGCGTCCTGCGCCAGACGGCGGAGCACGTGCGCACGCTGGAGACCACCGCCGCCCGTCTGGAGCGGGAAAACGCGGAGCTGGCCCAGAATCTACAGGCCCTCAAGGAGGAGAACCGGGCGCTGAAGGAGACCGCCGCGGCGGCCAAAACGGTGTCGGTGGCCTGGCAGCCGGGCAAGACCTATCGGAATCCCCTGCGCTGGGAGGATGGGGACAATCCCGAGCTGGTCAGCTTTTTCGCGAAGGAATGAGGAAGATGGAGATCCTGGCCCCGGCTGGTGGGCCCGAGGCCCTGCGTGCGGCGGTGTTCGCCGGGGCGGATGCGGTGTATCTGGGCGGGCCGGCCTTTGGGGCCCGGGCCCACGCACAGAATTTCTCCCGGGAGCAGCTGCGGGAGGCGGCGGAATTCTGCCACGCCCGGGGCGTGCGCATCCATGTGACGGTGAACACCCTGCTCAAGGATGAAGAACTCCCGGCGGCGCTGGATTTTGTGGAATTCCTCTGCGGCCTGCCGGTGGACGCGGTGCTGGTGCAGGACATGGGGCTGTTCTCTCTATTGCGGGCGGCCGCGCCCGATCTGCCCCTCCACGCCTCCACCCAGATGGGTCTGCACACGCCCGGCGGCGCTGCGCTGCTCCATGAGCTGGGCGCGGCCCGGGTGGTGCTGGCCCGGGAGCTTTCTCTCCCGGAGATTCGGGAGATCGCCGACGGCTGCCCCATCGAATTGGAGAGCTTCATCCACGGGGCGCTGTGCATGTCGGTCTCGGGGCAGTGCTATTTCAGCGCCATGCTGGGCGGCCGCAGCGGCAACCGGGGCCAGTGCGCCCAGCCTTGCCGCCTGCCCTTTGCCGCGCCCGGCGGCACGGGGCACGATCTGTCCCTCAAGGACCTGTCCTTCATCGGGGAGATGGATCGGTTACAGGCGGCGGGGGTGTGCTCGGCGAAGATCGAGGGCCGGATGAAGCGCCCGGAATACGTGGCGGCGGCGGCCCGAGCCTGTCGGCTGGCGGCGGACGGAGAGCCGGTGCCGCCGGAGCTGGAACAGGCCCTGCGGTCGGTGTTTGCCCGGTCGGGCTTCACCGACGGATATTTGACGGCCCGCCGGGGCCGGGGGATGTTCGGGGTGCGCACCAAAGAGGACGTGACCGGCGCCACCGGGCAGGTGCTTTCCTCCCTGCGGGCGCTGTACAGCCGGGAGCGGGGCACCGTGCCGGTGGCCATGGCGCTGGAGAAAGCGGCGGGCGAGATCGTCCTCACCGTTTGGGATCGGGAAGGCTTCACCGCCCAGGCCCGGGCACAGGCGGGAGAAGCGCCCCTGCCCCTGTTGGATCGGGCGCGGTGCTTGGCCCAGCTGGGCAAGACCGGCGGCACGCCTTTCCGGGCGGAAGAGATCGCCGTGCCGGAGGCGGGCGTGGCGCTGGGGGTGTCCGCCCTCAACGCCCTGCGGCGGGAGGCGCTGGACGGGCTGCTGCGGCGCAGGGCCCGCCGGGAGGCTGTTCCCTTTCACGCGCCGGGGTTGGATTTCCCGCCCCACCCGGCCCGCATAGGCCCTCTGCCGGTGCGGGGGTATTTCCGCTTGCCGGAGCAGGTGCCGGCGGAGGCGCTGGGATTGGACGCCATCGCCCTGCCTTTGGCCACCCCTTTGCCGGAACTGCTTGCCCTGCGGGAACGGGGATTTGAGCGGATCCTCATCGAGCTGCCGCGGGCGGCCTTCGGCGCGGAGCGTCAAACAAAGGAGAAAATGTGCGCCCTGATGGACGGGGGATTCTGCGAATTCATCTGCGGCGGGCTGGGAGATCTCCGGCTGGGCAGAGAGCTGGGGGCGGTGCTCCACGGCGGCTTCGGGCTGAACATCACCAACACCGCGGCGCTGGAATTCTTCCGGCGGCAGGGAATGGCCACGGCGGAGGTCTCCTTTGAACTCACCGGCCGGGAGGCGGGAAAACTGGGCGGCGGGCTGCCTCGGGGTGTGATGCTCTACGGGCGGCAGGCGCTGATGCTCACCCGCAACTGCCCGCTGGCAAACGGCCCGGGCGGGTGCCGCCATTGTAAGACGAAAACGCCGGGATGCCTCACCGACCGGATGCAGCGGAAATTCCCGGTGGTGTGCACGGGGCAGGGCGCGGCGCGGTACGCGGAGGTGCTCAACAGCGTGCCCCTGTGGCTGGGGGACAAGCCCCACGCCGGGGCGGATTTCGGGGTGCTGCGGTTCACGGTGGAAAACGCTGTGGAAAGCGGGCGGGTTTTGAACGCCTGGTTCCGACAGGGATCGCCGGGCTTCGACTATACCCGGGGCCTCTATGCCCGAGGGGTGGAATGACCGTGGAAAACTCTGTGGAAAATGTGGATTTCCGGCTAAGGCAAGCCGTTTTTGGATGTTGAGAATTGGACGGAGGAATGGATATGGTCCTGAAGATCAAACGACTGAGAGAACAGGCGGAGCTGCCCCGGCGGCAGACGGCGGGCAGCGCGGGATACGACCTGTGCGCGTGCATCGCTGCGCCCTATACCATCGAGCCCGGGGAGCAGGCGCTGTTCCCCACGGGCTTTGCCGTGGAGGTGCCCGAGGGCTGCGCGGGGATGATCTTCTCCCGCAGCGGGCTGGGCATCAAGCATGGCATCGTGGCCTCCAACGGAGTGGGGGTCATCGACAGCGACTACCGGGGCGAAGTCCACGTGGGACTGCGCAATTCCGGCCGGGAGCCCTACATGGTGCAGCCGGGAGAGCGGATCGCCCAGCTGATCGTCATGCCGGTGTGCCTGCCCCAATTGGAAGAAGTGGAGGCCCTCACCGAGACGGCGCGGGGCGCGGGAGGCTTTGGCAGCACCGGGCAGGCATAGCCGGCCATATTTAGTGGTGTGCCGGGAAAAATCTGCCACATCTTCCGGTTTTTTCGATTTTTCCCCATTTATGTAAACAATCCTGTTGAGAAATGGGAAAAAATCAGGTATAATAGGAAGCGCGCCCCGGAGACAGTGGGTTTTCGGCGGCTTATTTGGTAATGCTAATCCTAATCGTAGTTTAGGCCCGGCGGATCGGGCGGAAAGAGAGCGTTTGACAAATGGCAGGACTTTCGAGCTTTTTCTCCTTGTTTTCCATGTTTTCCAAAGATATCGGCATCGACCTGGGGACGGCCAACACCCTGGTGTTCATGCGTGGCAAGGGCATTGTGATGCGGGAGCCCTCGGTGGTGGCCGTGGATGTGCGCACCGACGAGGTGCTGGCCGTGGGCAAGCAGGCCAAGGAAATGCTGGGCAGGACCCCCGGCTCCATCGTGGCGGTGCGGCCTTTGAAGGACGGGGTCATCGCCGACTTCGACGTGACGGCCGCCATGCTGAAATATTTCATCAAGAAGGCGCTGAAATCCGGCGCCCTCAGCCGGCCCAGGATCGTGATCTGCATCCCATCCGGCGTCACCGAGGTGGAGCGCCGGGCGGTGGAGGACGCGGCCCGTCAGGCCGGCTCCAACAACGTGAACCTCATCGAGGAGCCCATGGCCGCGGCCATCGGCGCGGGATTGCCCGTGGGCGAGGCCACCGGCAGCATGGTGGTGGACATCGGCGGCGGCACCAGCGAAGTGGCCGTGATCTCTCTGGGGGATATCGTCACCGCCGTCTCCATCCGCATGGCCGGGGACAAATTCGACGAGGCCATCGTCAGCTATGTGAAGAAGAAATACAATCTCCTCATCGGTGAGCGCACCGCCGAGGAGATCAAGATGAAGATCGGCTCCGCCTTCCCCACGGAGGAGACCATCAACGCCTTTGTGGAGATCAAGGGCCGCAACCTGATCGACGGCCTGCCCAAGAACGTGACCATCCACGCCGACGAGGTGCGGGAGGCATTGGCCGACTGCGTGATGCAGGTGGTGGAGGCCATCAAGGATACCCTGGAGCAGACCCCGCCGGAGCTGGCGGCGGACATCATCGACCGGGGCATCATGCTCACCGGCGGCGGCGCACTGCTGCGCGGGCTGGATAAGCTGGTGAGCCAGGAGACGGGCATCCCCGTCCATGTGGCGGAGCGCCCGCTGGACTGCGTGGTGGAGGGCACCGGCAAGAGCCTGGAGGTGGACCTGCCCAAGTCCTACTTCCGCAACCGCCGCAGGGCAAGCTGAGCGACAACTGGATCAAAACCGGAGGGGGACTGCTGTGGAGGCGCCGCGGGCGGCTCGGGCGGCAGTCCGCCTTTTGATGAGGCTGAAACGGCGTTCCGCAGCCGAGGGCATGGAATCGGCGGGAACGGAACCGAAGAAACGAAAAGGGGGCGTCTATGGTGCGGGATTTTCTGCGGAGCAGCTCGTTTAAGGTGCTGCTCATCACCGTGGTGGTGCTGCTGGGGCTGATTCTCTATACCCTCAGCGCGGGCGGGTCGTTTCTGGCCAGCCTGCTGGGGTTTGCGTCTTCGCCCATGCAGAGCGTCACGGCCACGGTGACGGAGGACGTGACGGAATTTCTGGACCTGGACGGCCTCTCCCGGGACGAGCTGAAACAGCTGGTGGATTCCCTGCTGGACAGCAACGCCCAGCTGCACCAGCAGCTGGTGGATTATGAGAACATCCGGCAGGAGAACGCCCAGCTCAAGGAGCAGCTGAACATCACCGAGCAGCGTTCGGAGAACCAGCTGGTGGCGGCCTCCGTCATCGGCCGGGACCCCAACGACGTGTTCTACGGCTTCTCCATCGATAAAGGAACGCTCAACGGCGTGAGCACCGGTGACCCCGTCATCACCAGCCGCGGACTGGTGGGGGTGGTGAGCCACGCCTATGCCACCACCAGCCTGGTCTCCTGCCTGCTTTCCGAGGACGTGAGCGTGGCCGCCGTGTGCGTGGAGCGCCAGGAGAGCGGCGCGGTGACGGGCAGCGTCACCCTTTCCGCCACGGGGATGATCCGGATGCTGTACCTGTCCGGCGATACCCAGGTGCAGCCGGGCGACGTGGTGGTCACCTCCGGCGCTGGGGCGGCCTACCCCAAGGACATCCTCATCGGCGAAGTGGAGCGGGTGGAGAAATCCGAAAACGACATCTCCCACTACGCGGTGATCCGGCCCAGCGAAGACCTGACGGACATCCGGGACGTGTTCGTCATCGTGGACTTTCCCGGCAAGGGAGAGGAAGGCGCCCAGGTGGACGTGGGCACGGACGCCCAGGGGCAGGAGGACACGGAATGAGAGGCTTTAACCGGATCGTCTGCTGCTTGGCCTATATCCTGGAGCTGCTGGTGCTGTTCACGCTGCAGGAGACGCCCGGCCTGCTGCCTGCCATTTATGGGGCCAGGCCGGTGCTTTTGCTGCCCGCCGTGGTGACCATCGCCATGCTCCAGCGGGAGCGTTCCGCCATGGCCTTTGGGGTGGCCGGCGGGCTGCTGTGCGATTTCGGTCTGTCCGGGCTGCTGGGCTTCCACGCGCTGGTGATGGGGGTGGTGTGCTTCTTCATCAGCATCCTGGTGCAGACCGCCATGCAGGTCAACCTGCTCACGGCGGTGCTCACGGGGGTGTGGGCCATCGGGCTGATGGTCTTCCTCCAGTGGCTGTTCCTGTATTATTTTGCTTACAGCCACCCGGTGTACGCCCTCACCCACCACTATCTGCCCAAATACCTGTACACCCTGCTTTTCGTGCCGCTGGCCTATCTGCTCAACCGGGGCTTGACCCAGGCCATCGCGCCCCAGGAATCGTGAACGGGGGACCGCTATGAGTATGCCCAAGGTGAAAAAAATCGGACGCTACGCCGTCTGCATCCTGCTGGTGGCCGCCGTGTGCCTGGTGTATGAGGCCCGGCTGTTCCAGTGGCAGGTGCTGGAGGGCGAGGAATTTTTGCAGGAATCCCTGAGCAACCGCACGGACGCCATCGAGCTGCCCGGCACCCGGGGACAGATTTTGGACCGGGACGGGGAGATCCTGGCCGGCAACCGCACCACCTATAACATCGTCTATAACGCGCTGGAGATGGACTATGCCCAGCGCAACGCCACCATCATGAAGGTGATCGACCTGCTGGAGGAGCGGGGAGAAAAGTGGCGGGACAGGCTGCCCATCCTGCTGGCGGAGGATGGGAGCTTCCAATTCGCCCCGGACAGCGAGGACGAGATCGAAGCCCTGAAGAGTCAGGATATGCTGGGGCTGGCGGAATACGCCACCGCCGACGACTGCATGGCGGCCCTGGCCGAAGCCTACGACTGCGCGGGATATTCCAGCGAGGATATGCGCAACGTGGCCTCGGTGCGGTATTCCATGACCCGGGACGGATTTTCCCGCACCAATCCCTATGTGATCGCCGAGGACGTCTCCGCCGAAACGGTGGGGATCATCAGCCAGCGGTCGGGGGAACTGAAAGGGGTGGAGCCCCGGGTGGCCGTGGCCCGATACTACGGGGAGGAGGGCGATCTCGCGCCCCACATCGTTGGCAGCGTGGGGGCCATCTCCGCCGAGCAGTACGACCGGGCTGTGGAGAACGGCACGGCATACGATTCGGAGGACAACCTCTCCGGCTACAAGTGGACGGACCAGATCGGCCGGGGCGGCATCGAGGAAGCCTTTGAGAGCGAGCTCAGGGGCCAGCGGGGACTGGAGACCATCTTCACCGACGACACCGGCGCGGTGCGCAGCACGGCGGTGACAGTGCAGCCCAAGGAGGGCAACACCGTGCAGCTCACGCTGGATTCCGATCTCCAGCGGGTGGCCAACCTGTCCCTGGAAAAGAATATCCGCAACAACACCGACGCGGCGGACTGCACCGCCGGGGCCGTGGTGGTGCTGGATGTGAAGGATTTCGGCGTGCTGGCCAGCGCCACCTATCCCAATTACGACCTGAATCAGCTCAGCAGCAGCGAGTACTACAATCAGCTGGTCAACAACGAGGACAGCCCGCTGTTCAACCGGGCGCTGGACGGTGTGTTCGCGCCGGGCTCCATCTTCAAGCCTCTGGTGGCCCTGGCCGCCCTGCAGGAGGGCGTCACCTATGCGGGCAGGGGCATCGAATGCAACGGGTACTTTGAATTCTACGACCTGCGGCTCCACTGCCTTTCCAGCACCGGCACCAAGGATATCTACGACGCGCTGGAGGAATCCTGCAACACCTACTTCGCCACCGTGGGCCTGGAGCTGGGCATCCGCACCATGGACGCCTATGCGGAATACTTTGGGCTGGGGGAGAAGACCGGGGTGGAGATCTCCGAGGCCAACGGCATCATGTCCGGCCCGCTGGAATATCAGGAGAACCACGGCGCCGCCTGGACGGACGGCGTGACGGCCCAGGCCGCCATCGGGCAGGCGGACAATATGTTCACGCCCATCCAGCTGGCCACCTACTGCGCCACCATCGCCAACGGCGGCAAGCGGCTCCAGACCCATTTTCTGGAGCGGATCACCGACTACACCGGCAGCGAGGTGCTCTACCAGCATGAACCCACGGAGCTCTACGACGCAGGGCTTTCCGACGACGTGCTCAGCGTGGTGCGGGAGGGCATGCGGCTGGTGGGCATCAGCGGCACCGCCAGCGATATCTTCTCCGATTACCCCGTGTCCGTGACCTGCAAGACCGGCACCGCCGAGACCTCGCCGGATTCCACCGTGCCCGGGGCCACCGAGGATAATATCAGCTTCATCTGCTACGCCCCTGCCGACGATCCCCAGATCGCCATCGCGGTGATGCTGGAATACGGCCACAAGGGCAACTACGCCCGGCGGGTGGCAAAGGACATTCTGGACCAGTATTTCGGCTTCTACACCTGGGACGCCGAGGGCAACCGGTACGATGCCGACGGCAACCAGGTGGACGAGGACGGGGAGGTCGTCAAGACCGCAGAGGAATTGGCCC
The DNA here is from genome assembly GCA_947631855.1 of uncultured Clostridia bacterium. Classification (GTDB taxonomy): domain Bacteria; phylum Bacillota; class Clostridia; order Oscillospirales; family Acutalibacteraceae; genus Acutalibacter. The sequence continues at coordinate 9,487 of CANRMX010000030.1, read as the reverse complement.
AGGAAAAGAACGATTCCGGTGATGCGCCCCAGTCCACGCCGGCGCCCGAAAACCCTGCGCCGGAAGCGGGCGGCGGGAGCCTTTCGCCCTATTATGGGACGGGTTCCACGGCCCCGTTGAGCGCTGTAAATAGCACCAAAGAACTGGTAAAACAGTTGTGGAGTTTTCACAGAAATGAAAAATATTGAGTTTTGATTTTGACAGCACGGCCGGAGTGTGCTAAGATGGATGCATGAGGTAGATTTTATGGGTATTTCCACGGTGATCACGTCTGGAAAAGGCGGCGCGGGCAAGTCCACCGTATGCGTGGGGCTGGGTTATGCGCTGGCGCGGCGGGGCCGAAGGGTCCTGCTGGTAGACTGCGATGCGGGCCTGCGGACGCTGGACCGCATGACAGGCACCGAGGAAAATCTTGTTTTTGATATCTCGGACGTGGTCTGCGGCCGGTGCGCGCCGGTGAGCGCCATCTATCCCTGCCCGGGCGCGGAGGGGCTTTTTCTCCTGCCCGCCCCGGCCTCGGGAGAGGACGCGGTGCCCCCGGAAGTGATGGGGCAGCTGGTGCCCATGCTGGCCCGGTATTTCGACCACGTGTTGTTGGATTCCCCTGCGGGGGTGGGAAAAGGCTTTCGGGCGGCGGCCTGCGGGGCCGATGGGGCGCTGGTGGTCTGCGGACCGGACCCTGTGGGCGTGCGCGGTGCCGAAACGGTGCGCGGGCTTTTGGAAGAATTTTCCGTGCCGGAGATGCGGCTGGTGATCAACCGCTTCAACGGCGGGTTTTTCCGGCAGACCGGCGTGTTTGAAGATCTGGACGCGGTGATCGACCGGTCGGGCATCCGGCTGGGCGGCGTGGTGCCGGAGGATCTGGCCATGGCGGCGGCGTTCCTGAAGGGCGAGGCGGCCCCGGTGGAACTGCCCGGCATGATGGCGCTGGAACGGATCGCGGAGCGTCTGGAAGGGGAGCGTGTCCCCATCCCGGGGATGGGATGAGGCGGACGATTGGTATGGGAGGAGAAAGTATCCATGAATATCGCATTGACTGCTCACGATGCCAAAAAGGAACTGATGGTCCAGTTCTGCATTGCCTATTGCGGCATCCTGAGCCGTCATACTCTGTGCGGCACGGGGACGACGGCCAAGCTGGTGAGCGAAGCCACCGGGCTGCACATCCAGCGCTTTTTGAGCGGCCTGCAGGGCGGCGGCCAGCAGATCGCCGCGCGCATCGGGTATAACGAGATCGACCTGCTGCTGTTCTTCCGGGATCCCCTGAACCCCAAGCCGCAGGAGCCCAACGAGATGCAGCTGCTGCGGCTGTGCGATATGCACAACATCCCCGTGGCCACCAACATCGCCACGGCGGAGGTGCTCATCCACGGCCTGGAGCGGGGCGATTTGGACTGGCGGGAGATTGTGAAGGTGAACGAGGGCTGAGCGCCCGATACCCGGCAAATCGAGAGGACTGCAGCGGATGCAGTCCTTTTTCCGTGTTTTTTGCGATTGCACTTGAAATCCCCGGCTTTCTGCGGTATGCTATAAGGACGGCAAACAGATGGGGAGGCGGTTGGATGCGGGAAGCACAGCAGCGGGCTGCCCGGCTGATGGAGCGGCTGGATCTGATGAAAGACCCGGTGTGCCGTTTTCTGGACTTGCAGTCCGAGCTGGGCGAATTGGCCAAGGAACTGCTGAAAGCCGGCGACTACGGGAAAAAGCCCATGGCGCCCACCGGGCCCATGGCGGAGGAGCTGGGGGACTGCCTGTTCTCTCTGCTGGCGCTGTGCAGCGCCCTGGGGCTGGACGGGGAGGAAGCCTTTGCCCGGGCCGCCCAAAAGCTGGAGACGCGGGTGGCCCAGACCGGCCGGGCCGACAGCGGCCGGTAAAGAGGCGGCTTATAAATAAGAAAAATCCTTTGAAGAGAAGGGAGCAGATCGAACGATGATCACGAAAGTGCCCAAGGGGACCCAGGACCTGGTGCCAGGCAAATCGGAAAACTGGCAGATCATGGAGGAAGTTTTCAAAAACGAGGCGGAGATCAACGGCTTCGGCGAGGTGCGCACGCCGGTGTTTGAGCACACGGAGCTTTTCCTCCGCGGGGTGGGGGACACCACCGACGTGGTGGAAAAGCAGATGTATACCTTTGAGGACAAGGGCGGGCGCTCGGTGACGCTGCGGCCCGAGGGCACCGCCGGGGCGGTGCGGGCCATGCTGGAAAACGGCCTGTTCAACGCCGGGTACCCGGTGAAGCTCTATTACTGCATCCCATGCTATCGGTACGAGAAGCCCCAGGCCGGGCGGCTGCGGGAATTCCGTACCTTCGGGGTGGAGATGTTCGGCACGGCGGAGCCGGTAGCCGACGCCCAGCTCATCGCCATGGCCCTGTCCGCCTTCCGGCGGCTGGGGCTGAAGGACGTGGGGGTGCAGCTCAATTCCATCGGCTGCCCGAAGTGCCGCAGGGAATACCACAAGGCGCTGAAGGAATACTTCACCGCCCACATCAACGACCTGTGCGACACCTGCCGTTCCCGGCTGGACCGCAATCCCATGCGCATTCTGGACTGCAAGAGCCCGGTGTGCAAAAAGATCGCCCAGGGCGCGCCGAAGATCACCGACTACCTCTGCAACGACTGCAGGGCCCATTTCGAGCAGGTCAAGGGGTACCTGGATGCGCTGGGCGTGGCCTATGAGATCGACCCCGGCCTGGTGCGCGGGCTGGATTACTACACCCGCACCGTGTTCGAGTTCCCGTCCAAAAGCCTGGGCTTTGCCCTGGGCGGCGGCGGGCGCTATGACGGCCTGGTGGAGGAGATCGGCGGGCAGCCTACGCCGGCGCTGGGCTTCGGCCTGGGGCTGGATCGGGTGATGATGGCGCTGGAGGAGCAGCACACCGAATTCCCCGGCCCCATCCGCTGCGAGCTCTTTATCGCCTCCATGGGCAAGGCGGCGCTGGAGAAGGCGTTCCTGCTGGTGGACGAGCTGCACAAATGCGACATCCCGTCGGATTTCGACCAGTGCGGCCGGGGGCTCAAGGCCCAGATGAAATACGCCGACCGGATCAAGGCCCGGTACACGCTGGTGCTGGGAGAGAACGAGCTGGCAAGCGGCCGGGCGGAGATCAAGGATATGGCGACCGGCTCGAAGCGGACGATCTCCATCGAGGAGGATTTTTTCGACGACTATCTGGGCGCCGTGGCCGCTTTTGAGGATTTTGAGTACGAAGCCTTTTGATCGGACCGATCCAACAGAACAGGAGCTGAGTAGAGCATGACACAATCGAGGACCCACACCTGCGGGGAGCTGCGGCTCACGGACGCGGGAAAGACCGTGACCCTCTGCGGATTCATGGAGAATCTCCGGGAGGTGGGCAGCGGCTTTGCCTTTTTGGTGCTGCGGGATTTCTACGGCGTCACCCAGGTGGTGCTGGAGACCGAGGCACTGGTGGCCCAGGCCAAGGGCTGGAACAAGGAATCCACCGTTTCTGTCACCGGCACGGTGCGGGAGCGGGAGAGCAAGAATCCCAAAATGCCCACCGGGGAGATCGAGGTGGTGCCGGAAAGCATGACGCTGCTGGGCCGGTGCCGGTACAACGAGCTGCCCTTTGAGATCAACCGTTCCCGGGAGGCCGACGAGACCGCCCGGCTGAAATACCGCTATCTGGATCTGCGCAATCCCGGGGTGAAGGGGAACATCGTGCTGCGCAGCAGGGTGGTCTCCGCCCTGCGCAGGGCCATGGAGGACCACGGGTTCATGGAGATCACCACCCCCATCCTCACCGCCTCCTCCCCCGAGGGCGCGAGGGATTATCTGGTGCCCTCCCGGAAGCATCCGGGCAAATTCTATGCCCTGCCCCAGGCCCCCCAGCAGTTCAAGCAGCTGCTGATGGCCTCCGGCTTCGACCGCTATTTCCAGATCGCCCCCTGTTTCCGGGACGAGGACGCCCGGGGCGACCGCTCCCCCGGCGAATTTTACCAGCTGGACATGGAGATGGCCTTCGCCACCCAGGAGGACGTGTTCGCCGTGCTGGAGGACGTGCTGCCGCCGGTGTTCCAAAAGTTCGGCGTGTATGGGGACAGGGTGTCCCCCGCGCCCTTTGTCCGCATCCCCTATAACGAAGCGCTGGAGCGCTACGGCACGGACAAGCCCGATCTGCGCATCGACCTCACCCTGCAGGACGCCACCGACTTGCTGGGCGGCATCGGCTTCGGGCCCTTTGAGGGGGCCAAGATCAAGGCGGTGGTGGTGACGGACTGCACTCTGCCCCGGAAGCAGATCGACAAGCTCTGCGCCGACGTGGAGGTGCAGGCCGGGCAGAAGCCCTACTGGTTCCGTCTGGACGAGCAGGGCGAAGCGGTGGGCGGCATCGCCAAGTTCATCCAGCCCGTGAAGGACGCCGTGGTGCAGGCGTTGGGCCTGACGCCCGGGTGCTTTGTGGGACTGGCCGCCGACCGCAGGCTCTCCGCCGCCCAGAAGACCGCCGGGGTGCTGCGCAGCAAGCTGGGGCCGCTGTGTCCCGAGCATATGGATAAAGAGCAGTATCGATTCTGCTGGATCGTGGACTTCCCCATGTACGAGATCGGTGAGGAATCCGGGGCGCTGGAATTCGGCCACAACCCCTTCTCCATGCCCGTGGGCGGCGGCGAGGCGCTGAAAAAGGCCGCCGCCGGGGAGATCGATCCCCTGACCATCCACGCGCACCAGTACGATCTGGTGATCAACGGCTACGAGAGCGCTTCCGGCGCGGTGCGCAACCACGACCCGGGGATCATGGTGGAGGCGTTCAAGCTGGTGGGCCTGGGCGAGGAGGATGTGCGGGCCAAGTTCCCGGCCATGTACAACGCCTTCTGCTACGGTGCGCCGCCCCATGCGGGCGCCGCCCCGGGCGTGGACCGGCTGGTGATGCTGCTCACCGGGGAGGAGTTGATCCGGGAAGTCATCGCTTTCCCCATGAACAAGTCTGCCCAGGATGTGATGATGGGCGCGCCGTCGCCGGTGGAGCCCCACCAGCTTCAGGAGCTTTCCATTGCCATCGACACGGAGTCGCCGGAGGCGTAGCGGCTTTGGATTTTGCATAGCCCGGCGCGTGCTGCCTGACTGGACGTTCCATCTCTGCCGGTACGCGAAGTGAAACCGGGCTCAGCCCGGCCCAGCGCGTGCCGCATAATTTGAAGTTCTATCTTTGTCCGGTACGCGACGTGCCTCCGGGCCCGGCCCGGCGTGAAACGCACCGCAGGTGCCCCGGAAGCCTTGAAAATTCTGCAAATGCCGCCCCCATCGGCCGTGAAACCTTTTTCCTGGTGGCGGTACATTTTGCGGTGATTTCAAAATTTTTTGCAAAAAACCACAATATCTTGTTGACAGGGCGGCAAGCTGTGGCGTATAATGAATGTACTTTCCCTCTGGAGCAGAAGGATCGAAAACGAAGAATCGGAAAAAGGGTGTAAGGGAATGCTGAAGAAAATCATCAAGAGAAGCGGGGAAAAAGTCCCCTTTGACGCGTCGAAGATCCGCAACGCCATTTTCAAGGCCAATGTGCGCAACGCCGAGGAGAAGTTCAGTGACGAAGAGCTGGACCGCCTCACCGCCGCCGTGGTGGCCCGGCTGGAGGCCGCGAAGAAGATCCCCACCGTGGAGCAGACCCAGGATATCGTGGAGGAGGAGCTCATCGCCGCGGACTATCCCAAGACCGCCAAGGCGTATATCCTCTACCGCGCGGAGCATCAGCGCATCCGCGAGATGGACGACGAGCTGGTGAAAATTTACTCCGCCCTCACCTTCGTGCCCGCCGAGGATTCCGACCTCAAGCGGGAGAACGCCAATATCAACGCCGACACCGCCATGGGCACCATGCTGAAATACGGCAGCGAGGGCGCCAAGAGCTTCTACGACAAATACGTCATCCCGCCCCACATCGCCATGGCCCACGCCAATGGGGATATCCACATCCACGACAAGGATTTCTACACCCTCACGGAGACCTGCTGCCAGATCGACCTGATCAAGCTGTTCCACAACGGCTTCTCCACCGGCCACGGCTACCTGCGGGAGCCCAACGATATCCGCAGCTACGCGGCCCTGGCCTGCATCGCCATCCAGGCCAACCAGAACGAGATGCACGGCGGCCAGAGCGTACCGATCTTCGACTACGCCATGGCCCAGGGCGTGGACAAGACCTATCGCAAGGAATACTTCAAGGCCATGATCCAGTTCCTGCAGATCAGCCTGCACATGAGTTATGAGGACGCCCAGGGATTGGTGGACGCCCTGCGGGCGGAGATCGGCCAGGACTTCACCATGGAGACCGCCGGAGAATACGGCGAGAAAGCCGCCCAGTTCCTGCCCCGGCATCAGGCGGAAAACGGCTTCGAGCCCATCCTCTGGGAGGAGGCGACGGACGCCGCCGCCTACGCCGCCGCCACCGCCTGGCGGGAGACCGACAAGGCCACCTATCAGGCCATGGAGGCGCTGGTGCACAACCTGAACACCATGAATTCCCGGGCGGGCGCCCAGGTGCCCTTCTCCTCCCTCAACTACGGCACCGATACCAGCGAGCAGGGCCGGATGGTGATCCGCAATCTGCTGCTGGCCACCGAGGCCGGCCTGGGCGATGGGGAGACCCCTATCTTCCCGGTGCAGATCTTCAAGGTGAAGGAGGGCGTCAATTACAACGAGGGCGACCCCAACTACGACCTGTTCAAGCTGGCCATGCGGGTCTCCGCCAAGCGGCTGTTCCCCAATTTCAGCTTCATCGACGCACCCTTCAATCTGCAATACTACAAGCCCGGCGATTACAACACCGAGGTGGCCTACATGGGCTGCCGCACCCGCGTGATGGGCAACGTGTACGATCCCGACCGGCAGGTCACCTGCGGCCGCGGCAATCTGAGCTTCACCTCCATCAACCTGCCCCGGATCGGCATCCAGGCCAAGGGGGATGTGAAGAAATTCTACGAGATTCTGGACGAGCGCATCGACCTCTGCGTGGAGCAGCTGCTGCACCGCTTCAAAATCCAGTGCTCCAAGAAGGCCTACAACTATCCCTTCCTCATGGGCCAGGGCGTGTGGATCGATTCCGAGCACCTGGGCCGCACCGATTCCGTGGCGGAGCTGCTGAAGCACGGCACCCTGTCCATCGGGTTCATCGGCCTGGCGGAGACGCTGAAGGCCCTCACCGGCAAGCATCACGGCGAGAGCGAGGAGAGCTACCAGCTGGGGCTGGAGATCATCACCTATATGCGCAAGCGGATGGATGACAAATCCAAGGAGATGGGCCTCAACTTCACCCTGCTGGCCACGCCGGCGGAAGGACTGTCCGGCACCTTCGTGCGCATCGACAAGAAGAAATTCGGCGTCATTCCCGGCGTCACCGATCGGGATTACTACACCAATTCCTTCCACATCCCGGTGTATTACGACATCAGCGCCTTCGAGAAGATCAGGAAGGAAGCCCCGTTCCACGCCCTCACCAACGCCGGGCACATCAGCTATGTGGAGCTGGACGGCGACGTGTGCAAGAACATCGACGCCTTTGAGAGCGTGATCCGCTATATGAAGGAGTGCGGCATCGGCTACGGCTCGGTGAATCACCCGGTGGACCGCGACCCTGTCTGCGGGTACAACGGCATCATCGACGACGTGTGTCCCCGGTGCGGCCGCCACGAGGGCGAGGGCGTGCCCCTCTCCAAGCTGGAGGAGCTGCGCAAGCGCTATCACGACGTGCCGGATTATTCCAGCCTGATCCATTGATCTGGAACCCCTTCGGGGCGAAGCCCTGAATTTATAGAAAAAAGAAAAGCAAAACCGGAAAGGAGCAAACATCATGACCAAGAACACCGAAACCAAAGAGATCCTCGTGGGCGAGGGCAGAGGATTTGACCGCATCCGCCGCATCACCGGCTATCTGGTGGGCACCATGGATCGCTGGAACAACGCGAAACGCGCCGAGGAAAAGGACCGGGTGAAGCACACCCTGGGCAAAGCGTAACAGACGGAAAGGGCGGGCGGAGCGATCCGGCCGCCTTTTTGCACACAGTAAAATTGGGAGGAATCGTATGAACCTGCAAATCGCCGGCACCGTGCCGGAATCTATCGTGGACGGCAAAGGCATCCGCTACGCCCTGTTCGTCCAGGGCTGTCCCCACCACTGCCCCGGCTGCCACAATCCCCAGACCCACCCCTTTGAGGGCGGCGAGGAAAGATCCGTGGAGGCAATCTTTGAAGAATTCCAGCGGGATCCTCTGCTCAAGGGGATCACCTTCTCCGGCGGCGAGCCCTTCTGCCAGCCGGGGCCGCTGGCGGCGCTGGCCAGGAAAGTCCACGCCGCGGGCCGGGACGTGACGGTCTACACCGGCTACACCTACGAGCAGCTGGTGGAAAAGCACGACCCCGACATCGATGCGCTGCTGGCGGAGACCGACGTGCTCATCGACGGGCCCTTTATCGAAGCCCTCAAGAACCTGGAGCTGCGCTTCCGTGGCAGCGAAAACCAGCGGCTCATCGATATGCAGCAGACCCGCGCCACCGGCCGTGTGACCCTGCTGGCAGACTAGGCAGGCTGAGCCTGCGGGCGAGACGCGCTGTCGCGCAAAGCAGGCGCGCTCCTTTGCAGCGAACGGTCAGTTGGGTAGTCGCGCCCGATAGCGGGCAGGGCCCGCGGCCACTTTGCGTTTCGTACACGTCTGCGTGCGCTGGTGCGATTAGGAAACGACTTGACAGGTCGCGGAACTTTTTACGTGCGGGACGAGGGTGGGCTGCTGTCTGTGCTGACTTTCGGGCGCGACCACATATTTGCGTTTTTTAGTCGCTTTCCCGCGTCTTGGGTGCGGGCCCTGCCCGCCGCGGAATTTATTGCTTGCTGGGTGCAAATGCGTTTCGCTTGCACACAAGTAATTTCAAGCCACATAACAAGAGCCTCCCCGCCGAAGGTGGGGAGGCTCTATATCTTAAAATTAGGTGCAGCCAAAGAAAGATTCTTATTGCCCGCTTTTTCTTGCTTTTTCGAGAATTTTCTGCTATACTTTATTTTGCGCCGATATGGCGCGGGAATACTTGCCAGTAACGGTAGGCGGTTGGCCCTCCACCCGGAAACGGGAGAGGGGTGCGCAAACTCTCCCGATGACATAGAAACCCACCGCAAGGATGGGAATCTCTGAACGAAGGAGGGATGCAGCATAACTGTTTATGAAACGCTACATCTCAGTCTGATGGTATTGAATATCATCGTCACGGTGATCTTAGCGACTATAAACAAGAAGTAACCGCCCCGGTCCAAGGTTGCGGTTACTTCTTGTAATCCAATCCGAGGGCTATACCGCTTACCGGCAAGTTTCCCTTTGTGCCTTTATTATAGCAGACTGCCAAGGAATTGTCAAGCGTTTGCCCGTGTACGTTTAATCGTTTATTGTAGTGCTACAATACATATTGGACAGCGAAGGAAAAATGTTCACAAAAAAGAGAAGAAGGAACCGGCCAAATCGGATATCATTGAGTTATCACACCG
>CANRMX010000029.1 GCA_947631855.1 uncultured Clostridia bacterium | reverse complement strand
GCCTTGGGGAACCCCCTGCGAGGGTTCCCCACCGAAAAACAGTCCACTGGACTGTTTTTCGCCCCTCCTGCGCTTTTTGACAATAAATGTCGTGGAGCGCTGCTCCACACCTCGCAAGCCTTTTTGGAAAAAAGGCTTGGCGAAAAACTTTACATTGTTTCTCACAAAAGAGCAAAAGAGCTTTTCGACAGCAGAAAAGGCCCTCTCAAAACCGAGAGGGCCTTGCTCTATCTATAGCAATTCAGCGTTTGTCGTAAGCCGCGCAGCTGGCGGGGAAATCAAACCCATAGGTGTTGCGCTGGTAATTCGCGTTGCTGTGCATGGCTTCCGCATAGTTGGCAAAGAAGAAGATCTTCGATTCCGCCAGCCGCCGGTACACCAGCCCGGCGTACCGCACGCCGCCGGCGTTGCTCCACTGGATGAATTCGTTGGGCAGCACCGTGCTGTCGGCGTAGGCCATGTCCCGGGCCACCGTCCCCCGCAGGTTGATCAACCCTCCGGGCACCCAGCCCACGCTGCCGCCATACTGCACCCGGTACCACACCTCGTGCTTGCGCTCGTTGAAGATGGTCTGCACCCCGGTGATGTTGACGCTGCTGTCCTTGGGGATGACGGCCAGCTTGCTGCTGCCCAGGCTCGTGGAGGCGTACAGCGCGGAGGATGTCACGTTCAGGCTGCCGGTATACACCTTCGTCCCGCTGACCAGATCGGCTGGGGGCACCACCGCGTTGTACAGGATCTTGGGCACGTCGTAGGTGTTCTTGTCCAGCACGCCGGTGCCGCAGTTCCAGGCAAAGCTCACCAGCGCATCGAACTGGGCCTGGCTCATCCTGGTGTTGCTGTTTTTGCGGAAATTATTCACCGCGGTGGCATAGCCGCCGTTATTCACCTCGTCCACCAGCATCCCGAACATCTCCGAGTTGGTGAGGTTGTTGTAGAACGTGTGGTTCACCGGCACCACATAGCCGTACCCCACCGTGGGATTCTTCCGGGCCAGCTGGTCGTCCTCGATCTCCGCCACGGAGCCCTCGAAGTTTGCGATGACCTCCAGCATCTCCGTGGAGGTGCGCCGTTCGGCGGCGGAGGTGGCGGTGGCGTCCGGCTCCTCGGGGTGGACATAGATATCGAATTTCTTCACCGTGGCGGATTCATTGGCCGTCACCTGCACCGTCTGGGTGCCCGCTCCGCCCAAAGTCACCGTCACCCTGAAGACCCGCACCGTGTTGTTGCCCAGCCCGTGCTGGGAGGCGCGCACCTCGGTGGTGTAGTTGGTGGTGGTGTAGGCTTGTCCTCCCACCCGGAAGGTGACGCTGGCGCGGGTGGGCTCGGTAACGGCCACCAGTTCAAAGGGCTTGTTGGCGGTGGGGGCGTTTTCCTGGGCATATGCGTACCGCACCGGCTCCGGGGCCGTGACCGTCACCCTGCACACGGCCTTCACCGTGCCGCTGGGGTTGGAGAAAGTCAGCACCGCCTGGCCGGGAGCACGGCCATAGACCATGGCCCCGTGCTCCTTGTCGTTATAGCTGACGGTATACCCCACCACCGCCACCGCAGGGTTGCTGCTGGTCCAGGTCATGGAGCCCATGCCGGCGTCCACGGCCGCATCCAGCCGCAGGGTCTGATACTGCATCAACGACACGGCGGAGGCGGACAGACTGGCAGAGCCCGTAGCCGCCGAGTTGTACACTTCCAGATAGTCCATGCTGGCGTAGCCGGTGGTACCGGTGGAGGTCTTCACCTTGGGCCACTGGGGATTGGCCAAGTCCACCACGGTGACCACCGCGCCGTAGCTCAGGGTCGTGATCACGCCGCCGTTGACCGGCGCGGAGCGAAGATTCAGCCCCGTGCTGGCGGTGACCCGCATGGTCTGCCCCACGCTGACCACCGCGCCGTTGCCGTTGCTGTTTCCGTTGCCGCCTTTGGGAGCTTCCGCGTGGAGCACCACCTGGCTTTCCGCCACGTACCCCGTAACGCCTCCGGCGGTGCGCGCGCCCAGCCACCCGGTGTGGGAAACATCCGTCACCGTCACCAGGGTGTTGAGGGACAGCGTCAACACCGTGTTCGCGCTGTCGTCGGCGGCAGACCGCAGCGCCGTCCCGTTGATGGCGGCCACCCGCACGGTCTGCCCGGCGGCGAAGTCCGTATTCTCCGGGGACGCGGCCTCGGTCACGTCCTTAAAATACCACTGCTTGCTGGGCACGTCGGCAAATTTCTGCAATCCGCTGTCGGCGGCGTACCCTTCGTCGTTGCTGCGGCCCAGCACCCGGTTCATGATGGCGGTGGCCTCGCAGCGTTTCAGTCCCCGGTTGGGCTCAAAGCGATTGTGGCCCGTGCCGTTCACCCAGCCTGCGTCGGCCGCTGCGGCTATGTACTTCCGGGCCCAGTGGGTGGCGCTCACGTCCGCAAAGGTGGCTTTCCCTTCGGTCTTCCCCATGCACCGGCACATCATGGTGACGAACTGCGCCCGGGTCAGGGTGCCGCTGGGGTCGAATTTCCCGCCGCCAACGCCTTCCAATACGCCCAGCTGCGCCAGGGCGTTGACCTCCTTGCCGTACCAGGAGGAAATCTTCACGTCCGAAAACTTGCTGGCGGTGGGGTTGGGCGGATCGACCACCAGCCGATAGAGCATCACCGCGGCCTGGGCCCGGGTCATGGCGGTGTTGGGGGAAAACGTATCCAATCCGGTGCCCACCATATAGGTGTCGTGGCCGCCCATGGTCAGCAGGTGCCCGCTCTCCGCAGAGGCGGTAAGCCCGCCGGGCAGACACAGCGCAACGGCCAGCAGGGCCGCCAAAAAGTCCTTTGCCCACCGGCGCCTGCTTCCTTTCCAAGATGTTCTCATAGGTAAACCTCCCACGTGCAGGGAATGTGTCGATTAACATAACTTACTCGGCCATTATACAGGAAAGATTACAAAATTGCAACCTTTTCAGACAAAAAGGAAAAAATTAACAATTCTTTCACGGATTTCGCTCCGCCCCGCCGCCCGGCTTTTTCCCATAAAAGAGCAAGCTCCCGGTCGCCCGGGAGCCTGCCCTTGTAAGGAGAAAACCAAAATCTTATTTTCACTTTTTCAGGCGGATCACGTTCCAGGAGGCCGGGGCCAGCCTGCTCTGGAGCAGCCCCCCATCCTGTTCGTCCCGATCCGTAGCGGTCTTGGGCTGCACCGGCTGGGCCTCTGCGGAATTGACCGCGAAGAAGTCGTTATGCTCCAGCACGATGTGCTCCGCGAAGCGGTAGCCCTCAAAGCCCCTTAAATCCGTCTCCAGGACGATATCCTCTTTCAGGTCCCGGTTCACCGCGAACACGGTGATCTCCTCCTGCTCGTCGTTCCACACGGCCACGCAGTCCACGTCGGGCACGTCGGTGAAGTGGGCGGTGTCGTGCTTGGAAGTGCGCAGGGCGGTGTTCATGGCCACGCCCCGGCCATATCGGCTGGCGTGGAGGAAGGGATAGAAAATGGTCTGCCTCCAGGCGGGGCCGTTTTCCTCGGTCATGATGGGCGCGATGACGTTGACCAGCTGGGCCAGGCAGGCCATCTTCACCCGGTCGGCGTGCTTCAGCAGGGTGATGAGCATCAACCCCACCACCAGGGCGTCTTCAAAATCGTAGTGATCTTCCAGCAAATGCGGCGCGATGCCCCAGGGCCGGTTTTTCATGGTGTCGTCGTCCGCCGCGTTGGCGTGGAACCACACGTTCCACTCGTCGAAGCTGAGGCGGATATCCTTCTTGCCCCGGCGCTTGGCCTTGACGAAATCGCAGGTGGCGGCCACCGTCTGGATGAACTGGTCCATCTCCAGCGTCATGGAGAGGAAATCCCCGGTGTCGTTGGTATAGTTGCCATAGTAGGTGTGCAGGGAGATGAAATCCGCCACGTCATAGGCTTCCTCCAGCACCGTGGCCTCCCACTGCGGGAAGGTGGGCATGTGCATGTTGGAGCTTCCGCAGAACACCAGCTCCAGGCTGGGGTCGATCTGCTTCATGGCCTTGGCGGTCTCGTTGGCCAGGCGGGCGTATTCCTCGGGGGTCTTGTGGCCGGTCTGCCAGGGGCCGTCCATCTCGTTGCCCAGGCACCACACCTTGATGTTGTGGGGGTCCTTCACCCCGTGGGCCACCCGGAGGTCGCTCCACTTGGTGCCCGAGGGATGATTGCAGTATTCCAGCAGATTGCACGCGGCCTCGATGCCCCGGGTGCCCAGGTTCACGGCCATCATCACCTGGGCGTTGGCCTTCTTGGCCCAGGCGGCGAATTCATTGACCCCCACCCAGTTGGGCTCGGTGCTGCGCCAGGCGGCCTCCAGGCGCCGGGGCCGCAGCTCCCGGGGGCCCACGCTGTCTTCCCAATAGAAATTGGAAACGAAGTTGCCGCCGGGATACCGCACGATGGGCACGTTCAGCTCCCGCACCAGTTCCAGCACGTCCTTCCGGAAGCCCTCCTCGTCGGCGGAGGGGTGCTCCGGCTGCCAGATGCCGCCGTACACCGCCCGGCCCAGGTGCTCGATAAATGACCCGTAGACCCGGTCGTCCACCCGGCTGACGGCAAAATCCTGATCCAGCGTGATGCGCGCGAATTTTTTATCCATATCGAAGTCTTTCCTTTCGAGGTGTTTCCATTGACCGATGTTATTTTACAGGAACTTCCGTTGGATGTCAATAGATTTTTAGATAAAATAGACAGTTTTTTTCGCCTGTGATTTTTCCCCTTTTCCCCAAAACCCTCTTTCCTTTTTTTCGGATTTGCGGTATGCTATGCAATAGAAGGAACATCCGCCCGTGGGGCTCTTTTCCCACGGGACAGCCTGAAGGAGGTCAAGCATGAAACTGAAAGATCTGCGCACCAATCATTTCACCGCCCCGCTGGGGATGCGGCTGGATAAGCCCGTGTTCTCCTGGGTGGCCTGGGATACCGAAGACAAAAAGCAGGAGAGCGCCCAAATCACCGTGAGCGCCGGCGGAAACACCGTGTTCGACAGCGGCCGCCGGCAGGACATCTCCTCCCTGGGCTTCGAGGCGGATATCGCCCTTGCGCCCCGCACCCGGTACGATTGGACGGTCACCGTGTGGGGCGACGGCGGGGATACCGCCACCGCCGCCTCCTGGTTCGAGACCGCTAAGGAGGACGAGCCCTGGGCCGCCCAGTGGATCGCCGCCGATTTTGCCGATAAGGAGGCCCATCCCCTGCTGGCCAAGGATTTCTCTGTAATCGGCAAGCCCGTCTGCGCCCGGGCCTATGTCTGCGGGCTGGGCATCTACGAACTGTCCGTCAACGGCCAAAAGGCCGGGGACGAATACCTGCTGCCGGGCTACACCTGCTACGACAACGCGCTGGAGTACCAGACCTTCGATCTCACCGGGATGATCCGGGAGGGCGAAAACACCCTGGGTATCGCCCTGGGCGAGGGCTGGTACAAGGGCGACCTGATCTTCGACCGCTACCACGACCTGTACGGCGACACCATGCAGGCCATCTGCGAGGTGCACATCGCCCTGGCGGACGGCGGCGAGCAGGTGGTGGTCTCCGACAACACCTGGAAGAGCTACCCCTCTCCCGTCACTTTCAGCGGCATCTACGACGGCGAGCACTACGACGCCCGGCTGGAGATTCCCGGCTGGAACGCACCCGGCTGCACCGCCGATTCCCACGGCGTGGTGCTGCGGGAGGAGCCCACGCCCCTGGCCGCCCGGCTGGGGCCGAAGCTCGTGAAGAAAAAAGAATTCGCCCCGGTGGAGGTCATCCACACGCCCCGAAACGAAACGGTGCTGGATTTCGGCCAGAACATGACCGGCTGGGTGGAGTTCAACGTCCACGAGCCCGCCGGCACGGTGGTGAAGCTCACCTACGGCGAGGTGATGCAGGAGGGCTGCTTCTATCGGGACAATCTGCGCAGCGCAAAGGCCGAATACGTCTACATCTCCAAGGGTGAGCCCGCCCGGGTGCGGCCCCATTTCACCTTCTACGGCTTCCGGTTCATCAAGGTGGAGGGCGTGGCCCAGGTGCGTCCTGGAGATTTCATCGCCTGCCACCTGCGCTCGGATATCGACCCCATCGGCTCCATCGAGACCGACGATCCCCGGATCAACCGGCTGTTCCAGAATGCCCTCTGGGGCCAGTTCGATAATTTCCTGGATCTCCCCACCGACTGCCCCCAGCGGGACGAGCGGCTGGGCTGGACGGGCGACGCGGCGGTGATCAGCTCCACGGCCTGCAAGAACATCTATATGCCCGCGTTTTTCCACCACTTCATCGAGAACGTGGGCTTCGAGCAGTCCCTGCTGGACGGCGCGGTGCCGGTGTTCGTGCCCGTGCCCAAGCCCGCCGATTACATCAACCTCCGGCAATTGGGCGTGTCCCAGGCCGATAATTTCGCCCTGCTGGGCGCGCTCCGGGCCGAGGGCGCTGTCCCGAAGGAAGTGTTCCGGGGCTTTGGGGAGAAATTCCCCAAGCTGGGTGCGCTGATCGACAGCACCGCTCCCGAAGACCGGGAGGCCCTCTATGCCGCCATCGCCCGCAGCGCCGGCTCTCTCTGGCTCAACGCCAATCCCGACGGCACGGCCATCTGGAGCGACGTGGCCACCCTGATGCCCTGGGCCGTCTATGAAAGCTACGGCGACCTGCACCAGCTGCGGAAGGAATATCCCGTCATGAAGCGCTGGGTGGAGTTCATCCGGGCCCGGGACCGGGAGGACGGCGACCAGGGCCTGTGGCTCACCGGGATGCAGCTGGGCGACTGGCTCTCCCTGGACACCGAGGATCCCCAGGAACCCATGGGCGCCACCGATACCGGCTACATCGCTTCGGTGTTCTATTGGTATTCCACCACCCTCACCGCCCGGGCCGCCGCCGATCTGGGCTATGCTGCGGAGGCCGCCGAGTATACCGCCCTGGCGGAGAAGATCAAAGCCGCCCTCATTGGCAGATTCTTCACGCCCGACGGCGCCTTCACCATCGAGGGCACCCAGACCGCCTGCGCCCTGGCGCTGTATTTCGGCCTCTATCCCGAAAACGGCAGAGACGCCGTGTGCGCGCAATTGAAAGCCCGCCTCAGGCAGCGGGACGATCATCTGGATACGGGCTTCTGCGGCACGCCGTTCCTGTGCCTTGCCCTGTCGGAAAACGGCATGAACGATCTGGCCTACACCCTGCTGCTCAACGACGACTTCCCCAGCTGGCTGTTCGAGGTGAAGATGGGCGCCACCACCGTGTGGGAGCGCTGGAATTCCATCCTGCCCGACGGCTCCATCAGCGGCACGGGGATGAACAGCCTCAACCACTACGCCTACGGCTCCATCGCCGACTGGATGTACCGTTATATGTGCGGCCTCAGCCCCGATGCTTCCGCGCCCGGCTACAAGAAGGCTGTGATCCGTCCCATGCCCGATCCCCGCATCCGCAGCGCCAGGCTGGAGATGGATTCCGCTTCCGGCCGGTACGCGGTCTCCTGGCAGTATGACGGCGAAGCGCTCCACTACGAAATCACCGTGCCCTTCGACTGCGAAGCGCAGCTCACCCTGCCCGACGGCCGGGAAGCGACCCTCACCGCCGGCAGCTACACGTTTTAAGGGCTGGGGCCTTGCAATCCCGCCGAAAATTTGCTATAATCAGCATAGGATAAACAAACTTTTTTGGAGGGAACACCATGGCCAGAATACAGGAATCGGCTGAAAATTATCTGGAAACGATCCTGATCCTGCAAAACCGCAAGGGGTCCGTGCGCTCGGTGGACATCGCCGCGGAGCTGGATTTCAGCAAGCCCAGCGTCAGCGTGGCCATGAAGAACCTCCGGGAGCAGGGGTGCATCGTGGTGGGCGGCGACGGGCTGATCACCCTGACGGACAAGGGCCGGGCCATCGCGGAGCGCATCTACGAGCGGCATACCCTGTTCACCGATTGGCTCATCCGCCTGGGGGTGGATCCCGCCACCGCCGCCGAAGACGCCTGCCGCATCGAGCACGTCCTCAGCCAGCAGAGCTTTGAGGCCATCAAAAACTTCGCCCAGGAGCTGCTGAAAGCCCAATAACCACACCCGTCCAAAACGGCGGGGCCTTTGCCGATCTGGCAAACGCCTCGCCGTCTTTTTTGTAGGGGATTTATGATTGCATCAAACCTCCAGCTTTCCCTTCTCCATGACCTTCTTCAGCGCCATCAGCAAAGGCAGGCCCAGGGCGTAGCACACCACCAATTCCCCCGCGCCCACGGAGAGCATCCCGCCAAAGAACGCCCCCCAGGAGAAGCTGCCCAGGGAGAACGCGCCGCTCTGGGAGAGGCAGGACACCTCGAAGCCCACGATCACCCCGTTGGCGATCACCGGCGGCAGGGGGGCCAGCCAGGGCACGCCTTTGATCTCCACGTTTTTGAGGGCGCAGGTGCCCAGCGCGGCCAGCAGCGTGGCCAGCGAGCCGAACACCCAGTCCACGATCCCCAGCGGGCTTGCCAGATTGGAGAGGAAGCATCCCAAGGTCAGGCCGGGGATCGCCGCGGGCGTCAGGGCCGGCAGCACGGTGAGGGCCTCGGAGAAGCGGAACTGCACGGCGCCGTAGGCCAGATTGACGGCCGCCGCCACCCAGGTCAGCACGGCGTACAGCGCCGCGATCACGGCGCTTAGCGCAAGGAAACGGATCTTACTGTCTTTTTGCATGGTACATTTTCCTTTCGGGGGCAATTTTCGCATAAAGAAAACACCCCGGGGCAGCACCGCATGATTCTGACGGTGCAGATGCGCAGACAGATTTTCAGACAAATCGGATAAGAATGCCGCAGAAATACTTGCGTATTTCGAGGAATTCGAGTTCGATTTGGCGAAAAGATGCCAGCAGATGTGCCGTCAAGGCGCAAGCCGTGAATTGTGCGGTGTTGCCCTAGTATTGTTTTAGGTCTGGATATCGCGACAGACCGCGGCTCTCGCCGCAGGAAAGATGATACCACATTCGGGGAGAAAAATCAAGGCCGGGGCCAGATAAATTCCTTTTTAAGAAAAAAAGCTGCTTTCCCTTTCCCGCTATTTTTCCAGAGCCGCCCGGATGAGCCTGCACTTTTCCCCATCATCCTTGAGCTTTTTGTCCCGGCGGTACCCGTCCCTTGCGGAGGCAGTGTAGACCTTGAGGTAGTCTTCTAGCCCCAGCAGCAGATACCGGGCACCGTCCTCCTCCATCTCGGGGATCGCGTCTACCGCCACCCCGGCGAAGGGCCCCAGGCTCTCGATTGCCGCGAAGGCCGCGCTGAGCCCGTCCCGCTGAAAGGCGTGCTCGTGAGGGTCATAGAGCGTGTATCCCAAATCGCTCAGCACCCCGCAAAGCGCGGGCCAGTCGTCCTCCAAAAGCCGCCCGGGCACCAGCACGTCCACGTCGTCGGCCCCCAGGTCCTGCCCCAGGCGCTGCTCGAGCCCCAGGGAGCCGTAGAGCAGGGGCGTCACGCCGAGCGTCCGGTTGAGGGCGGCGGCCAGTTGCAAAAAGCGCTGCTTTTTCATACAGAACCACCTTCGTTTCGTGTTTTTTCCCAACGAAAAGGCCCTCCGCCAGAGGCAGAGGGCCCATGTCGGTGGGGTCTTATGCCCCCGCTACAGACACGCCCTCGATCATCCCCTTAAGGGCCCGGTGTAGTCGGCGCTCTCGCATTGCTCTCACGCAAGAAACGATCCCCCGCCGTAAGGCGGGGAATCAAAAAACCACAATCTTAGCTTAGTGCGGTTTAAGCACCGGCAACGGACACTCCCTCGATCTTCACCGCGAAGGGCCCGGTGTAGTCGGCGCTCTCGTATTGCTCTCACGCAAGAAACGATCCCCCGCCGTAAGGCGGGGAATCAAAAAAACTACAATCTTAGCTTAGTGCGTTTTAAGCCCCCGCCACGGACACGCCCTCGATCTTCACCGCGAAGGGCCCGGTGTAGTCGGCGCTCTCATACTTCTCGGCGGAGAAGGTCATGTGCTTCTGGGCCTCCAGCAGACTGCCGCTGATGGAGCCGCCGGTCACCGGGGTGACGGTCTCCCCATCGCACAGGAAAGCCAGCCGGATCTCGCCGCCGAAATACCCGGTAAAGGGATTCATATCGAAGGACGAGAAGGTGATGACATGGAGGTACTTGCCAGATTTCAGCGTCTCCAGCGGGGTGCTGCCCACGGGCACCTCCACGCTGCGGTAGCTGCCGGTGGGCTCGATGCCCAGGTACCGGGCGAACCGGGTCGCGCCCTGGAGCATTTTCAGCTGGCCGTTTTCGATCAGCGTGCGATCCTCCATGGGGATGCCCTCGTTGCTGTAGGGGTCCTTGGCCTTGAGCACCAGGGTCAGCTTATCGCCCTGGATGTCCTCGCCCTGCACGTTGTCGCCGGGCTGGAAAGAGGAGATCTTCTGGTAGACCAGCGACGCGTCGCTCCGCATGAGATAGTACCGCATGAGAGTGGCCACGTTGCCGCCGGAGATGATCACCGGGTATTCGCCGGTGGGGGCAGCGGTGGTGGCCTGGGCCCGGGCGCGGGTCATTTCGATGGATTCCTTCACCTCGGCCCGCAGGGCTTCCGCGTCGGCGTCGGCGTAGGAGAAGGGGTGCATGGTCTCCACGTCCTGGGGCGCGGGGCACTGGACGATGTATTCGCCGGTGACGCTGCAGGTGCCGAAGCTCACGTCCACGCCGGCAGAGCTGACGATGTGCCGGGTGCCCCGGGCGATAAACACCTCCACGGAGTTGATGAACACATCCTCCCGGGTGTCCTCGGCGTAGATGGCGCCCACCATGGCCTCCATGCTCTTTTCCAGGGGCTGATTGGCCACCTTGGCGGTGGAGGGCACGAACTCCGCCTGCTTGCCTTCGTACAGCTCATAATAGGGATTGCCCGCCAGGGACGCGGCGTAGGCCGCCTTCTTCAGGGCTTCGGTGATCTCCGCATCCTCCATACCCACATACACGTTGGTCTGAGAGGAACCCAGCAGCTTCCTGCCGTCCTTCTCAAAGGCGCAGTAGACGGTGACGGTGTAGTCCTCGGTGGAAGTGCTGCGCTTCAAATCCAGATTCTTGCGGACGAAGAAGCACTCCAGCGATTCGTTTTTGACCTGTTCGATCTGATACAGTTCGATGCCCAGCTGCGTCAGGGCGGACTTGATCTTATTCAGCATATCCATTTCCTCCTTAACCCAGTCTGATCTTAGCTTTCATATAGGGGCCGCCGTCGGAGACCTTGACCCATTCCTTCCAGCCCTTGCCGCACATGCCGGAGCCGCTGAGCTGCACCGTGGGGCTCATGGCGGAGACGGATTTCAGCAGATCGGGCACATAGCCGGTGAGCACGCAGGGGGAGAAGATGCGGCCGGTGAGCTTGCCATCCTTGATCTCCCGAGCGATGCTGACCATGCACTGGATACCCCAGTTTTTGGGGTCTTCCATGCCGCTGCTGGGGTCCTGGAGCAGGAAGCCGTATTTGATGGAGCCGATCATATCCTCCACGCTGTCGGTGCCGCCCTCGAACCAGGTGTTGGTCATGCGGGTGTATGCCTTGCGGCGGAAGCTCTCCCGGCGGCCGTTGCCGGTGGGCTCGGTGCCCAAGATCCGGGCGGACTGGAAATCGCTGATGCCGGTCTTGAGCACGCCTTTGTCGATGATGATGGTGTCATGGGCCATGGTGCCCTCGTCGTCAAAGAAATAGGTAGCCGTCTGCTGGGCGCTGCATGCGCCGTCGTGCATGGTCACCAGGGGCGACGCCACATATTCGCCGATGTATTCGGCAGCCTGGGCGCGATTCTTCACGAACATATCCATCTCCACGCCGTGGCCGAAGGCCTCGTGGACGATCATGCCGGTGGTGGCGGGGTCGCACACGCACTCGTATTCGCCGGGCACCATCCGCTGGCTCTGGAGCAGGTCGATGGCCACCTGCACGTGGCTCTCCAGATCTTCTCCCATCTCGTCCAGCAGCTCCGCGCCGCCCAGCTTGGAATAGCTGTGGCCGTGGCTCTTGATCTCCTGCCCCTTCTTGGCCATGACGGAAATGCCGCCGGTGGCCCACAGCACGTTCTGTTCCATGTCCTTCTCCCTGGAGAGGAACAGTTTGGAATATTTCTGCCAGGTGAACCGGGCGGTGAAATCCAAGATCTGGTCGCTGATGGCCCGGCCCTTGTCCTTGATCTCGGTGAGCCGGCTTAGGATGGCCTCATCCCCCAGGGCTTCGGGGTCCACATCCAGCTCGGTGCTGCCCACGAACACGGTCTCCTCGCCGGGATGGATCTCGTAGACGTTCTCCCGCAGCCCCTCGGGCAGGGTCAGATTGGAGGCTTCCGCCACGGCGCGGATATCCTCCGCCACCTTGTCCAGATCGCCCTCGCTCAGGGCGTTGAAGGAATACTCCGCATAGCGGCCGTCCTTTGCCACCCGCACCACGAATCCCCGGGACCCGCTGCGGGTATCCTCGCTGACGGACACGTTCCGCCCGGACACGGAATAGCTTCTGCCCTTGCAATCCACCGCCAGGATGGAGGCGTATTCAAACTCCGCCAGCAGCCGGTCGCGCAGCTTCAAAAGCAGCGGCTTCTTCTGCCTGATAAAGACGCTTTCCTGCACTTTCAAGTGATTCACTCCTTTTTGAATTGCTTCATAACGATCCGCCTTCCAGTATAGAGGATTTCGGTTAAAAAATCAAGAGCAAACATGGGGCCGCTCGCTTTTTCGTTTTCTCGGCAGGATTGATATTAATGCCCCCGCCCTTCGGGCGGGGGCATTACAACTCGATCTCCACCAGCACAGTGGATTTCGCCTGAAAAATCAAGAGCAAACATGGGGCCGTTCACTTTTTCCTTGATCGGGATAAAGCGCCGCATACTTCTGGTGTATACCCCCCCGTCTGCGGCGGGGGGGATATACGATATTTTTCGTGGCGGCCCGTGAAAACCATGCCCGCCGTATAGTGGATTTTCCTCGAAAAATCAAGAGCAAACATGGGGCCGTTCGCTTTTTCCTTGATCGGGATAAGGCCCCGCGTACTTCTGGTGTATCCCCCCCCGCCTGCGGCGGGGGGATATACGATTTTTCTCCGTGGCGGCCCGTGAAATCCGCTGTGCAGCAGAAAGAGCCTCCGCGTTTCGGCAGAGGCCCTTCCCAGCAGTGGATGACAGCGCAGCTATTTGATATCATGCTTCTGTGCGCGCTCGGTGACGATATCCGCCCAGCGCTGGTGCTTGAAGCCCTTCTTGATGTCGCTCAGATCCAGATACGCGCCGTTGTGCATACACTGGATGGCGGCCTCGGCGATCAGGCACTCCTTGAGGTAATCGGAGCCCAGGGCCTCCTCCAGGTCGATGTTCATTTTCCGGTTGACGCCCTCCACCGTGCCCAGGTAGAAGGTGCTGTCCTTGCCCAGCAATTCGCCCATGCGGACAAAGCATTCGATGCCCTCCCGCATCTGGTCGATGGTGATCTTCCGTTTAAAGCTCATGATGGTTTCACCTCCTCGCAGGATGTTGTCCACGGTGGTCCCCAGCACGTCTGCCAGGTCGGACAGAATCGCCGTATCGGGCAGGGTCTCGCCCCGCTCCCACTTGCTCACGGCCTGAAAGGACACCCCCAGCCGTTCGCCCAGCTGATTTTGGGTGATGCCCTTGAGCTTCCGCAGGGAGAGGATTTGTCCGCCCACCTTGATGGGATCAATGGTCATGCTGATCCTCCTTTCCAAACTTCCGAACCGGTTCTGCCTATGATTATACCCGCCCGGCGGCGGATGCGCAATAACGCCTTGGGCGAAGATACGGGGCGCACTGCTCAAGCCGAAGTTGAAAAAGCGGGCCCGAAGGCCCGCTCGATCACCAAAATACTTATGCCTCCTGCAGCGCCGCGTCGATAGCTTTCGCCGCCGCCTTGCCCGCACCCATGGCGGAGATCACCGTGGCCGCGCCGGTCACCGCATCGCCACCGGCATAGACGCCTTTCCGGCTGGTGGCGCCGGTGGATTCCTCCACCACGATGCCTCCCCAGCGGTTGACCTCCAGCCCCGCGGTGGTGGATTTGATCAGCGGGTTGGGCGAGGTGCCGATGGCCATCACCACCGTGTCCACCGGCAGGGTGAATTCGCTGCCCGGGATGGGCACGGGCCGTCTGCGGCCCCGTTCGTCGGGCTCGCCCAGCTCCATGCGGATGCACCGCATCCCGGTGACAAAGCCGTTTTTCGGGTCCCTGGGGTCGTCGGGATTCTGGTACCCCAGCACCTCCACGGGGTTGTTGAGCAGCTTAAATTCGATGCCCTCCTCCATGGCGTGCTCCACTTCCTCTTTCCGGGCGGGCAGCTCCTCCAGCGAGCGCCGGTAGACGATGGACACCTGCTCCGCGCCCAGACGCAGCGCCGTGCGGGCGGCGTCCATGGCCACGTTGCCGCCGCCCACCACCGCCACCCGGCCGCCCTTCATGATGGGCGTGGCGGGATCCTCCCGATAGGCTTTCATCAGGTTGGAGCGGGTGAGGAATTCGTTGGCGGAATAGACCCCTTTCAGGGATTCCCCGGGGATCCCCATGAAATTGGGCAGCCCCGCCCCGGAGCCGATGAACACGGCCTCAAAGCCCTGTTCAAAGAGCTCGTCCACGGTGAGGGTCTTGCCGATGACGATATTGGTGTCGATCTCCACCCCCAGCGCCCGGAGGTTTTCCACTTCCTGCCGGACGATGGCCTTGGGCAGGCGGAATTCCGGGATGCCGTACACCAGCACGCCCCCGGCGGTATGCAGTGCCTCAAACACCGTCACCGCATATCCCAGCCGGGCCAGGTCGCCCGCGCAGGTGAGGCCCGAGGGCCCGGAGCCCACCACCGCCACCCGGTGGCCGTTGGGCCGGGGCTTTTCCGGGGCGGCAGCGGCGTGGGCGTTGTGCCAGTCGGCCACAAAGCGCTCCAGCCGGCCGATGCCCACCGGCTCGCCCTTGATGCCCCGGACGCATTTCGCCTCGCACTGGGTCTCCTGTGGGCAGACCCGGCCGCACACGGCGGGCAGGCTGGAGGATTCGCTGATGATCTGGTACGCCCCCTCGAAGTCGCCGGCCCGCAGCTTCTCGATAAACGCCGGGATGTGCACGTTCACCGGGCACCCGGCCACACAGGGCATATTCTTGCAGTTGAGGCACCTGGCCGCTTCCGCTAGGGCGGTCTCCTCGGGATAGCCCATGGCCACTTCCTCAAAATTGTGGGCCCGCACCGCCGGGTCCTGGGTGGGCATGGGGTGCTTTTTGGGATTCATATCAGCCATGGGACGCTTCCTCCCTGTTCAGCAGATTGCAGGTCTTTTCGTATGCCCGGCGCTCGAAATCCCGGTACATTGCGCCCCGGGAGATGGCCTCGTCAAAATCCACCTGATAGCCGTCGAAATCCGGGCCGTCCACGCAGGCGAATTTGGTGACGGCCTTGCCGTCCTGGTGCAGGGTGAGCCTGCACCCGCCGCACATCCCCGTGCCGTCGATCATGATGGGATTCATGGACACGGTGCAGGGGATGCCGTAGGGCTTCACCGCCGCCACGGCGAATTTCATCATGATCAGCGGCCCGATGGCGATCACCTGGTCGAACCGCTCCCCGGCCTCCAGCATAGCCTTGAGGGGCACGGTGACGTTGCCCGGCTCCCCGTAGGAGCCGTCGTCCGTCATGACATAGAGCTTATCCGAGGCCGCCCGGAACTCGTCCTCCAGGATCAGCAGGTCCTTGGAGCGGAAGCCGATCACCGAAGTGACCCGGCAGCCGGCTTCGTGGAGCTTCTGCGCCACGGGCAGGGCGATGGCGCAGCCCACGCCGCCGCCCACCACACAGACGTTGTGAAGCCCCTCGGTATGGGTGGGCATCCCCAGCGGGCCCACGAAATCCTGAATGGAATCCCCGGCCTCCAGCCGCCCCAGCTGGGCGGTGGTGGCGCCGACGATCTGGAAAATAATGGTGACGGTGCCCTGTTCCCGGTCGTAGCCGGCCACGGTGAGGGGGATGCGCTCCCCTTCCTCGTCCACCCGCAGGATGATAAACTGGCCGGGCTGGGCCTTGGCGGCCACCAGCGGCGCACTGATCTCCATCCGGATCACCGTGGGATTCAGCGCCTGCTTTGCCTTGATCACATACATATTGGACTTATCCTTCCTTTCCGCCGCGCAGGGCAAGATACTGCTCCGTGAGCCACGCCCGCACCCGGGCCAGCCCGTCCTCGTTCATAGGGGCTTCCAGTTCCTCGGGATTTTCCGCCAGCTCGAAGCACACGTCCTTCGTCCAGCAGTGGGCAATAAGCGCGCCCTCCTCCCGGTTTGGGGCCACCCGATACCGCAGCAGCATGCCCGTTTCCCGGTCCATCGTCTTGCTGCCGGTGAAGGTGTTCCCCTCGGTGAAGAACACCAGCTTTTGCAGATCCAGTTCCACCTGTTCCATAGCCTCGCCTCGCTTTGCCTTGCATACAATTGAGTATACCATTTTTTCGGCGGTCTGTCTAGGGCTTCGGGGGAAAAATCCAAAGATATATTGACATCCTCTCCCGCTTCGATTACTATTACGAAAGAAATCCATCCCATGAAAGAGGCCGGTATATGGAAGACCGTCACAGCGTGCAGGCCCTCGCCTTCCAGATGGGCGAGACCCTGCTTCAAAACGGCGCGGAGATCTCCCGGGTGCAGGAAACCATGGAGCGGGTGGCCCGGGCCTACCATGTGGAGAGCTTCAACGCCTATGTGCTCACCAACGCCATTTTTGTCAACGGCAGGGACGGGGACGAGCCGCCCCGCACCCTGCTCAAGCCCCTCAACGATTCCGGCATCCATCTGGGCCGCATCTGCGCGGTGAACCAGCTTTCCCGGGAGATCGCCCAGGGACAGCACACGGTGGAGGAAGCCTTCGCCGCATTGGACGATATCCGCGCCCTGCCCTATCTGCCCCTGTGGAAGGGGACGCTGGCCTGCGCGGTGGGGAGTGCTGCGTTCAGCTTCCTGTTCGGCGGCGGCGGATGGGACGCCCTGGCGGCGTTTTTCTGCGGCCTGGCGCTGGAGCCCTATCTCCGTCTGGCGGAGAAGCACCGCCTTTCCAAATTCCTCACCCACCTCTCCTCCAGCGCGCTGGCGGCCCTGCTGGGGTCGGCGCTGTTCCTGCTGGGGCTGGGGACCAATCTGGACAAGATCATCATCGGCTCCATTATCCGGCTGGTGCCGGGCGTGGCGCTCACCACCTCCATCCGGGACTTTTTCAACCGGGATTTCCTCTCCGGCACCATCCGCATGATCGACGCCCTGCTCACCGGCGGGTGCATCGCCATCGGCGTGGGCGTGGTGATCCGCCTGATGTCCCTTTTGACGGGAGGCGTGCTGCTATGATGAATCTTTCCCTGCTGCTCAACTGGCTGCTCCAGACCCTGGTGGCCTTTGTCTCCACCATCGCCTTTTCCGTCATTTTCCACGCGCCCCGGCGGGAATCCCTGTGTGTGGGCGTCACCGGCGGGGCCGGGTGGCTGATGTACCTGGTGTGCACCCATCTGGGCTGCGGCGTGGCGGCGGCGTCCTTCTGCGCCACCCTGGCGCTGGCGTTCCTGGCGCGGCTGTTTGCCATTTTGCGCAAGACCCCAGTGACCGTCTATATGATCTGCGGCATCTTCCCGCTGGTGCCCGGGGCAGGCATCTACTACACGGGGTATTATTTCTTCACCCACGACAACGCCCTTTGCCTGGAGAAGGGCCTGGAGACCATCAAGATCGCTGTGGCCATGGCGCTGGGCATCGGCATCGTGCTGTCGCTGCCCTGGCAGCTGTTCGTGCTCCGCCGCCGCAAGTAGTGCTATTCTCTGTGAAAGGAGGCCGCCCCCATGCCCCTTCGGATCGTCACCGTCGCCAAAAACGACGCGGGCCAGCGGCTGGATAAATTCCTCACCAAGGCCTTTCCCAATCTGCCGCAGTCGGTGCTGTATAAGTGCATCCGCACCAAGGATGTGAAGCGCAACGGCCGCCGCTGCCAGAGCTCCGACCGCCTCGAAGAGGGCGACGTGCTCTCTCTCTACTGGCAGGAGGAGTTCTTCCAGAAGGAGCCCAAGGCGTATGATTTCCTCCGGGCCCCCACCGATGTTTCCATCGTCTACGAGGACGAGAATCTCCTGCTGCTGGACAAGCAGCCGGGGCTCATCGTCCACCCGGACGAGAATTACCATTTCGATTCCCTCATCGCCCGGGTGCAGCACCTGCTCTACGACCGGGGCGAATACGACCCCGAACAGGAAAACGCCTTCGCTCCGGCGCTGGTCAACCGCATCGACCGGAACACCGGCGGGCTGGTGCTGGCCGCGAAAAACGCCGAAGCCTTGCGCATCCTCAATCTCAAGCTGAAGGAGCGGCAGATCGAGAAACGCTACCTCTGCGTGGTGTGCGGCCGCCTGGCCCGGAAGGAGGGCCTGCTGGAGGGGTACCTGGAAAAGAACGAGGCCCAGAATCGGGTGTATATCCGCCGCAGGCCGGCGGAAGGGGCCAAGACCATCCGCACCCGGTACCGAGTGCTGGAGGAGCGGGGGGATTTCTCCCTGCTGGAGGTGGAGCTGCTCACCGGCCGCACCCATCAAATTCGCGCCCACTTCGCGTCCATCGGCCACCCCTTGGCCGGCGACGGCAAATACGGCCGCAATCAGGTCAACAAGGCCCTGGGGTTTCCCTATCAGGCGCTGTATTCCTACAAGCTGCGGTTCGCTTTCACCGGCACCGCCGGTGCCCTCGATTACCTGAACGGCCGGGAATTCACCGTGGAGCGGGTGTGGTTCCTGCCGGCATTTGAGCGCCTGGCCTGACCGCCGTATCCACCCGCTTTCAGGAGGCACCATGGATTACCGTATTTTTCTCTGCGACGACGTTGAAACCGACCGCGCCTTTCTGGCGGAGCTCACGGAGGCCTGGGCAGACGCCCGGGACTGCGCGGTGGAACTGGCCTGCTTTTCCGGGGCGGAGCCCCTGCTGTTCCGGCTGGCGGAGGAGGCCCCCGATCTCCTGCTGCTGGATATCGAGATGCCCGGCATGAACGGCATGGAGCTGGCCCGCCGGGTGCGCAGTCAAAACGAGCTGTGCCAGATCGTCTTCGTCACCGGCTATTCCGATTATATCGCCGAGGGCTACGACGTGGCGGCCCTCCACTACCTGATGAAGCCCGTGGCCCGGGAGAAGTTCTTCTCCGTGCTGGATCGGGCGGTGCAGCGCCTGCAAAACGACCGGGCGCTGCTGACGCTGGAGCTGCCGGAGGGCGTGGTGCGGGTGCCCTTCCGGGAGATCGAATATCTGGAGGCCCGGCGGAATTACACCCAGATCGTGGGCAAAACGCCCCTCACGGTGAAGCGTCCCCTGTCCGCGCTGGAGGGCCTGCTGGACGAGCGGTTCTTCCGGGTGGGCCGGTCGTATATCGTCAACCTCACCCACGTGCGCAGGGTGCTGAAAAGCGAAGTGGAGTTCGCCTCCGGCACGAAGATTCCCCTGCCCCGGGGCGCTTTTGAAGCCATCAGCCGCGCCATCATCCGGCGCTTTTAGGAGGAAGCCATGTTTTTTCGCAGCCGCATGGACAAAAAGCTGGCCCAGTACCAGCGGGAGCTGATCGAGACCCATTTCCGGGAGGTGGAATCCATGTACCGGGAGATGCGGGGCTGGCGGCACGATTACCGCAATCACATCCAGCTGATGAAGACCTACGTCGCAGACGGCGACTGGGCCGCCGTCTGCGCCTATCTGGACAAGCTGGAGACCGATCTCAATACCGTGGATTTGGCGGTCAAGACCGGCAACCGCATGGCGGACGCCATCCTGAACAGCAAGATCACCCTGGCCAAGTCCCGGGGCATCCCCGTGCGGGCCGACGCCCACATCCCCGCGGCGCTGTCCATCTCCGATCTGGACCTGTGCGTCATCCTGGGCAACCTGTTCGACAACGCCATCGACGCCAGCCTTGCCCTGCCGGAAGACCAGCGCATGATCCGGGTCTACATGGACGTGAAGAACACCCAGCTCTATATCTCCTTCACCAACCGGGCGGGCAAAAAGCAGCAGAAGGTGGCCGGGCGGTTCCGCTCCAGCAAGGGCGAGGGCCACGGCTTCGGCCTCTCCCGCATCGACAAGACCGTGGAGCGGCTGGGCGGGTACATCAAGCGGGCCAGCGAGGACGGCGCTTTCACCACCGAGGTGCTGCTGCCCCAATCGCAATTCGTCCCCCAAAAATGACGATTCGTCCCCCGGAAACCTTTTCGGGGGATTTTTGTGCTATGCTCTCTTGCGAAAGGAGTTGAAAGACTATGTCCGAAAAATCTTCCAAACCCGCCTACGGCGTCCGGGCATGCCTGGGGTATATGCTCCGCACCGCCCGCCGGGAGGCTTTGGGCGCCCCGGTCTATGCCGTGGTGCTGGCCCTGCTGGCCTTTGCCCAGAGCCTGGTGCAGCTGTTCGGCCCGCCCCTCATTCTGGCGGACGTGGAATCCCGCGCCCCGGCGGCCCACCTGGCGATCCTCATCCTGGCCTTTGCCGCGGCGTTGACGCTGCTGGCCGGCCTCAATCGCTACGCCACGGACACCAGCCTGTATTCCCGGGTGGCCGTGCGCTTCGGCATCATGATGGACCTGGCCCGGAAGTCCACCTCCACCTCTTACAGCAACACGCTGGACCCCCGCTTCAAAGTGCTGCTCAGCACCTGCCAGCAGGCCACCAATTCCAATCAAAAGTCCACGGAGCACATCTGGGTCACCCTGCAGGAGCTGCTCACCGACCTGCTGGGCTTCGGGGCATACCTGCTCCTGCTCCGGGCGGTGGACCCGCTGCTGCTGGCGGTGGTGCTGGTCACGTCCATCCTCAGCTTCGGCTTCTCCATGTTCTACCAGCGCTGGTATGAGCGCCACCGGGAGGCGTGGGACAAGGCCGACGCCCGCATCAACTACCTCGACAGCAAGACCCGCCCCTTCGCCAAGGATATGCGCATCTTCGGCTTCACCGGGTGGTTCCGGGAGATGCAGGAAAAAGCCTACCATGTGGTGCTGCTTGCCCAGCTGAAGATCGCCAACAAGCAGATCATCGTGGCCGCGCTGGATCTCCTGCTCTCCGTGCTGCGGCTGGGCGCGGCCTATGGGCTGCTGCTGGCGATGGCCCTGCGGGAGGGCCTGCCCGCCTCGCAATTCCTGCTGTACTTCTCCGCCGTCACCGGCCTTGCCACCTGGATCTCCGGCATTTTGAGCCAGGTCTCCCAGGTGCACAGGGAATGTCTGGAGATCTCCAAGGTGCTGGAATTCCTCCACTTTCCCGAGCCTTTCAATCTCGGCACCGGCAAGCCGATCAGCTTTACAAAGGCGTATAGCTTTACATTCGATCACGTTTCCTTCCGCTATCCCGGCAGCGAGGAGGACACCATCCACGACTTGAACCTCACCATCGCGCCCGGCGAACGGGTGGCCGTGGTGGGCCTGAACGGCGCGGGCAAGACCACGCTGATCAAGCTGCTGGCGGGCTTCCTGGACCCCACCCAGGGCCGGGTGCTCCTAAACGGCACGGACATCCGGGAATTCGACCGGGAGCAGTATTATGAACTCTTCTCCGCCGTGTTCCAGGAATCCTCCAAATTGTACGTCACCGTGGCCCAGAACGTTGCCCAGCGCATCGAGGGCATCGACCGTGCCCGGGTGGCCCGCTGTCTGGAGCAGGCCGATCTCACCCGGCTGGTGGAGAAGCTGCCCCAGGGCATGGATACCCAGGTGGGCCGGGCGATCTATCTGGACGGCACGCTGTTTTCCGGCGGCGAGACCCAGCGGCTGATGCTGGCCCGTGCGCTCTATAAGGACGGCCCGGTGCTGCTGCTGGATGAGCCCACCGCCGCGCTGGACCCGCTGGCGGAGAGCGATCTCTATCAAAAATACAGCGACATGACCCGGGGCAAGACCTCCGTGTTCATCTCCCACCGGCTGGCCTCCACCCGCTTCTGCGACCGCATCCTGTTCCTGGAGCAGGGCCGTATCGCCGAGCAGGGCACCCACGAGGAATTGCTGCAAAAAGGCGGCGGCTATGCGGAATTGTTCCACGTCCAAAGCCGGTACTATCAGGAAGGGAGGGACTTCTGATGAAAAAGAAAACCGAATCCAACGCCGAAAAGATCACCCTGTCCGAAGCCCTGCGGCTCCATCTCCGGGCGCTGAAGCTCCTGGGCGGAGAAGTGCGGGGGCTGCTGCCCGCCGCCATCCTCAGCAAGGTGCTGGAGACCGCCGCGCCCTATGTCACCGTGTTCCTCTCCGCCCGCATCATCGACGAGCTCAGCGGCGCCCGGCGGCCGGAGACGTTGACCTTCTGGGTGCTGCTGGCGGTGGGGCTGGGGAGCTTCCTCACCTTCGCCACCCGGGCGCTGCGGGTGCGCTACAACGAGCTCGACAACTTCCTCTGGCGGGATTTCTATAAGCTGATGAACGGCAAATACCTCACCATGGACTTTGCCGATGTGGACGACTACCGCACCTCCGATCTCTACGCCCGGGTCACCCAGGTCCACAATTGGGGCGGCAACGGCCTGCTGCGCAGCCTGGAGCTGCTGGAACGCGCCGTGGTCGGCGTCACCGGCATCCTCTGTGCCGCCGGGCTGCTCATGGGGCTGTTCCTCTCTCCCGTGCCGATCTCCTCGCCCACACTGCTCTGGCTCAACAGTCCCTGGGCGGTGGTGCTGCTGATCGTGGCGGTGCTCGTCCCGGCGCTGCTGTCCGGGTTCCTGTCGGGCAGGGCGTCCACCCTTTACTGGGCGCTTTCCAGCGCGGATATGGCCACCCTGGGCAACCGCCGGTTTGGGGCCGGCCACTTTTTCTATGGGGATTTCAGCCGGGCGCTGGATATCCGCATCTACCGCCAGATGGAGGCCGCCAAGATCTATTGGCAGGACGATATCTTCGGCGTCCACGGCCTCTTTGCACGGAAGATCAGCATCCGCCTGCTGGAAGCGTGTGCCTCCGGGCTCTCCGGGGTGCTGACCGGCGTGGTGTATGCGTTCGTGTGCCTCAAGGCGCTGGGCGGAGCTTTCGGCGTGGGCAGCATCACCCAGTATGTGGCGGCGGGCACCACCCCGGTGCTGTCCGTCCAGCAGCTGCTCACCCTGGCGGCGGAGCTCAAGGCCAACGGCCAGTTCCTCAGGACCACCTTTGAATTCCTGGACATCCCCAGCCGGATGTATCAGGGCACCCTCTCCACGGAAAAGCGCAGCGATCTGGAATACGAAGTGGAATTCCGGGACGTGTCCTTCAAATATCCCGGCAGCGACCGCTGGGCACTGCGCCACGTGAATATGTCCTTCCAGATCGGCTCCCGGCTGGCGCTGGTGGGCGAGAACGGTTCGGGGAAATCCACCTTCATCAAGCTGCTGTGCCGCCTCTACGACCCCACCGAAGGGGAGATCCTCCTAAACGGCATCGACATCAAAAAGTACGATTACAAGGATTATATGGACATTTTCTCGGTGGTGTTTCAGGATTTTGAGCTGCTCTCCGCGCCCTTGGGCGAAAACGTGGCGGGCGCCGCCCAATACGACCGTGCCCGGGTGGAAAAGGCCCTCCGGGACGCGGGATTCGGCGACCGGCTCACCACCCTGCCCAAGGGGCTGGACACCATGCTGTATCGGGATCTGGACCCCGAGGGCGTGCTGATCTCCGGCGGCGAGGCCCAGAAGATCGCCATTGCCCGGGCGCTGTACAAGCAATCGCCGTTCATCATCTTGGACGAACCCACCGCCGCGCTGGACCCCATCGCCGAAGCGGAGATCTACGCCCAGTTCGACCGGATCGCCGGGGAAAAGACCGCGGTGTATATCTCCCACCGGCTGTCCTCCTGTCGATTCTGCGACCGCATCGCGGTGTTCAGCGAGGGCGCCGTGGCCGAGACCGGCACCCACGACGGCCTGCTGGCACAGGGTGGCCTCTACCGCCGCCTCTGGGACGCCCAGGCGCAGTACTACGATTCGGAAAAAATCTAACACCGCCCCACTTTTTCTTGAAAGAAAAAGTGGACAAAAAGAACTTTACTTGGCTCGACCGCAGCTATGGATAGCAGTGCCTCCCCGCCCTTGGCGGGGTGTTGCTAAGGATAGTTTTTTAGTTGTACGCTCAAGGTGCAGCCGAATGGCTGCGCCTTGAGCGTTATGTATTTACAACTAAAGGCTACTGTGCGCTTTTTTGTGCCTCATCCATCAGAGAACGGATCTCACGCTCCGTGGGGATGTCGATCAGTCCAGCACCGGTGAAGTAAACATCCACTTTCATGTGGACCTTTCCATCCACCTTCTCCTTCCCATGGACTTCTATGCGCTGTATCAGCGTATTGACCAACGTGGGCGTCAGTTCCTG
>CANRMX010000028.1 GCA_947631855.1 uncultured Clostridia bacterium | reverse complement strand
GCGGAGACCATCTGCTCCTCCATGGCTTCCCGGTCCAGCGTGCCCACGGTCTGCTCCACATAGGCGTCCACTTCCTGAGCATCCGGGACGCCCATGATCTGCACATAGGCCTGGGCCTTGCGGATGTCGTCCAGCTCGTCGATGTAGTTGCGGAATTCGGCCTCCTTCTCTGCGTCGGTCAAATCGCCGGTGGTGGCGCGGAAGGGCAGGCCGGTGAAGATATCGGTGTCCTCGCTCGCCTTCTGGGCCTCCAGGGCGTCGGAGTGCTGGGACTGCCAGATGATGTAATCGGTGAGCCCGGAGGTGTACCCGATGGAGCCGGTGAGCATGGTGGACACCGCGTCCTCGTTGGGGCGGATGATGCCGGTGACTTTCAGCACCAGGCTGTTGTCATACAGGTATTTGAGCCCGGCTTCGGTGTCCCGCAGGTCCCGATAGGTGCCGGTGAGCTCGTCGTAGGTGTAGCAGTCGGCGGGCAGGATGGTGTGGAATTCCCGGGCGCAGATGTCCGCATAGGACCAGCTCTGCTGCTCCACCGCCACTTCCTCGCCGTCGATGGCCGCCTGCATCACCCGGTCCATTTCCTCTTTGGATTTGAGCCCCAGGGCGTAGAGGGCCATATCGTCCACCTCGTTGCGCTCGTCCAGCACCAGCACGATCTCGTTATACTCCTGGGGCCATTCCCCATAGACCAGGTCGTACTGGTTCTCCAGCACCGGGTTGATGGGCTCCCCGTGATCGCCGGGCAGCATCTCCTGCCACAACACCAGGGAGGAGGAGGCCGGGGAGAGGTTTTGCAGCATGGAGATGCTGCTCATCATCCCGCCGCCGGAGGTGTTCTCTCCAAGGAAGGCCGACATATCCATGCCGAAATGCTCCCGCATCAGGTCGCTCATCAGCTGCTGAGAATCGGAACGGACGATGGAGCCGTCCACGCTTTCGGTGTAGATCAACAAGTCCAGATCGTATGCGTACTGCACGCCGCTCACCGCTTCGTGCAGGTCGCTGTCCTCGTCTGCCCGCTGGGCCTCCAGATATTCCTTGAAGGAGCGCAGGTCGTTTTCCGTGAATTCCGCGGTGTTCAGGGCGTTCACCATGTCATAGGCCACCGTGCGCTGGTACACCGCGTCGTTTTCGTGGCCCTCGCCGGACTGGACGTTGCCGATGAAGGTGCGCATCACCGAGCCCAGGTCCAAACTCTGGGCCTCCAGCGTCAGCGGATAGGAGGACAGGGTGTCCTCCTGCAGCGCGTCGATATAGGCGGTCATGCCCTGGGAGACCGACAGGATCAGCGCGATGCCGATGATGCCGATGCTGCCGGCAAAGGAGGTCAAGGCCGTGCGGCCCTTTTTGGTGAAAAGATTTTTCAGCGACAGCCCAAAGGAAGTGGTGAGCTTCATGCTGGGGTGCTTCACCCGCTTCACCTTGCCGTGCACCGGCGGGTGGGCGGCGTTGGCGGCGGCCAGCTCCTCCTGGGTGAGGGGCGCGGTGTCGCCCACGATCTCGCCGTCCAGAATCTGAATGGTGCGGGTGGCGTAGCGCTCCGCCAGGTCGGGGTTGTGGGTCACCATCACCACCAGGCGATCCTTCGCGATCTCCTTGAGGAGCTCCATCACCTGCAAACTGGTCTGGGTGTCCAGCGCGCCGGTGGGCTCGTCGGCCAGCACGATGTCCGGGTCGTTGACGATGGCCCGGGCGATCGCCACCCGCTGCATCTGCCCGCCGGACATCTCCCCCGGCTTCTTTTTCAGCTGATTTCCCAGCCCCACCTTTTCCAGCGCCTCTTTGGCCCGGCGGCGGCGCTCCCCTTTGGGCACGCCGGAGAGGGTGAGGGCCAGCTCCACGTTTTGCAGCACGGATTGGTGGGGGATCAAATTATAGCTTTGAAAGACGAACCCCACCGAGTGGTTGCGGTAGGCGTCCCAATCCCGGTCCTTGAAGTCCCGGGTGGAGCGGCCGTTGATGATGAGATCGCCGCTGGTGTATTGGTCCAGCCCGCCGATGATGTTGAGCAGGGTCGTCTTGCCGCAGCCCGAGGGGCCCAAAATCGCCACAAATTCGCTCTCCCGGAATTGCAGCTCCACCCCTCTGAGGGCGTGTACCGCGCCGTCCCCGGCGGGATAGTCCTTGATGATCTTCTTCAGTTCCAGCATTCTCGTTCCTCTTTCCGGCGGCGTTGCGCCGCAGTGATTGCAAAAACGGGCTCGGGGCCCCATGGGCAGAGGCTGCCAGTTCCCGCGCCCGCGGGCCTCCCTGCGGGATGGGCCGCTGTCGGCCCTTTGTATCCTTTAAGATTTTATCAAAGTTTCCGCCGGGATTTCGGAAAAATTCGTAAAAGAATTGTGAATGAGATTTTAAGAAACAAACCATCCCGGCGGCAAAAGCACGTCTTCCTTCGGCACCCGCTCCCAGGAGAAAAGGGACACCAGCTCCCGGGCGGTCACGGGCTCCGGGCGCTCCAGCAGGCCAGCCAGAAAAGCCAGCCGCCCCAGAATGTCCTCGGCAGAGAATCCCTTTGCCCGCAGGCCCGAGAGGCTCAGGTCGCCGTCCCGCTTGGAGAGCCTGCGGCCATCGGTGGCCAGCAGCAGGGGCGTGTGGATGAATTCCGGCGGGGTGAAGCCCAGCAGCCGGTGGAGATAAATCTGCCGGGGCGCGGAAGGCAGCAGGTCGCGCCCGCGCACCACTTCGGTGACGCCCATGGCCCCGTCGTCCGCCGCCACCGCCAGCTGGTAGGCGTACACCCCATCCGAGCGGCGGAGGATGAAATCCCCGCACTGGGTGGAGAGGTCTTGCGTCACCGTGCCGTAGTGCCCGTCGGTGAAGGTGATCTTCGCATCCCCCACCTTGAGCCGCAGGGCGGGCTTCCTCTTTTTGGAGAGTTCGGCGGCCTGCGCCGCTGTCAGCGCGCGGCAGCGGCCGTCGTAGATGGGCTCGCCGTCGGAGGCGTGGGGCGCGCTGGCCGCGTGGAGCTGCGCCCGGGAACAGAAGCAGGGGTAGACCAGCCCGTGGGCGGTGAGCCGCGCCAGCATTTCGCCATAAAAACCGCTGCGGAGGCTCTGCACAGAAGCGGGGCCGCCGGCAAGGCCGCCCCGATCCCACGTAAGTCCCAGAAAGCGCAGGTCGTCCTCCGCCTGCTGCGCATAGGCCCGGTCGGTGCGGGCCGGATCCAGATCTTCGATGCGCATCAGCACCTGGCCGCCTTTGGACTTCGCCGACAGCCAGCAGAGGAGAAAACAGAACAGGTTCCCCAAATGCAGCGCACCGCTGGGGCTGGGCGCGAAGCGTCCCAAAACGGGTGCGCTCATTTTTCAGGGGCCACCGGCAGGCCCA
The DNA here is from genome assembly GCA_947631855.1 of uncultured Clostridia bacterium. Classification (GTDB taxonomy): domain Bacteria; phylum Bacillota; class Clostridia; order Oscillospirales; family Acutalibacteraceae; genus Acutalibacter. Next base: position 24,457 of record CANRMX010000028.1, on the reverse strand, counting down.
GCAGGTACCGGCGCACCATGTCCAGCGCCTGAGAGGCCGCGCAGTGCCGGTGCCAGTCCCGGCTCTTGGTGCGGCCGATGGGCGCCCGCTTTGTCACCCAGGTGTCCTTGCCGTCGGAGAGCGCGATATAGATGGTGCCTACCGGCTTCTGCTCCGTGCCGCCGTCGGGCCCGGCGATCCCCGTGATGCCCACGGCCAGGTCGCTGCCCGAGCGCTGCACCATGCCCTGGGCCATGGCCCGGGCGGTCTCCTCGCTCACCGCGCCGTGGGCCGCCAATATCTCATGGGGCACGTACAGCAGGGCCTCCTTGGCGGCGTTGGCATAGGTCACCGCGCCCATGTGGAACACCGATGAGGCGCCCGGCACATCGGTGATGCGCTTGGCCAGCAGCCCGCCGGTGCAGGATTCCGCCGTGGCCAGGGTCTTCCCCTGACGGGCAAGCTCCGCCACCACCACTTCTTCCAGGCTCTCCACGTCCACGCTGTAGATGTATTCCCCCAGCCTCTGGTAGATCTCCTGGATCAGCGGCTGGCACAGGGCATCGGCTTCGGCTTCGGTGGCCGCCTTGGCGGTCACCCGCAGATAGCACTCCCCTTCCTTGGCATAAGGGGCCAGGGTGGGATTTTCCCCGTCCATCCGGTCGTCCATCACCATGGCCACCGGGGCCTCGCCCATGCCGTAGATGTGCACGTTGTGGGAGACGATCACCGCCTGCTGCATGGTCTTGAGATAGGGCACCGCCCGGTTTAGCAGCATGGGTTCCAGCTCTGAAGGCGGGCCGGGCAGCATGATCACCGTGCAGCCGCTTTCCGCCGTGAAGGCGCAGCCCGGCGCGGTGCCGTTGTCGTTTTGCAGCACCGTGCAGCCCTCGGGCAGCCACGCCTGCTTCTCCTGATTGGGCGTCACCGCAGCCGCGTTGAAATAGGTCTTGATCCGCTCCAGGCTTTCTGCATGGAGCACCAATTTCCTGCCCGCCGCCGCGGCGGTGGTCTCCTTGGTCAGGTCGTCGGTGGTGGGCCCCAGCCCGCCGGTCACGATCAGCAGGTCGCTGCGGGCAAGGGCGGTCTCCACCGCCTCTTTCAGGCGCTGGGGATTATCCCCCACCACGCAGGCATGGAGCAGGTCGATACCCAGCCCGGACAGCGCCCGGGCCACGATGGCGGCGTCGGTGTTCACCACCTGCCCTAAAAGCAGCTCGGTGCCCACGGAAATGATCTCTGCGTTCATAAGTTTCCTCCTGTGTACGCTCTACGATTTTGAAAAGCCCCCATGATCTCGGCGGCGAGGTCGCCCGGCGCCTTTGTGCCGTCGGCCACATAGTCCGAGGCGGGCAGAATGTCCTTGAGCATTTGCATATATGCAGGCCGGGCGTATTGGAGATACGTCTCCATGTCCCGGCGGATCGCCTCGCCGGACGCATCCGGAAAATCCCGCAGCACTCTGCGCGCCAGGGCGATATCCAGGGGCGTGTCGATAAACACGGCAAAGTCGATGTAGGGTTTGATCTGGTCGTGACAGTACGCAAAGGGATAGTCCAGCAGCAGATGATCGTACTGCCCGCTGTCCCGTAAGGACAAGATGTCCTTTTCCAAAGGACTCAGATCCCACACGTTGTAGTCCGCGCCGTCCAGCACCCACTGGTGGAAGTCCTCCACTTCGCCTGCAAAGGAATAGTCGTCAAAATGGAGGGCAGCCGTTTTGGGCAGCCGGCGTTGCAGTTCATGGACGACCGTGGTCTTCCCGCCCGCAGTCACGGCGGCGATGGCGATCACCTGCATGGGCTTTTCCTCCCTCACGGCTGCACCCACTGGGTGGTGCGCTTCTCCAGCGCCTCCTGGAGCAGGGCCTCGCCGTCGATGGCCGCCTCCGCCTCCTCCACGAATTTGAGCATCGGCCGGGTGCGGGGATGTTTGGGCGTGAAGATGGTGCAGCAATCCTCAAAGGGCTCGATGGAGATGTCGTAGGTGCCGATCTTCCTGGACAGCTCCACGATCTCCACCTTGTCTGCGCCGATCAACGGCCGGAACACCGGCATGGTCGCCGCCGCGTCGGTGCAGGCGATGGCCTGCAGGGTCTGGCTGGCCACCTGCCCCAGGCTCTCCCCGGTGATGAGGGCCTTGCAGTCCTCCGCCTCCGCTACCCGCTGGGCGGCTTTCAGCATGAATCGCCGGAGGATCACCGTGCCCAGGTCCTCCCGGCAGCAATCCCGAATCTGCTCCTGCAAATGGGTCAGCTCCACGGTGATGAGCTTGATCCGCCCCGCGTATTCGCTGACCCTGCGCAGCAGCCGCACCACCTTGTCGTGGGCCTGCTCGCTGGTGTAGGGCGGGCTGGCAAAGTGGATCGCCACCAGCTCCACGCCCCTTTTGGCCATCATCCAGGCGGCCACCGGGCTGTCCAGCCCGCCGGAGATCAGCACCGCCGCCCGGCCGCCGGTGCCGCCGGGGATGCCGCCCGCGCCCGGTTTGGCATCAGCGTGGACATAGGCGCAGGCTTCGCGGATCTCCACCCACACCGTCACGTCCGGCTGATGGACGTCCACCGTGAGATGGGGATACTGCTCCAGTAGGGAGGCCCCCACCTCCATGGCGAGCTCCGGGGATTTGAGGGGGAACCGCTTGTCGCTGCGCTTGCACTCCACCTTGAAGGTCTGGGCCGCCTCCAGCGCGTCTTGCAGATACTCCCCCGCCCGCTGGCAGATGGCCGACAGTTCCTTTTCCGCTTCGCCCGCCCGGGTGAGGCTCACCACCCCGAACACCCGGGCGCAGCGTTCCTCGGCCAGGTCCATATCCGCGTCGTCGTTCTCCGGCCGCACATACACCGTGGACTGGAGGGAATTCACCGTAAACTCCCCGGCGCTTTTCAGCCGGCGGCGGAGGCTCTTTAACAGGGCGTCCTCAAAGGTTCGGCGGTTGAGCCCCTTGAGCACCACTTCCCCCAGCTTTAACAAGATGACTTCCTTTGCCATGGCGTCCACTCCTTTTCTATGGGTGGGAGAGGGTGCGAAGCCCCTCCCGCAGGCCCTCCGTGAGGGCGTATACGTCGTCTTCCGTGGAGAACCGGGAAAAGCTCACCCGCAGGGCAGAGGCCACCCGCTCCTTGGGCAGGCCCATGGCGGTGAGCACGTGGCTGGGCTTGGCCTTGCCACAGGCCGATCCCGCCGAAACATACACCTCCCGGCCGGACAGAAAGTGCAGCATGGTCTCCGCCCGCACCCGCCCGGCGGAGAAATTCAGCACATAGGGCAGGGCGTCCTGGGGCGAATTGAGGGCCACTTCCGGCAGCTGCGCCAGCTCCGCCCGCAGCAGGGCGTTCAGCGTCTGGATTTTGGGCAGCGTCTCCTGCACCTTGGGCAGCATACGCACCGCCTCGCCGAAAGCCCCGATCAGCGGCACGCTCTCCGTGCCGGAGCGCAGATTTTTCTCCTGGCCGCCGCCCAGCGCCCGTGGGGAGATCCTTGCCCCTTTGCGCACATACAGCGCGCCAACGCCCTTGGGCCCGTGAATTTTGTGGGCGCTCACCGTCACAAGGTCGGCGCCCAGCCGGGCGGGGGAGAAGTCCAGCTTGCCGAAAGCCTGCACCGCGTCCACATGGAGCAGCCCCGGGGCCTTTGCCCTGCGCAGGGCCCGCCCCGCGGCCTCCACCGGGAAGATGGCCCCCGTCTCGTTATTCACCAGCATCAGGCTCACCAGCACCGTCCTGGCATCCACGGCTGCATCCAACTGCTCCGGGGCGATGTGCCCCCGGCTGTCCGGCGCAAGGCGGATCACCTCGAACCCCTGCTTTTCCAGAGCGTCCATGGCGGCCAGCACCGAATCGTGCTCCGCGGCGGTGGTGACGATGCGATTGCCCCGGCGTTTCAGGGCCTCCGCCGCGCCCAGCACCGCCAGATTGTTGGCCTCCGTCCCGCCGGAGGTGAAGAAAATTTCCTCGGGCTTCGCAAATAATCTGCCCGCCAGAAGCTCCCGGGCCTCCTCCAGGGCGCGGTGGGCGGCGAATCCCAAAGCGTGGAGGGAGGAGGGATTGCCATACCCCTCGGTCATCAGCCGCGCGGCCTTTTCCGCCGCCTCCGGCAGCACCCGGGTGGTGGCGCTGTTGTCCAGATAATGCGCCCCCATGCTCACAGCGCCTCGATCTCCCGGAGCCACAGGGCGGCCGCCGCGTCGCTGGGCATCCGCCAATCGCCCCGGGGCGACAGGGTGACGGAGCCCACCTTGGGGCCGTCGGGCAGGCAGGAGCGCTTGAACTGCTGGGCAAAGAACCGGCGGTAGAAGGCGGCAAGCCACCGCTTCACCGTGGCCGGGTCGTAGGCGTCTGCAAAGGAGCGGCAGGCCATGCGGTAAATTTTGCGCGGCGTGAAGCCGAAGCGCAGCATATAGTACAGGAAGAAATCGTGCAGCTCGTAGGGGCCCACCAGTTCCTCCGTCCGCTGGGAGATTTCGCCGTCCTTGGGCGGCAGCAGCTCGGGGCTGACGGGGGTATCCAGAATATCCTCCAGCGCCCTGCGCAGCCGGTCGCCGCTGCGGGACGCCTCATAGCGCACCAGGTGGCGCACCAGCGTCTTGGGGATGGAGGCATTCACCGCATACATGGACATGTGGTCGCCGTTATAGGTTGCCCAGCCCAGGGCCAGCTCGGAGAGGTCTCCCGTGCCCAGCACGATGCCCCCCAGCTTGTTGGCCATGTCCATGGCCACCTGGGTGCGCTCCCGGGCCTGGGCATTCTCATAGGTCACGTCGAAGCAGTCCTCCGGCTGGCCGATATCCTCAAAGTGGCTGCGCACGGAATCGCCAATGGGAATCTCCCGGAAGCTGACCCCCAGCTCCTCCGCCACCCGCTGGGCGTTGGATTTGGTGCGGGCGGTGGTGCCGAAGCAGGGCAGGGACAGGGTCTGGATGCCCGTCCGGGGCAGGCCCAGCCGGTCAAAGGCCCGCACCGCCGCCAGCAGCGCCAGGGTGGAATCCAGCCCGCCGGAGAGATTGAGCACCACGGTCTTGCAGCCGATATGCTGAAGTCTGGTGGCCAGCCCCACCGACTGCATGGTGAGGATCAGCTCGCACCGGCTGGAAAGCCCCTGCCGCTCTCCCGGCACAAAGGGGAAGCGGGGAAAATCCCGCCGGGGCTGGAAAGCGGCCAGGGTGGCGGCCTCATAGGCAAAGGGGATGCGCCGGATGTCCGGGTCCTGCCGGGGCGTCCAGGTGTTCATCCGGCGGCGCTCGGCGGCGAGGCGCTCCAGGTCGATATCGGCGGTGAGCAAGGCGGGGTCGTCAAACAGCCGGGTCTCCCCCAGCAGAGAGCCGTCCTCGCAGATCAGATCGTGGCCGGCAAACACCATGTCGGTGGTGGATTCCCCGAAGCCGCTGTCCGCATACACATAGCCGGACAGGGTGTGGCCGGAGACCTGCTTCACCAGCTCCCGGCGATACTCGGCCTTGCCCACGATCTCGTCGCTGCAGGAGGGGTTCAGGATCACCGTGGCGCCGTTTTGCGCCAATTTTGCGCTGGGCGGGCAAGGGGCCCACAGGTCCTCGCAGATCTCCACCGCCGCCGTCAGGCCCTCCACGTTTTCGCAGGGGAAAAGCAGCCCGCGGCCCAGCAGCGTCTCCTGCCCGGCGAAGCGGATGGTTTTGGCTTCGGGCGCAGGGGAAAAGTGCCGGGCCTCGTAAAACTCGGAATAGTTGGGGATGTTCTCCTTGGCGGCGATGCCCAGCAGCCGGCCCCGGTGGAACACCGCGCAGCCGTTATACAGCGCGCCCTCCACGGGCACCGGCACCCCCACGGCACAGAGGACGTCCAGCGCCCGGGTGGCCTCCATCAGCTGCCGGAGGCCCGCCTCCGCCGCCTGGAGCAGCGTGCGGTCCCGGAAGAGATCGCCGCAGGTGTAGCCCGTGATGGCCAGCTCCGGGAAGCACACCGCGCCGCAGCCCGCAGCCCCGGCCGCTTCGATCCCTTCCCGGATGCGCTCCACGTTATAGGGCACATCGGCCACCCGCACCTGGGGCGAGTAGGCGCCAAGCCTGAAAAATCCGTCCTTCACTGTGATCGCTCCTTCACAAAACATTCAATTCCCCAGCGCTTCCTGTCCGAGGCACTGGGGATTTTGATCTCGGTTATTCCGGCAGTTCATCTTCCGATTCCGGCGGCAGCTCCTCCGAGGGCTCGGGCTCCGACTGCACCTCGGGCTCCGATTCCGGTGAAGATTCTACCGGCGGTTCGGCCGTGGGCTCCTCCGTAGGTTCCTCTATAGGTTCCGGGGTGGGTTCGGGGGTCGGTTCCGGCGTGGGCTCGGGGGTGGGCTCCGGCGTCGGGGCCGGCGTGGGGGTGGGCGCAGGCGTGGGCGTGGCGGGCGGATCGGACGTGTTGCCGGATTCCTTTTTCACGTCCACCTTGTCCGTATCCGTGCCCGGGCCCACCGCATACACCGTGCCGGTGGGCGGATAGTAGGAGGAATCCACCTCCTCGGTGCGGACTTCCACGCCGTTTTTGTAATAGGTGCGCCAGGCTCTGGCCCGATAGCCGGTCTGCCCGGAGGTCTTCCGCACATACTGGCCCTTTTTCAGATTGTCGTCCACCAGGAATTTCACCGTGTCCAGGGGCTGCTCCGTGCCGGTCTGCTCGCTGCCCAGCAGGATGTCGTCCCAATCCTCCGGCAGGCAGCCGTAGATGTTGGCGTGCAGCGTCACGCCGTCCATCCAGGCGGAAATGTAGATGGGGGTGGAGAGGGAATTGCGGAACTGGAAATCGATGGAGCCGTAATCCACCGTGGCGTCCAGCCCGATGGGGCAATAGCTGGAGGGCCGGGCGTGGCAATCCCGATAGACGATCTCCATGCCCGCCATCAGCGCGGCGTTATAGAGCGTGGTGGAGCCCTGGCAGATGCCGCCGCCATAGGTCTGCACCGAAACGCCCATCATCAGCCCGCCTGCCGGCAGCCAGCCGTTGGCAGGGTCGGTGCTGTCGCCGGTGGTCTCGTTATAGGAGAACACCTCGCCGGGCTCCAGCACCGTGCCGTTGACCTTGGACAGGGCCAGGGCCATGTTGCTGTTGCCGTTGGCGGTGTTGGTGGAAACCGTGGTGTAGTAGGAGATCAGCTTGAAATTCTTGGAAAGATAGTCCTTGGTCAGGGTGGGCTTGAGCTCCTTGATCTCCACCTTCACCGTCCCGCTCTGCTTTTGATCCAGCAGGGCCTGGACATCGGCCAGAGCCTTTTCCATGTTGGGCTCTGCGCCGTTTTCTCCGTCGGAAAAGGTGAAAGCGCCCGCCGCCGTATCATACCCGGTGACGGTGGCGTTTTTGCTCTCCTTCTTGGCCGCCGCCCCGGCGTCGGTCAGTTTCTTCTTGCCCGCCTCGGAAAGCTGCAATTCGTAGGAAAGGGGAATGTCCTCCGCCTGACCGGTTTTCAGGCGGCTTCTCAGCAGCAGGTCCAGGGTGTCCTTCTCCGTGCAGTCGGCGGCAGTGACGGCCACCGTGTCGTTGCCGAAAGCGACCAGGATCTCCAGCCGGGACAGCTCCTGCTCCATGGCGTTTTTGGCCATGGACAGCGCCTCGGCGGCGGTCTTCCCGGAGATATCCACGCCGCCGATCTTGGTGCCCTTCGGGAACGTGCCGGCGGCGGACTGGGGCTCCGCAGAGGGGGAAGCCGCTGGCAGGGAGGAGGACGGCAGGGACGATTGCCCGTCCTTACCGGAACAGGCGGCGAAGCCCGCCAAAATCAAAATGCACAGCGCTGCAAGCGCGAATTTTTTCCAGCTTTTCACCAGATATCCTCCCCTATCCATGTACTTGGTTCATCTATTTTCTGCGGCAGGGTGCCCTGCGTGCGCTCAAATTGCGTATGTTTATTATAGTCCCATTCCCGGAAAAAGTAAAGCAAATAAACGGTTCCAATCCTGTCATTTTTCTGGCGTTTTTGCAGGAAGTGTTGTATAATGAATGGCAAAGGAGGGAGTACCGTGAAGATCATGCTTTTGACCGCCGCCACCGGCGGAGGACATATCCGGGCAGCCCACGCGGTGGAGCAGTACATCCGGCAGAACACCGGCTTCGACGTGGTGACGGTGGACGCGCTGAAAGCCGTCAACCGCTTTCTCGATAAGACCGTTTGCGACGCCTATCTGTTTATGGCCAAGAACATCCCGGCCATGTTCGGCAGGCTGTACCGCCGCACCAACAAGCAGAATCTCTTTTCCGATCTGGTGCCCAAGCTCAGCGGGCTTTTCAGCAATCTGCTGCTGCGCTCCATCGCCGATTACGACCCGGATGTGATCATCACCACCCACCCCTTTGCCACCGAGATGGTGGCCGCCCTCAAGGAGGATGGGCTGGTGAAAGCGCCGCTGATCTGCATCATCACCGATTACGGCGTGCACCGGGCCTATGTGGCCGACCAGGTGGACGCGTACGTCACCGCCAGCGAGGACATGGTGGCGGAGCTGAAGGAATACGGCGTGGACGAATCCAGGGTGCACCCCTTCGGCATCCCGGTGCACGGGGTGTTCTTCGAGAAGAAAGATCGGGACGCGCTGCTGCGGCAGCTGCATCTGGACCCCGCCCTGCCCACCATCCTGTTCATGGCCGGCAGCTTCGGGGTGTCCAACATCATCAGGCTCTGCGGCGATCTGGAAAACACCCGGGTGCCCATGCAGATCATCGTGATTACCGGCAAAAACAAGAAGCTGTACCGGGCCTTTGAGAAGGAATTTGCGGATTTCAAACTGCCCACCCGGCTGGTGTACTTCACCGACGAGGTGGAGCGCTATATGTACGCCGCCGATCTGCTGGTGACCAAGCCCGGCGGGCTCACGGTATCGGAGGCGCTGGCCTGCGGGCTGCCCATGGCGGTGTTCGACGCCATCCCCGGGCAGGAGGAGGACAACGCGGAATTCCTGGCCAGCCACGAGATGTGCATCCGGCTGGAGAAAAACGGCGACTTCGCCGGAGAGATCGCGGCGCTGCTGCGGGAGAAGAAGCGGCTGATGAAGCTGCGGGAAAACTGCGAGAGCTTCGACAAGTCCCAGTCCATCCCCAACCTGCTGGCGCTGATCGACCGGCTTATCGAGAAATAGAGAATAGACGCATAAACAAGCAAAAAGCAGACGGTTTTCGTCTGCTTTTGTTTATTTGGATTTACGAACGGCAGACCGCGGCGATCTGTTCCATTACAGCCTCGTACCCGTCCTTCGTCACGTTCAGCTGCTTTTATCCTCTCAGCTCCACCCGGCGGATTTTGCCGCTGATGGTCTTGGGCAGGTCCTTCCGGAACTCCACGATCCGGGGATATTTATAGGGCGCGGTGTGCTGCTTCACGTAGGTCTGAATTTCCTTTTTCAGCGCCTCGCTGGGCTCGGTGTCCTTCGTCAGCACCACCACCGCTTTCACCACCTGGCCCCGTACCGGGTCCGGCGCGCTGGTGACGGCGCACTCCAGCACATAGGGCAGCTCCATGATGACGCTTTCGATCTCAAAGGGCCCGATGCGGTAGCCGGAGGATTTGATCACATCGTCGGTGCGGCCCACATACCAGAAGTATCCGTCCTCGTCCCGCCAGGCGGTGTCGTGGGTGTGGTACATCCCGTCCCGCCAGGCGTCCTCGTTCTCGGCGTCGTTGCGGTAGTAGCCCATGAACAGCCCGCAGGGCTTGCCCCGGTCGGTGCGGATGACGATCTCCCCTTCCTCGCCCACGGGAGCGCTGGTGCCGTCGGGCAGCACCACATCCACGTCGTACAGGGGATTGGCGATGCCCATGGAGCCCAGCCGGGGCATCATGCCCACGGGATTGTAGATCGCCAGGGTGGTCTCCGTCTGGCCGAAGCCCTCCATCAGGGACAGCCCCGTGGCCCGCTTCCACTGCTCGTATACCTCGGGATTCAAGGCCTCGCCCGCGGTGGTGGAATACTCGATGGAGGACAGGTCGTAGCGGCTCAGGTCCTCCTTGATGAAGAAGCGGTACATGGTGGGCGGCGCGCAGAAGGTGGTGATGTGGTACTTGGCGAACATGGGCAAGATCTCCTGGGCGTTGAAGCGGTCGAAATCGTAGACGAAGATGGCCGCTTCGCACAGCCACTGGCCGTAATATTTGCCCCACATGGCCTTGGCCCAGCCCGTCTCGGAGATGGTGAAGTGCAGGCCGTCGGGGTTCACGTTGTGCCAGCATTTGGCGGTGATGTAGTGCCCCAGGGCGTATTTGTAGTTGTGCTCGGCGATCTTGGGATACCCCGTGGTGCCGGAGGTGAAATACATCAGCATGGGGTCGCTGCCGCAGGGAGAATCGGGCTTCCGCTCATAGACGTCGGGGAAGGCGGCGTATTCCCGGTCGAAATCGTGCCAGCCCAGGCGATTCTTCCCCACCATGATCTTAAGCTCCACCCCGCAGGTCTGGGCGGCCCGGTCGGCCGCCTCGGCGGTGGTACCGTCGGCGGTGCAGAGGATCGCCGAGACCCCCGCCGCCTTGTAGCGGTACTCAAAATCGTGCTCCAGCAGCTGATTGGTGGCGGGGATGATGATGGCCCCCATCTTGTGCAGGGCGGTGATCACAAACCAGAACTGGTAGTGGCGCTTGAGCACCACCATCACCCGGTCGCCGCGCCGGATGCCCAGGGATTCAAAATAATTGGCCGTGCGGGCGGATTCCCGGCGGATGTCCTCAAAGGTGAAGCGGCGCTCCGTCCCGTCCTTCGCCACATGGAGCATGGCGAGGCGCTCCGGCTCCCGGGCGGCCAGGGCGTCCACCACATCGAAGCCGAAGTTGAACTTCTCCTCGTTTTTGTATTTCACCCCGGCCAGCACGCCGTTCTCGTCCAGGGTGGTCTCCACAAAGGGCGTGGCCACGGTCTCCCGCTCCTGCCGGGCGGCCTTCATGGCCACGAATTTCTGGAAGCGGTCCTTCTCCGGGGCAAGCTCCTCGCTGCCGCGCAGCACGATGGCATAGATTTGGCACTCCGCGCCGTCCACGGCGATCATCCCATGGGGCGTGCCGGAATTATAGTAGATGGAATCCCCCTGGTGGAGAGTCTCGATATGCTCCCCCACCTGCATCCTCATGGCGCCCTTCACCACGATGTCCAGTTCCTGGCCCACGTGGGTGGAGAGCTTGATGGGGATCTGCTGCTCCACCTTGGAATAGGGCATGGTGACGAAAAACGGCTCGGCGGTCTTGTTCTTGAACAGCGGGGCAAGGTTCAGGTAGCGGAAGCCCTGGCGGCGGGTGATGGGCAGGCCGTCGCCGGAGCGGGTGACGGTATAGCTGGACAGGGTGGGGCTAACGCCCTTGATGAGGTCGGTGGGGTCGATGCCGAAGCGCTGGGCGCATTTATAGATGAAGGTGAAGCTGAAATCCCGCTCGCCGGCCTCGCAGGCCCGGTATTCCTCCAGGCTCAGCGCCGTGTGCCGGGCCATCTCCTGCTCGGAAAGCCCCGTGATCTCCCGCATGGTGCGGATGCGCTGGGCCACTTCCTCCAATTGTCCTTTCAAATCTGTCTTCTGCATGTGGGTTCCTCCTCGTTTTCCAACCGAATGGCGGGGATGTGAAAAATCCGCCCCAAGGAAAACTCCCTTGAGACGGATCGATCCTCATGGCCTTTCAAAAGCTGTTCGGTTGTAATTGGGTAAAAGCATACATCATTTTCGGCCAATTGTCAAGCCCTGTTTGGTCGAATGATCGGACGAAAAAGGCCGCCCGCGCGGGCGGCCTTTTCTTGGGCGGCTTTACCGGCCCAAATCTCTAAACAGGAAAGTAATGCTTTGTCCACGGGTGCACTTCTGGTTGGGTGCAAAGGTGGTAGCGGTCGTGCCCGTGGTGATTTTCTGCTCCGCGGCCCACAGCACGGCCTTGTAGTAATACTCGTTGGTCTTCAAGTCCTTGAAGGGATTCTTGGCGGTCTTGGGCGCAGGCTGCTTGGCGTACCGCCACAGGAACGTGACGATCTGCGCCCGGGTGCACACCTGGTTGGGGCTGAACGTGGTCTTGCTGGTGCCGTTGGTAATGCCATTCTCCACGGCCCACAGGACAGCTTTATAATAGTAATCGCTGGACTTCACGTCGGTGAAGGGATTCTTGGTGGTCTTGGGCTCGGGCTGGCCGGCGCACCGCCACAGAAAAGTCACATTCTGCGCACGGGTGCAGGCTTGGTTGGGGCTGAACTCGGTCTTGCTGGTGCCGTTGGTAATGCCCCGAGCAATCCCCCACTGGACAGAATTATAGAAGTAGTCCTTAGTTTTAACATCCTTAAAGCTGACGGTAGGCTTAGCCGTGGGCTTTGGCGTAGCAGTCGGCTTCGTTGTAGGTTTCGGCGTAGCAGTAGGCTTCGGCATCGCGATCGGCTTAGCTGTAGGCTTGGGCGTAGCGGTGGGCTTAGTCGTGGGCTTGGGCGTAGCGGTGGGCTTCGCCGTGGGAGTTGCAGTAGGCTTGGGGGTGGGTGTCGGGGTAGGCGTAGGCTTGGGCGTAGGCTTGGGCGTTGATGTCGGTGTGGGTGTTGGTGTAGCTACAGGACCTAAGGAAACAAACTTGAGCCCGAGACTCTGGGCATAATCTTCGGCCTCAGTGCCGGAATAACCGGTAATGGTGAAGTTTGGAATAGACTCTACATTACCAGTAGTTTCATCTTCATAAAAGCCAAAAGCCGCCCAAGAAGTAGAGCCCCATTCCCATATTTTAGTAACGCTTGCGGGTATAGTCACACTAGTGAGAGACATACAATCAAAGAAAGCACCAGCTTCTATTTCTTGCACACCGCTCTCAATGGTTACATGGGTAAGTGATGTGCAGCCTTCAAAAGCGCCATCGTATATAAATCTCACGCTTCCTGGTATGGTTACACTGGTGAGGGATGTACAGCCCGAAAACGCTCCCCCGCCAATACTGGTCACGCTGTCTGGGATGGTCACACTGGGGAGAGAAGAACAATTCAAGAAAGCATCCTCTCCAATACTAGTTACGCCGTTAGAAATGGTCACACTAATAAGAGATGTGCAATCCCAAAATGTGCACATTTCTATATTGGTTATGCTGCCTGGAATGGTCACACTGGTGAGGGCGGAACAACGCCAAAATGCCCAACCTCCGATACTAGTTACACTGTTGGGAATGGTCACGCTAGTAAGGGAAGTACAATCACAAAATGCGGAATCACCAATACTAGTCACACTGTTGGGAATGGTCACGCTAGTAAGAGAAGTACAATCCCAAAATGCGGCGCCACTAATTTTTGTTACATTGGATGGAACAATTATTTCTTTATCTGTACCTTGATATGCCAGCAATATCCCATTAACAACAGGAAAATCGCCCTTGGCCTCCAACCACGGTGTAGCTTCAAATGCTTTCCTTTCTATTGTGGTAACACCTTTTGGAATTGATATGTCCTTTAAAGATGTGCAGTTTGCAAAAGCGTACTCCCGGATTATGGTCACATTGTTTGGAATTGTTACTGACCTCAGAGAGCTGCAACCGTAGAATGTATAGGGCTTGATTTCAGTGATACTTTTTGGCATAACTACAGATATCAAGGAAGTACATTCAGCAAATGCTACATTCCCGATGCTGGTCACGTCGTTCCCTATAACAACTTTTACAATTTCATTTTTTATTTCCTTCCAAGGAACTTCCCGTTCATAATCCAAAAAATCCACTATTGTCCAATCATCATAATCTTGCATCTCTCCTTTGCCGGAGATTGTTAGGATACCATTTTCGAATTTCCATGTAAGGTTTGACCCATCTCCTTCTGCGCCGCAAGTGCCAGAGGCAACCGTTTCCGCGCTTGCCCCCAGCGGGATCATGGCCGCAAGCAGGGCAAGGGTGAGCAACAGGGCTAACAGTTTTTTCTTCATGCTTTTCGCTCCTTTTCTGACTATGCTTTTGTAGTCAAAAATCATAGTTATAGATTTAGTTTGAATTATAGCATACTAAAACCGGGCCTGTCAAGATACAATAAAGGAAAAAATCAGGAGGTTTGGCGATGCCGGACGAGATCACCATTACGAGAAAAAATGCCCGCCGTGGGGACGATGGGTACAAGATCGTTTCTGTGCGCATGAAGGAGGAAATGCTGGAGCGGCTGGACGCGCTGTCGGCCCAAACCAATCGCTCCCGCAACGAGCTGATCAATCTGCTGCTGGACGCCGCCATCCAAATGGTGAAGGTGACGGAATGACTGTCCCCGTGCAAAAGTAAAAACCCCGGAAATCGTTGGGGCTTATTTTTTACACAGTCTTTTCATAGATTTTGCCCCTTGCCGCCTTTATGGGGAATATTCCTCATACCCCTTGCCCACCATTATATGCAATAATAAAGGAAAAGTCAAGGGGGGATTTGATGATTTCTTTTCGGCCTTTGCGGCAGATGCTGCAAGAGAGAAAGATCACCTCCTACTACCTGCGCAATAAATGCGGCGCCTATAACCTGGACAGCAAAACGATCCAGCGGCTGATGTCCGACCAATCCGTCAGCACCAACACCCTCAACGCCCTTTGTATGATCCTGCACTGCACGCCGGGAGAATTGATGGAATTTTCTCCCGACCGCACCCTGGAGCAGACCGAAAAATAGCCCCGGCGAAAGATCGTCGGGGCAGTTTTTTGTTTTGGGTCAGTCGGCCAGGTTTTCGATGAGATCGGCGGCGGCGTCCAGCCAATCCCCCTCGAACAGCTCCGTGACGCCGCGGTCCGCGGCGGAGGCCAGCACCGGGTCGATGGGCAGCTTGCCCAGCACCGGCAGGGCATATTTGGCGGCCACCTCGTCGATATGGCTCTCGCCGAAGACTTTCAATTCCTCGCCGCAGGTGGGGCACTTGAAATAACTCATATTCTCCACCAGCCCCAGCACCGGGATGTTCATCAGCTTCGCCATTTCCACCGCCTTGCTGACGATCATGGACACCAGCTCCTGGGGAGATGTGACGATGATGATCCCCTTCAGCGGCAGGGATTGGAACACCGTCAGCGGCGCGTCGCCCGTGCCCGGCGGCATATCCACAAACATATAATCCACGTTGCCCCACACCACGTCGCTCCAGAATTGCTTGATCGCCCCGGCGATCACCGGGCCGCGCCACACCACCGGGGACGTCTCCTCCGGCAGCAGCAGATTCACGCTCATCACCTTGATGCCCGTTTTGGTCAGCACCGGGTACAGGCCGTTTTCATCCTGCAGGGCCCGCTGTTTGAGCCCGAATCCCTTGGGGATGGAGGGCCCGGTGATGTCCGCGTCCAAAATCGCCACTTCCTCCCCACGGCGGCGGAGGATGGTGGCCAGCAGGGACGTGACCATGGATTTGCCCACGCCGCCCTTGCCGCTGACCACGCCGATCACTTTCCCGACGCGGCTCAGGGGATTGAGCGGGGCGGCGAATTCGGAGGCTGCCGCCCGGGAGGGGCAGTCCACGCCGCAGGAAGAACAGTCATGGGTGCAGTTTTCCGTCATTTTCAAAACTCCTTTGTATTGCGCTTGTGCTCTCATTATAAGCCATTTCCCCGGCGGTTGCAAGGGGCAATTCAAACCAGAACGTGCTGCCCTGGCCCAAAACGCTTTCCACCCCGTAGGCCCCGCCGTGCATCTCCAGAATATTCCGCACGATGGATAAGCCCAGCCCCGTGCCCACCTGGGCCCGCTTGTGCTCTTTGTCCACCTTGTAGTAGCGTTCCCAGATATCCTGCAATCGATCCGCCGGGATGCCTTCGCCGGTATCGGACACAGAGATACGCACCGCGCCGCCCTGCACCGTCTGCCGCAGGGTGACGGTCTTGTCCGCGCCGCAGTAGGTCACGGCGTTATTCACCAGATTGTAGATCACCTGGGAAATTTTCAGCTCGTCCGCGTAGACGTACACGTCCTCTCCGGCGACAAACGGGAAGCTGTAATCCGCCAGCTTGTCGTACCGGGCCAGGATGGTGCGCACGCTTTCGGTGAGATCGAACCGGGTGCGGTTGAGGGCCACGGCCCCGGCCTCCAGCTTAGACAGGTCCAGCAGGTCGTTGACCAGGTCGGTCAGCCGCTGGGTCTCGTCGATGATGATCTGCACGTTTTCCGGGGTGTTCTCCCCGGGCAGGTCCCGCATCACCTCCGCGTAGCCCTGGATCATGGTCAGGGGCGTGCGCAGGTCGTGGGAGACGTTGGCCAGCAGCTCCCGCCGGAGGCCCTCGGTCTTGGAGAGCTCCTGGGCGGCGAAGTTCAGCGTCTGGGCCAGCTCGCCCACCTCCCGGGAGCCGCCGCCGGCAAACCGGATGCCGTAGTTGCCCTGGGCCAGCTCCTTGGCGGATTCGTTCACCCGGGCCACCGGGCGGGCGATCCGCCGGGCGATGAAGAACGCCAGCACCGAGCCCAGCACCACCATGATCCCCGTGACGCACAGCAGCTGCACCCGCAGGGTATCCACCACGGCGTCCACCGGCGTGATCTCGCTCTCGATGAGGATCATCCGGTTATATCCCGACGCCGTGCGCGCCACCCGGGCATAGAGGATCACCTGGGAGCGGCCGCCGTCCCCATAGGAAAAGGGCGAAGCATACACCCCCAGCTGAGAGCCGCCGTTGAGATTCACCTCGCTGAACAGGCTCCGCAGGGAAAAGCGGTCCATGCTCTCGATGATGCAGTCCCGCTGGGTGGGCTTCCAGGCCGAGTAGCGGATGCCGAATTCGTCGCAGACCAGGATCACCAGCCCCAGGTCGTTGGAAAGGGTGCGCACCTGCTCGTCCAGGTCGTCGTCTTCCAGCCGCCGCTCGATGCTGTCCGCCGTGCGCAGCACCTCCGTCTGCTTGATGGCCCGGTAAAAGGGGCCCAGCAGCGCGATCTGCATCCCCCACAGCAGCACCGCGATCACCAGGATGAACACGCCGAAGCCCAGGGCGATCTGCCAGCGGATGCGCATGCCCCGTCTGTTTCCCGCCTTCATTGGGCCTCGAAGCGGTAGCCCACGCCCCGCAGGGTCACGATGAATTTGCTGTAGGGCCCCAGGCTCCTGCGCAGCAGCTTGATGTGGGTATCCAGCGTGCGGTCGTCGCCGTAAAAATCATACCCCCACACGCCGGTGATGAGCATCTCCCGGGTGAGGGCAAGCCCGCGGTTGCGCACCAGATAGCACAGCAGCTCGTATTCCTTGGGGGAGAGCTCCACCCGGGCGCCGTCCACGGTGACGATGCGGGCGTCGAAGTCGATGGCCAGCCCCTCAAAGCGCAGCACGTTGCGCTGGGCCGGGCCGTCCTGGGGCCGAACGCGGTTCATGATGGCGGCCACGCGCATCATCAGCTCCTTGGGGGAGAAGGGCTTCACCACGTAGTCGTCCACCCCCAGCTCGAAGCCGTGGATGCGGTCGTATTCCTCGCCCCGGGCGGAAAGCATCAGCACCGGCGCGGCGCAGGTCTTGCGGATCTCCTTCACCGCGGAAAAGCCGTCCAGCTCCGGCATCATCACGTCCATGATGATCACGTCGAAGCGGTTGGGGTCCCGCCGGCACAGCTCCACCGCTTCCATCCCATTGGTCGCCTCGCTGACCTCGTGCCCTTCAAATTCCGCGTATTTGCGGATCAGCTCCCGGATCCGCTGCTCGTCGTCCACCACTAAAATGCGGTACATGGGGCGCCTCCTTTCCCTTTTGAAACCTCTATGTAGCCGAGTATACCCCGTCCATGTGAAGATTGTGTGATTTTTCCGAAAACCGTGCAATTCGGCTGCGCTCTAATCATACCGCTTTTTCCCGCCTGTTTCAAGAGAAAACGGGGAAATCCTTTTCACTTCACGCCTTGACAGGGCCGCCGAAAAGGTGTAAGATATTTACAGGTAAATTGTGGACTTTTTTTCGTTTCCATCAGCGCAACCACTGGATAAAGGAGGAATCATCATGTTGCCTGTCATCACCATCAACCGTCAGTACGGCAGCGGCGGCCACGAGCTGGGCGAGCGCATCGCCAAGGAGCTGGACATCCCCTACTATGACAAATCCCTCATCGCCCTGGCCGCCAAGGAGAGCGGCTACTCCGAGGAGGTCTTTGCCCATGCGGATGAGCGCGCCACCAACTCCCTGCTCTACTCCATGGTCACCGGCAGCTACGGCTTTGCCCACCGGGTCACCGGCGGCGTGGGCGATATGCCCATCAACGACAAGCTGTTCATCGTCCAGTCCGATATCATCAAGAAGGCCGCCAACGAGGGCCCCTGCGTCATCGTGGGCCGGTGCGCGGACTATATCCTCCGGGAATTCCCCAACGTGCTGCGGGTCTTCGTCCATGGCGATAAGAACGCCCGGGTGCGGCGCATCGTGGAGAAAGAGCTGGCCGACCGGAAAAAGGCCCCGGACTTCGTGAACAAGAAGGATAAGCAGCGCGGGAATTACTACAACTTCTACACCAACCGCCGCTGGGACGACGTGAACAACTACAACCTCACCGTGGACACTTCCCTGTTCACCATGGGGCAGGCCGTTTCGCTCGTCATCGAGGCCGCGAAAAAGCTGGACAAATAATCGCAACAAGGCAGCCCCCAAATGGGCTGTTTTGCTTTTTTCACCCCATCTTTTTGATTTTGGAGGCGATATCCCATGGGATATGAATTCATCGACAACAAGGGCAGCTTCCGCCTGGCGGATCCCCACCGGGTGAGCTACCTCTATTTCCCCCTGGCCGGCGAGCAGGGTTTGCTCAGCGCCATCACTCCCACCCTGGGCGGCGACGCCAAGACCGGGCAGAATTCCTTCCTGCTGGCCCCGGTCTCGGCGGAGAATCTCCACAACGACCGTTCCGGGCGGAACTTCTGGCTCTATAGCCAGCGGTTCGGGTGCTGGTCGGCGGCAGGGGCTTCGGCGGTGCAGCGGGCCGAGCAGAACGACAAAGTCACCCTGGAGGCGGGCTTCCTGTGGCACAAGGTGATCCGGGAGAGCGCCGCCCGGGGCGTGCGCAGCGAGGCGCTCACCTTCATCCCGCCCGAGGGCGGCGCGGTGGAGCTCACCTGCTTCACCGTCACCAACACCGGCAGTGAGCCCCTGCCCTTCACCGCCACCATGGCCTATCCCATCTACGGGCGGTCGGCGGATAATTATCGCGACCACCGGCACGTCACCTCTCTATTGCACCGGGCGGCGGTGGCGGAAAACGGCGTGTTCACCCGGCCCACCCTGACCTTCGGCGAGCGGGGCCACAAGCTGAACAATCTCGCTTACGGGGCCTTCTGCGCCCGGGAGGACGGCGGGAAGCCCGTGGCCTTTGAAGCGGCGGTGGAGGATTTCATCGGCGAGGGCGGCGATCTGGAATCCCCGGCGGGCGCGGCCCGGCGGCTGAGCCTCCAGCCCGGAGATACGGTGGATGGCTTTGAAGTGATCGCCGCGGCCCAATTTGCAGAGGAGACCGTTGCGCCCGGCGCAAGCGTGCGCTTCGTGGCGGCGCTGGCCGTGGGGGAAGATCTGGACTTTGTGCAGGACTATCTGGCGCCCGGGCGGTTCGACGAGGAACTGGCCAAGTGCCGGGCCTATTGGGATAAGAAGCTGAATCTTTCCTTTGCCACCGGTGATGCCCACCGGGACGCCTGGATGCGGTGGGTCTCCGCCCAGCCCATCCTGCGGCGGATGTTCGGCTGCTCCTTCCTGCCCCACCACGACTACGGCCGGGGCGGCCGGGGCTGGCGCGACCTCTGGCAGGACTGCCTTGCCCTGCTGTTCATGGAGCCGGAGGGTGTGCGGGAACTGCTGCTCTCCAACTTCGGGGGCGTGCGCTTTGACGGCACCAACGCCACCATCATCGGCAACGAGCCCGGGGAATTCGTGGCGGACCGGAACAACATCACCCGGGTGTGGACCGACCACGGCGCCTGGCCGCTGGTGACTGTGGCGCTGTACATCCACCAGACCGCCGATCTCGCCTTCCTGCTGGAGAAGCAGTCCTATTTCAAAGACCCTCAGGCCCATCGCGGCACCCGCACCGATCCCAAGTGGACGCCGGCATACGGCCAAAAACTCAAGACCGCCGCCGGAGAGGAGTATCAGGGGACGCTGCTGGAGCACCTGCTGGTGCAGAATCTCACCGCCTACTACAACGTGGGCGAGCACGGAATCCTGCGGCTGCTGGGCGCGGACTGGAACGACGGGCTGGATATGGCCGCCCAACGGGGCGAAAGCGTGGCGTTCCACTGCCTGTATGCAAAAAACCTGGCCGATCTGGCGGAACTGACGGAAAAGCTGGGCGGCGGGATCGTGCTGGCCCGTGAACTGTCCATCCTGCTGGAAGGGGCAAAGGCCCAGTCTCCCCAGGAAAAAGCCGCCGTGCTGGCGGATTTCTGCGCCGCCTGCGAACATGAGATCACCGGCGAAACGGTGACGGTGCCCGCCGAAGAACTGGCCCGCACCCTGCGCGCCATGAGCGAAGGGTTCGGGGAGATCGTCCGGCGGCAGGAGATCGTGGAGGCCCGGGGCCAGCGGTGGTTCAACAGCTATTACGACAACTCCGGCCGCCAGGTGGAGGGCGACACCCCCAACGGCCTGCGGATGATGCTCACCGGGCAGGTCTTTGCACTGATGAGCGGCGTGGCCGACCGGGAGATGGCCCAGTCCGTGGCCCGGGCGGCGGACGCTTTCCTCTACGACGAGGCGCTGGGCGGGTACAAGCTCAACACCGATTTCCACGAGGTCAAGACCGATCTGGGGCGGCTGTTCGGCTTCGCCTATGGCACCAAGGAAAACGGGGCGGTGTTCTGCCATATGGCGGTGATGTACGCCTACGCCCTCTACGCCCAGGGCATGACCCGGGAGGCGGAAAAGGCCCTGGATGCTCTGTATCAATTGGGAGCGGATTTTGACCGCAGCCGCATCTATCCCGGCATCCCGGAATACTACAACGGCCGCGGGCGCGGGATGTACCACTACCTCACCGGCTCCGCCAGCTGGCTGATGATGACCGTGCTCACCCGGCAGTTCGGCGTGCGGGGGCTCTATGGCGACCTGCTGCTTGCGCCCCAGCTGTTGGCAAATGCTTTCGACGGGCACGGCAACGCGGCGGTCAGCACCCTGTTCGCGGGGCGGGAGATCACCGTGGCCTACGAAAATCCCCAGCGCATGGACGCGGGCGGCTATCGCATCGGGGCCGTGGAGCTCGACGGCGAAGCCGTCCCCTTTGACGAAGCAGAGGGCGGCGCACTGCTCCGGCGGGAGCAGATTACCCGCCTGCCCGCAGACAAACCCCACACCATCACGGTACGATTCATTCAGAAAGGATGATTCCCATGTTTGACAAAAACGGCCGGTTCGTCATCGACCACTTCCACCAGAAGAACGCGTTCTCCAGCTTCCTGCCCGGCGTGGCCGGAGAGAAGGGCATCCCCCTGTGGAGCTTCTACGTCAACCGCGGGCAGGCCATCTGCTCCTTCGGCGCAGGGGATAAGGAGCACCCCATTATGGAATTCAGCCCCGCCCATGTGGCCTATCAGGAGGTGGCCACCAAGGGCTTCCGCACCTTTGTGAAGGTGGATGGGCAGTATCTGGAGCCCTTCCGCCCCACCGATGCGGAAAACGCCTCCATGCACATCGGCATGAACGAGCTGCTGCTGGAGGAGGAATTTGCCGAGCCCTCTTTGCGCTTCCGGGTGCGGTACTTCACCCTGCCCGAGGAGAACGTGGGCGCTTTGATGCGCGAGGTGATTTTGGAGAACACCGGCGGCAAGCCTGTCGATCTGGAAGTGCTGGACGGCATGCCCGCCCTGCTCACCTACGGCACCAGCTCCAACATCATGAAGGTGATGACCCAGACCCACAAGGCCTGGATGCAGGTGGAGGATGTGGAGACCCGCCTGCCCTACTACCGGCTGCGGGCCTCCAGCGAGGACACCGCGGAGATCAAGGAGATCAAGGAGGGGCATTTCGCCTTCGGCTTCACGCCCGACGGCGCGCTGCTGCCCGTCATCGCCGACCCGGCGCTGGTGTTTGCCTATAATCTCTCCCTCAGCGAGGCCACGGGCTTCAAGGCAAGCGCCCTATCCGAACTGCTTGCCCAGCCCCAGATGGTCTCCAACAACGTGCCCACCGCTTTCTTTGCCGCCCAGCAGACTCTGGCCCCCGGCGACTCCCTCACTCTGCGGGAGGCCTACGGCATGGCGGCGGACAAGGCACTGGTGAAGGAGATCGCTGCGCGGCTGACCGCCCCCGGCGTGTTTGACGAGAAGCACCGGCGCTCGGTGGCCCTCACCGACCGGATCACCGACCAGATCGCCACCCGCACCGCCGACCCCGTCTTCGACGCCTACTGCCGCCAGACCTTCCTGGACAACATCCTCCGGGGCGGGTTCCCCATCCAGATCGGCGGCAAGGTGTTCTATGTCTATTCCCGCAAGCACGGGGATATCGAGCGGGATTACAACTTCTTCACCATGCTGCCCGAATACTATTCCCAGGGCAACGCGAATTTCCGGGACATCAACCAGAACCGCCGCAGCGACCCGCTGTTCACGCCCTTTGTGGGGGATCACAACATCAAGCTGTTTATGGACCTGATCCAGCTGGACGGCTACAATCCGCTGGTGATCGAGCGGGCCACCTTCACCCTCCTGCCCGGTAAGCTGGAGGAGATCTGCGCCCTGGCCGGAAACGATCCCCAAGTCCGCGCCCTGCTGGAAGGGCCCTTCACCCCCGGCGCGCTGGCCACGGCGCTGGAACGGGCTGCGTGCCCCAACGCCGACGAGGTGCTGGAACGGGCCGTGGCGGCAAGCGAAAGCGATATCAACGTCACCTTTGGCGAGGGGTATTGGACCGACCACTGGACATACAATCTGGACCTTATCGAGAGCTATCTGGCGGTCTTCCCCGAGCGGGAGGAGGCCCTGCTCTTCGACGACGAGAGCTATAAATACTACGAATCCCACGCCACCGTGGCGCCCCGCGCCCAGCGGTACACCCGCACCGAAAAGGGCGTGCGCCAGTATGGCGGGGTGATCCCCCGGGAGACCGCCCGCAGCTGGGTGGGCGTGGAGCACGGCAAGGGCGCGGAATACCACACCAGCCTGATGGCGAAGCTCGTGGTGCTGGCCATGAACAAGGTGGCCGCGCTGGATCCCATGGGCATGGGGATAGAGATGGAGGCCGGCAAGCCCGGCTGGTATGACGCCCTCAACGGCCTGCCCGGCCTGCTGGGCTCCTCCGTGGCGGAAAGCTGCGAGCTGGTGCGGCTGCTGGATTATGCGGAAACCGCCCTGGAGCGTTACGGCAGAGCCGTGAAGCTGCCCAAGGAATGTGCCGATTTTATCGCCACCCTGGGCCGCCTGATGGACGAGCTGGCCGCCGGGCACATCACCCGCTTCGATTATTGGAATGCGGTGGGCGACGCCAAGGAAGCCTATCGCGCCCTGACCGCCGACGGCATCGACGGCGAGGAAGTGGCTTTCTCCGGCGAGGCCGCGGCCCGGCTGCTGGCCGCCTGGAAAGCGCTGGTGCAGGAGGGCGTGGAGCGCGCCCGCAGCTACACCCAGGGCGTGCCGCCCTGCTACTTCACCTATGAAGTCACCGAGTACCGGGAGCAGGATGGGGCCATCCTGCCGCTGGCGGTGAAAGAATCGCCCCTGCCCCTGTTCCTGGAGGGCGCGGTGCGCTATATGAAGATGCCCGGCGCGGCGCTGGATCCCAAATCCCTGCACGCCCAGGTGCGCGGGAGCGTCCTCTATGACGAGGCGCTGAAGATGTACAAGGTCAACGGCTCTCTGGCGGAAAGCTCCTATGAGCTGGGCCGCTGCCGCGCCTTTACCCCCGGCTGGCTGGAGAACGAATCCATCTGGCTGCACATGGAATACAAGTACCTGCTGGGGCTGTTGAAGGCGGGTCTGTATGGGGAATTCTTCGCGGCCTTCAAGGATGCGGGCATCCCGTTCCTCTCGCCCGAAGCCTACGGCCGCAGCCCGCTGGAGAATTCCAGCTTCATCGCGTCCTCGGCCAACCCCAATCCCGCCCTGCGCGGCAAGGGCTTTGTGGCCCGGCTCTCCGGCTCCACCGCAGAGTTTATGCAGATCTGGCAGCTGCTGATGTTCGGCCCGCACCCCTTCGCGTTGGAGGATGGGGCGCTCACCTTCCGGCCGGAGCCCGCGCTGCCCGGCTATCAGGTGGGCGAAGACGGCGTGGACTGCACCCTGCTGGGCAAGACCCGGGTGCACTATGCCGCTGCGGGCGAGTTGATCCCCGGCGCCTATCGGGTGGGGGAGATCACCATCCACTGGACGGACGGCGCCGCCGAGACCTTTACCGGCGCGGTGCAGGGCGCTGCGGCCCAGCGCATCCGCGCAGGCGAGGCCGAGGCGCTGGAAGTGGCGTTCGCGTAAGGCTTGTCTTGTGGAAACTCTCAGGCAGCCTCCCTTGCAGGGAGGCTGCCTTTGTTGTATAATAACCGTACCCACTTTTTCTTTCGGAGAAAAAGTGGGCAAAAAGAACTTCCTTTTTCTTGAAAGAAAAAGACTAACTATTAGAAGTCAAGAGGGAAAATGAAAAAATGTACAGAAGGGAAGGT
>CANRMX010000027.1 GCA_947631855.1 uncultured Clostridia bacterium | reverse complement strand
CGTCCTTTTTGGATGACCTCCTTTTGCTTGTGCGTGCGGTTGGCGTTACCCGCATCTATACTAGCAAAAGGAGGTCTATTTTTCCATATCGACGCTTCCGCTCCTCCTATCCCCACACGCTTAGCGTGTGGTTGTTATTAGAAAACAAAATGGCGGCAAGGATCGCTCCTTACCGCCATTCTGTTTAAATATAAATCAAATCGTTGTTGACGATTTCTATCGATCGGTTGCGGGATATTGTTCATAGCTTGCACCCACGCCATCTGATCTTACGCTTTGAGTGCTTCGGTCACGCCCTCACACTCCGCCATCTGCTTTACCAGCCGGGAAAACAGTTCCTCTGCCTGCCGACCAATATCGGCAAGATAGCCGTTCAGCTTGCAGGCGGTGAGCAGATTATAGTACAAGATGCGATGATGCTCTTTCAAATACCGCCTGTGCCGCTGGTCTCGCCTGCCGGCTCGGGTCCTGCGTCCCGGTGGGACGCGCCCAGGACCGACCGAAGCGGAGCGTAGACCGGCGCTGAACGGTCGCCACCAGCGACCCGCTTCTCGCCTCCCGGCTCGGTCGGTGCTTCTGCCTCCGGCAGAGGTCGCCGACGACGACCCGCAACCCCATATTCCAATGGACTGTTCTCCCTCAGCAGGTATTGCAAGATCGGGCAGATAATAGCTGTCTTGCAGGGTATAACAAATGCCTGTCATTTCATCAGTAATTTGTCTGTTCAACATGTAATCCTCCAATATGATTGTTTTCCTACATTCCAATCATTCCGGCTGATTACAAAAGCCGAAGGAAGAGGACTTCCTTACGGAGCCTCTCCCTTTGGGGTCCTTTTGCGTATCTATCGCGTGTGGGAAGGTCGTGGGCTTTACACTGCTCTGGTGGCAATTCGTTCGCGAATAAGGATGCGTGACCCCTATCGAACCTGAGCACTCGATAGGAGTCGGAAAATGTTTTCCAATTCGACCCTCCTTGTCTTATCTGATAGTAAGACCCGAAGCCGTCAAATTATAGCCTATCACTGCTGCCCTTTAGCCAGTTCCTTTGCGTATTCCATGCCAGACGCTGTCAACCGCCAAAGGCCATTGTTCTCCTCGTGGAGCTTTCCATCACGCTGAGCGCAGCGGATCGCCTCTCCAAATACGGAAACGACGTTGCTCCCCATTCGCGTATAGTTCAAAAGGTTTGCCGATTCACGTACTAAGTCGTCATAGGACATGCTCACTTGATCGTACAGGACATAGCAGACGGCATTTGCAGCTTCCTCTATCGGGATATCTTTGGCATCCCTTCTATTCTCTCCGTCACCACTGGCACGGAATCCTGTGTAGTTTTTGGGGTCTTGATTCCAATCCCAGTAGATCTTTTGATCTCCTTGTGTGGTTGTGCGCAGCCGCATAGCATGTAAAATGGCGGCCATGTGGCCTTGGATGCGGCTTCCGCTTCGGGCAATCCCATAACTCTGCACGACCCGCCGTATGAGCATTCTCTCACTCACTGGCGCTTCCGCTTGCAGCACCGCCGCGATACGCTCCCGGATTGTCCCCACATAACGGGGCAGCAAGAAATCATCCGGAGGAAGATATCGCTTATCAAGCATGGCGGCAGAATATGGTTTCACGCAGGACGTTGTCTTTCCGAGCAGCGGGATCACGCCGGCGACCCGCTCCCTTTGCGGCTGGACGACGTCGTCCTTTGGGGAGGTAACGGCAGGCGCGGGATTGGGGGTGGCAAGGGCGTCCCTGGTTTTGGCCGTCGCGTGATCGTTTTTGAGCGATTCCAATTCATCCAGGATTCTTTTCAGCTCTTTTTTGCTATTGTCCCACCAGTCCATAGACCAGACACGGAGCAAATGCCATCCCAGGCTCTCCAGCACGCTGATTTGCGCAATCTCACGATCCCGTGTTGTTTTGGAGGTCCCATAGCTGCCACCGTCCAAAAGGATCCCAAGAATATACGTCTCCGGGTTGTTCGGGTCGATCACACCGACGTCAATTCTGTATTCCGAGTGTCCCACCATCTGCTCCGTGGCATAGCCCTGCTGCCGCAATGCAGTGCAAATGGCCTCGGCGATACCCAACGTCTCTGCCGCCCGTCCGTGAAGCGAAGAACTGTTTTCAACAAGCGCCTGCCCGGCTGCGTATTCAAGGAATGCTCTTAAAGCAGCTACGCCGTCCGCACTGGTTCTCGCCAGGTCGATCTGCTCGGGCAGTAATGTGGAAAAGACTTTCATCTCACACCGGGCCCGGGAAACCGCCACATTGAGCCTTCGCCAGCCCCCGTCCCGATTGAGAGGGCCAAAGTTCATAGACACCTTTCCCGTGCTGTCCGGGCCATAGCCCACGGAGAAAAGGATCACATCCCGTTCGTCGCCCTGGACATTCTCCAGATTCTTGATGAAAACCGGTTCCTCTGCCCTATATGCCCACGCTTCCAACGCCTCGTCCTCCCGACAGGCTTCCGTCAGCAGGTCATCGATAAGGTTTTGCTGGTGGATATTGAAGGTGACCACGCCCACGCTGTATCCCGCCTCTTTGGAGTCGTGGCACCGCCGCTTGAGCTCTGCGACGACAGCCTCTGCTTCCCCACGGTTCTGGCGCGTTTTGCCCCGGTCAAACAAACCGTCAACATGGACAAGGCTGACCTTCTTTTCCCTATCGTTGACCGATGGGAACGTGTACAGCTTGTTCTCGTAAAACTGATGATTGCTGAAAGCGATCAGGCTCTCGTGACGGCTTCGATAGTGCCAGAGCAAGTGCGTCTGGGGCATATTCAGTGCCAGGCAGTCGTCCAGAATACTCTCCAGATCCTCCGTCTCGATATTCTCCTCGTCCACTGCGCTTGTCATAAAGAACGAGGTTGGGGGCATCTGTTTGGGGTCGCCCACGATCACCGCGTTTTTTCCTCTGGCCAGCGCACCGACAGCCTTGCAGGTGGGCAGTTGGGACGCCTCATCGAAAACCACGATATCAAATGGTTCTCGATTAGGATCCAAATACTGCGCTGCAGAAATCGGGCTCATCAGCATACACGGACAAAGTCTCGGGAGCATATTGGGGATCTGCTCAAACAGTTTTCGGATGCTGAGCCCACGCCCTCCGCTGCGGATCGCCCGCTGCAGTATGCCAAGCTCTGAGCTGCGCGCAGCCTCCCTCGCAAAATTAGGGACATTGGCTGCCAATCTGCAGAAGATCTCCTGCTGCGTCAACCGGGTCAGTTCTCCATCCATGCGCTTAAACTGCTCGATCTTCTCGTTGAAAACCGCGCCGGAGAACTGATTCAGCGCGGGCGCAGCGTCTATGGCCTGCATTGCCAGTGCCTGTGAAACCGCCTTTGTGTAGGCGCTGGGAACTGCATCATGGGGCATACCGTTTCTATACGCCAAAATGACAGCCTGCAGCCCTTCTTGGGTCGCTTCTGCGGCGATGCTGTTCCATGCGATCCATTCCCGCATCTCGTCGGCATGCGCCAGCATACGGGCGCAAAGTTGGAACTGATTTTCCAGCCATGCGTCTTCTGCGCACTCCTCTATTGCAAACGTTTCATAGAAGCGCGCCTTCGCCAGCTGCATTTCATTCCAGGCCGTTCGGTACGCTGCGGCAAGATTTTGAAGCGCCTCTTTCCCACAATATGCTTTTCTGAAACTGTCGTCGCCCCAAAGCGCTTTCAGCCGGGCGGCACTGGCTTTTGCCGCTTCGCACTTTTCCAGTATATCGCGCCAATCCGTCTGCCCGTCTTTCCAGGAATCGCCCAGCATCCTGCCGTATTCATTGAAAATTCCAGCTGCACTGGCCAGGGTTTGCTGATATTGGACGAGTTCTGCCAGGGCAGGCTCAATATTGTTTTTCCCAATGGGCGTTTTTGCACAGATCAATAAGCGCTTGACCAACGCTTTCGTGCCAGAGAAACGAGGGAGAAACCACTTTGCAGAAATCGTGCGGTACTCCATCAGCAGCGCTTCTCCGTGCAAAGAAAAGAATTCCGGCTTCCAGGTTTCTGAGAGCGCGGCGTATGCTTCCGCTGCCTGCAGATAGTACGAGCACATCGATTGAATCTGAGAAAGACAGGTGTCGATCTCCTCAACTTCCGCCCAGGGTATGGGGAAGCGGATCCACTGCTGCATTTCCTCGGCCAATTTTGCCGCTTTTTCCAGTTCCTGATAGGTACCGCCCAGTCCGCCGATGCTCTCCGCAAAACGGGCCCATACCGACTGCAAATTCTCCAACGCTCGCTGATATTCATTGATCATCTGTGGCATGTCTATTCTGAGACGCTGGGTATAGGCTGTACAACCCACTGCGCTGAGGGGATGGCCCTGCGGGTGTCCCACGGCCTTGGCGGCGGCAATAATGCGCTGGACAAGTGCTCTCTGCGTGTCCAGCTTTTCGGACGTTATGGCGCAGACCATATCGGGCGCAAAGCTCGGCAAGTCTGCCGCATCTTTGTTGGCCTCATATTCGTTGATGAGTTCATACAAGGATATGCCGCAGCGCTGCTTCTGATGCAGTGCCGCAGCATAGGCGTCCAGTTCCCGCCGCATGGCGGCGATTTGCGCAGCCTTTGCAGCATACGCCTCCGCGCTCTGGGCCTTTGTGACCTCCGTGGCTTTCCGCAGCTGCTCCAAAACGTCCTTCTTCTTGGATTTGTTGGAATGCAGCTCCAGGCAGAATGTCCCAATTCCGATACTGTCCAGTCGCCGCTGCACGACTTCCAAGGCGGCCATTTTCTCTGCGACGAAGAGAACTGTTTTCCCTTGGGCCAGCGCGTTTGCGATCAGCGCAGTTATAGTCTGGGATTTCCCGGTGCCGGGAGGCCCGTGCAGGACAAAGCTCTCCCCTCTGTTTGCCGCTTCAATGGCGTAGAGCTGCGAGGCGTCCGCTGGCAGCGGCAGGAACACATCATCCTCCGGCACACGGGCGCCGAGTTCCATTTCGGAGGCGTCCCACGCCAGCTTTCCGTCCATCAAACTGCGGACAATTTTGTTTTTTTGCCAAATCCTCCGACCGGTTGCGGATATCGTTCCACATAATGAACTGGGAGAACGAGAAGATACCCAAATAGGCCGACTCCAAAACGTCCCAGTTCCGCTGCCCCATGACCGCTTTACGCATTATTGTGAATACCCTTCGGGTGTCAATGCCATGTTCATCCTGAGGCAGGGGATCCAGGCCGGAGACGGTGATTTGAAAATCCTGCCGCAGCTTTTCGAGCATGGTGATATTCATCTGCGGGTCATCGTCCCGCAGGCGGATAACGTATCCTTGCGCGGCGGATTTGCGGACCATTTCGATTGGGATCAGGATGATCGGCGCATATCGTGCTTTGGTGCTGCGGGGATTTTCGTACCAGCGCAACAGCCCCAGCGCCAAATAGAGGGTGTTGGCGCCATTTTCTTCCAGGGATGTCTTTGCAGATCGGTACAGATTCTTGATGGTTTTTTCCAGTTCGGCTTCTGTGTAGACCGCACGCAGACGGTGGTTCTTAAATTCGGACTGTACCACCGCAGAGAAGTCTTCTAACTTGTGCAGCGCTTCAAAGCTAAGGTCACCGGAAATGTGCCATTCTGCAGGCCGGGGCAGGATGGAAAAATCTTCCCCGTCGGAGAGTGCGTTCTCCAATTCGTCCAGCGACGAGGTCAAAATTGGGATCAGTGTTTTTGACAGCCGCAGATTGATCAAGGTATTGCGCAGCCCCAGATCCAGGAGTTTCCGCTCCCAGTGCATTTTTCTGGTCGCAGGCGTCTCCTGCTGTTCCTCAATTTCCAGTGTGCCGCTGATCGCTTTCGGTGCTTGGGTCAAATCGCGCGCATCCAATTCGGGTCGTTCAATATGCCACTCGCCTTCCGTGTATACGCGCATCGGGATGGGACGAATGCCACTCATGCGGCTTCTGTTGACATCGATGATATACTCAACTGCGTCTTCACCGCTCATCTGATGTTCCGCCGCAGAGCAGGCCTGATCGAAGGAAAAATTCCGTCCGGCCACCAAGGCGGTGCACTCGACGACCGCAATCTCGTGGATCCCTTCGGCCAGGCGCTTGGTTACCAGGGAGGCGTCATCCTGCACGGGCTCGGAAAAAGACAGCTCTTCCAGCCACACGCCCGCAAAGATATGCCCCTTTTTCAGCACCAGCAGGGGATGGAGACCAATCGCCTCCAAAGCAGACGCGTACAAAAGGGTAAGGTCTAAACAGGTCCCCATCTTTTGCTGCATCACGGCGTCGCACAGGCATACCCTCTGGCCGATCACCTCAAAACTGGCGGGAGGAACGGAGTAAACGATGTTCTGCTCCTGCAGTGCCCCATATACCGCTGCCGCCTGCTTCAGCACTCTATTCACGTCTTCGCTTTGATAGGCGTCCAAGGAAGGATCGCCTGTCCATTGTCCCAAAAGCTCCGCCGCTCTAGCGGTGATTTTGACGATCTCCGGGTGATTGGGCGTTACAAAAGCACAAAGCAATTCCGGATAGAACGCGCTGCCATGCCACTGATCATAGGCCAGTGCTGTGATCTCAGACTCTTCGGCGCACAGGAGCTTTTCATTGCTTACCAGAGTGACGCGAAGCGTACCCATCAGCTTTTCAGTCAGCCCAGCCAACAGTTCTCCGTTTAGCGTCAATGAGAGGTCGTCGATTTCAAACGTGCTCTGTGCCGGAATATACTCAATATGTTTTGAAAGCGGCAAACAAAGTTCCTGCTCCGCCGATATCTGCAGTTCCACATCTTCCAGCTTTTTAGAAGAATTGTTCACTACACAGATGGACCGGATGATGGGAACGCCATTTTGCTGGAGTGCATAGTTCACCACTGGCAGCATGTTCACCTCCAGCCGAAACTGTTCGTCCACCAACTCATTCCCTTCCAAACAACTCATCTCTTCCGCCTTCATGCCCGGATCCTCCCATTCGCCGCTTCACAGTTGGTGGCAGCGTTATTTGATGTTGCAGAAAAACCACCAACACTGTGCCGTTGTTGTAAAAGTGAAAATCGTGTTTCATCTATGATGATACCAAAACAAAAGGTCTTTTTCAAGTGGGGAACGGGATGAATTCAAAAAAGCATGTAGCGCTGCACGCACAAATCAAGTGCCTTGGCGTGGAATGATTAGCTACAAGTTCCATTTGTCATCGGCTTTATCACCGCAATCCGCTGCCATGGATAACACAAGCTCTTCTCCATTCATCATGGTTTTCATTTCTTCAATGTCGCTTAGGATATCGGATTCCTGCTCCATATATAACCTTTCAAGAATTTTTCCAAATACCTGATTAACAGCATCAAGAGACCAGGTCAATTCAGTTAATGTTTTCCTAAGTTGCTCCTGTATTCGATACAAATTGGCCCTCTCCAACAAATGCGCCAAAATCCGTCCCTCCCTCATAGATACCATTTTCAGTGTAAAGGTACCCGGTAGATTGGATTTCAAATTCTTTAAGCATTCGAGAGACAATCTGATTTTCTTTAATTTGTAACCCAATCAGAGTGACAAACCCGATTTCGAGCACAGCAAGAGCAGTGAGAAGTGCCTTGCTTCTCTTTTTCTCTCTGATACACAGCACTCCTATACCGGTCCAGCGGCAGGGACTTGGCTTCACTCTGTAGAGTGCCCGCTTTAAGAATCTTGTGTTTATGAATTCTCTTTCCGGTCATCCCTGCCTCCTCCTTCAATCATTAGAATCTCACCACAATCTACATGATTCGGTAACGCTTTCACAAGAATCTTATTGCTGCAGTAATACAAGTATGAGTATAGCACAAAAGTGCCCTTTCCGCAACACACTTTTATAATCGAACGAATCCTCCTTGCTCCAGTGTGCTTCCATCCCGGCCATCACAAATAAACATACCGCCATAGTCTGTGACACATTAATTATCCTTGGAGGAAAAGAAAAAAGGTCAACCTAATCCAGTAGACAGTGCTGACCTTTATTATTTCTATTTCTAGTCTCTCTTTAGCCTTTCCTGCAGCGCCCCGTCGGTCCCTTTCCAGTTGGCATCGAAGCAGTGGGTGTAGATGTCCAGCGTGGTGCTCACCTGACTGTGGCCTAAGAGTCCCGCTACCGTCGCAACATCTGTACCGTTGGCAATCATCAGGCTTGCATTGGTGTGGCGCAGAGAGTGGATGTTGAGATTCTCGGGGAGATCATGCTTTCGTAGGATCGTCTTGAACGTCGACGTGAACGTGCTGGGACTCATGGGAAGCTCGTTGCCCTGTCGGTAGAAGATGTAGAAGGCATTGGTATGCTTGCCAATTTGCCTCTCCCCCTCTTAGCTCACAACAGTACCACCTCGTTTCAGAAGACCAGCGGTTTTTACTTTTTCTCTTTTGGGTACAGATCGCTTCACCGTTCGCTGTGGGCCCCAACGACGCGTCTTCGTTTTTTCGGCGTGCACGGACTCCACCTTCCGCCTTCGTCGCAGTTAGTGACTTATTGAATCCCTGCTATTTAACGGTATGGTACGAATCTATTGCAGCAAGACGATTGCCGGGCCTCTCAAAAAGAGCGGATCGATATTGATATGCGAAGAAGTTGCCTCAAGCTCATTCGCATTGTGATTTCACTCTCCCCTCCCGCTCAACAGCAGGATCGGCTCGATCTTGAGATTCCTCCCCACCAGCCAAAGGGCCAGCCTCAGCCTCCGCCCGCTGCACCCTCCGCCTTCGACAGACGGCGAGCCGCCGCGGACACTTTGCTCCACCGAACTAAAATATGACCCTCCCTGCCTTATCATTATGGCCTCCCCGCCCTACGGGCGGGGAGGCCATATTATATAGTTTGCCGCCAGTATATGTCAGCGCAGCCCACCCTCGTCCCGCACACAGTAAATTCCGCGACCGATAAAGTCGTTTCTTCATCGTACCCATGCGCCCAGAGCGCATCGCTATCCGAGCCAAGCGAGGATTGCGCAACGCTATTTGCGCTTCGCGCAAATTGCGTTTGGCCCGCGTCACGCCCGCCCGGCCATGGCCGCTACTCCCCAATTTCAATCGCCATGCGGCTGTAGGCTTCGTGCACCATCTCTTTCAGGTCAAGACCTTGATGCAGCCGTTCGTTTATCTCGGCCGCACTCAACAGCATATGGATCTCCCACTCGATCCTTCCCACAAATTTTGCATGAGTGATGCAGTCCCGCGCCTGACAAAACGCCTCGTAGTTTTCGTCCGACATACTCCACTCATCGCCTCTGGCCAGGTGGATCGGGTTTTCCTCTGTCATCAACCCCTCATATGTGGGAACACCCGTGCCGGCCAGAGCACGGTACACCAGCGAGGTGGACTGTCCCTGTTTGCTCAATAGATAATCCAGTACAAAGAACGCGTCGTCGGGCCGTTTTGTATTTCCGTTGATGGCCGCGAAAGCATGGACGGTGGCCACCGCGCCGCCGTCATCGCTGTACGAGGGGATCAACTTGATGGGTAGTTGTTGCTGCTGCTTCTGGCACGCCAACAGTTCGGAGGGAAAAACGTAACCCAGGGTAATACCATAGTCCGGATTCGGATCAACAAAATAGCCCGTGTCCCAGCCAACAGTGAACGCAGTGGTATAATGCCTGGGCCAGTCCGTAGCCGTTTCCTCTTGGCGTTCCATCGCCATACACCCGCTTATGCGCTGGTACAGTTCCTCCTCGGTAAACCGCAGCTCGCTTGTGGTGTAGTCAGCCAATATACCCAGCATATCACTTTGACTGCCATATCGACCGTTCAATATTGCCGATTTTAGAATCCCGGTCTCATCGTTCAATACGTCCTCCCAGGTGCCCTCTGCCGTGGGTGTGTAGGAAATATCATCTTTCAAAAAGAACGCGGTGTTGAAATCATAGACCAGCGGCAGCAGCACCTGCCCAAATTCCTTGGAACGTCCCGCTTCCATGACAACGGGGGTGAGCTTATCCCATTCCATGAATTGTGCGTTTGCAATATAATCATCCAGCGGGTAGAACAGGCCCAGTTCCTTCGTCTTCTCCGGCATAAGAAACAGGGATTGCAGTTCCGGCTCTGTATCTCCGTAACGGGGAACCGGCGCCTCAGTGACGATAAACACATCCGGCCCTTCCCCAGCCATGATCTCGGTGCGAAGCCGAGTCAAAAGCGCTTTGCGTTCCGACACTCTTGATTCATCCCAGGAGGAGGGCAAGGTGATCACCTCAATATCCTCTGGCCCGCCCAGCTGCGCGATTTCCATAGCCAGCGCCTCTCCACAGACATCATTGTGATTATAATCGCCATCCGTTCTAGTTACGTTCTCAAGATCGATGAGAATCCGCAGCGGCTTCTTCTCGCTGGAGCACCCACCCAGCCCGCCAAAGGCCATCAGCGCCAGGGCAAGGATGAGGATGACGGACAGAACTCTTTTGACGTTTGACATACAATTGCCTCCTTTGGAGATTTTTATTTTTGGTCAAAGGTCGCCCTTTGACCGTGGACTGAAAAGTCCATCTACATGATTAGACGGAGCAAAAGGGCAAAAAGTTACACCCGTTTGAAAAAATTTTTTTGAAAAGCAGAAGCCTCCTCCCCGGTGTACCTGTCCCGGCGATCAAAAAAGATTCTGTTATAATTATAATAAAGCAAACACACAAAACACACCGCCTTTGCCAAAAATCAAAACAGAGAACACAAAATAACTTAAATCAATTCTAACATGAACAGCCCACGATGTAAAGGAAAATTTTCGTTTTTCCAGAACGCTATATGATATACGTTGATATAAAAACAGGGCCTTCCACCGAAAATCCGGCCGTTTTTCCTACCGCTAATTTACAAAAAGTGGGCGGTTTTTGCAGGTTTCTCGCACCTAAATGTAAAGAAAACTTGTCAAAAATTGCCCTCTAAAGGACAACTTTTTCGCGCTTCAACGCCGCCGGGAGTCCATTGGCAGCCCCAGTAGAAAACAAGCTCGACTGCCTTTGCTGAAATTATATATATATCGCTTTCCTATGTCAAGAACATTTTCGCATTTTTTCTTGATTTTTTCCCGCACCTGCGGTAAAATAATGCAAAAGAGGGATGATTTATGAACAGTGCAGAGTTTACAAAAAAAGTGCCGCTGGAGCTGCTGTGCCTGCTCCTGCTGGAGGAGCGGGACATGTACGGGTATGAGATGATGCTGGAACTGCGCAACCGCAGCGAAGGGATCATCGACATCAGCTTGGCCACCATCTATTTTACGCTCAAACGCCTGGTGGAGATGAAGTGCATTTCCACTTACGATGTGCCCGGCGGCCGGGCAAACGAACGTAGCCGGCAGTATTATCATCTGGAGCCGCCTGCAAAGCCGTATATGAGCGAATTGCAGGCGATCTATGATCGGGCCCTGCGGGGCGTGCGGTTGTTCTTTGAAGTCCATGAGAAAATGGAGTCGGACGCATGAGTACTTCAAATGCTGTGGATGTCTACTTGGATAAGCTGGGCAAACACTTGACCGGCT
This sequence comes from uncultured Clostridia bacterium, assembly GCA_947631855.1. GTDB lineage: Bacteria > Bacillota > Clostridia > Oscillospirales > Acutalibacteraceae > Acutalibacter. The sequence goes on along the minus strand of CANRMX010000027.1, from coordinate 16,585 downwards.
CCCGGCAGCAAAAGAAAAATGCCCTGGCAGAGTGCAAAAGGATGCTGCTGGAGGTTCCGGGTTCGGAGGCCATGACGATAGACCAGTTGGAAAGCATCGTCGGGACGCCTGCGGATGTGTTGGAGAATCTGGCGCCGAATTTGTCGGTGGAGCTTGCCCACGAGGCCAGCCACAAGGAACGTTTTCGGCGGATCCTGCTGGGCGTGTGTATCCTCTTTGGGATCGTCATCCTGGTTTTGGGGACGATTTTTGTGATCGATACATACGGTGCCAATCACGGCTACTATAACGATTCCCCCGCCATGGAGGGAATCTTCCAGTCCTCGCAGGATGCGGTCGACATCTATTGACGGCAGCGGATTTGGCCCGGCAAACGGGGGCTCTCAAAATGTCTGCGCAATAACATTATGATGAAATGAAAAAGCCGCTTGTTCCGGGATGGAATAAGCGGCTTTTGGCATTCAAATCATCTAGCAATTAGTGGGTTTTGTCATGCGGTAAGAGGCAAAATTGATCCCTCAAGCTGAATTGCTTGAGGGACATGAATTTCAGGCGAATATCAGGTGTCTTTATAACGGCAGAAGATCGAGCAGTGCATGGAGGTCTCTGCTGCGTGGGCAGCTCCATCCGGCACAAAAGCTGGCTCTCCTCCTGATCGAACAATACCCCCGCGCCGCCCGGTTTTGCCCGCCATATCAATCCTCCACGGTCAGCCGGTACTGCACGCCGGGCAGGTCGCCCAGCATGGTGAAATACACCCCGCCGTCTCGGCGCTCGCCCTTGATTTCGCCCAGCTCCCTGCCCACAGGGTCCAGCACGGTGAGCTTTGCCCTGGCTGCTTTTACAAATACGCTGCCCTCCAAGGTCTCGGCGTAGAGTTTGCCGTCCTTGCGCACCATGGTGAACTGCAAGCCGGGCATCATCTCCGGGCCGGGGGTGAAGCTCTCGGCGTCCGTGCCGGTGGCGCCGAGGGCGACCAGCAGGAAGTCGCGGGCGTCGGAGAGCATCTCCGTGTCCCGGGGCAGCAGGGCGAGAGAAATGCGCTCGTTGGCGGCCTTGACGGTCACACGCTGGGAGAGGGCCGTTTCCGCCTCCGGGGCACCGCTGAAATAGGCGCACTTGTCGCTGGAAACGAAGAAGCGGGCGTGGTCGGGGTCGAAGCAGATCTCGCCGGTGTCGGAGATCAGCTTGCCGTCCACATAGCCGCAGGCATCGTCCAAAAGCCCCCACTGCTTCATGGCCCTGTCCATCAGGGCGGCAAACTGCCGGTAATCGCCGTTATTGGCGATCACCGCTACATTGTCGAACACCATGGCCTGCTCGCCCAGATGGACGCCGGGCCGGATCTCGTCGGTGCCCTTCGCCGCGTCTTGGAGGCGGTTTGCATCCAAATAATTCCGCTTGGCATCCCGATAGGGGGACCAGGCATAGTACACGCCGTGCTTCGCGTCCCGCAGGTCGCCACCGTTGAGGAAGCCCGCATTGATAGCCACGTCCGCGTCGCCTTCATAGCGCTCGCCGCCGTCCAGAAAGACGTTGCGGAAAGCAGTCAGGTAAGGCAGGGTGCACATGGGCATGGCGTGGAAATTGGGCAGGGTCTTCCAGTCGTTTTGCGTGTAGACCACATCCACCCGATTCTTTGCCGGAGACACAAGGCCCTTGAGGAACATCGTCGCCATGAAGCCCCACTGGGCAATCAGCGCCGGGTCGTTGTAGGCGTCAAAGATCGTGATAATGCCGTCGGCCGGCTCGTCCTCCGGGTGCTCGGAGGTGTTGTAGTTGTAGAGGATCAGCCCGTCCCAGTCGTTGAGGCAGGCATAGGCCACCGTCTGGACAAAGGCCGTGGAGTGGAAGGGGTGCAGGCCATATTCGTTCCACTCGCTGAGCATAAAGGGCTTGCCCTGCACGATGGCCACGGAGGCAAGGCTCAGGAGCGTTGTGCCCATGGAGCCGACACCGCGCTGCACGGTGAGGGGATTCGTAGAAACATACTCCGCCGGGCCGTAGACCAGGTAGGTATCGTTCTGCACAGGCAGCAGCGGGTGGTTGAAGTAGGTGTTATTCTCCATCAGATCGCCGTCCGTGTGCCCGTACACATCCGCCGCCCCGGCCATCAGATTGCTGGCCACGATGGGGACTTTCACGCCCAAGGAGATGAGATAGTCCTTCATGTCCTGATAGAAAGCGCGATTCATCCGGGCCCCGAACTCCATGAAGTCCCCGTAGCGGGCTGGGCCTTCGGCGGCGTTCCAGTCGCCCATGGGCTCGTTCACCGACTGATAGAAACTGCCCTCGATGCCGCGCACGGTGCCCTGCGCAGGGTCTTCGTCCTCGCCCAGCGCGCAGACACCCTCGTGGGTCCAGGCCTTTTTCAGCTCCTCGCGGGTGTGATACTTCATCAGGAGAAAATCGCCGAAGCGCCGGGCGACCTCGTCCCGGTAGGGCTGCAGGGCTTCGCCGCCGTCGTCGCCTTTGATGGCCGATTCCTCGTTGGTCATCTGCACGGTGATGACGGCAGGATCGTCCACGGGCGCCAAGCCGGTGTAGGGATTCACATGGCACAGGTAGGCCCTGGCGTATTCCTTTTGGAGCTGGATCAACCGCCCATTGTAGACCGGATAGCGCTTTGTACAGGCGGGCACGCTGCCGGGATGATCCAGCCCGTCGCCCTCCAGAAATTCCCTGGCCACCAGCAGGTCGATGTGCAGATAGATGCCCCTTTCCTTGAGCTTGGCAAAGAGATAGTCGAAGCGGTTCAGCCCCTCGTGGTTGAAGACGCGGGTGGTGCCCTTGTCGTAATCCAGCAGCGGCGCTTCCCGGCAGCTGGACCAGTTGCCCGCCCCGTCACCCAGAGGAGCGTCGGCGGCGTGGAGGCGGATCACGTTCACGCCCATGCTGGCAAAACGCGCGGCCAATTTCTCCGCGTCCTCGTGGGTGGGCGTGTTGGAGCGGGTGGCCATGTTGAAGCCCAGGAATCGGGCCCGCTGGCCGTCCTCAAAATAGAAATGGCCCTTCTTCACGCGCACAAAGCCGTGGCAGCCCGCCGGGGCGTCCAGCAGGTGGGAGAAGTCCAGCGCGCCGCGGTTGGCCTCAACGGGAGAAATGTGGATGTTCTGTTTCATGACGATACCTCCTGATGGATTTTGTACTGCTGCGCAAGGTGATCAACGATCCTTTCATAAACAGGATAGCAGCTTCCGCGTGCGCCGTATTGCAATATTACGCACAAGATTGTAAGATTCGGGCTTGCTCTCCCCTTTCTCCCGTATTATACTGTTCCCTGGAAGGAAGTGTGGGCTATGGACTATATCGCCTTTTGCCGTCAATTCTACGCGACCACCGGGATCCCGACCGTGCTGTATCAGGACGGGCATCTGCGCTATTCCGCCCTGACGGAGCTGTTGGGCTTTGAGCCGCAGGACAGCTGGCCGGTCTATGCGCCGGCGCGCAACCCGGAGTTTGCCGCCATCAATCCCGATCTGGAATACGGGCACATTCGGATCGAAGGCCGCGGCGCCGACCTGTTTCTGGGGCCGGTCTTCACGGCGCCGGTCACGGAGAATCTGCTGCACGAATATTTTGAAGAAACAAAAACGCCCCCTGCCTATCAGGAGGCGGTGGCGGAGCAGCTCTATGGCATCCCCATTCGCTCTCACGCCCGCTTTGTGCGGCTCCTTTTGCTCCTGCACCTGGTTCTCAACGGCAAAGAGGCCAGGGTGGAGGACTTCTACGCGGAGGATCAGCGGGACGAAGCAGGCCGCGGCCTGCGGCTGACCGAGACGGCCGTGGAAGCGAAGGAGAACGAACGCCCGCAGAGCACCTATGACTTCGAGCAAGCCTTGTATCACTACATCCGGCGGGGCGATCCAGCGGACCTGAAGCGCTTTCTGGAGCAGGCACACTCCATCCCCACCGAAGGAAAGCTGGCGCACACACCGCTGCGCCAGGCCAAGAACACCTTGATCGGTCTGGCGGCCAAGGTCTGTGTACTGGCCGCGATCCCCAGCGGAATCGGTGCGGAGCGCGCCTATCAGCTGTCGAATCTCTACGCGCTGGAGTGCGAGCAGATGCAATCGATCGAGGAGGTACACCGTCTCCAGTATGTGATGCTGATGGATTTCTGCCAGCGCTGTGGCGCGGCCAAGCTCCCCAAAGGCGTTTCCAGGGAGGTCTGCCGCTGCATGGCCTATATCCAGCGCCATACCAACGAGATGATCGGCGTGGAGGACGTGGCCTCTCAGATCGGCCGCAGCAGCACCTATCTCATGCGCCGCTTCAAGGCGGAGCTGGGCATGAGTGTAGGTGCATATATCACCCGCTGCAAGCTGGAGGAGGCCTGCGAGCTGCTGACCTACGGCGACCGCAGCCTGGCGGAGATCAGCGCCTACCTCGGCTATTCCAGCCAATCCTATTTCCAAAATGTGTTCAAGAAGCAGTACGGCATGACGCCGATGCAGTACCGTAGACAAAATCAGGCCAAAGGGGACTGATCCGCTGTTCACAGCAGGGTATAAGGAATACCGCCATAAAAACATTCTGATTTCCTACCCCTTTTCACTTTTTGATCCTGTTTCAGCATCCCCTCCCTACCCCGGGAGGGTATTTTTTCAAAAAATATCCAAAGGTACCTTGACAAGTAGAAAACAGCGGCGTATAATTACAAGGTACCGAAATAATTTTTAGAGGTGTAGTAGATTGAGAATCGAACAAGAAACAACATGGCGCAAGGCGCAGTATCGGTCGGCCGATACGGATGGAAAGGCCCGCGTCCACCTCAAAGAGGTGGGGCCTGTGCCACGCGGGACGGATGCAGGCCGGAGCAGTTGGCAGCGGGTGCGGACGGTGCGCCGCGAATCGGAAAACGCGGGCTGCGTCGTTGGGACTGTCTGCGAAACAGGCCCAAGGGCCACGGCGAATTGAGGAGGGGCGCGGAATGATGTGGAAATATATTCGCCGCTATCTCCCCTATGCGATTTTGGCGGCGGCTTTTATGGTGGGAGAAGTCTCCATGGATCTGATCCAACCGGGGATCATGAGTCAGATCGTGGACGACGGCGTGCTGGGCCTGAACACCGGCGGTACGGGAAACCTGGATCTCATCTGGCGGCTGGGGCTGCAGATGATCTGCCTGGTGCTGTTCGGCGGGCTGTGCGGCTCCCTCAACAACGTGTTTGTGCACATGTCCGGCCAAAACATCGGCAACGATATGCGGAAAGACTGCTTTCGGAAGATCATGACCTTCTCTTTCCCGCAGATTGACCGGTTCGGCACGGGCTCTCTTGTCACCCGAATGACCAACGACATCACCCAGGTGCAGAACTTCATTTCCCAGTTTGTCCGCGGCATGATCCGGACAACGGTGCTCACCTTCGGCAGCATATACTGTATGTTCCGGCTGAGCAGGGTGTTCGGGTATGTGGTGCTGTGCGTGTTCCCGTTGATCATCCTGGTCATGGCCGTCTGCATGAAAAAATCCAGCTCCCTGTTCACAAAACTGCAAACACAGCTGGACACCGTCAATTCCATCATGCAGGAGGATGTGGCCGGGATCCGCGTCATCAAGGCCTGCGTGCGGGAGCTCTATGAAAAGCTGCGCTTTGGCAAGGCCAATAATGAGCTGATCCAAACGCAGCTGCGGGTGCTGATCATCTTTGCGTTTATGAATCCCATCGTGAACGCGCTGATGTATCTGGCGGTGGCAGCCATTCTGCTGGTGGGCAATATCACCGTCCGCGCCGGTGGGGCAACGCCGGGGAATGTGATGGCGGCCATCACCTACACCACCCAGCTGCTCAACGGCCTGTTGATGCTGGTGATGCTCTTTCAGAATATTACCCGGGGAATCGCATCGTGGAAGCGCGTCCGGGTGCTCCTGGACAGTACCCCGGAGCTGGCGGACGGCGAACAGGCCGGGGAGACCGCCCTGCGGGGCAGCGTCGAATTCCAGGACGTATCCTTTGCCTATCCGGACGGCCAGACGGTACTGGAGCACATCGATTTAAAGCTCGAGCCCGGCGAGACGCTGGCGCTCATGGGAGAAACGGGCTGCGGCAAAACGTCCCTGGTCAGCCTGATCCCGCGCTTTTATGATGTGACCGGCGGCGCAGTGCTGGTGGACGGCGTCAATGTGAAGGAGTATCGGCAGACCGCTTTGCGGGATAAGATCGCCGTGGCGCTGCAAAAGAGCGAGCTTTTCAGCGCTTCGGTTGCGGAAAATATTGCCTGGGGCGACCCGGAGGCCGGAGAGGCAGCGATCCGCGCCGCCGCCACCGTGGCCCAGGCGGACAGCTTTATTGCCCAAATGCCGGAGGGCTATCAGACCCTGGTGGCCGAACGGGGCATGAGTCTTTCCGGCGGGCAGAAGCAGCGCGTCTCCATCGCGCGGGCGGTGGTGAAGAATGCGGAGATCCTGATCTTCGACGATTCCACCAGCGCGCTGGATCTGAAAACCGAAGCCGATCTGTACGCCGCCCTCCGGGAGGCCAACCCCCACAGCACCAAGATCATCGTCGCGCAGCGGATCGCCTCGGCGCGGCAGGCGGATCGGATCGCCGTGCTGGAAAATGGACACATCATCGCCTGCGGGCCCCACGAAGAACTTCTCGCTTCCTGCCCGACCTACCAGGCCATTTATCAATCTCAGATGGGAGAGGAGGACGATCACCATGAATGAACCCAAAGATCAAAAGCTGGCCAGCAGGAATATGCCCGGTATGAATCGTCCGGACCGCTTTGCCGAGGTACAGCACGCGGAGCATCTCGGCGCCACCTTGAAGCGCATTTTTGCCTATTTTGCCCGGGAAAGGGCCATGGTCATCGGTATGCTGGCCGTCGTCATTTTCGGGACCCTTTGCAGCGTGTACGCGCCCAGCCTGCAGAGCCGGGCCATCGACACGATCGCAGGGGTGCGGACGGGCAATCTGCTGGGCATTGTGCTCCTGATGCTTGGCGTGTATCTGCTGCACAGTCTGTGCCAGCTTTTGCAGGGCGTCGTCAGCGCGCGGCTCAGCCAGCGGGTGGTGAAGCACATGCGGGAGGAACTCTTCGCCAAGCTGGTGGATCTGCCGGTGCGCTATCTGGATACCCATTCCCACGGCGACGTCGTGAGCCGCATGACGAACGATATTGAGAACCTCTCCACCACGGTGTCCCAATCGCTGCCCTCCCTCTTTTCCGGCGTGCTGACGATCATCGGCACCGTCGCCATCATGCTGTGGTACTGCTGGCAGTTGGCGCTCCTCAGCTACGCCACCGTGCTGCTGACGCTGCTGGCGACCAAATTCCTGTCGGGCCGGGTACGGAAATTCTCCCGAAAGCGGCAGCAATTGCTGGGCCAGCTCAACGGCACCGTGGAGGAGATGGTCTCCGGCTACCGCACGGTGGTGGCCTATAATCGACAGGCGCAAACCACGGAGGATTTCTGTCAAACTGCCGATTCCCTCACCAAGGTCGGCATCAAGACCGACATTTTCAGCGGCGTGATGGGGCCGGTGATGAACTGCATCGGGAACATCGGCTTTGTGATCATTGCGGCGTTCGGCGGCTATTTCTCCATCCATGGGCTGATCTCCGTCGGCGTGATCTCCGCGTTTATCGTGTACGCAAAACAGTTCAGCCGCCCCATCAACGAGCTGGCGCAGGTCTATGGTCAGCTCCAGACGGCCATTGCCGGCGCGGAGCGGGTGTTCACGGTGCTGGACGAGGCCGATGAGGATAAGGCGGGCGAAGCGCTGCAAGACAACGAACAGAAGACGGTCACCTTCCAAAACGTCAATTTCTCCTACGAGCCGGGCCACCCCGTCATTCGGGATTTCTCGCTGACCGTTCCCTCCGGGAAAAAGGTTGCGCTGGTGGGCGCCACCGGCAGCGGCAAGACGACCATCGTCAATCTGCTGATGCGCTTTTATGACATCGAGAGCGGCACGATCCGCATCAACGGGCAGGATATCTCCCAGGTATCCCGGGACGATCTGCGCAAGAATATGGCCATCGTTCTGCAGGACACCGTCCTGTTTTCCGATACCCTGCGGCAGAACATGAAGTATGGGAACGAGGCGGCCACGGATGAGGAGATCACCGCCGCCATGAAAATGAGCCGCTGCGACGATCTGCCCAGACGGCTGCCCCAGGGCTGGGAGTCGGTGCTGGTCAATTCCGGCGAAAACATCAGCCAGGGGCAGCGGCAGCTGCTGGCGATTGCCCGCGCCTTTGTCGCCGACCCGAAGATCCTGATCCTGGACGAGGCCACCTCCAACGTGGACACCCGCACGGAAAAAGCCATCCAGGACGCCATGCAGCGGGTGATGCAGGACCGCACCAGCATCGTCATTGCCCATCGCCTTTCCACCATCCGCGACTCCGACATCATCGTCGTCATGGATCATGGGCAGATCGTGGAAAGCGGCAACCACGACCAGCTTCTGGCGCAAAGAGGAAAGTACTACGAGCTTTATCAGACGCAGTACGCCGGGTTTGCGACGTAAGGGGTGGCCAGGCGCTATTCTTCGCCATATCCCGCAAAAGAATCCGCCCCAGGCTGGCGTGACAACTGTTTATAGGTGGAGGCAATCACAACGGCCGAGACAACGGCTGTCAAAAGATCGGAAACCGGCATGGAATACAGCACGCCGTCAAGACCGAAAAACAGCGGCAGCAGGAGCGCAAAACCGACGCCAAATACAATTTCACGGATCATGGAAAGCATGGTCGAGGCAACGGCCTTTCCCATCGCCTGCAGGAAAATAAAGGTTGCTTTGTTCAGACAGGCAAACACGATCATGCACAGATAAATCCGAAAGGCTTTGACTGCAAATTCCGTATAGTAAACGCTTTCGTTTGCCGAGCCGAAAATGCCGATCAGCCCACGGGGCAGGAGCTCTACGATCAGCAGGGAGGCAAGGCCGACGGCCGCTTCGCAGATTAGCAGCAATGAGAACAGCCGCTTGACCCGATCCCGCCGGCCGGCACCCATGTTAAAGCCTACGACCGGAATGCACCCCGCTGCCATGCCGATGACGATGGAGATCACAATTTGAAACACCTTCATGACGATCCCCACGACCGCCATCGGGATCTGCGCATAGAGCTCCTGTCCGAACACGGGATCCAATGCACCGTATTTACGAACCATGTTGTTGATGGCCGCCATAGCGGCGACCAGCGATATTTGCGAGAGGAAGCTGCAAATTCCCAGTGACAGCGTGCGTCCTGCGATTCCCTGATTCGGGCGAAAAGCACGCCTTGATAATTTGACCGACTTCATATGCAGAAGATACCAAAGGGAAAGCAGCGCCGTCGCGATCTGTCCGATGACCGTGGCAACGGCAGCGCCCATCATGCCCCAGCGAAAACAGAAAATGAAAATCGGATCGAGGATGATGTTCAGCACAGCGCCGAGCAGCGTAGAAGCCATGGCAAATTTCGGGCTCCCGTCCGCTCGGATGACGGGATTCATCGCCTGCCCGAACATATAAAAAGGAATGCCAAGCGCAATATAGAAGAAATATTCTTTGGAAAGCGCAAAGGTCTCCTCGTTCACGGTCCCGCCGAACACGGTGATGATGGGCTCCCCGAAAAGAAGATACACTGCGCAGAGACAAACACTGCTGATGACCGTCATCAACACCGAAAGGCCGACGCTGCCTGCCGCCTCTTCCCCACTCCCTTGTCCGAGTTTCAGACTGACAAATGCACAGCAGCCGTCTCCGATCATCACGGCGATGGCCAGCGCAATAACCGTGAGAGGAAACACCACCGTATTGGCGGCGTTGCCATACGAAGCGAGATAGCTTGCATTGGCAATGAAAATTTGATCAACGATGTTGTAAAGTGCGCCGACCAGCAGCGAAATAATGCAGGGCACGGCATATTTGCCCATGAGCTTGCCCACCTTTTCCGTGGCGAGATAAGACTGATTTTCTTCCATTATAAAACCTCCTGTTAAACGCAAAAACGGCGTAAGTCCCCAAAGTTGGACTTACGCCGTTTCAGCTACACACTGCCAAAGATTATAGCAGGTATTCCGTCTTTTTGCAAAGGCAATTTTGCACAAAAAACAGGTTGCTGCGGCTTTCACACAGCATGAGTGAAGATATTCCATGCTTCGCTGGTGGGTGACGCTCTCCATCTTAGCTCGCGCTTTGGAATGGTGTTCATATCAGCCATCCTTGACTTATATCCCATATTGCCATGGACTTCAACGTGAACATGCTGGGGCTCATGGGAACTTCGTTATCTTGCCGTCGGAAAAGATAGGCGGCGTTGATATGCTTGTCATGATATCTCTCCCTTCCTTAACTTTTAACGCTACCACACCTTGTTCCAGAAGCCCAGCGGTTTTTGCTTTGCTCTCTGACGGCCAGGTGCGTGGCCGAGATAATCTCCTTGACCGCCACTACTGCGCACAGCCGCTGGCAGGGTACAGAATCACTAAACCGCGGTCTGTTTGTTCTTGAATTTTTCGAGAATAGGTTTATAATGATTGATAGATCGAATCGCCTGGCCTTGATCAATCTGGAAGCGAAAAAGGTCGCGCCGTCGGGACGCGAGTGGCGATCGCTCGAACGCGCTGAACAACAGACGCGGCGTACGCGTTCCCGAGGACGTGTCCATCGTCGGTGTTGAGGATATGCCGTTTAGTTTCTCTTCCTACCCGGCGCTCGCAATCGTCTGTGTGCCGAAAAATGAAGCTTACTTTTGTGAAGCGTAAGCGCGTGCGCAAGATCACGCGATATTTTTCAGAAAGCGAGGAAACGCAATGAAACCCATCAAGATTGGCTACGCGCCGACGCGGCGGAGCATTTTCAGCGCGCCGGACGCGCGCAAGTACCGCGGGCTCACCGCCGACCGGCTCCGGGAGTTGGGCATCGACTTCGTCGACATCAACGACATCAACGAGGAGGGGCTGCTCTTCGACGAGAACGACCGGCTGAAAGTGCTGGAAAAGTTCCGGGCGGCGGGCGTCGACGGGCTGTTCCTGCCGCACTGCAATTTCGGCACGGAGTACATCTGTGCGCGGCTCGCGAAGGATCTGGGCGTGCCGGTGCTGCTCTGGGGTCCGCTGGACGAGCGTCCGGAGCCGGACGGCACGCGCCTTAGGGATACGCAGTGCGGGCTGTTTGCAACGGGCAAGGTGCTGCGGCGGTTCCGCGTGCCGTTCACCTACATGACAAACTGCCGCCTGAGCGACCCGGTCTTTGAGCGCGGGCTGCGGGATTTCCTCGCGGTGTGCCGCGTCGTGCAGACGTTCAAAAACATCCGCATTTTGCAGATCGGCCCCCGGCCCTTCGATTTCTGGTCAACGATGTGCAACGAGGGCGAACTGCTCGAGCGGTTCAACGTACAGCTTTCACCGATCCCGCTGCCGGAGCTGACTGCGGAAGTCAAGAAGGCAATCTTGGACGGCACGGATGTGCAAAAGGCCATCGCCTACTGTCGCGAGAACATGGAGATCAACGTGACCGACGAGCAGCTCACGAACGTCGCGGGACTCGCCGTCGCGATGGAGCGGCTGATCGAAAAATACCACTGCAATGCGGGGGCAATCCAGTGCTGGAACGCGCTGCAGGGTGAGCTGGGGATCATGCCATGCGCGGCAAACGCGATCCTCAACGACAAGGGCATTCCCATCGTCTGCGAGACGGACATCCACGGCGCGATCACGGCGCTGCTCGTCGAGGCCGCCGCCAACGATGGCACACGCAGCTTCTTCGCGGACTGGACGATCCGCCACCCGGACATCGAAAACGGCGAGCTTTTGCAGCACTGCGGGCCGTGGCCGCTGTCGGTCGCCGGGTGCAGGCCCTGCATCACCTACCCGCTGGCGTTCGACTATCCCGGTGCGATCACTGCCGAGGCGAAGCACGGCGATCTGACGCTTGCGCGCTTTGACGGCGACAACGGCGAATATTCGCTGCTGCTCGGCAACGCGAAGGGCGTCGACGGGCCGAAGGGCATGGGCACGTACCTTTGGGTCGAGGTGGAGAACATCAAGCGGCTCGAGGCGAAGATCGTGGAGGGGCCGTACATCCACCACTGCGTCGGCATCCATAAGGACGTCGTCCCGGTGCTCTACGAGGCCTGCAAGTACATTGGCGTGACGCCCGATCTCTACGACCCCATCGAGGAACAAGTGAAAGCCTACCTTCGCGGCGAATGACCTACTTTTCTTGAAAGAAAAGTAGGCAAAAGAACTTTATATCGCGTGTGTAAACACACGCTTTGCCGGTAATGTCAGAAAGCTCAGTTCCCGCGGCGGAAGTTGGGCTTGTTTGGCAAAATCCGCTCCTGTCCGCTGTGAGCGGTGACAAAGCTGCCGGTGGAGCGGCGAGTTATAAGTTACAGCGTGCTCCCGGTTGAGACACGCAAAAGTCTTTTGGGCGCTTTTCTTCAGAAAAGCGCGACCTGAGGAGATGAGGACTTGGACGCAAAAGAATTGGAAGTCTTGAGCTGGAAGCTGCGGCAGGATGTGCTGGACATTATTGTCGCGGGCGACGGCGGGCACATTGGCGGGGACATGAGCCTGATGAACGCGCTGCTCGTGCTCTATGAGAATCACCTGCGCGTCTCGCCCGAGACGGCAGACGACCCCGACCGTGACCGCTTTGTGCTCTCGAAGGGGCACTCGATGGAGACATACTATGCGGTGCTCTGCGAGATGGGGTTTCTCGACCTCAAGGACGTGAAGGCGCGATTCTCGAAATTCGGCTCGCCATACATCGGCCATCCGAACAATAAACTCCCCGGCATCGAGATGAACTCCGGCTCTCTGGGACACGGGCTGCCGGTCTGCGTCGGGATGGCTCTGGCGGGAAAGCGCGGCGGGAAAAAATACCGCGTCTACACCGTGATGGGCGATGGCGAGCTGGCGGAGGGCTCGGTCTGGGAGGGCGCGATGGCGGCCGCCCACTTCGGGCTGGACAACCTCTGCGCCGTCGTCGATCGGAACGGCCTGCAGATTTCCGGCCCCACGGAGGAAGTCATGGCGCACGAGCCGCTGGAGGCGCGCTTCCGCAGCTTCGGCTGGCATGTGCTCGAGGTCGACGGAAACAGCATCCCCGCGCTGGATGCGGCGTTCACCGCAGCGAAAATGCTCTCCGGGAAGCCCACGGTGATTCTGGCCCATACGACGAAAGGCTACGGCAGCGAGCTCATGGAAAACAGGGCCGATTGGCACCACCACCTGCCCACAGCGGAGGAATATGCGCAGATCAAATCTGATTTTGCGGCGCGGAAGGAGGCGGCGGCCCATGGCGAATAAGCTCCCGAATCGCGCGGCCATCTGCGAAACGCTGCTCACCCACGCGAAAACCGACCCGGATATCTTCGTCCTTTGCAGCGACAGCCGCGGCAGCGCAAGCCTCACGCAGTTCGCGGAAGCGTTCCCGGAGCAGTTCGTCGAGATCGGCATCGCGGAGCAGAATCTCGTCTCGGTGGCGGCGGGGCTGGCCAGCTGCGGGAAGAAAGTGTTCGCGGCGTCGCCCGCGTGCTTCCTCTCCACCCGGAGCTACGAGCAGGCGAAGATCGACGTCGCGTACTCCAACACGAACGTGACTTTGATCGGCATCTCCGGCGGCGTCTCCTACGGCGCGCTGGGCATGAGCCACCACTCCGCGCAGGACATTGCGGCGATGGCCGCCCTGCCGAATATGCGGGTGTACCTCCCCAGCGACCGGCACCAGACAAAAAAGCTCATCGAGGCGCTGCTGCTGGATGAAAAACCCGCGTATGTCCGGGTGGGGCGGAATCCCGTGGAGGACATTTATACGGAACAAGACGCGCCGTTTGAACTGGACAAAGCCGTCTGGCTGCGGGGAAAAGATGAAAAGGCCGACATCGCGCTGATCGCCTGCGGCGAGACGGTGAAGCCCGCACTGGTCGCGGCGGAACTGCTGGAAGCGGAGGGCATCCGCGCCAGCGTGCTGGATATGTACTGCGTGAAACCGCTGGACCGGGCGGCGGTGGTCGAAGCCGCCACGAACGCCCGGGCGGTGGTGACTGTGGAGGAGCATTCGCCCTTCGGCGGGCTTGGCGCGATGGTGGCGCAGGTGGTTTCGGAACGCTGCCCGAAGATGGTGAAGAATCTGGCGCTGCCAGACGCGCCGGTGGTGACCGGGACGTCGGCAGAGGTGTTCGCGTATTACGGGCTCGACGCGCTGGGCATCGCGAAAGCCGCGAAGGAGGTGCTGGCGTGAAGTATATTCTGAGCATCGACCAGAGTACCCAGGGCACGAAGGCGCTGCTGCTCGATGAGAATGGGCGGCTCGCGGCCCGGTGCGACCTGCCCCACGCGCAGAAGATCAGCGGGGCGGGCTGGGTCTCCCACGACCCCATGGAGATTTGGCGCAACACACTGGCCGTCGCCCGGGATGTTCTGGCGGAGAGCGGCGTAGACCCGGGGGACGTCCTGGCGGTCGGGCTCTCGAATCAGCGGGAGACGTCGCTGCTCTGGGATCGGGACACCGGGGAACCCGTCAATGATGCGGTGGTCTGGCAGTGCGCGCGGGCGGCGGAAATCTGCGCGGGGCTTGCCGCGCACGGAAAAGAGATCAAGGAGAAGACCGGTCTCACGCTCTCGCCGTATTTCCCGGCGGGAAAATGGGCGTGGCTGCTGCAAAACACGCCGAATCTCGCGGGAAAACGCCTCTGCGCCGGGACGGTGGACGCGTGGCTCGTCTATCAACTGACGGGCGGCAAGCACTTTCAGACGGACTATTCAAACGCGTCGCGGACGCAGCTTTTCAATATCAGGACGCTCCAATGGGACGAAGGGCTGTGCGCGCTGTTCGGTGTGCCTCGGGAGATTTTGCCCCAGGTCACCATGAGCGACGGCGATTTCGGCGAGACCGATCTCGGCGGGCTTCTGCCCCATCCCGTGCCGATCTGTGGGGTGCTGGGCGATTCCCACGCGGCGCTCTTCGGGCAGGGTTGCGTTTCCCCAGGCATGGGCAAAGCCACCTACGGGACGGGTTCGTCCGTCATGATGCACGTCGGGGACGCGTTCGTCGAGGGCGGCGACGTGGTGACTTCCCTGGCGTGGGGGCGGCACGGGAAAGTCAGCTATGTGCTCGAGGGCAACATCAACTATACCGGCGCGGTGACCACGTGGATCGTCGAGGGGCTGCACCTGCTCGATTCCCCGAAAGACGTGGGGAAAGTCGCGCAATTGGCTGATCCCGAGGACGGGACGTACCTTGTGCCGGCGTTCACGGGGCTCGGCGCGCCATACTGGAACAGCGCGGCGCGGGCGATGTTCTGCGGCATGAGCCGCACCACCGGCCGCCCGGAGCTTGTGAAAGCGGCGGAGGAGTGCATCGCATACCAGATCGCGGACGTGGTCCGCGCCATGAACACAGCCGCGCCCGTCGCCCTGCGGGAATTGCGTGCCGACGGCGGTCCGACGCGCGACCGCTACCTGATGCAGTTCCAAAGCGACATTTTGAAGCTGCCGCTTTCCGTCCCGGAGAACGAGGAGCTTTCCGGGATCGGCGCGGGCTACTGCGCGGGGATCGCGGCGGGGCTGTACCCCGAGGATATCGCCGCGCGGCTTGCCCGCAGCGCCTACACACCGCAGCGGGACAAAGCGTGGATCGAGAAGCATTACGGCGGCTGGAAACAGGCGGTTTCCATGCTGCTCAGATAAAGGAGGAAGCAGAATGAATCAAGTAGAGCGCTGGGGTGTTTTTGAAGTGACCGTCAACGGCCCGTCGGACGGCAACCCGTTCACCGAGCGGGAATTCAGGGGTATCTTCACGGGCAAAAACGAAACAATCGAGACTGCGGGCTTCTATGACGGCGACGGCATGTACAAAGTGCGGTTCATGCCGAGCTTCGAGGGCGAATACACTTACGAGACAAAGGGCAATTTCGAGGGCGCCGCGACCAAGGGGAGCTTCACCGTCACCGCGCCGGGCGAAAACAATCACGGCCCGATGCGCGTGGTGAACAAATTCCATTTTGCCTATGAGGACACCACGCCGTATTATTCCGTCGGGACGACGTGCTACGTCTGGTGCCACCAGCCGGAGGCAGTTCGCCAGAAGACGCTGGAAGAGCTCTCAAAGGGGTACTTCAACAAGATGCGCTTCTGCATCTTCCCGAAGCATTACATTCACAACTTCCGTGACCCCGAGACCTTCCCCTACGAGGGCACGCCGGTGGACAATTCCGGGCTTTCCGAGGAGACGTTCAGCTATCAGGTCGATTTTTCCGGGAACGACTGGGACTTCACGCGCTTCAACCCGGAACACTTCCGCCGCGTTGAGCAGGCGATCGTGGAGCTGATGGAGCGCGGGATCGAGGCCGATCTCATCGTCATGCACCCCTACGACCGCTGGGGATTTTCGCAGATGCCGCGGGAGGCGGACGATCTCTACTGGAAGTATGTGATTGCGCGATTTGCGGCGTACCGGAACGTCTGGTGGAGCCTCGCCAACGAGTACGACCTGCTGTTCACAAAGAAGCTCGAGGATTGGGAGCACTATGCGCATCTGCTCTGCACGCTCGACCCCTACAACCACCTGCGCTCGGTGCACAACTGCATGAAGTTCTACGACTACACCCGCCCGTGGGTGACGCACTGCTCGAT
>CANRMX010000026.1 GCA_947631855.1 uncultured Clostridia bacterium | reverse complement strand
TCAAAAACTTCTCTCTTTCTTCTCTCCTCCTCCTGCTCCTACTGTCCAATATGTTTGACAAACCTACATTTTGCAAACCTTCGCCTTGACAAATTGCGCTCCGTGGGCTACAATATTTCCGCGAGGCCGCGGGATGCGGTCGTTTTTTGTAGGCAGCAGAATGGGGGCAGGCAGATGGCATCGCTGTTTGAACGGGATATCAGGACCCTCCGGGGCGTGGGCGAAAAGCGGGCGGAGCTCTACCGCAAGCTGGGCGTGCCCTCGGTGGGCGATCTGCTGCGCCTGTACCCCCGGGCCTACGAGGACTGGGGCGGCGGGATCGCCATTCTGGACACGGCCCTGGGCGAAGTCTGCGCCGTGCGGGCCACCGTGGTGAACGCCCCCTCCGAACACCGCATTCGGGGCGGGCGGCTGCTCTATAAGGTGAAAGTTACCGACGGCCGGGACGACATGGAGCTGACCTTCTTCAACAACAAATACATCCCCACCCTGCTCAAGGCCGGGCAGGAATACGTGTTCCGGGGCAAGGTGCAGGGCAACCTCACCCGCCGGGAAATGCTCTCCCCGCAGTTCGTGCCCGTGGACAAGGTGCGGCCCCTTTCGCCGGTCTATCCGGCCACGGCGGGGCTTACCTCCCGGCAGATCTCCGCCGCCGTGGGCGAAGCCCTCAAGCTGCTGCCGGAGACGGTGAACGATCCCCTGCCCCTTGCCCTGCGGGAAGAATTCCGGCTGTGCCATTTGGGCTACGCGCTGGAGCACATCCACTTTCCCCAGAGCGAGGAGGACTTGCAGACCGCCCGGTACCGGCTGATCTTCGAGGAATTTCTGGTGCTGCAGCTGGGGCTGATGCGGATCAAGTCCGGGCGGCGGGGACGCAATATGCACCCGGTCAGCGGGCAGTTTCCGGAGGAATTTGCCAACCTCCTCCCCTTTGCCCTCACCGGCGCACAGCGCAGGGCCATCGGCGAGTGCATTCGGGATATGGCGGGCAAAACGCCCATGAACCGGCTGATACAGGGCGACGTGGGCAGCGGCAAGACCGCCGTGGCGGCGGCCCTGTGCTACGCCATGATCCGGGACTGCGCCGACGGCAGGCCCCGGCAGGCCGCGCTGATGGCCCCCACGGAAATTTTGGCGGCCCAGCACTATGCCACCCTCTCCAAAATGCTGGCCCCGGCAGGCATCCGGGTGGCGCTGTTGACGGGCTCGGTGAAGGGCGCCCAGCGCAGGCAGCTGTTCGCGGCGCTGGAGGCCGGGGAGATCGACCTGCTCATCGGCACCCACGCCCTGCTCAACGAAGGGCTGAGCTTTCAAAATCTGGGGCTGGTGGTCACCGACGAGCAGCACCGCTTCGGGGTGGATCAGCGTTCCGCCTTGCAGCTGAAAGGCCACTCCCCCCACCTGCTGGTGATGAGCGCCACCCCCATCCCCCGCACCCTGGCGCTGATGATCTACGGCGATTTGGATATTTCCATTCTGGACGAGCTGCCGCCGGGCAGGCAGAAGATCGAGACCTATCTCATCACCCCGGAGAAGCGCCGCCGGGCTTTCGCCTATGTGCAGAAGCATTTGGAGCAGGGCTTGCAGGGGTATTTGATCTGTCCCCTCATCGACGGGGACGAAACGGGTCTGATGAGCGTGGAGGCCTACGAAAAGCTGGTGCGGGAGGCGCTGCCCCAGGCGCGGCTGTGCACCCTCCACGGGCGGATGAAGCCCGGAGAAAAAGAGGCCGCCATGGACGCTTTCTCCCGGGGAGAGGTGCAGCTATTGATCTCCACCACGGTGGTGGAGGTGGGCGTAGACGTGCCCAACGCGGTGATCATGGTGATCGAAAACGCCGAGCGCTACGGGCTTTCCCAGCTGCACCAGCTGCGGGGCCGGGTGGGCCGTGGACAGGTAAAATCCACCTGCATCCTCATCACCGACGGGGAAAACGAAGAAGCCGTCAATCGCCTGCGGATGTTCCGGGACACCGCCGACGGATTCAAGATCGCCGAGGCCGATCTGAAGCTAAGGGGCCCCGGGGATTTCTTCGGGGCCAGACAGCACGGCTTGCCCCATTTGAAGATCGCCGACATGTCCACCGACCTCACCGTGCTGCAAAAGGCCCAGCGGTGCGCGCGCGCCCTGATGGACCGCGGCGCGCTGGACGATCCCCAATACCGGGGCCTGCTGCTGGAGATGGAGCGGCTGTTCCGCTCGGCCCCCGGTGCGCTGAATTAAAGAAAAAAGAACCCGCCTGCTTCCGCTGATTTGCGGATGCAAGCGGGTTTTGTATTTTGATCACATATCCCGGTATTTCTTTACCCTGCGCAGCTGACGCTGCTTGCGGCGGTAGAGCAAGATCAGCAGGATGTAGAGCAGCACCAGCCCGCCAATCACCGCCAGGATCACCAGAAACCAGGGGGCCGTCAGCACATCCTTGCCCTGATCCCACAGCCGGATGATCTCGCTGCGCTCCACGGATTCTCCCGCCACCAGCGGCACCGTGGCGATCACTTCCCCGGCGTAGGTGAAGCTGGCCGTCCCGATGGCATCCCCGCGGGCAACGGGCGCTTCCACGCTGTCGGGCACGTCCGCCGTCACCAGAATGCTGCTGGGGTCCACATCGGTGGGGAGCATCACCGCGATGTTCTCCTGGGCCACCAATTGCAGGGTGTCCTTCTGCCAGGCGTATTCCAGCGGCGTGGAGCTGAGCACGTCCCCTTCCACCGCCAGGGTCTTCTTCTCCAGACTGGTCAGCGCCCAGCGGAACAGGGACGCGGCGTCCAGCATCTCCCCGTGGACCACGATGCTGTTGCCGTCTGCATCCACCATGGG
Organism: uncultured Clostridia bacterium; assembly: GCA_947631855.1. Lineage (GTDB taxonomy): Bacteria > Bacillota > Clostridia > Oscillospirales > Acutalibacteraceae > Acutalibacter. Next base: position 25,621 of record CANRMX010000026.1, on the reverse strand, counting down.
GCTGCCCAGACAGATGGCGATATAGGTGTACCCATAGGCCGAGGCCGAGGCCGCCAGGCAGTAGCCGGATTCATCCAGCGAGCCGGTCTTGATGCCGGTGGCGTACTGGTAGTAATAATACCCGCCGTAGTTGTCCAGCGAATTGGTGAGCATCCGGTTGGTGGTGGTGGCGGTGCGCTCATCGGTGGAATCGTTCAGGGGGGTGTATTCAAAATAGGTGGAGCCGGTGATCTCCGTGAAGCTGGGCAGGGTCATGGCGTGCTGGGTGATGATGGCCATCTCCCGGGCGGTGGTGTAGTGGCCGGGATTGTACAGCCCGTGGGGATTGGTGAAATGGGTGTGGGTGCAGCCCAATTGCTGGGCCTTCACGTTCATCAGGTGGACAAAGTAGCTGGCATCCGAATAGTCGGTGGCGTCGAAGTCGTCGTAATAATCCGCCGCCTGCGGGTCCGCCGTGGGCCGCCAGTCGTCCTCCGGCGTGAGGGCGCCGTCGGTATAGAGCTGATCCACATACTTGGCCAGGGCCAGGGCGGCGTTGTTGCCCGAAGGGATCATCATGAGGTTTAAGAGCTGCAGCCCGGTGAAGGTCTCCCCGGCAGAGAAATTGGCCACGGAGCTGTCCGTGCCGGAGAGCTCGTAGTCCACGCTCTCCGGGATGGTGATGTGGGTGGTCTCGATATTGGGGATGGTCTCATAGGCCACGATATAGGACATGATCTTGGTGAGGGACGCCATGGGCAGCTCCTCATCGGGATTCATGGCGTACACCACCGCGCCGGTGTCCAGATTGTACAGCAGCAGGGATTTGCAGTGGGGCGCGGGATTGTCGTCCGAATCCCAGTTGAAGGTGAAGCCCTCCGCCGCCGCAGAGGTGGCCAGCGCCATGGCCAGCACCGCAGACAGCAGCAGGGCCAGCAGCTTTTTGATCCGTTTCACAGGCAAAACCGTCCTTCTTCCACCGGGCTTGCCCCGGCGGCTGATCTATGGTAAAATAGGGATACCCTTTCATCGCTTGACGCGCTTTACGTTTAGTATACTATTTCCGCGCGGAAAATGAAAGAACTTTTTTCTAAACTTTCCTTACCGTTTCCTGACGGCGATTTTATGAAAGCGGGTGATCCCATGAAGCTCTTCCACACTTCCGACTGGCACCTGGGCCGGATGCTCTACGGCCGCAGCCTTTTGGACGATCAGCGGCACTTCCTCCGGCAGGTCTTTCTCCCCGCCGTGGAGCGGGAGAAGCCGGCCTGCGTGCTGCTTTCCGGCGACGTCTATGACCGGCAGATCGCCTCCCCCGAGGCCATCCAGCTGTTCGACGAGACCCTGGCCCGGCTGCTGGAGCTGGGCGTGAAGGTCTGCGCCATCGCGGGGAACCACGACGGCGCCCGGCGCATGGTACTGCTCAAAAGCCTGCTGCGGGAGAGCGGCGTGTACTTTGCCACGGAATTGGGAGACGCCTTCTCCCCGGTGGTGCTGACGGAGGGCACGCAAAAGGTGCAGCTTTTCCCCCTGCCCTACTTCGATGCGGCGGCGGCCCGGGAATTCCTGGGGGACGAGACGCTGCGGGGAGAATCCGCCTGCATGGGGAAGCTGATCGAAAGGCTGGTGCCGCTGTTCGACCCCGAGGCCGTCCACATCCTGCTGGCCCACTGCTTCGCGGCGGGCAGCGTCTCCTCCGATTCGGAAAGCGGGCTGTTTGTGGGCGGCGCGGGCGAGATCCCCCCCAGCCTGTTCGCGCCTTTCGATTACGTGGCTTTGGGGCACCTCCACGGGCCCCAGCAGGCCGGGCCCAACGCCCGGTACAGCGGCTCGCCCCTGAAATACAGCGTGGATGAGCAGCATCAGCGCAAGAGCTGGTGCGTGCTCACTGTGGAAAACAATACGGTCGCCGCCGAGACCGTGCCCATCCCGCCCAAACGGGACGTGCGGCGGGTGGAGGGACTTTTCGACGATCTGCTGCGGGCGGGAGAGGAAAATCCCACCGAAGACTATATCGAGCTGGTGCTCACCGATGAGGCCCCGGTGCTCATGGCCGCCCAGCGGCTGCGGCCCTTCTATCCCAACCTGCTGTCCGTGTCCAATCCCTGGGCGGCGGCAGGGGCTTCGGGCCAGCGGGCCGCCCGGCTCAAGGGCCAGAACGAGCCCACCGTTTTCGGGGCTTTCTGCCGGGACGTGTGCGGCTTTGAGCCGGAGGAGGCGGACAGGGAGCTGTTCCACCAAGTGCTGGAGGAGGTGGAGGTATGAAGCCGCTGCGGCTAAAATTGCAGGCCTTCGGGCCGTATCTGGAGCCGGTGGAGATCGACTTCACCCGGTTCGACGAGGCAGGGCTGTTCCTGATCTCCGGGCCCACGGGCGGCGGCAAGACCTCCATCCTGGACGCCATGAGCTTTGCGCTCTACGGCCGGGCCACCGGCGGCCGCCGGGACTTTCCTGCCATGCGGCACATGGGCGCGGGCGACGAGGTGCAGACGCTGGTGGAGTTCGATTTTTCGCTGGGCGGCACGACCTATCGGTTCCGGCGCACCCGGTACATCCACAGCCTCCGTGGGAAGGACCGCACCGAGCCTCGGGAATCCCACACCTGCTACGCTTGGAAAGACGGCGAATGGGCCCTGGCGGAATCCGGCAGCGACAGCGCCGTGCGAGCCTATGCGGAGAAGCTGCTGCACCTGACGGCGGAGCAGTTCTCCCAGGTGATCGTCCTGCCCCAAGGGGATTTCCTGCGGCTGCTGCGGGCCAATTCCCGGGAAAAGGGCGAGATGCTCCGCACCCTGTTCGCCGCCGAGAAGTGGAAGGAGCTCACCGAGCGGTTCAACAATCGGGCCAAGGGATTGGAAGCGGAGCTGCGGGAATTGGAGGCCCGGCGGGGCTCCCTGCTGCAAAAGGAGGGGGCGGAATCCCCTGGGGCGCTGCGGGCCTTGTGGGAAGCCGCCGCCCAGCGGGAAATCCAGCTGCGAAAAGAGAGCGACGCCATGCAGGCCCTTGCCCAGCAGACCGGACAGACATTACAGGCCGCGGAGACTTTTGCCCGGCTCACTGCGGAAAAGAAGCAGGCCCAGGAGGCCCATCGGGCGGCCCAGGAACGGCTTGCAGCGCTGCAAAAGCAAGCGCCCGCCGCTTTTGCGCAGCGGGAACGGGCGCAGAAGCTCCGGGAAGAAGGGGTGAAAGCCGCCCAGGAGGCCGCACGGCTGACGGAGCGGAAAGCCGCGCTGCAGCGGGCGGAATCGGCCCGGGAGAAAGCAAAGGCCGCCCAGGCAGAAGCGGAGAAGCTGCGGCAAAAGCTGGCGGAATTTGACCGGCAGGAAGAGGAGATCGGCCTGCGGGTGAAGAAGGGCGCGGCCTTTGTGCAGCAGGCCCAGCAGGCGGCCAACGCGCTGCCACAGCTGCTGAAAGAACAGAGCGAACTGAATGAAACACTGAAAGCGCTGGATGAGCTGGAGAAGCGCCGTCTGGCGGCGGCGCAGGCGCTGAAAGAATTTGAAAAAGCCCGGCGGGAGGCCGAGCAGGCCCGCCTCACCCAGGAGACCCTTTCCCTGCGGCTCTCCCGGCAGGAGGCAATCCTCCGGCGGAACGCCGCGCTGGGGCTGGCCCACGGCCTGCGGCCCGGCGAGCCCTGCCCGGTCTGCGGCAGCACGGAGCATCCCGCCCCGGCCCAGGGCCAGGAAGCCGTGCTGGACGCCGGGGAATTGGATGCCTTGCGGGCCAGCGAAAAAGAAGCCCGGCAGAAAGCGCTGGAGGCCATGGCGGCCAGCCAGGCCGCTTCCCGGGAATCTGCCCGGCACGACGCCGCCCTGGAGGAGCAGCAGGCCCTCTGCGGCAAGCTGGGCGTCTCCCGGGAGGAGGCCGCCCGCAGTCTGGAGGAATTGCAGGCGAAGCTCACCGAGACGGAAAAGAACGCCGCCCTCCTGCCCAAGGCCCAACAGCGGTTGGACGCCCTGAACGCCCAGTGGCAGGCCCTCACCGAGGAGAAGAGCCGGGAGCGGCAGAATCTCTCCGCGCTGGAGGCCGGTGCGGCGGAGCTCACCCGCAGCGCGGACGAGCTGGCCCGGGAGAGCGGCGGGGAATCCCCGGAGGCGCTGGACAAGGCGGTGGCGGGACTCATCGCCCGGAGACAGCAGATGGAACAGGAGGCCGAGGCGCTGACCCAGGCCGCCCAGCAGCTGGAAAACGAACTGGAACGGGCGGACACGGCGCTGCAATTGGCGGCGGCCGCCCTGGAAAAAGCCACCGGACAATTGGCCGAAGCCGCCCAGCCCGACCGGCCCTTCCCGCCGCTGGAGGAGCTGCGGGCACAGGCGGAATCCTGCCGCAAGCAGGCCATGGCCCTCACCGAGGAGACCGGCAAGGCCCTCACCGCCGCCGCTTCCCTCCGGCAGACGCTGGAAACCGTGGAGCGCATCGGCAGTGCCTTCGACGAGAAGGAGCTGCTGTACCGGCGCACCAACCGGCTGGCGGAGGCCATGGTGGGGAAAAATCCCATGAAGCTGCCCATCCTGCAATACGTGCTGAGCATCATGCTGGACGAGGTGCTGGCCTGTGCAAACCGGTATTTCTCCGTGCTGAGCCGGGGCCGGTACGCCCTGCGCCTAATGGAGGGCCCCAAGGGCGGGCGGGCGCAATCGGGGCTGGACCTGGAGGTGCTGGACGGCGACTCCATGCTGCCCAGGAGCATCGAGACCCTGTCCGGCGGCGAACAGTTTTTGGCATCCCTGTCCCTGGCGCTGGGGCTTTCGGAAGTGGTGCAGAACAGCTCCGGCGCGGTGGAGCTGGGGTCGCTTTTCATCGACGAGGGCTTCGGCTCTCTGGATACGGAAACGCTGGATACCGCCATGAAAGCCCTGGCCATGCTGCGGGGCGGCGGGCGGCTGGTGGGGATCATCTCCCACGTGTCGGAACTCAAGACCCGCATCCCCTGCCGGATCGAGATCACCCGGGACGAGCGGGGCCGCAGCCATGCGGCGGTGCGGGATTGATCGAAAAAAATAAGGAGCTTTTTATGCGATTAGTGGTATTGTCCGCGGCCTGCGGCGTGGGAAAATCCACCCTCAAGGACGCGATCCTGGAGCGGCGGCTGCTGCCCGGATTCGCCTGCATCGACACCGACGAGGTGGGGATCAACTGGTGGGACTACGGCATGGAGAAAAAGGACGCGTTTAACGACGACTGCCTGGCGGAAGCCGTCCGGCGGGCAGAGGGACGGGATCTGCTGTTTTCCACCTGCCTGAATCCCATGGATTTTTATGCGAACATCCGGCTGCCGGAAAAGATCACGTCCACGGTGTTTATTGCCCTCACCTGCTCCGACGAGGCGGTCGCCCGGCGATTGAAGGCAAGGCCGGCGGAGCGGATGTGCGGCGACGAGGCGTTTATCCAAAGCCAGATCGAGTATCTCAACTGGTACCGGAAAAACCGGGGAAAGTTCCAGCTTTACGTGGACAACACCGGCATGACGGTGCATGAAACGGCGGAGAAGATCGCAGGATTTATCCGGGCGTGGCCGTGAAAAAGCAGCAGAAAACGAAAGGGCTCCTCTGATAAAGAGGAGCCTTTTGTTGTTTGATGGTGGGCGGATTCAGCTTTCCCTCACCCGCAGCAGCCGGGCCAGACGGTCGCCCTTGGGCAGCATGGTGACCAGCTCGTAGGTGATGGCTTTCGTCCGCACAGCGCACAGGGCGTATACCGCCACCGCCAAGAGGATGGCGGGCAGCACCGCCAGCCTTGGGGAGATCGCCATGCACAGCAGCTTATACAGGCCGAAGGAGACCGCACCCATCACCCCGGCGGAGAGCAAGATCGCCGGGACGGAACGCATGGCGCTGGAGAAGCCCGCCGCCACCCGGTGGACGGAGATGAAATTCAAGACCATGATGAGGCCATAGGACGCCACGGTGCTGATGGCCGAGCCCATCACGTTGATCTGGGGCACGCCGATGAGCAGGTAGGAGATCAGCAGCTTCGCCAGGCCGCCGATGGCCATGTTCCGCACCGGGATCACCGGGTGGCCGTACGCCTGCAAAATGGCGTTGGTGGTGTAGAGCGTGCCGTTAAAGGCGATGGCCGGGCCCAGCATGGCCAGCAGCGGCGCGGTGGACGCGGCGGTGGAGGGCCGCCCAGCCAGCAGCAGCCCGCAGATGGGCTGGGCAAAGAGGCTCATCCCCACGGCGGCGGGCACGGCGATAAGCAATGTCACCTGCAGAGAGAGGGCCCCGATCCGTTCGGCGGATTTGGAATCCCCCGCACCCAGCGCGCCGGAAAGGGCGGGCAGCAGGCTGGTGGAGATGGGGATGACGAAAGCCCCGGGGAGATCGAAAAATTTCCGGGCGTGGCCCAGCACGCCCCGCAGGGATTCCGCCTGTAGCAGGGTCATGCCGGCGGCGTTTTGCAGGCGCTCCATCAAAATGGCGGCATCCACCGTGTCCAGCAGGCTCAGAAAGCAGGAGCCCAGGGTGATGGGCACGGCGAAGCGGATCAGGCTGGTGAGCATCTCCCGGCGGCTGACGCCCAAATCTACCGCAAATTCCGGCGCTTCCCCGCTCTGCTCCCGCTGGCGGTCCCGCCGGTTCTGCCGGAGCTTATAGGCCGTGAGATAGATCGTCCCCAGCCCCGCACTGATGGACACGCCCACGATGGCCCCCACTGCGGCCCAGGCGTCGGAATCGTACCGGGAGATCATATAGAGGGCCAGGCCCACGCCGATGATCACCTTGGTGACGGCCTCGATGGTCTGGGAGACCGCCGTGGGCACCATATTGGAGCGGCCCTGGAAATACCCCCGCAGGGCAGACATGATGGAGATGAAGAACAGCGTGGGCGACAGCGCCATGATCGCGTGGGCAGCGCCGGGATTGCCCATCAGCCGGGCGATGGGACGGGAGAAGAAGAACATCACCAGACAGCCCGCAAGCCCCAATCCGAAAAACAGCCAGAAGGCCACCGAAAAGACCCGGTCGGCCTCCTTCTGCCTGCCCTGGGAACAGGCCGTGCCCACCATGCGGGACACTGCGATGGGCAGTCCTGCCGTGGAGAGCATCAGGAAGATGGCGAAAATATCGTAGGCGGTGTAGAAGTAGGACATTCCCGCCTCGCTGATGAAATTGGCCAGCGGCACGGAGAACAGCAGCCCCAGCAGCTTGACCACCAGCGTGGAGACCGTCAGGATCGCCGCGCCCACCATAAAGCTCTGTTTTTTCTCCGCCATGCGCCTCACCTCTGGGTTTTTCCTCTGCTGCTAGTATCGTCCAATGAACTTATTGTATACCATTCTGCCCCGGCCGTCAAGGCGGTGCCGGTAGACGGCCCCTGCCGCCCTCCCTTCGGGAGGGCGTCGGCCTCCCCCGTGGGGAGGCCGACGGGCAGCGCGCGAAGCGCGCTGGGCTGGGGCCCGGGGCGGGCGTGCCGATCAGTGGGGGCTTTCGCCCGCGTACAGCCCATCCAGCGCAGCCAGCAGTTCCGCCGTGGAGCACCCGCCCTGGGCGTAGTCCCGCACGGCCTCCCAGGCGGCGGAGGTCGCGGGCTCCGCCTCGAAGGGCGACTGGGCGTACTGATACCGGTTCGTGTGCTCCAGCATCCCCAGGTCCGTGGCGATCAGGCTGTTGTACAGCGCGGGCTCCCGATTTCCCGCATCCATGTGGATGGGCAGGGTGCCGCAGGTGACCGCGTAATGGGGATTGTTGTCGCTGTCGGAAAGAAACAGCAGGAAGTGCTCGGCGATCTCCGGGGCCTGAGTTCCGGCGCGGATGCCCCACCCGGTGTATTCGCCGGAAAACACCGCCGTGCCGTTCAGTCCTCTGGGCACGGGCAGGGCTGCCCAGGTGTCCGGCGCCATGGAATCCGCAAGAGTCTCCGCCGCCTCCCGGCCCGCCAGCAGCAGCCCAGCCTTCCCGGAGACAAAGGCGTCCACCGCCTGCTCCTGGGTAAAATCCAGCACGCCGGGCAGGGCAGCGTCCGTCATCATCTGGGCAAATTGCTCCGCGCCGGCCGCAGCGTTTTCCAGCTGGAAGACGGAGCCCTCCCCCGCTGCATACCCAAATGCAGGGTCCTCCAGCTGATCCCGGCCCACGGCGCTCCAGAGGAAGAGATCAAACAGCCGCATGAGTTCTTCTTTCCCGGCAAAGGCCAGCTTGCCCCGGCTCCCCAGCTTTTCGCTGGTGCCGGGAATGGCCGTGCCGTCGGCGGCGACGCCGCCCAGAATCTGCCCCCAGGTGTTGCAGTACGCCTGCCCGGTGGTCAGGCCCTCGTTGTAGGCGGCGACCCAATCCGCCCGATAATAGAGCCGCAGCTGCCGGAAATCCTCCATGAGCAGATAGGCTTTCCCCTTGCCCATGGAGCCCGCTGTCATCTTGGCCGCAGGGGTCAGCGCGGCGTATTCCTCCCAGCCAAAGAGGGCTTCGGAAAAGTCCAGCAGCACGCCGTCTTCTACCAGCTCCGCCTGCCGGCCGCCCGGCACCTCCAGGATATCCACCCTGCCCTGCCGGGCCGCGCTGTCCAGCTCCGCAAAGGAATCAAAGGATTCCACCGCGATCTGGGTGTGGGGATATTCCGCTGTGTATTTTTCGCCGATCTCCGCGAGGACTTCCGCCCGCGGGCTGCCGTCGGCGATAAAACCCAGCACCAGGCGGGCCTCCCGGCCATCGTTCTGCACCCTATAGGGCTCCGCCTCCGGCGGGGCGCTTTCCGCCGGTGCGCCGGCGCATCCGCCCAGCAGCACCAGCCCCGCCGCCAGCGCGGCCGCCCATCCTCTTTTCCAGCTCTTTCCCCTGCTCATGGGTTCTCCTCTCCGTCCTTTGCCGCCGTTTCGCTGCTGCGCAGGATCTTTTCCATTTGCCTGCCCCGGGCCAGCTCGTCGATGAGCTTGTCCAAAATCCGGATCTTCCGCATCAGCGGGTCTTCGATCGTCTCCACCCGCACGCCGCACACCACGCCTTTGACCAGCCCGCTGTTGGGGTTCATCCCGGGCGCTTCGTCAAAGAAGGCGCGGTAGGTTACCTTTCGATCCAACTGAGCTTGCAGCCCCGCCCGATCATACCCGGTGAGCCAGCAGATGATCTCATCCACCTCCGCCTGGGTGCGCCCCTTGCGCAGGGCCTTGTTCACCAGCAGCGGATATACCTCCGCAAACGGCATGGAAAAAATGTCTCGCGCCATACAGCCCTCCTTTGCTCAGGTCACAGCACGTTCAAAACGCTGGCAATCAGTTCCGCCGCGCCCACGTTGTAGCCGGCGCAGCTGTACGCGCAGGTTTCCGGCCCGTCGCACAGCAGCGAAAGCGGCAGCCGCCCGGGCTCTGTGAATACCCGCCGGGCCAGCTCCTCCGCCGCGTCCTGAAAATCCCCCAGCCACAGGCGGGCGTCCGGCAGCGCCGCCATCGCCCGGCGCAGAGTGGGATCGTCCTGGGCCGCCCGATCCGGCACCACAAAATGCACCGGGCAGGCGATCTTCTCCCCGGCCGCCGCCAGCTCGCCCAGCAGATGCTCCGTGGGCTCCCGGCCCGGCTCCAGCCAGCAGACCAGCGCCTTTCCGTCCACCGCCTCCCGGCTGGAAATCCATTTTCCCGCCTCCGTTCCCAAGGAGAACGGGGGCAGCGGGTAGCGGGTCAGCAGGTCTTCGGGTGCGGCCTCCCGGCCCTTGAGGGTGACGCTTCGCTCTTGCCCCGCCGCCAGCGTGCAGGTTTGCTCCCGCGCCAGCTGGTCCCCCGAGGGCAGGCGGGTGGCGGTCAGCAGCCGATAGCGCCCCGGTGGCAGGCGCAGTTCCGTCTCCTGCCCGGCGGGCACCGTGAACAGCACTTTTTCATGCTCCTCCACCCGGGAAACCGTCACCGGCCTGTCCGGCGCCTGCACGGTGAGCTGCCCCCTTGGGCCGGTATCTTTTGCCGGGCGGTAGGCCCCTGCCCGCCAGAATTCCGGCTCGCCGGTGTCGGGCGAAAGCCGGGCCGCCACGCCCGCGCACCGCAGCGCCGCACAGAGCAGGATATCCAGCGACGCCTCGCTCCCGGCACCCAGGGCAAGGGTGGCCACCGGCGACGCCGCCGGCGCAAACCTCCCGGACAGAGGCACAAAGTGCGCCTGCACCCAGGGCCACGCCATTTCCGGCTGCTGGGCAAACTCTGCGCAAAGGCCCTCGCCCAACGCTGCCTGCACCGCCCGCCGCCAGGGCCGCAGGGGTTCCTTGCCGATACGGGGCGAAAGCATGGCCTCCTCGAAGACCTGGGCAGGCAGCCCGGCCTCAAACCGGAAAGCCGCCTCGCCGTCTGCAAGGACGGCTGGGTCCGGCCCTCCGGCACGGTCTTTCTCCGGCAGCGCGGCAAAGATGCGCGCCTGTTTGGCGGAAAGCGCCGGGCATTCGATTTTCGGCCTTGCCGCCCGGCAAGCCGCCGCCTGTGCCAATTGCACCCGCCGCAGCGCTTTGGCCTCCTTCGCCAGGGGCAGCGGAAAGGCCCCGTTTCCTGTTGGGGCGGAAAAGAGAAAATCTCTTTCCGTGTCTGCTTCTTGGGTCAATCGAAGTGTAAAGTTATCATCCTTTACGGTACTGAAAAGCCCTTCTCCACTGCATTTGTTGTCTGTAAAGCAAGTTATCTTTACATCTCCGGATCCCAGCCGCAAAGAGACTTTGCCCGCCGCGCCGGTGGTCTTCTCCCCAATGGGCAGATACCCGCCCATGTTGAGCACGGAAAAAATCACCCGCGCATTGGGCACCGGCTGGCCGGTTTCACTCAGCACGGTCACCGTCACCGGGCGGGTTTCTGCGTACCGGGCGGTGCGGAGGGAAAATCGCACGCCATCCACGGTGAAGCGGTCTTCTTCTGCCGCCTCAGGAAACAGAAGGGCCTCCGCCTCCCCATCCTCGGGCAAAAATGTGCGGGTGTGGATGAGCATCGCCCGGCTGGCCGCCTGGGTGAACCATCCCCGGTCCAGCGTGGGCTCCGGCTCGCAGGCGCCGAAATAACGCCAATCTTTCCCGTCAAAAGCCTCCACCCAGGCGTGATTGTCGTCGCAGTGGGACCACCAGGGGCAGTACACCTGCCGGGCGCAGATCCCCACGCTGCGCAGGGCGGTAACCGCGAAGGCCGATTCCTCCCCGCAGCGGCCGAAACCCCGCCGGTACACGTCCAGCACCGAGGCGGTGCGTTCGTCGGTGGAGCGGTAGGTCACCTGCTCCGCGCACCAGCGGTTGACTTCCAAAATCGCCGCGCCGAGAGAGCGCCCACGCACCCGGGGCTCCAGCGCCTGGCGGAAAAGCTCCCGGCAATCGGAAAGCTCCTCGTCGTTGATGCGGGGATACAGCACATACAGCAGGAAGTCCCGCTCCGGCAGGGCGGCGCACCAGCCGAAATCCCGCCGGGCGGCCAGCGCCTGCCGCAGGAGTTTTAAGAAGAATCCCGCGCCGTACTCGGTGATGTCCCCCGCCGGTACCGTGGCCAGCACGTACCGCAGATAGGTGCGCTCCTCGCCGGCTAGTGTATCCAGCACCTGCTGGGCTTCTGCCGTTCCCGGCAGCGCCCGCCGCCTGTCCCAGAGCTTCGCGCTCAGCTTGTCCAGCGCCTCCAAAAAATTCATGCCCCAAAAAGCTCCTTTCGGGCGGCGGCGACCTTGTCCCCGTCCGTCCTGTAAATCTCGTATTCGCTCATCCCCGGCAGGCCCATGGGCACGCCCGCCCGGCGGAAGCGCATCCCGCTTGGCACCACCCGCTTGCCGCTCATGTGGAAAGCCTCCGCCCCGGGGATTTCCGCCCGGAGCTGCCGGATGGCGGCGGCGTCCACCCCGGCGCCGATCATGATCTCCACCGGGCCTGCTGCGGAAATCAGCGCCCGGAGCACGGTGCGCCCCGCCAGGCAGGTCTCCGCCTGGCCCGAGGTGAGGATACTATCCACCCCCAGGGCTTGGCAGACCGCCAGCGCCTCCATGGGATCGCGGCAGAGATCGAAAGCCCGGTGCAGGGTGAACCTGGCCCCGTACCGACGGCAGAGGGCAATCAGCCGCACCATGCGGGGACGGTCCAGCGCCCCTGCGGGCGTGAGGCAGCCGCACACCAGAGCGTTTGCGCCCGCCGCCAGCAGGGCTTCGCCGTCCTCCAGCAGCAGGGAGAATTCCTGCTCCGTGTAGAGAAAATCCCCGAACCGGGGCCGCAGCAGGCAGTGCACCGGCAGACCGGTAGCACGCTTCATCGCTTTCAGCAGGGACAGGCTGGGCGTGGTGCCGCCGATCACCAGATTTGCGCACAGCTCCAGCCGGGTGGCGCCGCCCCGGGCGGCCTCCTCCGCGGATTCCACGCTGTCGATGCAGACTTCCAATACCTTGGGCATACGATCAGTCCTTTCGGGACTATTATACCTGTTTTTTGCCGGGCCGTAAACTGTTTTCTTCGCGAAAGCGGTCGGAGAATCAACTGAAAAAAGGATTGCAAACCGCCGCCGGGCATGGTAGAATTTTCCTATAAGATCCGCGGCGGCAGCCGCAGGCGAAAGGAAGATGCGTATGGCATTTCGAGAGATCAAGCCGGAAGAAGTGAAGGACAATCTGATGAAGCTGGTGAACCGGGACTGGATGCTGATCACCGCCGGGACGGAAGCCTATCACAACACCATGACCGCCAGCTGGGGCGGCTTTGGGGAGCTTTGGGGCAAATATGTTTCCACTATCTATGTGCGGCCCCAGCGGTACACCTTCGGCTTTGTGGAGAAAAACGATTACTACTCCCTGTGTGTTTTCGATGAGAGTTTTCGCCCGGCGCTGAACCTGTGCGGCACCAAGTCCGGCCGGGATACCGACAAGGAAAAGGCCACCGGCCTCACTCCCTGCTTCGACGAGGCCGCGCCCTATTACGCGCAGGCACGGCTGGTGTTTATCTGCAAGAAGCTGTACCATCAGGATCTGGCGGCGGAGAATTTCACCGATCCCGACACGCTGGAGAAGGTCTATCCCCAGCGGGACCTGCACCGGATGTTCATCGGCGAGATCGTGAAAATTCTGGAAAAGGCGTGACACAAAAAACTCCCCTCGCGGAAAGTGAGGGGAGATTCTTTTTGCGGTCGATTGCAGGATCAATCCAGAGAGAAATCCTCCGGCAGCAGCAGCTCCAGATCGCGCTCCTTTTCCGGCAGCGGAAGATTCCGCCGAGAGCAGTTCAGGATGGCCTCCTCCACCTTGTTCCGGGCCATGCGGCCGTTGCCGGAGGTGCGGGGATCGCCCTGGGTCTGCTGGCGCTGGTAATAGGCCAGCAGCGGCCCGTCGCAGTCCTCCGCCAGACGGTAGCCCTTGCCCCGCACGATGCTTTGGGTGATCTCCAGCAGCTCCTGGGCCGTGTAATCCGGAAACTCGATCACGTTGGGGAATCGGGATTTGAGGCCGGAATTGGCCGTGAGGAATTCTTCCATCTCATAGGTGTACCCGGCGAGGATCACCACCAGCCGGTCCCGGTGGTCTTCCATCCCCTTCACCAGCGTGTCGATGGCCTCCAGCCCGAAGCTGTCGTCCTTGCCGCGATAGAGAGAATATGCCTCGTCGATGAACAGCACGCCGCCCAGGGCGGATTCGATAGCCTGGCGTGTGAGGGGCGCGGTGTGGCCCACGTACCGCCCCACCAGGTCGGCCCGGGTGACCTCCACCAGCTGGCCGCCGGTGAGCACGCCGATGGCCTTTAAGTACTTGGCGACCAGCCGGGCCACCGTGGTCTTGCCCGTGCCGGGATTGCCGGTGAAGATCATGTGCATGGAGGGCGCTTCCGCCTTGAAGCCCTTGGCCGCCCGCATCTGCTGGATGGCGAAATTGTCCTCCAGCGAGAGCACGTATTCCTTCACTTCTTGAAGGCCCACGATCTCGTCCAGCTCCTGCTTCACGGCGCGGAGGGCTTCTTCCCGGGCGGCCTGATCCTTCCCGACCTCGGCCCGCACCGTGAGGGGCCCGTCGGGCAGCTCCAGTCGGGCGGTGAGCACGCCGCCCTCCCCGGTGACTTTCCCGGAGAGCGCCCCCAGCCCCCGCCGCAGCTTTTCCTCGCTCAAGGCCCGGTAGAGCTTCTCGGCCTCCGCCTCCAGCGCGCCCGCACCCTGGGCGGCGGTGAAGCAGGCAGCCAGGGCCTCCGCCGCGGAAGCGTCATAGGAAAGGGTGAATTTCAGCTGCTTCCGGGCCTTCACGCACTGCTCCCCCAGCTCCTTTTTGGCGATGGCCAGCAGGGCCTCCGGGGTGAAATCCGCCGTGGCGCACACATCGTCCAGACTTGCCAGAAAGGCCGTGCCCAATCGTCCCCCAATGGACGCCGGGTCTTCCTGGGAGAGGAGGATCAAATACCGGCCCGCTGCGGAAATTTCCGAAATGGCGGCAGGCGCAAGGGCATTGCCCACATCCACCAGGATGCCCTTTTGCTCCACATACCGCCCGGGCAGAGAGCACCGCCCCGTGCGGAACAGCTGGCTCAGCAGCGACCGCACCGCCGGGCCCGCCGCCTCGAAGCGCTCGAACACCAGCCCGCTGGCCCCCGCCTTCACCGCCGCATAGAGGTCCTGCAAAAAGAGCTTCTGCCCCGCGCTGTCGCTGTATCGGGCCAGATCCACCGTTACCAGCTTGGGGCTTTTCAGCACACCCCTGCGCCCCAGCGCGGTTGTCAAGACCTCCAGCGCCGTATGGCGACCGGTGCCCTGCTTCCCCAGCACCGCGATGCGCCCCAAGGGCAGGGCGTCATCCCGGCCCACCACAAAGGGCCGCTTCAGCGCCAGGGTCAATGCGTCCAGAAAGGCATCCTGTCCCAGCACCTTCTCCCCGGTCTCCCGGCGGGCGCTGTCGAAGGCCTCCGCCAGCTTTTCGCCCGGCCCGGCGTTCTGCACGGTGCTTTCGCCGATCCCGCCCTTTTTCAGCCGGGCCCGCATGGCGTCCAGCTCCGCCTCGGCCTCCCGGGCCATGCGCTCCGCATCCCGGGCCAGGGCTTTCCCCCCGGCGGCCTGCTCCGGCTGTGCGCCCCGCAGATTCAACCGCCCGCCCCGGAACATGGAATCCAGCAGCTCGTCAATGGAATTGTTGTTTTTATCGTCCTTCGGCATAGTTGCAGCCTCCTCCCGCTTGATGCTCCCCGAATCGCCTATACCGGCGCAAGATCTTCCAAAATCGCCCGGAGGTCCTCCGCATTGATCTGCCCCGGCGCAGAAGCCCCCGCCCCGGCCCCGAAGGTCACGCAGGAGCCGAACACCTGCCCGCTGACCCGGGTGAGCTTGCCCATCTCCCCCATGGCCATGGTGATGACCGGCCCGAAGGCGTCGTGGGCCCGCAGCGTCGCCGCAAGCAGGGCCAGCACGTCCCGGGGCTCCCGGGGCGTCACCGCCACCTTGGGCAGGTCGCCGCCCAGCCGGTGCATCCGCACCAGGGTCTGGTAAATCTCCTCTTCCGGCGGCGTATCAAGGAAATCGTGGCTGGACAGCACCACGCCAATCCCCTTTGCTTTGGCCTTTTCCACCAGCCGGGTCACCCGCTCCTCCCCGCAGGAAAGCTCGATATCCAGCAACTCGAAGCCGCCCACATCCAACAGCCGGGTGAGTTTTGCCTCATATTCCTCGGGCAACAGCGCCGCCTGTCCGCCCTCGCGTTCGGTGCGCAGCGTACACAGCAGGGGCTTGCCCAATCGGCTCTCATGCAGGGCGCGCATGCCCAGCTCGAAGCCGCCGAAGAAAAAATCCGCCCGCCACTCGAACAGGTCCGCCGGCAGGTCCCGGACGGACAGCGCCTCGTGCAAAAGCGCCGGGCTGCCTCTGCCTATCAGGGGCACGCAGATCTTCGGCATGCCCTCACCGAAGCGCAGCCCCGCGATCTCAACTACGGTCAATAGAATCCCTCCCGCAACTACAGTGCCCATTCCTTTGAAATAGTATACCCCGTTTAGGGGGAATTGTCAAAGCTAAAGGGCGGTGCGATTTATGGATAGCTTCCTCTCCCCCCGATGGGGGGAGAGGAAGCAGAAAAAGGAATCCCTGTTTAGCGGCAATTGTCAAAGCTAAAGGGCAGGGGCGATTTATGGATAAGCTGCTCTCCTCCCGAAGGGGAGAGAGCAAGCAAAGAAAGGAAGCCCTGTTTGGCGGGAATTGTCAAAGCTAAAAGGGAATGCCTGTCCATGGGGCTTTGCTTGATAGGCTTTTTGTCCCCACGCGCAGAAATCTCTCCCTTTGCAGGGAGAGATTTCGTGGGGTGAGAGATTGTTTAAGGGATGTGGCGGGGCATCAATCCTCCACCTGGGCGGTGTAGAGGTGGTAATATTTCCCCTTCCTGGCCAACAGCTCGTCGTGCTTGCCGGCCTCGGCGATGCCCTTATCGGAAATAAACAGGATGCGGTCGGAGTTCTTGATGGTGGACAGCCGGTGGGCGATGACAAAGGAGGTGCGGCCCTTCAAGAGGGCCTCCAGGCCCTGCTGCACCATGCGCTCGGTCTTGGCGTCGATGGAAGAGGTCGCCTCGTCCAGCACCAGGATTTTGGGATCGGACAGCAGCGTGCGGGCAAAAGCCACCAGCTGCCGCTGGCCCTGGGACAGACGGGAGCCCCGCTCGTTCACCTGGGTGAAATAGCCATCCTCCATCTGGCTGATGAACTCGTGGGCACACACGGTCTTGGCAGCGGCCATGACTTCCTCGTCGGTGGCGTCCAGCCGGCCGTAGCGGATGTTGTCCATAATGGTGCCGGAAAAGATGAAGCTGTCCTGCAGCATGATGCCCATCTGGGAGCGCAGGGAGTGCAGCGTCACCTGAGAGATATCGTGGCCGTCCAGCAGCAGCCGGCCCTCGTTGATGTTGTAGAACCGGGAGATCAGGTTGACCACCGTGGTCTTGCCCGCGCCGGTGGGGCCCACCAGAGCGATGGATTCCCCGGGCTGCACGTCCAGATTAAAATGCTCTAGCACGTTGACTTTGCCGTCGTAGGAGAAGGTCACGTCCTCGAAAGTCACCCGGCCCTGGATGGGCGGCAGGTCCACCGCGCCGGGCACGTCGTCCACGGTCACGGGCTCGTCGATCATCTCGAAGATGCGCTCCAGATAGGCCACCGCGTTGATGAAGGTGTTGTACAGGTTGGAGAGGCTCAGGATCGGCTGCCAGAACCGCCAGGCATAGCTGGAAATGGCGATGATCGTACCGATCTGCATGGCGGGCCCCAGCATCACCAGGCCCACGATGTACATGGCCCCCACCACCCAGGTGGAGATGTTGTCCACCGACAGCCAGATCAGGTTGGAGGTGTACTGGGCCTTCATCCAGGTCTTCACGGCGGCGGTGTTCAGGCGCTCGTAGATCTTCGCGTTTTCCTCCTCCCGCACGAAGGCCTGGGTGATCTTCATGCCGTCCAGGCTCTCGTGGAGGTAGGCGTTCAGGTTGGAGTTCTTGTTGGAATTGGCCTGCCATGCCCGGCGTTGGGCGGGCTTCACAAGCATCACCACCACCACCAGCAGCGGCACGCCGGCGATGACCACCAGGGACAGCCGCACGTCGCAGATGAACATGAAGATGGCGATGAGCACCAGGTTGAAAATTTCCAGCACGAAGTTGATGATGCCGTTGGAAAGGGCGTCGGACACGGAGTTGACATAGTTGATGACGCGGGTGAGAATCTTGCCGTGGGGCCGGTCATCGTAGAACTGGAAGGGCAGCTTTTGCAGGTGCTCGAACAAATCCTTCCGGATGGCGTAGATGATCTCCTGCCCCACCTCGATCATGTACTTGGACCGGGCGCGGGAGAACAGCACGGACACGATGATGGCCGCCAGCATCCCCACGCTCAGCAGCACCAGCTCCCGCACGTCCTTGTTGGGCACCGAAACGTTGATGCCCCGCTGGACCATCAGCGGCCCCAGCAGGCCCGCCGCGGCGGAGATGGCGGAGAAGATCAGGGAGAGGATCATCTTTTTCTTGTGGCGGCCGATATACTGGCCCGCCCGCAGGAGATGCTTGATATTAAACGGCGTCTCCAGATTTTCGTCTACATCGTAACGGTTTCTGGCCATTTATTTGCCCCCCTTTGCTTCACTGGCGATGGGAACTTCTTCTTCGGTGAGGCCGTTTTGCAGCAGGTAGACTTCCCGGTAATAGCCCGGCCGCTGGATCAGCTCCGCGTGGGTACCCACGTCCGCGATCTTGCCGTCCTGCATCACGATCACCTTATCCGCCCGGCGGGTGGTGGAGATACGCTGGGCGACGATCACCTTGGTGCAGGGGAAATCCAGCGCCGCCAGCTGCTCCTGGATGTACTTTTCCGTTTCCATATCCAGGGCGCTGGTGGTGTCGTCCAAAATCAGCACCGAGGGCTGCACGGCCAGCGCACGGGCCAGGGCGATCCGCTGCTTCTGCCCGCCGGAAAGCCCGGTGCCCCGCTCGCCGATGATGGTATCGAAGCCGTCGGTGAGGTCTTCCACGAAATCCACCGCGGCCATTTTGGCGTAGCGCTTCACGTCCTCCTCGGAGAGGTCGATGTCGCCGTAGGCGATGTTGCCGTCCACCGTGTCGGAGAACAGGAACACATCCTGGGTGGCGATGCCCACGGAGGAGCGCAGCTTCTTGAGATCATACATCCGCACAGGGGTGCCGTCCAGCAGCACCTGGCCCTCGGTGGGGTCATAGAAGCGCGGGATCAGGTTCACCAGCGAGGTCTTGCCGCAGCCGGTGGGGCCCATGATGGCCACGGTCTCCCCTGGCTTGATGGTGAGGCTGATGTCCTGGAGCACCTGGGTGCCGTGGAGCTTGAGCCCCACGTTTTTGAATTCCAGCCCGCCCGCCACGCGGCCCGACGGATTTTTGGCATCGGGACGGCTGACGATGGTGGACTTGGCGTAGTACAGCTCGATGATCTTATTGGAGCTGGCGAAGAAGCGCTGCAGGTCGTTTAAGTGCATGCCCAGCATCCGCATGGGGCCGGTGAGCATCCAGGTGAGAGAATTGAACAGGGTGAAGGTGCCGATGGAAATTCTGCCGATGATGAGGAAGATGCCGCCCACCAGCAGCACCGCGATGGACAGGCCCTGGCTCAGGGTGTCGATATAGGGGCTGAACTTGAGCCACATCAGTGAGGCGGTCTTGTTGGCCTCCTTGTAGTCCCGGTTCTTCTCGTCGAAGCGCTGGATCTCGTAATCCTCCCGGGCGAAGGCCTTGATCACCCGGTTGCCGGAGATGTTCTCCTGGGCCTGGGTATTGAGCTGGGACAGCCGCTCGCGCAGCTCCACATACAGGGGATGGACCCGCTTGGAGAACAGCGCGGTGAGGGCCAGGATGATGGGCGAGACCACCAGCATGGTGAGGGCAAAGAGCCAATCGGTGACAAAGAACACCACGGCGGTGATGACGAAGGACAGGATGTTGCCGAACAGGTTGCGGATGATCCAGGATACGGCGAAGCGCACCATATCCAGGTCGCCGGTGAGGCGGGTCATCAGGTCGCCGGTACGGTTCATGCCGAAAAACGCCTGATCCTGCTCCTGCATATTCTTGTACAGGTCCCGGCGCAGGCCGAAGATCAGCTTCTGGGAGCAGCTCTCGTAGGTCATGATCGAGAGGTAGTTGAAGCCGGTCCTGAACAGCGTGAAGCCGATCAGCACGGCCACCATGGTGATCAGGTGGGGCAGGATCCCCTGGGCGGTGACGGCGCCATTTTGCAGAGGCTGGAAGACAGTATCCATGATGTTGGCGGTGATCACGGAATTACCCAGATCCATCACGGAGATCAGCAGGGTGGAGCACAGCGCGAAGATGTATCGCAGGTGGTCTCCCTCCATGCGCTTCCAGACCCATTTGAGCTGGAACATACAATTCCTCCCTATATTTCTCTTGGGTGCGTTTGCAAAACGGGCTTTTACAAACAGCCTATATTATAGCCCCTCCGCCAAAAAAGGGAAGTCTTTTTCACGATTTTTCCCGTTGTCAGAGTGCCGAAATTTCAGGCCCTTTATTCTGATTTTTTATTCCCACCGGCAAGGAGCTACGCGTGGCGGACAGAACAAAAGCCCCTACATCCCAGGGAAGTAGGGGCTGATCGATCAAAAAGGGTGCAAAGGGTTATTGGAGCTTATCCAGCAGACCGCTGCGCTTGAGGGCGGCACGGATGGCCGCGCAGAGGGGCACCGAAGCCGCGATGGCCACCACCGCATTCACGGAGGAGGTAGCCAGCCGGGTGGCCGTGGCGGTGAGCACCGTGCCCAATTCGTTGCCGATGAGCAGCCCGGAGATGAAGTTCTTCCCCAGATACAGCACGATGTAGGTGACGCTGCCGCAGAGGGCGGCCACCAGGTTCCGCTTCACCTGCTCGGCCCGGGCGCCCCGGGCGTAGGCGATCCAGCCGCAGACGGCGGCCAGCAGGAACTTAAAGACAAAGGTGAAGGGGGCGGACGCGATATAGGCGGGATTCAGGGCATCATAGAGGGCGGAGCCCAGCCCGGAGGCCAGCCCGCCGCCGATGGGGCCCAGAATAAACCCGGCCAGCAGGCAGAAGATATTGCCCAGGTGGATGCGGGAGATATTGCCCACCGCCACGGGAATGGGGATGCTGAGCATACTGCCCGCATAGACCAGCGCCGCAAAGAGCGCCCACAACACCAATTGATAGAGACGGTTTTTCGCTTGTTTCATGGGAACCTCCTGTTTGAGTCACACCCGGGCCACGCCGGTCTCCCGGGCGGCCTGTGCCACGGCCGCCGCCACTGCGGGCGCCACGGCCTTGTTCAGCGCCGAGGGGATGATGTTCGTCTCGCTCAGCGCGTTTTCGGGGATCAGCCCGGCGATGGCACGGGCGGCAGCCACCTTCATGGGGTCGTTGATCTCCTTTGCCCGCACGTCCAGCGCCCCGCGGAAGATGCCGGGGAACGCCAGCACGTTGTTGATCTGATTGGGATAATCCGAGCGGCCGGTGCCCACCACCCGGGCGCCGTTTGCCAGCGCCTCCTCGGGGAAGATCTCCGGCGTGGGATTAGCGCAGGCGAAGACCAGCGCGTCCTTGGCCATGGTGCGCACCATGTCGCCGGTGAGGCAGCCGGGCGCAGAGAATCCCATGAACACGTCCGCGCCCCGGATCACCTGCTCCAGCGGGCCGGACTTCCGCTCGGGATTGGTGGCCGCCGCCAGCGCCGCCTGGGCCTCCGTCATGCCGGGCAGGCCCGGCACCAGCGCGCCGGCCCGGTCGCACACCACCACGTTTTTCATGCCCGAGGCCATCAGCAGCCGGGTGCAGGCCGTGCCCGCGGCCCCCGCGCCGTTCACCACCACGGAGACTTCGTCCAGCCGCTTGCCCACCACCCGCAGGGCGTTGAGCATGGAGGCCAGGGCCACCACCGCCGTGCCGTGCTGGTCGTCGTGGAAGACCGGGATGTCCAGCCGCTCCCGGAGCTTGCGCTCCACCTCGAAGCAGCGGGGCGCGGCGATATCCTCCAGATTGATGCCCCCGAAGGAGCCGGCGATCAGCTCCACCGTGCGCACGATCTCGTCCACATCCTTGCTGCGCACGCAGATGGGAAAGGCATCCACCCCGGCAAACGCCTTGAACAGGGCGCATTTGCCCTCCATCACGGGCATGCCCGCCTCGGGGCCGATATCCCCCAGCCCCAGCACGGCGGTGCCATCGGTGACCACCGCCACCAGATTGCCCCGGCCGGTATATTCATAGGACTGCTCCACGTCCTTGGCGATCTCCAGGCAAGGGGCCGCCACCCCTGGGGTGTAGGCCACGGAAAGATCCTCCGCGGTGTTCAGCGGGCAGGGCGTCTCGATGCGGACTTTGCCCCGCCATTTGCGATGGGCTTCCAGCGCTTTTTGAATATAATCCACGTTTCATCCCCGTTCCTTTTGGAAAGTCGGGTACAGTGTATCATTTCCCGGCGGAAAAGTCAACCTGCATTTTGTTTGACTTTCCCTCGTCCCCCGCTTATAATGGGAACAGCTGTGTTGAAGGGAGGCCCTGGCGTGAAGTATCGGGGTGCGATTTTTGATCTGGACGGCACGCTGGCCGACACCCTGCGGTCCATCGCGGCCATCGGCAACGGGACGCTGGGGGCCTTTGGCCTGCCGGCCATCGAGCCGGAAGCCTACCGCCAGATGGTGGGCAACGGGGCGGACAAGCTGATGGAGCGGATGCTGGCCCGGGTGGGTGCGGACTATCGGGGCGAAGACTTTGTGCGGTTCCGGGCAGAATACGACCGCCGCTATGCCGCCGACCCCCTGGGCGGCGTCGCTCCCTATCCGGGACTGCCGGAGCTGCTGGCGACGCTAAAAGCTGCGGGGATCAAGCTCGGGGTGCTTTCCAACAAGCCCGACGACATGACCCGGGTGATCGTGGAGGGACTCTACGGCGGCCTGCCCGATCTGGTGTGGGGACAGTTGGCGGAGCGGCCCAAAAAGCCCGACCCCACCGCCGCCCTGGCCATGGCCGAGGCCCTGGGCCTGCCGCCGGAAACGATCCTCTATATCGGGGACAGCGGCGTGGACATGGACACCGCCCAAAGGGCCGGGATGGACAGCTGCGGCGTGCTGTGGGGCTTCCGGGATGCGGAGGAGCTGACGGCCCACGGAGCGAAGTTCTTGGCAAAAAGCGCGGTGGAGCTGGGCGAAATCATTTTGTAAAGAGAAACAGCTTTACAAGTCGAGATGGCTTGTAAGGCTGTTTAACTTTACTGTTGGCAAATTTGACTTGCCTGACCGGCTTATTTTGGGGGCCGCTGTAAAAGCGCGTGCCGACAGGGCTACGGCTTGCTGCCGCTTTCACCCGCGTCTTGCCCGGCCCGGGCACGGGCTTTCCAGGCTTCGATCTGCTCGATACGGGCCTTCACCCGGGCCTCGCTGCCCTGGGTGGTGGGCACGTAGTATTTGCGGCCCACCAGGGAATCCGGCAGGCACTGCATGGCGGTCAGCTTTTCCTCGGTGTCGTGGGCGTACTGGTACCCCTCGCCGTAGTGCAGCTCCTTCATCAGGCCGGTGGGGGCGTTGCGGATCACCAGAGGCACCGGCTCCGCCAGCATCTTCTGGGCGTCCTTCGCCGCCGATTCGTAGGCCATATACAGCGCGTTGGATTTGGGCGCCACCGACAGGTACACCACCGCGTGGGTCAGGGTCACGCTGCACTCGGGCATCCCGATAAAATGGCTGGCCTGGTACGCCGCTGTGGCGATCTCCAGCGCCCGGCTGTCCGCCATGCCGATGTCCTCGCTGGCGAAGCGGATCAGCCGCCGGGCCACGTACAGCGGGTCCTCCCCCGCCTCCAGCATCCGCGCCAGCCAGTATACCGCCGCATCCGGGTCGCTGTTGCGCATGGACTTGTGCAGCGCAGAGATCAGGTTGTAGTGCTCCTCGCCGTTCTTGTCGTACAGCAGGGACTTGCGGCTGATGCACTGCTCCAAAATCGCCGGCGTCACGGTGATGACGCCGTTCTCCCGCGGGGCGTTGAGCACCACCATCTCCAGCGTGCCCAGGGCCGTGCGGGCGTCGCCGTTGGCGAAATTCGCGATCATGCTGAGCATTTCGTCGGTGATCTCCACCGTCTCCCGGCCAAAGCCCCGCTCGTCCTCCACCGCCCGGCGCAGAAGCCCTGTCAGTTCTTCCGTGGTCAGGGCGTTCAGCACGAACACCTTGCACCGGGACAGCAGCGCGGCGTTCACCTCGAAGGAGGGATTCTCCGTGGTGGCCCCGATGAGCACGATGCTGCCCCGCTCCACGTAGGGCAGGAAGGCATCCTGCTGGGCCTTGTTGAAGCGGTGGATCTCGTCCACAAAGAGGATGGTCCTCTCCCCCAGCCGCCGGGCCTGCTCGGCCTCGTTCATCACCTCTTTGATCTCCTTGATCCCGCTGGTGACGGCGCTGAAATTGATAAAATTGGACTTGGTCTGCCCCGCGATGATCCGGGCCAGGGTGGTCTTGCCCACCCCCGGCGGCCCCCAGAAGATCATGGAGGTCACCCGGTCCTGGGCGATGATATTATAGAGCACCTTGCCCTCGCCGATCAGGTGCCGCTGTCCCGCGAATTCCTCCAAGGTGCGGGGCCGCAGACGGGTGGCCAGAGGGATGTCCTGGGGATCGGATTCAAAGAAGCTCTGCTGCCGCATGAGGTCACTTCCTGTCTATTTGATTCAAGTTAATTATAGCGCCTGCGGCCCGAAAAAGCAATTCATTTTCCATTGGTGCAAAGCAAGACCTCCTCCACAGACTGCGGAGGAGGCTTGGGAAAGAATGATAAAAAGTAGGATCACGCTTTCTTTTCGGGCTTCTTGTTCAGGTACTTGTCCACCTGCTCCACGATGTTCTGGGGCAGCTGACGGGGCACCGGGAAGACCACGGCGTTCACCAGCCGGTCGGCGGCGTACACCGCGAATTCCGTGGTGACTTGCAGCGCCTCGGGAGAGATGAGGGAGATCATGTCATACCGGGTGTGCATAAAGCCCATGCCCGGGCCGCGGCCGCCCCGGCCGAAGTTCAGCGCCGGCACGCCGGCATTGGCAAAGGGGACGGAATCGCTGGACATGATGCCCTGCCGGACGGAGGTGGAATAGCCCACTTCCTTGGCCAGGTACTCGATGTACTTGCACAGGCTCTCGTCGGAGGTGCAGCCCGCCATGTTGCCGCCCAGCACGGAACCGCCCACATCCACGTTGATCATGAAGATGTGCTTGGACATCTCGTCTGCATACTGCTTCACATAGGCGTGGGAGCCCAGCAGGCCCAGCTCCTCGGAGCCGAACCAGATAAACCGCATGGTGCGCTTGGGGGGATTCTCCACAAAGTGGCGGAGCATCTCCATGATGGTGACGGAGCCCGCGCCGTTGTCCCACACGCCGGAGGAGAACTCCACGCTGTCGTAATGGGCGCCCACGTCCACGATCTCCTCGGGCTTTTCGGTGCCGGGGATGGTGACCACCACGTTGTTGGAGGTGTGGGTGGTGGGCTCGGTGTCCAGCTCGATCTTCACCTTGGTGGCGCCGGATTTCAGGATCTCCAGCGCGTCGGTCATGCGGATGTGGAACGCCGGGACGGTGCCCACTTCCCGCATGGAATCCCGCATGGTGCGGGTATCCAGGTCGGTCTTTTCCACCTCGTCGATCACGGTGCCGCCCATGGTCATGAAGCCCGCGATGCCCGCGGCGTAGACCTTCTTGTAATCGTCCACAGTCAGGCGGCCGTTGACGATGACGAACTTCCCCTTGGCCTTCTGGAGCATCACGTCGTCATAGCCCTCCAGGTACAGCAGCTCGTGCTCTTCGCCGCCCTTGGCCGTGTTGCCCGCCAGCCGGTAGCCGGTGACGGTGTACTCCTTCTGATAGGGTTCAGTCACTGCGAATTTCGCCACGTTCACCTTGCCATAGGAGACCTCAAAGGGCTCCAGATGGGGCTCCAGGCCCATGGCCTTGATCTCATCCATCAGGATGTTGGCCGCTTTCAGCTCTTCCGGTGAGCCGGAGACCCGCACGAAGCCGATCTTTTCCAGCAGCGCGAACTGGCGATTGCCGTCTACTTTCATTGTGTGTTCCTGCCTTTCTGAAAAATTAAAATCCAGTACACTACAATTATAGGGGAAAACACGGGAAAGTCAAGAGGTTTCCGCCGGGGGGATGGGGAGAAAAGTGTAGTGCTACAATACATATTGGACAGCGAAGGAACAATGTTCACAAAAAAGAGAAGAAGGAACCGGCCAAATCGGA
>CANRMX010000025.1 GCA_947631855.1 uncultured Clostridia bacterium | reverse complement strand
TGGTCTTATATTTTGGATTTCTGATTACCGCCGCACCGCTGATGTTGTTGTCATGCTTTATGCGGTGTTGTCATTGGGGTCGATCTCCCCTGTCTCCCGGAAGCCGCAGGCCGCCCAGAAGCCCAAGGCGTCCGGGTCGCCGGTGAGGTACAGCCGGTCGGTGCGGGCAAACATCTGCCGGGCGGCGTATTCCGCCAGCGCTCTGCCCTGCCCCTGTCCTCTGCACGCCGGGTCGATCCAGAATTCCCGGATAAATCCCCAGCCTGCCCGCCGGTTCCAGTCGCTTGCCGGGCTGTCGATCTGATAAATGGCAAACCCCGAAAGCGCCCCCGCCGTTTCCGTCAGGGCCACGGATACCGCGCCCTCCCGCCATTTTTGCAGGAACAGCCCCCGGAAGATCTTCTCCCGGAGCACCTGTTCGTTGAGGCGCGCGTCCATGTGCTCGTCCAGCTCCAATTCCCGGCAGTAGCGGATAAACAGCTCCTCGGCGGCTGCGGCGGTTTCTTCGGTCAAGTCGAAAATTTTTACATCCATATTCCGTCTCCTTTTGTTCAGGAGACTTTCCGGTCAGCTGCCGGTCCCATCTCCTGTGATTTTTCCGTTCCGTTGCATACAAATCACTCCTTTTCTTTTGAGGATATCTATATAAACTTCCTCTGCCCCGGGCGCTTCGTCCCGGCGCGATGGGAAACTTACTTCTTCTCGATCTCCCGCACCCGCAGCCGCTGGCCGTCCACGGAGAAGTGCACCTCCAGCCCGTCAAAGCCGAAGCCATAGATGCGTTCCGCGTCGTGCTGGTACGCCGGCCTGGGGTCCAGCGCCAGCACGCCCAGCAGCGCCTCCCGGTCCTTTGCGGGCACCTGTTCCAGCAGTTCCGGCGGGCAGTCCACGGCCAGCACCGGCCGGGGCGTCTCATCGGTGAAGCCTCCCAGCGCCTCCGGCACGCAATCCGCCGAGGGCAGATAGGGCTTGATGTCATAGACCGGGGTGCCGTCCAACAGGTCCGCGCCCAGGATGTGCAGCACCGGGCCCTGGGGGGTACCCAGCTCGATCCTCTCCAGCCGGACGCAGGAGAGCCCGATGGGGTTGGGCCGAAACGGCGACCGGGTGGCGAACACGCCCAGCCGGCGGTTGCCGCCCAGCCGGGGCGGCCGCACCGTGGGCGACCAGCCCGCCCGGCGGTTTTGGGAGAATCCCCACAGCAGCCACAGGTGGGAAAAGCCCTCCAATCCCCGCAAAGCCTCGGGCGATCGGAATTCCGGCTCGAACACCACTTGGCCGCGCAGGCCCGGCACCAGTCCGCTCTGCCTGGGCACGCCGAATTTGCTTTCAAACCCGGTGCGCACCCGGGCCACCGGCCGCATGGTCAGGCTGTCCATGCCCATCCCTCCTTCTCGGAATATCCGAATTGTAGCACGTTCCCGGCGGAGAAGTCAATCCCCGGCGATCCTTTATAACCTACAATCGCCCGCCGCCCTCGTCCTTTTCAAATTCCTCCCGCAGCTTTTCCAGCGCCCGCTTCTCGATGCGGGACACATAGCTCCGGGAGATGCCCAGCCGCTTGGCCACCTCCCGCTGGGGCAGAGGTTTGTCTCCCTTGAGGCCGTACCGCAGGCAGACGATCACCTTCTCCCGGGGCTCCAGCACCTGTTGGATGTACCGATACAGCTTCTCGCTTTTGATGCGCACATCGATGCTGTCGATGATGTTGTCGTCCACCGCCATGGTGTCCATCAGGGTCAGGGTATTGCCGTCCTTGTCCGTCTCGATGGGGTCGCCCAGGGAGATATCCTGGGCGCTTTTCTTGCCGCTGCGGAAGAACATCAGGATCTCGTTTTCGATGCACTTGGAGGCGTAGCTGGACAGCCGGATGCCCTTGTCGGGCTTGAAGGTGTCCACCGCCTTGATCAGCCCAATGGTGCCGATGGAGATCAGGTCCTCCTGCTCCGCGCCGCTGAGGTAATATTTTTTCACGATATGCGCCACCAGACGCAGGTTGTGCTCGATGAGCCGCTGCCGGGCGTCCCGGCTGCCCTGGGCCATTTCCTCCAGCGCCTTTTTCTCCGCCGCCGCCGACAGGGCCCGCGGGAACGTCCCGCCGCCGGTGACGTGGAGCAGCAGCATGAACAGGCCGGAAAACAGATCCAGCAAGGCTTGTAAGATCATCCCAACTCCCCCTTTTGATTCCGCTCCCTAAAACCTATGCGGTTTTCTCCCGGATTCTGCGTGTCCACCCAGCGGGGATGCAAATCGAACGCAAAACAAAACCGCGCCCGAGCAAACCCTCTCTGACGCGGCCGATTATCCGATTATGATTGAATGATTGTCCCTCAGTCCCGGTTCAAGGTAAAGACCTGCAATTCTCCCCGCTTCACCCGTTCCACAAAGTCCTGCTCGCTTTCCACCGGCGCGGAGGCGCACATCCCCGCCAGCTTTCGCTGCGCCGGGCCCACGTGGTTGTCCGTCCCGGCAAATGCCAGCAGGTCGTAGCTTTCGGCGTACCGCCTGGCCATCTCGTTTTCAAAGTCGGTGCGGTTGGCGTTCACGATCTCCGCCCCATGGACGCACCGTGGGAACAGCCGGATGTGGTCGATATAATTCGCCTCCCGGAAGGGATGGGCCTGCACCACCAGCGCCCCGGCCTCCATGAGCAGGGGAAGCTCCCGGCTCTTGGGCATGCCCTCGATCTCCGGGTGGGCCAAATACCAGGCCTTGTCCAGCCCGTAGATCAGGAAATCCGTCCCGGCGTAGGACTGCTCCACGCCGCAGAACACCTTGAGCCCGATCTCCCGGCCGATCTCCACGCCCGCCTCATAGTCGGAAAAATAGAAGTCGATCCGCTCCCCGTAGGGCAGCGACCGGTCGATATTGATATTCCCATCCAGAAAATGGTTGGTGATGAACACCCCGTCGTATCCCAATTCCTTGTAGAACACCAGCGTGTCCCGCACCGTCGCCCGGGCGCAGGCGCTGACAGGATAGGTGTGCAGATGGGTCTCGTAACGGTACATACGCTTTCCCCTCCGTAAAAACCTTTTGATTCTGCCCCCAGTTTAGCACGTTCCCCGCCGCATTACAAGCACCCCGTGGAAGTTTTCCCAAACTCAGCGGACTTTTTCACAGCCTAAGGCTGCGCGCACTTTGCTCCACCGAACTAAGATAGCAGTGCCTCCCCTACCCTATAATTAGGGCCTCCCCGCCCGTAGGGCGGGGAGGCACAATTTATATTTTTCGGGCGGCAGAATATTTTTTCTTCTCCCCACGCTTCGACATCTTTCGTGTTGATTTTCCCAGTCCGCTATGCTAAAATAAACACTGCCACACAACTGCATATCGTCTGATTACACAGTAGTAGACACAAGCGACATTTTTGTCCTATGGCAAAAATGCTTGCTCTGTTTTCTTTCATGCTCGCTTGTGTCGTGTGTAGAGAAAAGGTTGTGTGGCAGCAATCGGAGCAATGCGTTTTTCGGTGCGCGGCTCCGGCTGCGCACTTTTTTTATTGGAGGTACCGCCATGATGCAGATCGTCAACGCCAGTCAGCTTGTAGACCAGCTGGCCGCGCTTCGCAAAGAAAAAGGCATGAGCCAGGCCCAATTGGCCGAGGCCGTGGGGCTGAGCCGTGCCATGATTTCGTACTTTGAAGAAAAGAAAGTCTTTCTCCGTTTCAATACCCTACTCCGGGTGATGGATGTGCTGGGCGTGAAAATGTATCTGAAATAGCCGTGTGCAAAATACTAGTGCCTCCCCGCAAAGGGGGGCACATCTCATATCTATCGGGCGCGACCGAAGAAGCCGCTCCTTTTGCACGGCAAGTGAGCGAAGCGAACGGAACCCGCGACTTGGCAGCGGGCACGGCCCGCCGCGACCTGGCTCGTACGGCCACGCGCCTGCGCTTGCCGACCGACGACAGCACCGAAGCTCTTTTTGTGTATCTTTCCCCCGCCCTACGGGCGGGGGAAAGATACTAGAAGAAAGTATATTCCGCGACCTGTCAAGCCGTTTCCATCGCTCACGAGTGCGCCACAGGGCGCACGTCACGCGTCTTGGATGCAACGTCACGTTGCCTGCTATTTGCGCACAAAGGCTTTTTTGGGCATCTTGCAGATGGGGCAGGTCCAGTCGGCGGGCAGTTCCTCAAAGCCGAAATTGGGATCGCTGTATACGTACCCGCACACGGAACACACAAAGCTCTCGCCGCCGCTGCCCTCCCCGGTGAGCTCCCGGGTGAGGTACAGGGGAGAATCCACCGACGCGCCGCCCATCATGCGCCCGGTGAGGTACTGATAAGTCATGGGCGTGCCCACCGCCTCGTCGCTGCCGGCGACGATCTCCGCCACAAACAGGGTCTGGCCGCCCACGGTGAGCTTTTCCACCACCCGGCACAGGAACCAGCAGCAGGTCTTTTCCTTGATGACCGGCACGCCCTCGACGAGCACCTTGTGGCGCACGTTTGCCAGCTTGTCGGCCTGCCGGCCAGAGACATAGCCCAATGCGCCCACCACCGCAGCGGGGGTCTCCTCGCTGAATACGGACAACGTGAAAAGGCCTTCTTTGTCCACGCAGTCGCAGCTGTAGGAGCCGTTGTGCAGGCTCACGGCCACCAGAGGCGCCGCAGCGGGCATGGCCGGGGTGATCTGCATCACCGAGGTGACGATGCAGGCGCTGGGACGGCTGCCGTCCTTCACGCCCAGGGCGTACACGCCGTAGGAGAGCGTATGCAGTACCAGGGGTTTCACAAAATCAGCCTTCTTTCACAAATCGAGCGATCCCCGCGCCGCCGCCCAGAGCGGGCGAATCCCAAAGCGGCCTGTTTTGGTGATCGTGCGACCGCTTCGCGGGGACAGTATACCATACGGTCAGCGTCCGCCGATTATGCCCGATCGGCCAAAAGCAGACCCTTCCCGCGCTTCTTCCTATTTATTGTACCGAAAACCGCCGCAAAAGTCAACGCTTCGCGGCTGGCAAAACCTGTTCACCACGCGCCGCCGTGGAGGAAAAAGATCCCGGCCAGCAGCAGCAAATGGGCAGGATAGAACACATACCCGGCGTAGCGGGGCAGCCTGCGGCCCCGTTCCCCGTTGTAGAGCAGCACCGGGGCCGCCGCGAACACCGCGGCGATCTGCACATAGCGGAAGGTCTGTTCCAGCGAGAGCGCCAGCAGCCGGCCCAGCGGCACCGTGTCCAGATAGGGCAGATACACCCCCAGCACCGTGGCGAAGCAGAACAGCAGGGTCAGCGCCGCCACGCCTGCCGCCTGCAGCCCGCGCCGTTCCCGGAAAAAGTAGAACCACAGGATCATCGCGATACCGTACCAGCCGTACATCAGATCCAGCAGCTCCGCAAGCGCCAGCGCGGCGGGGATCGCCAGCAGGCCCCACTTGCCCTTGCTGACCGCCCACAGGGCGGCAAAGCTCAGCAGCAGCTCGAAGATCACGTTCCCCAGCAATTCCTCCCGCAGCGCCGCCGCCAGCGCCTGTCCGGAAAATCCGGCCTCCAGGAGCGCGGACGCGCCGGTGAAGACGGCGTAAGGCGCCGTGCTGATCACCGCGAAAAGGGCCAGCCGCCCAAAATATTTTTGCCGATCGGAGGTGTGGATAAACCCCTCGGCCACCATCAGGCAGTACAGCGGGAACGCCAGCCGCCCGATGACCCGCAGAAAGCCCACCTGCGGAAGCAGCAGGTACCCGATGTGGTCGATGGCCATGGTGACCATGGCGATCAGCTGCAAATGCGCCGAGGTGAGCACCTGCCAGCTTTTGCGTTCTCCCGCGCCGTATATGGGCTCCATACCCACGCCTCCCGTGATTTTTGATCTCCGCACGATTGCGTCTCCCTTATTATACGCCTCTTCCCCCTTGCCGTCAACACAGCCGCAGGCGCGTGGCCGCGCGGGCCAGGTCGCGGGGCGCGCACGTTTGCGTGCGCTGGTGCGATTTGGAAACGGCTTAACCGGTCGCGGAATTCACTTCGTTTTTATTGCCCCTCCGCCGTAGACGGAGGGGCAATTATTATCAACT
Organism: uncultured Clostridia bacterium; assembly: GCA_947631855.1. Classification (GTDB taxonomy): domain Bacteria; phylum Bacillota; class Clostridia; order Oscillospirales; family Acutalibacteraceae; genus Acutalibacter. Next base: position 23,861 of record CANRMX010000025.1, on the reverse strand, counting down.
GAGCGCGGGCGGCAAACTTGCCGTCTTTGCTCACTTTCACGCGCGTCTTGGGTGCGGGCCCTGCCCGCCGCGGTATTTACTGCGTGCTGGACGCGAGTGGGCTTTGTTTACACCCACTGGCAGCAGCAACAGTCCACGCTGGATTGATTCATTTCCTCTGCCGCAGCACGCACTTGGCTCCACCAAACTAAAGAGAATGGGCCTCCCCGCCCTACGGGCGGGGGAGACATACATATGAAGTAAGCTGCGGGCGCGACAAACAGCCCTGCGTCCTCTGCTCGACAAGTGAGCGAAGCGAACGGAGCCCGCGAAGTGCCCGCGCGGCCACGCGCCTCTTGCCATTTGTCGAAAGCTGTTGTAAAATAGACACAGCAAACCACAGAAAGGGGCGCTGCCCTTATGGAAAGAAAAGAACTGGCCCGCAGGGCCGTGGAGGCGCTGAAAGCCGAATACCCCGAGGCCGAGTGCTCGCTGGACTACCGCGACCCCCTGCAGCTTTTGATCTCCACCCGGCTGGCGGCCCAATGCACCGACGCCCGAGTCAACATGGTCACCCCGGCGCTGTTCGCCCGCTTCCCCACGCTGGAGGCGTTCTGCCAGGGCACCGAGGAGGAGATCGGCGAACTGATCCGCTCCTGCGGGTTCTATAAGATCAAATCCCGGGATATCCTGGCCTGCTGCCGGATGCTCCGGGACGAATTCGGCGGGGTGGTGCCCGATACCGTGGAGGAGCTGATCCGCCTGCCCGGCGTGGGCCGCAAGACCGCCAACCTCATCGTGGGGGATATTTTCGGCAAGCCCGCCGTGGTCACGGACACCCACGCCATCCGGCTTTCGGGGCGCATCGGCCTCACCGACAGTTCGGTGCCCGTGAAGGTGGAGGACGATCTGAGGGCCGTGCTGCCGCCGGAGGAATCCAATAATTTCTGCCACCGGCTGGTGCTCCATGGTCGGGCCGTGTGCACCGCCCGGAAAGCATACTGCGACCAGTGCTGCCTGAAGGATTTCTGCCAGAAGAACGGCGTGGGGGCCCACGGCGAGAAGCTGGAAAAAGCGCCCAAAAATTAGCCCTGCCCCGGGCGCCGGGATCAATTTTCCGATTTCTGCATAAAAATCTGCCAAAATCATTGACAGACCGGCCGAAAAATAGGATAATATTTTCAGTCGAAACGGGGCGGCTGCCCCATCCAAAGACATTGAGGAGGCGTCAGAATGAAGTACGATTTTGAAACATTGATCAACCGCATGGAACAGGGCTCGATGAAGTGGGCCGGGATGAAGCGCAAGAATCCCGATCTGCCCGAGGGCATCGTTCCCTTCTCCACCGCCGACATGGAATTTAAGAACGCGCCGGAGATCGCCGAGGGGCTCAAGGAATATCTGGATACCCACGTGCTGGGCTACACCGGCGCCACCCCCGCCTATTACGACGCCGTGGTGGATTGGATGAAAAAGCGCCACAATTGGGACATCCAGCCCGATTGGATCGTCCCCACCCAGGGCGTTGTGCCCGCCCTTTCCTGGGCGGTGGAGGCATTCTGTGAGCCCGGCGACGGCGTGATCGTCATGCCTCCGGTGTACGGCCCCTTCTACATGGCCATCAACAATCACCAGTGCGAGACCAAGCGCTGCACCCTCATCAACACCGACGGCTACTACACAGTGGATTACGATCTGCTGGAGAAGCTGGCCAGTGAGGAAAACACCAAGTTGCTGCTGTTCTGCAGCCCTCATAATCCCGCCAGCCGCGTGTGGACTCGGGAGGAGCTCTCCAAGATCGGGGCCATCTGCCACAAGCACGGAGTGAAGATCGTCTCCGACGAGATCCATTTCGATCTCATCATGCCCGGCTATCAGCACACGGTGTTCTCTCAGGCGGTGGATTTCAGCGACGAAGTGATCGTCTGCACCGCGCCCAGCAAGACCTTCAATCTGGCGGCCATGAGCACCTCCAACATCATCATCCCCAAGGAGGAGGATCGGGAGGCTTTCCGCAACGTCATGCGGAAGTATCGGGCCGGCGGCCCCGGCGCGCTGGGCATGGAGACCTGCCGGATCGTCTACACCCAGTGTGCGGACTGGCTGGATGAATGCATCCAGGTGATCGAGAGCAACTTCGAGCTGGCCGAATCCTACATCAAGGAGCACATCCCGCAGCTGAAAGTCTCCAAGCTGGAGGGCACCTATCTGCTGTGGATCGACTGCACCGCTCTGGGCAAGAACGGCGACGAGCTGGAGGAGCTGATGACGAAGCACAACCTGTTCTTCAATCAGGGCACGTTCTTTGGGCCCGAGGGCGAGGGCTTTGTGCGGTTCAATCTGGCCGGGCCCCGCTGGGTCATCGAGCAGGGCCTCCAGCGCCTTAAGGAAGCCGTGGCCGAAGCGTAACGTCATGTTGATTTTTATGTCCTCCCCGCTGCGCGGGGAGGACATCTATTTTCTGCCCCACGGCGAGTCTGTGCGCTTCCATCTCGCCGGCCCGCGCTGGGTGATCGAGCAAGGTCTCCAGCGCCTTAAAGAAGCCGTGGCCGAAGCGTAAAGTCAATTACTCTCGATTTCCTCCCCGCGAAGCGGGGAGGAAATCATATTTTCCGCCCCACGGCGGCTCTGCGCCCTTCCATCTTCCCCACCTCCGCCCCTCCTGCCGCCGTCATAGAAAAAATTTTTTCACGGCCGCGCAAAAAACTATTGACATTTCCCCAAAAGCAAGGTATACTAAAGGCGTAACGTGGGGGGGTAGCGCCCACCCCCAGAATGACGCCGAAAGGAGAGATGTCACATGTTGGGTGCGTTGTTCAGTATTTTGGCGCGGATCGTGATCATCGGCGGGGCTGTGCTTGCCCTGTGGCTGGCATTTATCCGCAAAGGCAGGGACGAGAGCATGGCGAACAGCTCCAAGCTCCACGCGTTCCAATACCACGCCGGCACCGGCCTCCGCAAAGGGCCGTAAGCAATTGGGAAGATCCAAGCACAAGGAGCCTCCCGTTTGGGAGGCTCTTTCTGTTTCCGGGTGGATTTCACTGCTCCCCGTCCTGCGCGCGGAACGCCGCCTTGGCCAGCGCGTCCGCCCGGTCGTTCCAGGCGTCGCCGGAGTGCCCCTTCACCTTGACGAAGGTGATCCCCATCCGCTCCATGGCCTTTTGGCAGAATCGGGCATAGGCCCGGGTGCCCTCCCGGTTGGCCTTCCACAGCCCCTGGGCCCAGGCCGCGATCCCCTGATAATCGTGGTGAATTTCCACCGCGGGGATGCCCTGCTCCAAACACCAGCGGATCACCGTCACCGCGCCCATGATCTCTCCGGCCACGTTGTGCATGGCAGCCAGCTCCCGGTCGTCATACCGCTTGGAGAATTCGATCTGCTCTCCCTGCCAGAACGCCACCGCCCCGCAGGCGAATTCCCCGGTGGCGGCGTTGTAGCTGCCGTCCACGTAGGCCACGCAGACCTCCTCCCCGCCGGGCTTTTCCGCCTCCGCCGCAGCGCCTGTGAGAAATGCCTCCGCCTGGGCCCGGTCGGGAAAGCTCTTGTACACCGCGCCGGGCACCCCGTGCACCAGCGCCCTGCACTGCTCCCAGGTATCATAGATGCCGGATGCGCCGTCCCTGCCCACCCGCACCGCGTAATATTTCCGCATACCACCACTTCCTTCAGGAAAAGTATACCACAAGCGCCTCAGAAAAGCAAAAGTCCTTGAGAAGATTCCGCAAATATGCTACAATATAGGCAGCCTGTCCGAAAATTTAAGAAAATCGTAAGTTGCCCTGCACAGGGGTTTTTGCTATAATACACTTTAGTTGATTCGCGCCTCCGGGCGTCTCCATAAAACGGGGAAAGGAAGCAGCAATATGAAACATTCATCCAAGCGACATCCCATTCTCATCGCGGCCGCCGTGGTGGTCGTTTTGGCGGCAGCCGCGGCGCTGGTCTGGTTCTTCTGGCTGCGGGAGGCCGTCACCGCCGCCACAGCCACGCCGGTGTATGTCACCCAGGTCTCCGCCATCGTGGGGCTGGATACCGGCACCCAGGCCCGGTATTCCGGCGTGGTGGAGCCCCAGGAGACCTACGCCGTCAACCGGGACGAAAACCGCACCGTGGGCGAGATCTTCGTGGAGGAGGGCGATGAAGTCGCCCAGGGCGATCCTCTGTTCACCTACGACACCGAGGAAATTCGCCTCTCCATCTCCCAGGCGGAGCTGGACCTGGAGGGCATCCAGAATCAGCTTGCCACCCTGCAGGAGCAGCTGGGGACCCTCCAGGAGGAAAAGAAAAACGCCGGCGAGGAGGAGCAGTATTCCTACACCGTGCAAATTCAATCTGTGGAGCTGGACATCCGCTCCCAGGAGAACAACGAGGCCAAGAAGCAGGCGGAGCTGGATAATTTGAAAAAGACTCTGGACAACGCCACGGTCACCAGCGCGGTGGCAGGCACGGTGCAGGAGATCAACGAAACCGGCTCCTACGATATGTACGGCAATCCCACCGCCTTCATCAGCATCCTGTCCTCCCAGGAATTCCGCATCAAGGGCACGGTTTCCGAACTGAACCTCTCCCAAATCTATGAGGGCATGCCCGTAACGGTGATCAGCCGCATCGACCCCACCGCCCTGTGGAGCGGCGCGGTGGATACCGTCAGCATGGAGCCCGCCAGCAGCGACGGCAGCTCCGGCGGCTATATGTCCTACTACGGCGTGGAATCCGGCGAGCAGAGCTCCAAATACAATTTCTATGTCACCATCGACGACCCCACCGGGCTGATTTTGGGCCAGCACGTGTACATCGAGCCCACCGACAGCCTGACCGACCGCCGCACCGGCCTGTGGCTGCCCGGGGTGTATGTGGTCAGCGAGGGCACGAACCGCTTCGTGTGGGCCCGGGATGACCGGGATCGGCTGGAGAAGCGCCGGATCACCGTGGGCGATTACGACGCGGACGAGGACCTGTACCAGATCACCGGCGGCCTCACCCGGGCGGATTCCATCGCCTATCCCAACGACGAGCTGCGCAGCGGCACGCCCACCACCGATGACGCCTCGCTGGACACGGGTAGGATGCCCGTGGAGGAGGGCGGCTCCTTCTCCTATGACGGCGCGACGGTTGACAACGGCGCGGCGATCGACAACGGCGCTGCGATGGACAACAGCGTTGCCACCGACGACAGCGCGGCGGTGGACGCGGGAGGGCCGGTAGGATGAAAATGCTGGAACTGAAAGGCATCTGCAAAAACTACACCCAGGGCAAGCTGGATGTGCCGGTGCTCAGGGATATCTCCTTCTCCGTGGAGGAGGGGGAGTATGTGGCGGTGATGGGCCCCTCCGGCTCGGGCAAGACCACCCTGATGAACATCGTGGGCTGTCTGGACACCCCCACCGCCGGGGAGTACCTGCTGGCGGGTGAAAATTTGGGCGGCCAAAGCGACAAAAAGCTGTCCCAGGTGCGCCTGCACAGCATCGGCTTCGTGTTCCAGAGCTTCTATCTCCTGCCCCGGCAGTCCGCGGTGGAGAACGTGGCCCTGCCCCTGCTCTATGCCGGCGTGCGGCGCAGGGAGCGCATGCGCATCGCCCGGCAGGCCCTGCAGCGTGTGGGCCTGGGAGATCGGGCAGATTTCAAGCCCTCCCAGCTGTCCGGCGGCCAGTGCCAGCGGGTGGCCATCGCCCGGGCCATTGTGAACAATCCCAAAATCCTTCTGGCCGATGAACCCACCGGCGCGCTGGACACCCAATCGGGTGAGCAGATCATGGAGATTTTCCAGCGCCTGAACGACGAGGGCGTCACCATCGTGATGATCACCCACGAGCCGGACATCGCCCGGCACGCCCAGCGCACGGTCCACCTGCGGGACGGCCGGTTGATCGACACGGCGCCCGCCGCAGCTTTCGGGGAGGTGGAGGCATGAGCAAAGTGAAAAAACGCATCCTGGCGGCGGTGCTCACGGTGATCTTCCTGGGCGGCGCCGGCGGCGGCGTGTGGTATTTCCTGCGCCAGCACCGGGAGAGCCAGACCGTGGGTGTGGTGCCCGTGGCCCAGATCATGGACTACTACTGGGGCAGCGAGACCTCCGCCGAGGGGCAGATCGTCAGCGAGCACGTCCAGGAGCTGTATCCCGATGCCACCCAGGTGGTGAGCCAGGTCTTTGTCACCGAGGGCCAGCAGGTCCATGTGGGCGACCCGCTGGTGCAGTACGACCGGGATTCCCTCCAACTGGACGTGGACTACAAACAGCTTGCGGTGCAGCAGGCGGAGCTGAATCTCACCAACGCCCAGCGGGAGCTGCGCAAGCTGCAAAACACCACGCCTGCGCCCGAGGCCACCCCCGAGCCCCCGGATATACCCCTGCCCACGCCGGAGCCCACCCCCACGCCGCCGGCCGCCATCCTCTACGACCGGCTGGATCTGGATTCCATCCCCTATCAGGGCAGCGGCACGGCCCAGGACCCCTATGTCTATCTCTGCACCGCCGATTGCGTGGTGACGCCGGAATTCATGCTGTGGCTGGCGGGCGGCCCCACGCCCGCGCCGGAGGATTCTCCCGCGCCGTCTGATTCTCCCGACCCTGCCGATCCGCCCTCTCCGCAGCCGGAACCGCCGGAGGACATTTCCCCCAGCCCCTCTCCCACGCCGGAGGAAGCCCCAGACGATCCTGCGCCCACGGAGGAGCCCGGTGAAGCCCCGGAGGCTGGGGAGGATACGCCCGATCCCTCAGACGAGCCCACCGACGCGCCCACCGAGGTGCCCGAAGAAGACGCCCCCGCGCCCTTCTCCGCCATTCTGGAAGTCCGGGAAGGGGACCAGGTCACCGGGGCGCTGCTGTCCGCGTTCCGCATCAACACGCCCCTCACCGGCGAAGACCCCGGCGACATCGAAGAATTGGAAGACCCGGGTACTTTAGGCGGCATCTCTCCCGACGCGGGCATCGCGCCCGCCAGCAGCGAGGGCGCGGAAGTCCCGGTGGGAAGCGCTTCCGATCCCTCCAAGGAGAGCGGCAATTACAACCACATGGGCTACACCGCGGCGGAGCTCAAGCATCTCATCGCCCAGCAGGAGCAGCAGATCAAAGAGCTGTCCCTTGCCCAGCGCCAGGCCCAGCTGGACCTGGAAAGCGCCAAAAAGACCCTGTCCCATTCCACCGTCCTCAGCACCGTGGAGGGCTCTGTGCGCACCCTGTTGGCGGTGGACGAGGCCATTTCCCAGAATTCGCCGTTCCTGGTGGTGGCGGGCGACAGCGTCTACTACGTGAAGGGCGCGTTGTCCGAATCCCTCCTGGGGCTGGTGCAGGTGGGCGACCCCGTCACCGTGATGGACTACTGGAGCGGCAACCAGTACACCGCCCAGATCACCGACATCGCGGACTATCCCGTGGAGAACACCGACTACTATTACGGCGGCGGCAATCCCAACAGCTCCGCCTATGCGTTCACCGCCCTCATCAGCGACCCCGAGGGCCTCAACGTGGGCCAGAACAGCTACGTGCAGGTGACGTTCAACGTGCAGGAGGAGACCAGCGCCGACGCGCTGTACATCGCCAAAGCCTACATCCGGGAGGACACCGGCGGCTATTATGTGATGAAGGTCTCCCCGGAGAACCGCCTGACCAAGCAGTATGTCCGCACGGGGCGCACGCTCTACGGCTACTCCATGGAGGTCAAGTCCGGGCTGACGGCGGAGGATTATCTGGCCTTCCCCTATAGCCGGGATGCCACCGAGGGCGCCCGGGCGGTGCTGGAGGAAAGCGGCGAGCCGCCCTATGGCGGTGGATCGCCCGGCGACGACGACAGCTTTTCCGATCCCACCTTCGGCGGCGCAACGGATATCGGCGTGGTGCCGGAGGGTGAGATCGACGGCGCCGCAGGGGAGCTTGAAGAAGACCCTGCCGCCGGAGAGTATACAGACGATTTCGAGACGGGAGACGATCTCGGCGGCGCCGAGGAAGTGCCCGTCCAGCCTGAAACAAAGGGGGTGCCCGTAGGATGATCGAAAACATACGCCTGTCCTTTCAGGGCATCTGGTCCCACAAGCTGCGCTCGGTGCTCACCATGCTGGGCATCATCATCGGCATTGCGGCCATCATCGCCATCGTGTCCACCATCCAGGGCACCAACGAGCAGATCAAGGAAAACCTGATCGGCGCGGGCAACAACGTGGTGAAGGTGCAGCTGTACCGTTCCGATTACGACTATGTGTACAGCATCGACAACGAGGGCATCCCCTCCGGCATCCCGCAGGTCACCGAGGATGTTCTGGAAGCCGTCCGCGACCTGCCCGATGTGGAGGCCGCCGCTGCGTACAATTACCGCATCAGCTACAACTATTCCTTCTACTACGGCAACACGGAGCTCAACGGCTGCTCGGTGTACGGCGTGGACAATTCCTACTTCTCCACCTGCGGCTTCGTGGTGAAGCGGGGCCGGGGCTTCGTGCCCAACGATTTCAACACCTTCCGCCCGGTGGCGCTGGTGGACAGCGACACCGCCAAGACCCTGTTCGAGAGCGAGGAGCCCATCGGCAAAACGGTGGAATTCGCCGGGGTGGCGCTGGTGGTAGTGGGCGTGGTGGAAGAAGATTCCCAGTTCGACCCGGTGATCAATTCCGTGGACGACTACTACACCTATATGCAGACCGATTCTTCCGGCCGGGTGTTCGTGCCCAGCTGCATCTGGCCGTCGCTGTTCGCCTATGACGAGCCCCAGGAGGTGGCGGTGCGGGCCAGCTCACCCGATGCCATGAGCCCGGTGGGCCGGGACGCGGCGGAGCTGCTGAACACCCTGGTGACCAACGAGAACATCCGCTACCGGTCGGAGGACACCATGCAGACGGTGCGGGAATTGCAGGAGCTGAGCAACACCACCAATCAGCAGCTGATCTGGATCGCCAGCATCTCCCTGCTGGTGGGCGGCATCGGCGTGATGAACATCATGCTGGTCAGCGTCACCGAGCGCACCCGGGAGATCGGCCTGAAAAAGGCCCTTGGGGCCCGGAAGAGCCGCATCCTCTGGCAGTTCCTGACGGAGGCGGCGGTGCTCACCTGCATGGGCGGCGTGCTGGGGGTGGCGGCCGGCATCGGCCTGGCGGAGCTGATCTCCCGGATCACCCTGGCGCCGGTATCCATCAGCCCGCCGTTTATCCTGCTGGCGGTGCTGTTCTCCATGGCCATCGGCATTCTGTTCGGCCTGCTGCCCTCCATCCAGGCGGCGAATCTCAACCCCATCGACGCGCTTCGGCACGAATAGACCCACAAAACCGGCGGACTTCGGCTTGCCGGTTTCTCGATAGTCCAGCTGGCTTGCAGGAGGTTTTCATTTGAAAATACAAGTGATTTTCAGCAATTGGATCAGCCCGCCGTTTATCCTGCTGGCGGTGCTGTTCTCCATGGCTATCGGCATCCTGTTTGGCCTGCTGCCCTCCATCCAGGCGGCGAATCTCAACCCCATCGACGCGCTTCGGCACGAATAGACCCACAAAACCGGCGGACTTCGGCTTGCCGGTTTCTCGATAGTCCAGCTGGCTTGCAGGAGGTTTTCATTTGAAAATACAAGTGATTTTCAGCAATTGGATCAGCCCGCCGTTTATCCTGCTGGCGGTGCTGTTCTCCATGGCTATCGGCATCTTGTTTGGCCTGCTGCCCTCCATCCAGGCGGCGAATCTCAATCCCATCGACGCGCTTCGGCACGAATAGACGCAGAAAACCGACAGGCTTTTGCCTGCCGGTTTCTTGATAGTCCAGCTTGCTTGCAGGAGGTTTTCATTTGAAAATACAAGTGATTTTCAGCGATTGGATCAGCCCGCCGTTTATCCTGCTGGCGGTGCTGTTCTCCATGGCCATCGGCATTCTGTTCGGCCTGCTGCCCTCCATCCAGGTGGCGAATCTCAACCCCATCGACGCCCTTCGGCACGAATAGACCCACAAAACCGACAGGCTTTTGCCTGCCGGTTTCTCTTAATTCTATCTTGTTTGGAGGAGGTTTTATGCAGAAAATTCAGGTGATCTTCAGCGATTTGGACCGCACGCTGCTCAGGGACGACAAGACCCTCTCCCCTTTCACCCTGGGGATTTTGGCCCGCTGCCGCGCCCGCGGCATCCGCTTTGTCCCCGCCACCGCCCGGCCGCCCCGCTCTCTGGAAAACGAGCTCGCGGGCCTAAACTGGGACGGGGCGATCTGCCACAACGGCGGCGTGGCGCTGCTGGATGGCCGGATCATCTGGGAGCAGGGCATCGCGCCCCAAACGGCAGGGCCGCTGCTGCGGGCGCTGACGGTGCGCTTTCCCCAGCACGGGCTCTCCGCCGAGATCGCGGGGCAATTATACGCCAATTTTGACGCTTCGCGCCTCTGGCCCGGCGTCGCATCTACCCCAACGGATTTCAGTGAACTGCCCGCCCTGCCCTGCGAAAAGCTGCTGATCGAGCTCCACTCCCCGGCGGATGCAGCCGCCCTCAAGGCCCTGCTGCCGGAAACGCTGGCACTCACCGTGGCCGAGGGCACCCTGGGGATGATCCAGCCCCGGGGCGTGGAGAAAGGCCGGGCTGCCCTTGCCCTGTGCAAGCGGCTGGGCGTCCCGCCCGCAGAAACGGCGGCTTTCGGGGACGATCTCAACGACATCCCGCTGCTGAGGGCCTGCGGCGTGGGCGTGGCGGTGGAAAACGCCCTGCCCGCGGTGAAAGCCGCCGCCGACGCGGTCTGCGGCTCCAATCAGGAGGACGGCCCGGCCCGATGGCTGGCGGAGCATATCCTCGCCTAGACGGTACCCCACTGAGGGGATGATTTCAAGTTGGAAAAATAAGCGTAAAGTTTTCTTTACATTTGGGTGTGAGAAGTTGCAAAAAAGCGGCGTTTTTCTGTCAGTTACCGGAAGAAAAAGAGAGCCCCAAAAGGCCCTCTAGGGCGCGGCCATGCCCGGCTCCGTGATCTGGAAAGGCACCCGGGTGCAATCCATATCCGCCAAGCGCCTCGGCGGTACCCACCGAGGAGATGATTCCAATTTGGAAAAATAAGTGTAAAGTTTTCTTTACATTTGGGTGCGAGAAGTTGTAAAAAAGCGGCCTTTTTCTGTCAGTTACCGCAAGAAAAAGAGGGCGCAAAACGGCCTTCTCAGGGCGTGGCAATGCCCGGTTCCATGAGATGGAAAGGCACCCGGGTAAAAGTCCTCTCCGCCAGGGCGCCCATGGGCAGAACGCCCATAGGTTTTGCTCCTTTCTATTTGTCCCCGTTGGGTTCGAGGAACAGCCAGCCCGCACGGCCCCGCTTCATGACCAGCAGGCGGTCGGGGCAGGCGGCGATCAGGCTCAATGTCTCGCCCTTTTGCACCGCCAGCCGCTCGGTGGGGAAATCATCGGTGAGGGTTTGCCCGTCCCGCTCCAGGAGCATGGTGTTGGGCACCTCGGCCACCAGGCCGTTTGCGTACCGGCAGAGGCTGCAAGCCGCGCCCCGTTCCAGCACCTCCACGCCGGTATCCGGCCACAGGATGGGCTCCCCGGGCTGGTGGGCCTGATCGCAGGGCGCTTGGATCTTGGGGAAGGAATCTACGCTCTCCCACGTCCATTGGGCGGTGGCGGGGTGCAAAATCACCCCATTGAGCTGGCTCACGGCCATGACCCCCGCGCCGCCGTCGATGGTCAGCACGTTGCGGGCCCGGTCAAAGAGCACCCCGTTAAAGAGCGCGTCGTGCACATAGTTGGCCGTGGGATAGTGCCCCACCACCAGCAGCTTGCGGAAACTGGGCGCCTCCGCAAAGAATCCCGGCCACGCCGTCACCGGGCCCAGCCGCTGGTGCTGGGTGTCTTCGTCTGTGAGGCCGGCGTGGGCGAAGATCACGTGCTCCGTTTCCAGAATGTCGGGCAAGTCCCGGAGAAATTGGAGCTCCGGCCCGTAGGCCGATTCCACCGCCCGCAGCATGGCCGGGATTTCCTCCACGCTGGCAGGCAGCCCAACCCCCAGGGACCGGAGCATCTCTCCATAGAGCGACCGCTCCCGGAACCAGCTGACGTATTCAAACACTTCGGCCGCGTCCGTTTCCAGCTTCAATTCGTGATTGCCGTGGAGGAAATAGGTGTGGGGGTACCGGGCCAGCTCCATGGCGTACCGCAGGGTCTTGAGATTTTCACTGCCCTTCTGCACCAGGTCGCCCACCACCACCAGGCCGTCCTCGCCCGGCCGAAAGCCCACCTGCTCCAGCAGGGCCTTGAATAGCGAAAAACTGCCGTGTACGTCGCTCACCGCGATCAACCGCCGAACGGGCATTTCCGCCCACAGGCGCTTGGCGGGACGCTGTTTGATCTCTTCCCAACTGTTCTGCATGGTGGGTCACCTCGATGCTCAAATTGTGTGCTCAGCCTACAAGAAAAGCGGGGAAAGTAACCCCTTCCCCGCTTCTTTGTTGTGTGCGAATGTGCCTTAGACCTCGGCGAAATACTTGATGGTGCGCACCATCTGGCTGGTGTAGCTGTTCTCGTTGTCATACCAGGACACGACCTGCACCTGATACAGCCCGTCGCCGATCTCGGTGACCATGGTCTGGGTGGCATCGAACAGAGAACCATAGGTGATGCCGATGATATCGGAGGACACCAGAGGCTCCTCGGTGTAGCCGAAGGACTCGGAGGAGGCGGCCTTCATGGCGGCGTTGATGCCTTCCTTGGTGATGTTCTCACCCTTCACAACGGCCACCAGGATGGTGGTGGAGCCGGTGGGTACGGGCACGCGCTGGGCGGAGCCGATCAGCTTGCCGTTCAGCTCGGGAATGACCAGACCGATAGCCTTGGCGGCGCCGGTGGAGTTGGGAACGATGTTCACAGCGGCGGCGCGGGCGCGGCGGAGATCGCCCTTCCGATGGGGGCCGTCCAGGACCATCTGGTCGCCGGTGAAGGCGTGCACGGTGGTCATGATGCCGCTCTGGATGGGGGCGTACTTATTCAGCGCATCGGCCATGGGGGCCAGGCAGTTGGTGGTGCAGGAAGCCGCGGAGATGATCTGATCCTCGGGGGTCAGGGTCTTCTCGTTGACGCTGTACACGATGGTCTTCAGATCGTTGCCGGCGGGCGCGGAGATGACGACCTTCTTGGCGCCAGCATCGATGTGGGCCTGGCTCTTCGCCTTGGAGGTGTAGAAGCCGGTGCACTCCAGCACCACATCTACGCCGATCTCGCCCCAGGGCAGATCCTTGGCGTCCTTCTCGGCATAGATCTTGATGGTCTTGCCGGCCACGGTGATGGAATCTTCACCGGCGGTGACCTGATCGGCCAGCGCATAGCGGCCCTGGGCGGAATCGTACTTCAGCAGATGGGCCAGCATCTGGGGGCTGGTGAGGTCGTTGATCGCCACGATCTCATACCCGGGAGCGTCGAACATCTGGCGGAAAGCCAGACGGCCGATGCGGCCAAAACCATTGATTGCAACTTTGACAGACATTGGAAAAACCTCCTAAAATATTGTAGGGCATTTCGCTGGTACTATTTTACTGCATTTCCCGCAGATTTACAAGAGGGTTTAGGAAATTTGTCCTTTTTTTCTTTCCCCGCTTTCCAGCGCCGAAAGGAGCTTCCCGATCCACTCCGTGCAGTCGGCTCTGCGGTCCGCCGCCTTCCGCCAGGAATCGGACAAGGGAAGATGGACGCGGTCTTTTGCGGCGGGGCTCAAGTCCCACTGGCCGTCCTCCCCGCGATTTTCCCGCAGCCAATCCGCCGCAAAGGCCAGCTTGCCGGCGGCCAGCCGGTAGCCGGAAAGCATCTCCAGCGCGTCCAGATAGCGCACCGTTTCCCGGGACTGGAAGGTGGGAGGCAGCCGCCGGATGGGGCCGCCGCAGACATAGTAGATGCCGCCGGGCTCGTCCAGAAGGTGCTCCAGCAGGCGGTCTTCCGTTTCTTCCGGCAAGACGCCTTGCAGCAGGTGCACCAGATAGAAATTCGTGAAGCCGATCACCCGCTTGCCGCCGGGATTTTTCCTGCCGGGCGGCGCGCCGTAGAAAATCTCCCCGTAGGCCGCTCGGTAGGCGGCGTCCTCATATCGTCCGCTTGCAAAAGCCCGGCGGAGCACCTCTCCCCACTGCCGCGCCAGCAGCAGGGCCGTTTCGTTCTCGGGGTCGAAGATCCGCACCCAGGTGGAGAGCATCATCCGGGTGAACAGCGCCCAGTCGAATCCCTTTTCCCAGTAGTCGTCGATCTTCCGCTCCCCTCGCAGGCAGGCCGTCATGGTGTCCACCGCCCGGCGGATGGGCGCATCCTCCAGCGTGAAGCCCAGGGCCTTTAAGCGCCGGAGGGCCTGCTCCGTGGTGACGGTGCGACCGCGGTCGGCGGCGGTCAGCGTGTGAAAGGTGCTGCCCCAGGTGCCGTCCTCATTTTGCAGGGCCAGCAGCTGGCCGGCCCACTTCCCGTTTCGGTGGTCCATCCCTGTCACTCCTTTTTATAGCGCCGGCCGCCATGACGGGGCGCGGCGTGCTTGGGTTCGATGGGCTCTGCTACGGCGGCACCGGCGGTGAAGGCCCGGCGGTAGTCGGAGAGGAAAGTCAGCAGGAAAAGGGAGACGATCAGCACGGAGATCTGCACGCCGATGGGGATCTCCGCCTCGTAGGTGAAGCCCAGCGACAGCAGGGCCAGATTGGACAGGGCATGGGTGACGTTGAACACCACGGCCAAACAGCCCGTGACAAACATCCGCAGGGCGGAGGAGGCGGGCTCCACCCCGGCCAGCATCTTCGTCATGTACAGCAGACTGAACACCAGCGCCGACCCGCCAAAAATCGTGAAGCAGTTTTCGATCATGGCCGACCGGGCATAGATGCGGTACACCAGCACCACATAGGCCAGGGCCCAGACCACCCCCACCAGGTACACCAGCGGGTGGCCCGCCAGGAGATTGCGGCCCTTGAAGAAGCCCGCCGCCATCACCAGCAGCAGCCCGGCGAAGGCCACGCTGATGGCGGCGAAGGCCGTCCGCAGCACCCATTCTTCGACGATGGGGATCGCCGCACGGGGCGTCATGAAGTGGGCCGCTGCGCAGACCAGCAGCACCAGGGCCGACACCACGCCGCCCGTGCCCAGCAGCCGGTTGCGCCCAAAAGCGTAGCGGCCGAAGAATCGCCGGCGGAAAATGCAGATCGCCCCGGCCAGGAGAGCCGCCAAAGCCGCCGCGCCCAGACTGCACCCGGCCATCACCCCGCCGTCCGTGGCGAAGCCGGTGTCGTAATCGAAACAGTACAGCATCTGGATGACCCGCAGCAGCACACCCGCCGCGAATCCCACGCAGGTGAGCTTCAACGCGGTGGCCACGCTGAGAAATTTTCGCATAGAGCTCCATCCTTTCAAAAGACGTGGATATATTGTAACATAAATCGGCGGCGTTTCCAATAGGTATTACTACGGAATTTTCGGTTTCCACGCCGGGCTTTGGGGACGCTTCGCGGGCGGAGGCCTCCGCTCGGGCGGTGGATTGAGAATCTTATGGAAACTGATTGACGGATGTTTCCGCTTAAGTTTAGGAATTGATAAGAAGTTATGTAAATTGAAAAGCAAAGGAGTTGTGTATATGAAACGAAGCAATCTCCGCGGACGGCTGGGCAGAGGACTGGGGTTCCTCCTGCTCTACGCTTTCACCTCCCTGATCCCGCTGGGCATCTACATCCATATGCAGGGCGGCCCGGAGGCAGAGAAGGCGGGTGGAGCGGAATCAAACACAGCCCAAAGTGAAGTTGATGCGGCGGCGCCGGGATTTTTGGAGGGCGTTTCGGTGAATCCCGCGCCGGAGGAAAAGGCCGAGGCGGCGGACAACTTCACCCTGTTTGACCAGGCCACCGGCCAGACCCGCACCCTCACCGCCCAGGAGCTGCTGCCCGCAGCCATCGCCTGCGAAATGGACCTCTCCGCGCCGCCGGAAGCGCTGAAAGCCCAGGCCGTGGCCTGCTACACCCTGTTTTCCAAACAGCGGCAGCAGGGGCAGGAGATCGTCTGCGACAGCGGCCAGTGGCTGGTCTGGACCGACGAGGCATCCATGCGGGCCCGGTGGGGCGAGGATTTCGACGGGCTGTACGGGCTGCTCACCGACTGCGTGGAGGCAGTGGCCGGGCAGCTGCTCACGGTGGATGGGGAGCCCATCACCGCCACGTATTTTGCCATTTCCGGCGGCTGCACCGAGGACGCGGCCAACGTGTGGGTCACGTCCATCCCGGGCATTTGGCCCGTGGCCAGCCCCGGCGATATGCTGGCCGACGGCTACCTGAGCGAAGTGATCCTGACCCCCGCCCAGCTGGCCCAGGCCGCCGAAGCCGCCTTCCCCGAAGCGGCACTGGACCTCTCCGGGCCGGAGGACAGCTGGCTCATGGACATCGCCTACACGCCCTCCGGGTACGTGGAAACGGCCAAGCTGTGCGGGATGGAAGTGAGCGGCAGCCAGCTGCGCAGCGCCCTCTCCCTGCGCAGCGCCTGTGTGGAATCGGAATTTCGGGACGGGGCGTACCATCTGACCGTGCGGGGCTGGGGCCATGGCGTGGGCATGAGCCAGGCCGGGGCGGCGTTCCTCGCGAAGCGAGGGGCGTCCTATCGGGAAATTTTGGCGCAGTATTATCCCGGGGCGGCGTTGACGCAGGAATAAAAGCAAATCTGTAAAGCTGAATAGCATTACAATTTTGTAGAATCTGTAAAGCCAATTTGCTTTGCAGATTCTCTGCTTCGATAAAAAACACGTGCGGAGGCGGCTGGATAAGGATCGGCGGCAGCGGGCGGGCGCAGGAAATCCACAAAAGTGTAGATTTTTATCCTTTTCTGTGCTATACTGGAGGATGGTTTGAACCCATATAAAGCGGCCCAATGATGCAAAGGAGAGAATCCATGGAACCCAATACCGTCCTCGAAACCGCAAACAGCCTGCTGGTGCATGACGTGTATGCCGTGTGCTTCACCGAGTACGACGGCCTCGACGGCCTCCACAGCGCGCTGGCCCAGCTGCGCAAGGCGTACTTTTCCGGCGGCGGCAAGACCGTCCGGGTGGGGCGCAGCGACGTGATCCGGGGCTATGCCGGGAAGCTCAGCGGGAAGATGTCCCGCCGCAGGCTCCTTTGGCGGAAAACCGCCGGCGGCGTCGTGCTGGAAGAATCCTTTGACCATCAGGGACAGCATATCGTGGTGTACAAGGACTTTCAGGGCGTGATCCTCCATCGGTGCTTCTTCGACCGGGAGCACCGGTGGATCAAAAGCGAATATTATGAGGCCGGGTCGCCTGGCAGCGCAAAGATCCTGTTCAAGCCCCAGGAGAGCTCCGGCTGCGTGGACCGCTTCGATTGGCTCCCCGACCAGAAGCGGTACCTCTGCACGCCGCTGTATTCCCTGCCCTATTGGAGCGGGCAGGAGGTGCAAAGCGTGCTCAACGACCGCTTCGGCGAGCCCCAGCTGCTGGTGGCCACCGAGGAGGGCGAGTTGTGCTTCTGCCCCAGGGAGGAGCGGGACGCCCGGGCCCGGGCGCTGGCAGCGCTGCAAAACGAGGCGGGCCTGCAGGCGGCGGCCATGGAGAGCAGCGGGCTGGAGAGCGAGGACGAGGCCGGGCCGAGGATCGTTTTCGCCGGGCTGGGCGACTATGCGCGGATCGAAACAGACGAGGATGCCGAAGATGCCGTGGCGGTGGGTGGAGAAGCCGCCGAGGGCGGCCAGGAGGTGGAAGAAGCCGGGACGGTGGATGGAGAAGCCGCGGGCGGCAAGGAGGCCGAAGATTCCGAAGTTGCAGCAGAGAACGGAGAAGCCAACGAGAGCGGCACCGAAGTAGAAGAAATTGAGGCGGAGACCGAAGCCGAGGCGGTGGATGGAGAAGTCACCGAGGGCGGCGAGGAAATAGAAGAAGCCGAGGCAGAGGATGGAGAATCTGCCGAGGGCAGCGAGAATGCGGAGGATGCCGAGGCAGAGAGCGGCGAGGAAATAGAAGATGCCGAGGCGGAGGATGGTGAAGCCGCCGAGGGCGGCGAGAATACGGAAGATGCCGAGGCGGAATCAGAAGCTGGGTTGGAGGATCAAGAATCCGCAGAGGCGGAGAGCGGCGAAAATCCCGGCGGGCGGGGGTACTTCCCCACACAGGTGGTGGAGAATGGCCGGGTCGTGGAGCTGCCGCCCCAGAACGGCTTCGGCCAGCAGCACTATAAGGACGGCTCCCTCAGCTACGCGGGCTTCTGGAAGGACGAAAAGCGCCACGGGCTGGGCGCGTCTTTCCGGAACAGCGACCACGTGCTGCACATCACCAGCTGGAACTGCGGCAAGCCCGGGCCGGTGGTGTCCCTGTTCGACCGGGACGGCAACCTGCGCTACGGCGGGCGGTTCGTGGACGGAAAGAAGCAGGGCGCAGGCGTTTCCCTGCGGCAGGCCGACGGCAGCGTCTTCGTGGGCAAGTGGGATCAGGGCAAGCCCACGGGCATCGGCGCGTTTATCGATCCCGATGGGAACCTGCTCTACTACGGCGGATGGAAGAACGGCAAGCGCCACGGCCGGGGCACGGAATTCGACAAGACGGGCCGCATGGTGTTCGACGGCGACTGGCAGGACGGGAAATATTATAACGGCGTGCTCTTCCAGCAGCTGCCCGACGAGGAGCTGCCCGAGGATTTTATGCCGCCCAGGGATTTCCAATCCTGAACTGGAAAAAAAGCAGGGCCCTTTGCCGGGGCCCTGTTTCCGATTCCCTTTTTTCCTACAGCATCTTCTCCACGTCGCCGATCAGGTCGCCCATGGTGTGGATCACCCTGCCCGCGTTCTTTTTCAGCTTCGCCGCCCGGTGATGGCCGCCGTTCATGGCCTTGGCGCTGATGGCCGCCACCGTCACCCCGGTGAGCACCCCCAGGCCGATCCCTTTCGCCGTGTTCATCGTCTGCTTGTACATTCCATCAATCCTCCATATCCGTATGATCCAGTGCGCACAGCACAAAACTGTTTTCATTTTCATCTTGCCCTGCCTCCCCTGCTTTATGTATGGGAATGATTTTCAGCGGTTTTTTCCAAATTCTCCCAAAGGGGGTCGATCCTATGGCCGTTCTGCACATCGTTCTGGTGGAGCCGGAGATCCCACAGAACACCGGCAATATCGCCCGCACCTGCGCGGTGACCGGCGCCCATCTGCACCTGGTGGGGCCCATGGGCTTCGTGCCCGACGACAGGCGGCTGCGCCACGCCGGGCTGGATTACTGGCAGTACCTCACCCTCTCCTATTACGACAGTCTGCCCGATTTCTTCGCAAAAAACACCGGACCCTTCTATTTTTTCACCACCAAGGCCCAAAAGCGCCACGTGGACGCCCGGTTCACCGACGGGGCGTATCTGGTGTTTGGGAAGGAATCTGCCGGGCTGCCGGAAAAGCTGCTGTTCGACCATCCCGATGACTGCGTGCGCATCCCCATGATGGACGCGGCCCGGAGCCTGAATTTGGCCAATTCCGTGGCCATCGGGCTGTATGAGGCTCTGCGGCAGCTGGATTTCCCGGAGCTGGCCTGCTCCGGCGCGCTGCGGGAATTCGACTGGGCGGCGGCCAGGGCGGCGCATCCCGGCGGGGAATTTCTCTGAGCATGTTTTTCGATTTTTTTCTTTCCATTCATTTTTTCTTAAAACTTGTCCCGTATACTGAGGTGGAATCTCTCCGAGGAGGCGGTGTCCGTGTCCCACTTTATCGAATTTGAAAACGTGTGCAAATACTACCGCATGGGCGAAAATCGGATCGCCGCGGCGGACCATATCAGCTTTTTTGTGGATCGCGGTGAGTTCTGCGTCATCGTGGGGCCTTCCGGCGCGGGCAAGACCACCGTGCTCAATATGCTGGGCGGCATGGACACCTGCGACGAGGGCACCATCCTTTTGGACGGCGATGCGGTGAGCGGGTACAGCCCCAAGCGCCTCACCACCTACCGGCGCTTCGACGTGGGCTTCGTGTTCCAGTTCTACAACCTGGTGCAGAACCTCACCGCTTTGGAAAACGTGGAGCTGGCGAATCAAATTTGTAGAGACCCGCTGGACGCCCGGGAGACGCTGATCGGCGTGGGGCTGGGCGAGCGGCTGGACAACTTCCCGGCGCAGCTCTCCGGCGGCGAACAGCAGCGGGTGGCCATCGCCCGGGCGCTGGCGAAAAATCCCAAGCTGCTGCTGTGCGACGAGCCCACCGGCGCGCTGGATTACAACACCGGCAAGGCCGTGCTGGCTCTGCTGCAAAAGACCTGCCGGGAGACCGGCCGCACCGTGCTGGTGATCACCCACAACAGCGCCCTCACCGCCATGGCCGACCGGGTGATCCGCATCAAAAGCGGGCGGGCGATCTCCAACGAACGCAACGAGCACCCCGTGCCGGTGGAGGACATCGAGTGGTAAGGCGGGGCAGCGCATTCTGGAAAAACATGGGGCGCACCGTGCGGGGCACGCTGTCCCGGTTCCTGGCCATCTTCGCCATTGTGGGGCTGGGCGTGGGCTTTCTGGCCGGGCTGCTGGCCTCCCCCGACGATATGCGCGTCTCGGCGGACAAATACTGCGATGAAACCGACCTGTACGACGTGCGGGTGGTCTCCACCCTGGGGCTGACGGAGGACGATCTCACCGCCATTCGGGAATTGCCCGGGGTGGAAGCCGTGACCCCGGCCTACGACACCGACCTGGTGCTGGTCACCGACGAGGGCGACCCGCTGGCCACCAGCATCCACTCCATGCCGGCAGAGCCGGTGATGGACCGGGTGACGCTGCAGGAGGGCCGCTTGCCCCAGGCCCCCGGCGAATGCGTGGCGGTGATGAGCAAATCGTTCAGCGGGGAGAAATCCCGGGTGGGCGAAACCTTGCGGCAGGAGCCGGACGAGGACGGAAATATCAACGAGGCGCTGCCGGAAACCTTCACCATCGTGGGGCTGGTGAAATCTTCCGCCTATTTCTCCATCGAACAGGAATACACCACCGTGGGCAGCGGCAAGATCGGGCTGATCCTCTACGCCGGGGACGAATCCTTTGACCAGGACTATTTCACCGCTTTCTATCTCACCGTCGCCGGCGCGAAGGAACTGAATGCCTTTTCCGCCGCCTATGAGGAGAAGATCGACGCGGTGGAGGACGCGCTGGAGCCCTTCGGCGAGACGCGGAGCGAGATCCGCTTTGAAAGCCTCAAGAGCGACGCCCAGGCCGAACTGGACGACGCCCGGGCGGAGTACCAGCAGCAGAAGCAGGAGGCCGAGGACGAGCTGGCCCAGGCGCTGCAGGAACTCGAGGACGGCGAGGCCGAACTGGCCGAAAGCGAGCAGACCCTGGCCGGCGCGAAGCAGGAGATCAACGATGGCGAGGACGAACTGGCCCAGGGCAGGGTCGATCTGGAAAACGAGCTGGCCGCAGCCCGGCGGGAGATCGACGCGGGGTATGCGCAGATCGACGATTACCAGCGGCAGCTGGACGAAGGGCTCAGGCGGATCGAGGCCGGGCAAAAGCAGCTGGACGCGGGCTATGCGGAATTGGCAGCGGGCGAAAAGGCCCTGAGCGACGCCAAGGCACAATTGGACGAAACCAAGGCCCAGCTGGACGGGCTGGCCGCCGGCAAGGAGCAGCTTTTTGCCGCCGCAGCCGGGATGGGATTCCCCGTGGGAGAGGCCTCGGACAAGGCGGCGCTGGCGGTGATCGGGCAGATGGAGGCCCTGGCCCCGGAGGCCGCGGGTACTTTTGCACCCCTCAAGGCCGGGCTGACGGCGCTGGCAGAACAGGGCACCGATACGGAAACAGCCCTGACGGCCTGGGCGGCCGGGCAGGCGGAATATGAGAAAAACCTGGCTGCGGCGCGGGAATCAAGAGCGGCGCTGGAGGGCAATCAAAAGGAACTGGACGGGCAGCGGGAGGCCCTCGCCGCCCAGCAGGCGGAATTAAATACCCAAAAGGCTGCGCTGGAAGAGAGCGAGGCCCAGCTGGAGCAGGCGCGCATAGACGGCGAAGCCCAGCTGGAGGAGGCCAGGCAGCAGCTGGAGGATGCGAAATCCCAATACGCAGAGGGAGTCGCCGCGCTGGAGGACGGCCGCAAGGAACTGGCCGATGGCCGCGCCGACTATGCGGACGCCCGGCAGGAGGCAGACCAGAAGCTGCGCGACGGGCAGCAGGAACTGGACGACGCCCAGGCGGATATCGACGCCATGGAGCCCGGCGAATGGCTGGTATTCACCCGGGAGGACAACACCAGCTTTTCCAGCTACGACTCCAACGCGGAGAAGATCGCCGCCATCGCCACGGTGTTCCCGCTGTTCTTCTTCCTGGTGGCGGCGCTGGTGGCCCTCACCACCATGACCCGCATGGTGGAGGAGGAACGGGGCCTCATCGGCACCATGAAGGCCCTGGGGTATTCCTCGGTGAAAATCTCCCGGAAATACCTGCTCTACGCCGCCTTTGCCAGTATCACCGGCGGCGTGCTGGGGCTCCTGATCGGGATGCGGCTGTTCCCCTTTATTATCATCAACGCCTACAACATCATGTACGATGTGCCGGAAATTCTCACCCCCTTCCACCTCTCCTATGCCCTGGTGGCTCTGCTGGCGGCGGTGCTGTGCACGTTGGCCGCCACCCTCTCCGCCTGCGCCGCGGTGCTGAAGGAATCCCCCGCCAGTCTGATGCTGCCCAAGGCCCCCAAGCCCGGGAAGCGCATCTTTCTGGAGCGGATCGGCCCGGTGTGGCGGCGGATGAAATTCACCAGCAAAGTCACCGCAAGGAACCTGCTGCGGTATAAGAAGCGCTTCTTCATGACGGTGGTGGGCATCGCCGGATGCACCGCCCTACTGGTGACGGGCTTCGGCCTGCGGGATTCCATCTCGGACATCGTGCACCTGCAGTTCGACGAGCTGGACGGGTATCAGCTCATTGTAGGGTTGCAGGATCAGGACGCGCTGGAGGATGCTGAATTGCAGGAGATTTTGGCGGACGACAGCCTGCTTGCCGGGCACCTGGCGGTGATGCAGAACAACGGCCAAATGGCCCCCCGGGAGGGCTATCCCACCGACGAGGTGACGATCTTCGTGCCCTCGGATACGGCGGCCTGTGGGGATTTCTTCCACTTCCGGCACCGCACGGACAAGGCGGACGTGGTGTTCGACGAGCAGGCGGTGATCGTATCGGAGAAGCTGGCCGAGCGGCAGAATCTCACGGTGGGCGGGCAGATCACCCTGCACAATCAGGACGGTGATGAAGCCACCTTCACGGTGACGGACATCTGCGAAAATTATGTCTACCACTACGTGTTCCTCCCTGCCGGGCTCTATGAGGAGGGCTTCGGCACGGCCCCGGAGTGGAACTCCGTGCTGGGCGTGGTGGCGGAGGATGCCGACCGGGACGACCGGGAGGCCCTTGCCACCCGGCTGCTGGCCTGCGAGGACGTGGCCATGGCCCAATACACCACCGACGTTTCCGAGAGCTTCCAGCAGAGCCTCAAGGGGATCGACTCCATCGTGTGGGTGCTGATCCTCTCCGCCGGAGCGCTGGCGTTCGTGGTGCTGTACAATCTGACCAACATCAACATCAGCGAGCGGGAAAAGGAGCTGGCCACCATCAAGGTGCTGGGCTTCTTCGACGCGGAGGTCTCCGCCTACATCTACCGGGAGACGGCGGTGCTGACCCTCATCGGCGCGGGACTGGGGCTGGTGCTGGGCATCTTCCTGCACCAGTTCGTGATCCGCACGGCGGAGATCGACATCGTGATGTTCGGGCGGTCCATCTATGGGCCCAGCTTTTTGTGGTCCTTCCTGCTGACGCTGGTGTTCAGCGTGCTGGTGAACCTGGTGATGCACCGGAAGCTCAAGCACATCAGCATGGTGGAGAGCCTGAAGGCACCCGAGTAGCCGCCGCGCCCCGGGCGAAGCCCGGGGCCGGCAGGCCGCCCCTTGGGGCGGCCTGCCGCGCCGCGCCTGCGGCGCGGTGCGG
>CANRMX010000024.1 GCA_947631855.1 uncultured Clostridia bacterium | reverse complement strand
GGATCAAACTCTCTAAAAATGGTATCTAAAATCCCGAAGGACTTTAAATCATTCTCAGAGCTTTCTCTCGCTCTTGTAACGTCTTCTGACGTCTGTCACAGATTTAAGGTTCTGTTTCCTGTGTTCCCTCAGAGCAGCGCTTTCCAGCGCTCCCCCAAAAGAATCCACGGGTCTTTCCTTCTTCTTCTCGTTGTTTAATTTTCAAGGTCCTCGCAGCTCAGGGCTCCCCTTGAGCGCTTGACTATCTTACCACACTCCCACCGCAATTGTCAACTCCTTTTTTAAGAAATTTTCAAAAAAGTTTCCTGACGCGCTTTGGCCCGCCGAAACCGGTCAAATACCCGCTACAATCGCAGGTCGGGAAAGCAAATCAACAAAAACGGCGCGGGTAAACGTCTCTTATAGTATAGCACATTTTTCCGCCTTTGTGCCGCCTTTTCTCATTTTTTCTTGAAATGCCCCGGCGGATCTACTATAATAATAGGAGAATGGAAAGGCGGCGACGGTATATGAAATGCGACGGGGTACTTTTCGATCTGGACGGCACGCTCTGGGACGCCACCCAGGCCATCACCGAATCCTGGCGGCTGGCGCTGGAAGGGCAGTCCGATATCCGGGCGCTGCCGACGCTGGAGCAGATGAAAGGTGTGATGGGCATGACCGCCGAGGATCTCACGCTGACCCTGTTCCCCTACCTGCCTCTTGATCGCCGCATGGAGCTCTTTGACCGCTGCTGCGAGGTGGAGAACGATCACCTGCGGCGGCAGGGCGGGGTGCTCTATCCCGGGCTCACCGATCTGCTGGGCCGCCTGCCGGTGCCCGCCGCCATCGTGAGCAACTGCAACCGGGAATACATCAACTGCTTTCTGGAGGCCCATCAGCTGGGCGAATACTTTGCCGATTGGGAGTGCATCGGCCGCACGGGCCTGCAAAAATGGGAGAACATCCTACTGGTGGCCGGGCGCAACGGGCTCCGATCCCCCGTCTATGTGGGCGACACGGTGCTGGATCAGGAGGCGGCCCAAAAGGCGGGCGTCCCCTTCATCCACGCGGCCTACGGCTTTGGCCAAGTTCCCGGTGTTCCGGCCATCAAAACGTCCATGCAGCTGCTGGAGCTTTTGGAATTTTAAGACCCCAGGAAAGGAGCGCAGTCCCCATGAAGACCCAATTGTTGTTTTCCAGCTATCCGTTTATTTCCGGCGAGAAAGTGACCCTCAGCCGCGTTACCGAGATCGACCTGAAAGCGCTCTGGGCCATTCTGGGCGACGAGGAAAATTTCCGCTACCTGCCCAGCGCGCCGGCCGCCAGCCCGGTGGAGAGCAACCGCCGGCTGCTCCACGCCGAGCAGCTTTTCCGGGAGCGCCGGGCACTGGTGCTGGGCATCTATCCTGCCCAAGGGGAGTACCGGCTCATCGGCCTGCTGGGTATCTCCGACCCGGACGAGCAGGTGGAAAGCTGCGCCCTCTCCTTTATCCTCAACCGCGCCTACACCCAGCAGGGCTTCGCTTCCTCGGCGGTGCGGGCCGTATGCGGATATCTCTTTGACACCATCGGCGTGCATCGCATTCAGTGCGCCATCCTGCCCACCAACTACCGGGCCGCCGTGGTGCTGGAGCGGTGCCGTTTCCAGCGGGAGGGCACCCTGCGGGAAAGCCGCCTCTGGCCGGACAAGGGCCTTGTCGATCTGACGGTGTATTCCCTGCTCCCCAGCGACCTGCGGGAGAAAGGCAGCAGCGGCCGGGTGTATTTTTAGGGCACGCGGCAAGCTACCCATACAGGAATGCCCCTACCTTTTCG
This sequence comes from uncultured Clostridia bacterium, assembly GCA_947631855.1. Classification (GTDB taxonomy): domain Bacteria; phylum Bacillota; class Clostridia; order Oscillospirales; family Acutalibacteraceae; genus Acutalibacter. The sequence continues at coordinate 28,163 of CANRMX010000024.1, read as the reverse complement.
GCAGGGGCATCTTTGTCTTTTCAGCTGTTTGGATCGTTACGAGGCCGCAGTTCGGGTACTATTGATGCGCTCCAGAGCGCGGGTCAACGGACGATAGAGCAGCAGGGTCAGCAGGAAATTCCCGATCCCGTGGGGGATGTCGAAGGCGATGCCGCTGACGATCCAGGCAAGCATCATCCGCACGCCGCCGATGGGCAGATAGCTCACGGCGCACAGGGTGCCAAAGGCAAAGCCGAAGGCGCCCGCCAGGATCGCCCACTGCCATGCCCTGTCCATCCGGCGGCACAGCCACGCCAGCAGAAACAGGATGGGCCATACATATAGATACATGATCCACCACAGGCCGAAGCCGTATAGCAGCCCCTCAAGCAGGAGGAACACCGCCAGCGCGCCCAGGGCAAGCCCCCGGAAGGTGCGGGTAAACAGGATGATCAAAAGGGACACCAGCTCGATATTGGGCAGAAAAGCCAGCGCCTCCTTGGACACCACCATCAGCACACCCATCAGGGCCATCAGGCACAGATCGACCAGCCGCCGTTTCACGGTCACCAGCCTACCGTGAAGGTGAATTCATAGGCATCGCCGTCGGCGATATTGGTATCGTCCACGCCGTAATTCCACATCTCCCCGCCTTTGGTGAGGCACCACCACTCCTGGTTGTCCTCGTTGACGGTCTCGCCGTCCACGGTGAGCACATACAGGCCGTAGTCGCTTTCCTCACCGGCGACGAGCTTTTCCTCCTCCAGGGCCTCCCGGAGGTTTTCGGCGTCGGTGTGGAGCTCAAAGGATTTTTCGCTGCCGTCGCCGTGGATCACTGCGACGGTGATGGTCTTTGCTCCCTGGGTCTTCTCGTTCCCGGTACACCCGGCGAACACCGACAGGAGCATGAGCAGCGCCAGCAGCAGTGCCGCCGCTCGATGGGTACGTACATGGTTTTGCATTTTGTCTCAACCTCTTTCATAAAAATATGGATAAAAGAGGGACGGCGTCTCAAAAAGAAACGGCTGACCGCTGTCAGCCGCACAAATCGAGACAGGAAAAAATTCCTGTACAAAGCAGTCAAGAACCCGTGACTTTTGTACGGCCATCCGGGCAAATCTTTCGGCTTAGGCGTCAAACGCGGCCCTTCCCCTTCTCGGTTTCCCAATGGGTGCACCGGCCCTCTGCCCAAGGCCGGTACGTGAAGGGACGCTCCGCCATCACGGCGACGGGTTCGCCGGGGAATCGCACCCCAGTTCCTATGTTCGGCCGCGGCGTTACCCGCGGACACCCGGAGTCCCAGTGCGCCGGGGTTTCCTTTTGGAGAGCCCCTTGCGGCGCGGGACTATCATAGCACGATTTGCCGCCGATTGCAACCGGCAATTTTCCCGCCCCGTGCTACTCCGGGCTGGACAGGTGAGAAGAAAAGTGGTACTATATAGACTGCGAATCGTTAAACATGAAAGGATGAGGCCGTCCATGATCCTGATCGCCTTGATTTTTTCCGGCGCCCTGCTGCTGGCGGCGGCGGTGTGCTGCCTTTGCGATTTCCTGTTGACCGGCGGGCTCAGCTGGTCGCTGGTGGTTTTGATTTCCATCGCCCTGGGCTGGGCGGTGATCTTCCCCACGCTGCTGCGGCGCAGGAAGGGCCTGTGGATCTCCCTCGCGGCCCTGACGCTGCTGATCCTCCCCTACCTGTGGGCGCTGTCTCTGCTGCTGGCTCCCCAGCCCGGGGCGCTGCTGTTCACCATCGGGGTGCGGGCCGCCCTGCCGGGGATCGTGTACCTGTGGGCCATGTGGCTGGTGCTCACCCACAGCCGGAAGCACCCGGTGGCAGGCTGGGGGATCGTCCTCCTGCTGCTGGCGGCGCTGGACGTTGCCCTCGACCTGGTGCTGGCCGATCTCATGCCCGGGCCGGCCCTCGACCAGCTGGACCTGCTCATTACCGCCTTCCTGCTGCTGGCCGGGCTGGCGCTGATCGCGGTGGACATTGCGCGAAGCGTCAAAAACAAAAACGGAGCCGCCGCCCTGTCCCGCAAAAAGAATGCCAACGCCCTCTTTGGCGGCGGGGTGGAGCCCAACTGCGCCTACTGCGCAAACAACCGGGGCGCGGAGGGGGAATCTCCCCGGTGCGCGCTGGGCAAGTCCTGTGCGGCCAACGCCTGCCGGGAATACCGCTACGACCCCTTGCAGCGCGTCCCGCGCACCGGGCCCAAGCTCCACAAGGAGCGCTTCTCCCCGGAGGATTTCAAATTATAAAAAAGGACTCCGCCCGATCCCGACGCTGGGACTGGGCGGAGCTTTTTTGCGCTTATTTTTCCGGGCCCAGCCGCGCCCGCAGAGCCTTGATGGGGATCCCCTGCCCTGCAAACAGCACCTCGTGTTCGGTGAGGACGTTTTCCGGATCGTGCAGGCTGTGGAGATCGGCGGTGTCGAAGAAGATCTCAAACCCCGCCTCCTGAAAGTACCGCCGGGTGGCCAGATACAGGTCGTCGTTGTCGGTCTTGAACCAGATCTCTCCGCCGGGGCTCAACAGGGGCTTATAGCTCAGCAGCTGGCGGGTGTGGGTCAGCCGGCGCTTGTGGCCCCGGGCCGTGGGCCAGGGATTGCAGAAATTCACATAGATGCGCTCCACGCCCTCTCCCGGCGCAAAAAGCTCCGGCAGGCGCTCGATATTGTACGCACACAGCAGGACGTTTTCCGGGGTCTCTTCCCCGTAGGCCGCGGCGATGTTCCTGCGCCCTACCCCCAGAATGTCCAGGCTGATGTCGATCCCCACGTAATTGATCTCCCGGTACCGCTCCGCGATCTCCGCCAGAAACACGCACTTGCCGCAGCCCAGGTCCAGATGGATGGGCTGCCGTGCCGGGAATCGGGCGCTCCAATTGCCCCGCAGGGCGGCAGGCTCCTCGATATAATAGGGGCAGGCGGCCAGCTCCGGCCGTGCCCAGGCTTTCTTTCGGATGCGCATTCCCAAACCTCCCCGCTTTTCTTGCAGTATAGTATACCCGCTTTGCCGGGATTTGGCAAGCCCGTGCTGTACCCAGCCTGCGTAGCAGGCTGGCCCCGCTTTGCGGGGCCGCCCGTGCCAAAGGCACGGGCGGGAGGCGCGGGCCCGGCGGTTTCCGCCCAGCGGGGCAAATCCGCAAAAATTTCTTGCTTTTGCCGGGAAACTGCGCTACAATACCTCTCGTACAACCCATTTCAGAAAGGTCGCAGAAGCACTATGCAAAGGGTCGCGTTGGTATTGGAGGGCGGTTCGCTGCGGTGCCTGTTTTCGGCAGGCGCGGTGGACGTGATGATGGAACAGGAGCTCACGGCGGACGGCGTGTTCGGGGTGTCGGCGGGCGCGCTCACCGGGGTCAACTACGTCTCCGGACAGATCGGCCGCACCGCCCGGGTCAACCTGGAATACGTGAACGACAAGAAGTATCTGGGCGTCCGCAACCTGATCCTGCACCGGAGCATCTTCAATTTCGACTACCTGTTCGGGGACATTTCCCACGTCTATCTCCCCTTCGATTACGACGCTTTCGCGGCCGCGCCCGCGCAGTTCACCGCGGTGGCCACCGATTGCACCACGGGCCAGCCAGTGTACAGCGAAAAGAGCGCCTCGCCGGATATCTGGGCGGCGGTGCGGGCCAGCGCCAGTATGCCCCTTTTGGCGCCCATGGTCTCCGTGGAGGGCGCGCCCTGTCTGGATGGCGGCGTCTCGGTGTCCATCCCCTTTCAGCGGGCGCTGGACGAGGGCTACGACAAGCTGGTGATCGTCACCACCCGGGAGCACGGCTTCCGCAAGCCGCCGGTGTCTGCCACCATCGCCCGGCTGTACCGGCGGGTGTACGGCAAATATCCCCAACTGGTGAAGGCGCTGCTGGGGACGCCCGCGCGATACGCCCGGGAGCTGGATACTATCGACCGGATAGAGCTGTCGGGCAGGGCCTTTGTGATCCGCCCGCCCCGGCCTGTGACGGTGAGCCACACCGAGAAGGACGTGGCCAAGCTGCAGGCCCTCTACGACGAGGGCCGGGAAGTCGCCGAAAAGCGGCTGGAAGAATTGAAAGCGTTCTGGCTGGGATAAACCCGCAGCCAGCCCCATACAAAGAAACGAAGCGGCCCTCCCCCATTCCGGCGGGAAGGCCGCTTGTTTATTCCAGAAAGCTGTCCAAAATCGCCCTGCCCCCGTAGGTCTCCCGCACCTCACCCAGCAGGCTCTCGTAAAAGGCTGCGGCGGCGGAACGGCGGTTTTCCGCAAGTTCCTGTGCCCGGGCCGTGTAGAAGCGGCCATACAGGTTTTCCAGCTTATACCGGTATTCCCCAAAGAAGCTCTGCCCGCCCTCTCCCGGGTCGGCGCCATCGGAGACTGCGCCGTCGGGCCGGAGGCGGTAAAGCGGATGCGAGACGATGCCCTGATAGAGCAGCGTGCGGGCGATCCCCATAGCCCCGGTGGCGTCCAGCTTATCCGCGTCAAAGAGGATCTTGGCCTCCAGCGTCTCCGGCGGGTTTTCCGTGCGGTACCGGTGGGCCAGCACGCAGTGGCGCACCTGGGCGGCAAATTCCGGCGAAAACCCCTGCTCCGTCAAAAAGCGGAACGCCTTTTCCGCGCCCACCTCCGCATGGGACACGCCGGGGTCTGCAAATTGCTCTTTGCGCCCGATATCGTGGAGCAGGCAGGCAGCGATGAGAATATCGTACCGCACGCCGGTCTCCCACCGGGCGATCTCCATGGCGTTGTACAGCACCCGGTAGACATGTTCCCGGTCGTGGGCGCTGTCCTCCATACAGGAGAGCATATAGGCTTCAAGGATTCGGTAAACGGTTTTTTCCATAATTCTCTCCCAAAACAGCCAGGCCTTCCCCATGTCTGCGGGAGGGCCGCTTGTTTTTCTTTTACGCAAACAGGGAATTCCCCGTGCTGTCGATGGCCACGATCAGCGGGAAATCCCGGAAGCTCAGGCGTTTCACCGATTCGCAGCCCAAGTCCTCAAAGGCGATGACTTCGGCGCTTTCGATGCACCGGGCGGCCAGCGCCCCCGCCCCGCCAATGGCGCAGAGGTACACCGCGCCGTTGCGCCGGATGGCGTCGATCACGGCCGGGCTGCGGTTGCCCTTGCCGATCATGCACTTGAGGCCCAGATCCAGCAGCCGTGGCGAATAGGGGTCCATCCGCCCGCTGGTGGTGGGCCCGCAGGAACCGATCGTCATTCCCTCCGGCGCAGGTGTGGGCCCTGCATAATAGACCGCCGCGCCCTCAATGGGATAGGGCGGCGCATCGCCGGCGTCCAGCAGGGAGAAGATCCGCTTGTGGGCCGCGTCCCGGGAGGTGTACACCGTCCCCGAAAGCAGCACCCGTTCTCCCGCGCGAAGCGTCCCGCACCAATCGGCAATATGGTCGGTATGCAGCCGCTTTTCCGCAGCCATCAGCCCTTCACCCAAAACAGCTCGATCACTTCGCCTGCCGCGCCACGCAAAAACGCCGTGCGGATGTGCTGGCCGCAGAGCTCGCCGTCCCTGGGCTCCGTGGTGATCTCCAGCCCGGCCGTCCGGGCGGCCTCCACGATGGCGTCCACCTGGTCCGTGGCAAAGGCCACATGGGGCAGCGGCCCGCCGTCGCCCACCGGGCCGTCGCCGGGCATGGGCGGCAAAATCTCCATGCAGGTGCCGTCGCCGCAGGAAAGCATCAAAAACGGCGTGGCTTCATTGCCCCAGGACTGCTTCACCGGCAGCCCCAGCGTGGTCGTGTAAAAATCCACCGTGGGGCGGTAGTTTTCGGCGGTGGTCTTCACCGCGATGTGATGTACGCCTTGGATCATGCGCATAGGGAGTTCCTCTTTTCTGTTTGTTTTGTTTATTGGAATCCGCCGCCCCTAACACGAACCGGGAAAGCGCACAGGCGTTCCCGGTGTATGTAGGGCTATGGCGGCCCATCCGGGCTTGCACGGAAAAAGCCTGTTTGTGGTTTACTTGTTGCGGCCAAAGATGGACATGATGTCCGAGAAGGTATCGTCGTCGTCGATAATGGCCGGGTCGATCTTCGGCTCCTCAGCCTTGGGGGCGGCCGTGGGAGCAGCCGCGCCGAAGCTGAAATCGCCCTCGTCCAGATTCACATCCAGCGCGGGACGGGACTTTTCGCCCTCGGCGCCGTCGAAGCCCGTGGCGATCACGGTGACCAGCATCTCGTCCTCCATGTTGTCATCGAAGGTGGCGCCCCAGATGATGTTCGCATCCTCGTGGGCGCGCTCGGTGACAATCTGGGAGGCGGTGTCGATCTCATCCAGCGCGATGTCGGGGCTGGAGGTGATGTTGATGATTACGCCCTTGGCGCCTGCGATCTTGGTCTCCAGCAGCGGGCTGGAGATGGCGGCCAGGGCGGCCTGTTCTGCCTTGTCCTTGCCGCTGGCGCGGCCAACGCCCATGTGGGCCAGGCCCGCGTCCTGCATAACGGACTTCACGTCCTCGAAATCCAGGTTGACGATGCCGGGCAGCTGGATCAGATCGGAAATACTCTGCACGCCCTGACGCAGCACGTCGTCGGCCACCATAAAGGCATTGGCCAGGGTGATGCGCTCGTCGGAGACCATCTTCAGCCGCTCGTTGGGGATCACCACCAGGGCGTCCACCTGCTCCCGCAGGGCGGCGATGCCCTGCTCGGCCTGCTCCATCCTGCGGCGGCCCTCAAAGGCGAAGGGCTTTGTGACGATCCCCACGGTGAGGGCGCCCTGCTCCCGGGCGATCTGCGCCACCTTGGGTGCGGCCCCTGTGCCGGTGCCGCCGCCCATACCGGCGGTGATGAAGACCATGTCCGCGTCCTTGAGCACGTTGGCGATCACGTCCCGGCTCTCGTCGGCGGCCCGCTCGCCGATATCGGGCTTGGAGCCCGCGCCCCGGCCCTGGGTGAGCTTTTCGCCCAGCTGCACCTTCACCGAAGCCTGGGAGCGGCCCAGGGCCTGCTTATCGGTGTTCATGCTGATCAGCTCCACGCTGCGCACACCGGCGGAAGCGATACGGTTGACGGCGTTGCCGCCGCCGCCGCCCACACCCACCACCTTGATGGTCTGGGGGGTCTCGTTCAGCAAATTGTCCACTTCAAAAGGCATAGTTTTTCCTCCTTGGCCCTTTCGGCCGAACCCATTCTCCTCGCCGAAAGCGCGAATTTATTGTCCGCTGGTGCAGACATTCCGCCTGTGCCGGCGCTCTGCCCGCCCAGACTTTTTTACATTTTTTGACCGGCAAAGGGCGCAGCTTGTCCCTCGCGGCCGGGTGCTGGAAATCCAAAAGGTATCTCAAGATATAATTTATCACTTTTGCCGGGAAATTTCAAGTTTTTTTTGGAATTCCTCCGATTTGTTTCCAAAATCCCGTGTGGAGCCGCTATTCCTCGGGCGCATCGTCCGTCCCGTCCCCATCCTCCGGCGCTTCGGGCGGGGTATCGTCAGTCTCCGGCACAGGCGTGGGAGAAGGCGCGGGCATTTCGCCCGGCAGGGTGATCGCCCCGGTGGTGAACACCGCCCGGCGGGTCTCCGGCGAGGAGGCCAGATCCAGCACGCCCTTGTCGGCGTCCCGAAGATCGGCCGCCGCCCTGCAGCCCAGCTCCACCTTATAATCCAAAGAAAGCACGCCGCCCAGCTTGAACACCACCCGGTCCTGATAGTACAGGCTGATATTCGTAAGATCGGTCAAATCCAGCCGGGTGAAATTGGCCACCGCGTCCTGGGCGGAGATCGTCTCCATCACCGTTTTCAGCGCCTGCAAGGGCGCGTCCTCCGCGGAAAGGAACGTGCCGGGCGTGGGTTCCTCCACGTTAAGACCCGTCACCTGCAATACGCCCTGGGCGGGCGCATCCGCCTGTTCCAGAATTTTTCCTGTATCGCTGACGATGAGCCACCCGCTCCCCGTGGCCACGGAGGCCGCCGGCGTGGCCGCTGTCAGCTGGATCTCCACGGTGTCCGGCAGGCGGCGGGTGATCTTCGCCTCCGCCACGTAGGGGTAGGTCTGCTCCAAAAGCGCCTCCTTCTCCTTCGTGGGGATCAGCAGCAGATTGTCGCCGGGCATGAAGCCGCAGAGCTCCATGGCGCCGGCCCGGTCGAATCCCGGCACCGTGTCCCCGGTAAAGTCCACGCCGGAGACTTTGAAGGCCAGAAACGCCACCAGCAGCAGGGTGACGGCGGTCATGGCCAGCACCGCGAAAACCGTCAGCACCCGGCGCACGCCCGGCCGCATGGGCGGCTTGCGTTTCTTCTTCGGCGGGGCGGGTCGGCTTCCTGCGGGTCGGCGGTCAGGCCCGGCGGCTGCGGTGCGCCTGCGCTCGGGAGAGCCCGTCCGGCCCGTGCGGTTCCGGGAAGACACTTCCCAATCGGGAAGGTCCCAATCCCTGGATTGCCGGTTCCGGCGGGGCGCGGTATTCCCGGAGCGCTGGGTGGGCTGCCCGCTCGCCCGGGGCGCTGTCCGCCCGGTGTTCCGGGGCTCTCTGGAGTGGGAGCGGATGTCCTCAAAATCCTCATGCCACACGCTTTTTCCGCGATTCTTTTCCGGGGCCATACCCTTCCGCTCCTTTCGACTTCTTGTTTGTTCTATCCTTCCCGGATGCGCGCGCCCAAGTCCGCCAGCCGTCCGGTTATGTTCTCGTATCCCCGGCGGATGTGCCAGGTGCCGGTGATCTCCGTCCTGCCCTGAGCGGCAAGCCCGGCCACCACCAGCGCCGCGCCGCCCCGCAGGTCCCAGGCCGTCACCGGCGCGCCGTGCAGGGCCTCCACGCCCTCCACCACCGCCACCTTGCCCTCCAGCTTGATGGACGCGCCCATCCGTGCGAGCTCGGCGGCGTGCTTGTAGCGGTTCTCGAATATGTTCTCCACAAAAATGCTGGTGCCCTCTCCCACCGCGGCCATGCTCATCACCACCGGCTGGGCGTCGGTGGGAAAACCCGGATAGGGCATGGTGCGGATGTGCTTCACCGCCCTTAAGCGCTGTGGAGCCATGAGGTTCAGTGCGCCGCCCAGGGGCCGCACCACACAGCCCGATTCCTCAAAAGGCGACAGCATGGGCATGATGTGGGCATTGTCCACGCCGGTGAGGGTGATGCTCCCGCCGGTGACTGCGGCGGCGGCCATATAGGTCACGGCGGCGATGCGGTCGGGCATCACCCGGTGCTCTGCGCCGTACAGCTCCTGCACACCATCAATGATGATGCAGCTTTCTCCCGCGCCATAGATGCGCCCGCCGCACCGGTTCAGGTACCGGGCCAGGTCCGCGATCTCCGGCTCCCGGGCGGCGTTGGCGATCACCGTAGTGCCCTCGGAGCAGCAGGCTGCCAGCATCACGTTTTCGGTGGCGCCCACGCTGGGGAAGGACAGGGAAATGTACGCCCCGTGGATTCCGCCGGGTGCCCGGGCGACGAGGCACCCGCCCTCTTCCCTGATCTCCGCGCCCAGCTTGGCGAGGGCGGAGAGATGCAGGTCGATGGGTCGGGGGCCCAGTTCGCAGCCGCCGGGAAAGCACATCTTTGCCTCGCCGCAGCGGGACAGGATCGCCCCCAAAAACACGATGGAGGACCGCATCTCCCGCATCAGGTCCGGCGGCACATCGCACCGGGTGGGCGCGCTGTCGATGATCAGGCGATCGTCCGTCCGGCTGCACGAGCAGCCCAGATGCTCCAGAATCTTCACAGCCGTGTCCACATCGGAAAGGTCGGGACAATTGTACAGGACGGTCTGCCCCTTGCAGAGCAGAGCCGCAGCCAGCAGCGGGAGCGTGCTGTTTTTCGCTCCCTGCACAGGGATCTCCCCGCTCAAACGGGCGGGGCCGTCGATGATGATCATGGGGAACACCTCGTCTCATGAAACTGTTATCATGATATGAGTGTCCCGGTTTTTGGTGCCTTTACCGCCGCCGGCCGGCAAGCGCCGCATCCTTGATGACCCTATAGATGCGTTCGCTGGCGTCCAGCACCTCCAGCTTCCCGGCGTTTTCGCCCAGCTCCCGGAGGCGGGCGGGATCGTGCACCATGCCCTGCACCTTCTCCCACAGGGCCTCGCCGGTGAGGTCTTTCTCCTGAATGATCTCCGCCGCGCCCCGGTTCACCAGGGCCATGGCGTTGTGGTATTGGTGATTCTCCGCCACGTTGGGAGAGGGGATCAGGATGGAAGGCTTGCTCTTGGCCTCAATCTCGGTGAGGGTCATGGCCCCTGCCCGGCCGATCACCAGGTCCGCCGCGGAAAGGCACTGGGGCATGTTGTCGATGTAGGGCAGCAGGCGAATCTGGGGATTTTCCTCCGCCTTGAAGCCCAGGGCGGCCAGCTCCTCCAGGAAATGGCTGTCGTGCTGCCCGTAGCCATGGATGTGCTGGATGGCTTTCGTTTTGGCGCTTTCGCTGAGCATATAGGCCGCCGCGCGGTTCAGGGCAGAAGCCCCCAGGCTCCCGCCGAAGGACAGCACCACCGGCCGGTCGTCCAGCCCCAGGGCACGGCGGGATTCCTCCCGCTGTGCCGCCAGCACCTCGCCCCGCACCGGGTTGCCGGTGATGACGCAGGTGACGGCGGATTCAAAATACTTCATGGCGTCGGGCACCGCCAGCATCACCGTACGCATGGATTTGGCCAGCATCTTGGTGGTGACGCCGGGATAGGCGTTGGATTCGTGGATCACGCAGGGATAGCCCATTTTGGCGGCCTCCCGCAGCACCGGCCCGCACACATAGCCGCCCGTGCCCACGCACACGTCCGGGTCGAATTCCTTGAGGATTTTTCTTGCCTGGGCGCTGGCGGTGAACATCCGCACCACCGTCTGGGCGTTGCGGACCAGGTTTTTGAAGCTCAACCTGCGCTGGAAGCCCGAGATCGTCACCGTGCGCATGGGATAGCCCGCCTGGGCCACCAGCCGTTCCTCCATGCCGCCCTTGTTGCCCACATATAGAATTTCGGCGTCGGGCTCTTTTTCCTTTAAGTAGCCGGCCGCGGCCAGTGCCGGGTTGATGTGCCCGGCCGTACCGCCGCCGGTAAACAGTACTTTCATGGTTCTCTTCCTTTCCGGGTCAGGTCCGCTCCACGTTGGCGCTGCGGGAGATGTTCAGCAGGATGCCCATCTCCCCCAGAAGGATCATCAAACTGGTGCCGCCGTAGCTGAAAAACGGCAGGGAGATGCCCGTGTTGGGGATGGTGTTGGTGACCACGCAGATGTTCAGCACCGCCTGGATGCCCACCTGCAGCGTGATGCCCAGCCCCAGCATGGTGCCGAATTTATCCTTGGCGTGCAGGGAGATATACATGCCCCGCCAGATCAGCAGGCTGAACAGGATGATCACCACCAGCGCGCCGATCAGTCCCAGCTCCTCGCACACAATGGCGAAAATGAAATCGTTCTGGGGCTCGGGCAGCCACAGGTATTTCTGCCGGGACTGTCCCAGTCCCACGCCCAGCAGCCCGCCGGAGCCGATGGAATACAGCGACTGGCGAATCTGCCAGGTATCCACGCCCTCGGGCGGATCGAAGGGATGCAGCCAGCCGATCACCCGGTCCATCTGATAGCCGCCCGCAGCGGTCTCCACCGCCTCTCCGGCTTCCTCCGGGGACAGGGCGTTGCGGATGCCCAGCACCGCCAATAGCAAAATCCCGGCGATGATCCCCAGCACCAGCAGGTGCCGCACCCTGGTGCCGCCCAAAAACAGCATCAGCACCCCCAGCAGGCCCACGATCAGCGTGCCCGACAGGTGCTTTTCCAGCACGATCAATCCCGCCACCGCGCCCACCAGCAGGATGGGCTTCAACGCCCCGGTGACAAAGCCCTCCATCTCCTCCACGTGTTGGGAGATGTAGTGGGCCAGCACAACGATCAGGGCGAATTTGGCGGCCTCCGAGGGCTGGAATTGGATGGGCCCCAGCCGCAGCCAGCGGGTGGCCACGCCCTCGCTGGGCGCGATGCTCTCCACATGGAGCAGCTGCCCGAACACGAACACCGCCCCCAGCAGCACCACCGCCACAACGAAGATGGGATAGGCCAGCTTGTGGAACCGGTGGTAGTCAAAGGTGGAGATCAACAGCATGGCCGCCACGCCCGCCAGGGCGAACATCCCCTGCCGGCGGATGTAGTAATAGCTGTCGCCGCCCTGCCGGTAATAGCTGTACGCATAGCTGGCGGAAAAGAGCATCACCAGGCCCACCGCCAGCAGCACCATGATAAAGACGAACAGGGGCATATCCAGGCCCTGGCCCAAAGAAAACAGCTTGGTGCGCACCGGCCTGCGGCGGCGCACAGGCTGCTCCCGGCTCTGGACGGCGCTTTCCCGCGCCTTCCGGGGCGTCTGCGAAAGCCCCCGGGCAGTCGTCCGCCGGGACGTGTCCCGTCTGCCGGGATCCCGCCGGGTGCGCTCCCTTCTCTCCGCCATGGCCTGTTCCCTCCTCGTAAGTCTGTGTACGTATAGTCTGCGCGGAAACCGCGCCGGTTATGAATCTTTATGCCCCGATGGCCGCCCACAGCACTCCAAGGGCGCTGCCCAACAGCGTCACCAGGCCAAACACCGTGCAGATTTTCACTTCGCTCCAGCCGCACATCTCAAAGTGGTGGTGGATCGGCGACATCTTGAACAGCCGCTTGCCGTGGGTGTGCTTGAAATAGGCCACCTGCAGCACCACCGAAAGGATCTCCGCCCAATAGATGACGCCCATGGGCAGCAGCAAAACCGGGAGATCCACCCCGAAAGCCAGCGCCGCCACCATGCCCCCAAGGAACAGGGAACCGGTGTCGCCCATGAACACCTTGGCCGGGTGGAAGTTCCACAGGAGGAATCCCAAACAGCCTCCGGCCGCCGCCAGCCCCAGGGCCGAAAGGCCCGTCATGGAGCGGAAAACCGCGCACACCGAAAAGGCCAGGAAGACGAAAAAGCTCACGGTGGAGTTGAGGCCGTCGATGCCGTCGGTAAAGTTCACGGCGTTCACCAGGCCCACGATCAGCACCGCCGCCAGCGGGTAGTAGGCCCAGCCCAGCTGGAACCGGCCAATCAGTGGAATTGTCACCTCCGTGCCGCCGCCCGCCAAAGCCACCGTGGCCAGATAGGCCGCCGCCACCGCGAACTGGAGCACCAGCTTCTGCCGCTCGGTGAGGCCCAGATTGCGCTTCTTCACCACGCCGATGAAATCGTCCATAAAGCCGATGGCCCCGAAGCCCACCGCCATGGCGAGTCCGGCAAAGAGCTTCACCTTGAGCAGCCCCGTCTCCGACAGGCCCAGCCCGTAGCCCAGCGGGATGCACACGCACACGGCCAGCACGATCCCGGCGATGAACATCAGCCCGCCCATGGTGGGCGTGCCCTGCTTGCCCTGATGCCACTTGGGGCCCTCCTCCCGGATGGTCTGGCCGAATTTCAGCCGGCGGAGCAGGGGGATCAGGAAAAAGCCCAGCAGGGCGGTCACCGCAAAAGCGATCACGGCGGAGGCGGCGGACAGGATAGCATTCATGGGGATTCCTCTTTCTTTTCTGTGGATAGATTTTCGGGGGCTCTAGCCCACCGGCACAAAGGTCTCGGTATTGATATTCTCCGCAAAGGTCAGGGAGATCACGGTGCCCACCTGCACCGTCTCGCCGGCCTTGATGTTTTGCAGCATCACCGCCGCCGAGCTGATGTCCGCGCCGTTGACGCTGATCTGCAGGCCGTTGATGCTGGCCAGATAGGAGGCGTTCACCAGATCCAGCCCGGAGAAGTCCGGCACCTGGGTGGTGGCCTCGTCCTCCGCGTACCCTTCGGTATAGAGCACCACTTCGCCGTCCCTGGGCAGGGCGGAGCCGCTTTCCGGAATTTGCGCGGAGACGATCACGCCCTCGGCCTCGCTGCCGATGACGCTGTGATCCAGCCCCGCCTCGTCCAGCGCGGCGATGGCGTCCTCCAGCGGCACGCCGGTGACGCTGGGCGCAACCGTGTCCAGCTCCTCGTATTCTTCTTCGGTATACCGGGCCTCCACCCCAAGATAGGGCAGCGTCTCGGCCATGATCTGCGTAAAGATCGGGCCGGCCACGGCGTTACCGCCGGTCAGGCCGCCGTTTTCGGACCCGTCGGGCTCATCGAAATACACCAGCAGCGCATACTTGGGATCGTCCGCCGGCGCAAAGCCGCAGTAGGAGGCGATGTATTCCATGGGCTTGCTCCGGTCCTCGTTCCACTTGGCCACCTTTTCCGAGGTGCCTGTTTTGCCCGCGATCCGGTACCCGGCCACATAGCCGCCGGAGGCCGTGCCGTTTTCCGCGTTGTACCGCAAAATCTCCGTGATGGCTTTGCTGGTCTCCTCGCTGATCACCTGCCGCAGCGGGGCGGTGTCGGTGGTCTTGAGGATACTCCCGTCGGGCGCCAGAATGCGATCCACCACATGGGGCTGCACCAGATAGCCCCCATTGGCGATGGCCGAAGCCGCCGTCACCATCTGCACCGGGGTGATGGACAGGTTCTGCCCGAAGGATTCCACCGCCAGGTCGGTAGCGCCCATGGTCTCCACATCGTGATAGAGGTTGGTGGCTTCGCCCGGCAGATCGATGCCGGTGGGCTGGGTGAATCCAAAAGCGTCCCGGTACTTGCAGAAGGTCTCCACCCCCAGCAGACTGCCCAGGTGCATCATCCAGGGGTTGCAGGAATTGTAGATGCCCGCCGAAAAATCCTCCAACCCGTGGCCCTCGCGCTTCCAGCAGTGCAGGGGCTCGGGCTCGCCTTCCACCTGGAAGCCGCCCGTACAGGTGTAGGTGCTGTCCAGGGTGACCACGCCTTCCTCCAGCCCCATGGCCCCGGTGATCATCTTGAACACCGAGCCGGGATAGTAGGTGTCGCTGACGGCCTTGTTGCGCCACTGCTTATACCAGGCGTTGGTGGTGGCCGCGTCCCGCTCTTCCTCGGGCAGGGCCTCGATCTCCGCCAGCACCGTGGCGTCCAGAATGGTATACGGGTCGTTGGGGTCGTAATTGGGCTTGGTGGCCAGCCCCACGATGGCCCCGGTGTCCACCTCCATCATGATGGCCACGGCCCCGTTTTTCACCTTGTATTTCTCGATGCCCTCGGCCAGATGCTTTTCCAGAATGCTCTGCACCGTCTCGTCGATGGTGAGCACCAGAGAGTGTCCGTCCTCTGCGCCCACATACTGTTCATATTCAAAGGGCATATCGGTGCCCCAGGCGTTCTTGGAGGCCACCAATCGCCCGGCGGTGCCCCGCAGCTCGCTTTCGTAGTAGAGCTCCAAGCCGTCCAGCCCCTGATTGTCCGAGCCGGTGAAGCCCAGCACATTGGAGGCCACGGTGCCATAGGGGTAGTACCGCTTGTAATCGGGCAGGAAGCGCACGCCGCTTTCGATCTCGTTCTCCGTGAGGAACTCATTCACCGCGTCCCGCACGTCGGTCTCCACCCGTCGCTTGAGATAGGAGAAATAGGAATCCTCTCCCGTCTTCTCGTAGATTTCCTCCTCGTCCATGTCCAGAATGGGCGCAAGGCCTTTTGCTACCTTCCGCCGCAGGGCGTCGTCGTCATTGAGATAGTTTGGCTCCAGCACGATCGTCCATACGCTGGCGCTCTGGGCCAAAATCTTAGTGCCCGTGGCGTCGTAGATAGTACCCCGCATGGCGGAGATGGTGGTGCTCTGCAGGCTCTGCTCCAGCGCCCGGGCCTCCATTTCCTCGCCCCGCACCAGCTGCCAGCGGATCAAACTCACCAGCACCAGCCCGAAGCCCGCGAAGATCAACAGCCCCGTGATCCACTTGGCCTTGGTGGATATCCTTTCCGTTGTGCCCTTTGCCATGCCTGCCTCCTTCGGCGATGCCCGCCGATCCTCATAAAACCGCAAAACGAGAGCCTCGATCCCTCTTGGCTCTCTGCGCGTGATTCTGCTCTGTTTCTAATTTATTCCCGCCGGCCGCCGAGTATGTGTTCCTTTCAGGAAAACAGCGATTCCAGCTTCATCAGCACCCAGTCCAGCCCCGTGGCGCTCTCCACGTCCCGCACCACCGTGCCCCCGTCCTGCCGGGCCACGTTCAGGTAGGTCACCTGGGCGTTCATCACCTTGCTCATCCCCAGCTCCTGCTGGGCGTATGCCTCCACCTGGGCGCCGCCCATCTTCCGGGCGGCCTCCATGTTCAGCTGGACTTCCATGCTCTCGGCCTCCTCCAGCGTCTGGGCGGCGGTGTTGAGCTGATCGGTGAGCTCCGCCAGCTGCAGCTGGCTGTACACCATGGCCACGCAGATGGAAATGAACGCCGTGAAGCACACCGCCGAGACCAGCGCCCGGATGGGATGGCGCCGGCGCTTGGGCTTGGGCATTTCCGCCTCTTTGGGGAACTGTACCACAAACCGCTCCCGCTCGGGGCGGGGCGCGCGCTGCGGCGCCTCCACCCGCACCGCGTTGCCGGTGTGGGTCTCAAAGAGGGAAAAATCATAGGCTTCTGAGCCGCGTGCCATGAGAAGCGCTCCTTTCTGTTTCGCCGTTCCCGGTCCCTTCGGAAGATCCGGCCGGCCGATTTTTGTAAACCTTTTCTTGCTTTATGTCAATCGCTCTATTTGTCGATTCCCGCGCCGCTTTCGGGCAGCTTCTCCGCCACCCGCAGCCGTGCGCTTCTGGCCCGGGGATTTTCCTCCAGCTCCTGCTGGGAAGGGGCCAGCCCCTTTTTGTAGATCAGCTTCGCCCGGGGTTTCCGCCCGCAGACGCACACCGGGAAATCCTTGGGGCAGATGCACCCCTGGCACCAGTCTGCCATGGTCTGCTTCACGATCCGGTCCTCCAGCGAGTGAAAGCTGATCACCGCGAAGCGTCCCCCGGGCTTCAGCAGCCCGAAGCCCGCCTCCAGCCCTTTTTCCAGCGCGTCCAGCTCGCCGTTCACCGCGATCCGCAGCGCCTGAAAGGTCCGTCTGGCCGGGTGGTCCGGCTCTCTGCGCACCGCCGCCGGCACCGAAGCCTTGACGATCTCGCTGAGCTGTCCCGTGGTCTCGATGGTGCCCTGCTCCCGTGCCCGCAGGATTCCCGCCGCGATGCGCCCGGCGTTCTTCTCCTCGCCGTAGCGGAGGAGAATCCGCACAAGCTCCTGCTGGGAGAGGGTGTTCACCAGGTCCGCCGCGGAGAGCCCTTCCCGGCTCATGCGCATATCCAGCGGCGCGTCGTGCTGGTAGGAGAATCCCCGTTCCGGCGTGTCCAGCTGATAGCTGGAGACGCCGATATCCAGCAGGATGCCGTCCACCTGGGTGATGCCCACTGACGCCGCCAGACTGTCCATCTCGGCGAAATTCCCCCGGAGGATGCGGCTCTGGGGATACCCCTTGAGCCTCTCCCCTGCCGCCTGCAGGGCGTCCGGGTCCCGGTCGATGGAGAGCAGCGTGCCCGTGGTGAGCCGCCGGAGGATCGCCTCCGAATGGCCGCCGCCGCCCACCGTGCCGTCGATGTACGTCCCCTCCGGGCGGATATTCAGCGCCTCGATGGTCTCCGCAAAAAGCACCGGTCTATGTGCAAAGGTCATAGGTCAAAACTCCAGCAGATTCATGGCGGCTTCCACGGTCTCGTCGGTCTGGGCGGCCTGATAGGCTTCCCACCGGCCCGTGTCCCAGATCTCCGCCCGGGTGGCCGCGCCGATCACCGTCACGTCCTTGGTGAGCCCCGCGTGGTCCCGCAGGCTCTGGGGCAGCAGGATGCGCCCCTGCTTGTCCGGCTCCACCTCGGCCGCGCCGGAGAAGAAATGCCGCTGGATCGCCTTGCCCTGGGCCATGGGGATGGCGGAGACCTTCTCCACCAGCCTGTCCCACTGGGCGGGGGAAAGTACGAAGATACAGCCGTCCAGGCCCTTGCTGACGTAGAACCGGTCGCCCAGATCCTCGCGGAACTTGGATGGCACCGTGACCCGGCCCTTGCTGTCCAGATTGTGCCGGAACTCGCCCATCAGCATACCCGTACTCCCCTTTCGTTTCAGTTTCCAGCGGCGCAGTGCTTGCCACTTGCGGTGGATTTTGGCTTTTCTTTGCCACCAGATGCACACACATCTGCACCAATCACCACAAATTGCCACCCGATAGTCAAAATTATACCCCCAACCCGGGGGATTTGCAAGCACAAAAAAATTATGGAAACCGGCCGAAAATCCGAGGAAAAGCCGGGTGGAAATTATGTTCCCAGACAAGTTGCGGGAACAGAAATTCCCCCCACAAAATGTAGTGAGGGGAAACAATCGTTTGAAACAAAGTTTGTAAACTGTGCCCAGTTTATGCGAATCACATTTGTTGATTCCGCTGGGAGGTTTTGATATTTTGTCGTGTTTTTCGCAGTTCCGCGAGGTTTTCCGACAAAGAATCGTCCGCTCTGCGCATCAGGTCGTCGATATACTCGGCGCTGGCCTGCTTCATCTCCCGGAACTTGGCCTGGGCCTGGGTGAGGATCTCGTTGGCCTTGAGGGTGGCCTGCCGCATGATCTCCTGCTGATCCACCAGCGCGGCGGCCTTTTCGTTGGCAGCGCGCACCACCAGCTCCGCCTCCCGGTGGGCGTCCTCGATGATCTGCGCCCGGTCGGCCACGATGGCCTGCGCCTTGCGCACCTCCGAGGGGATCTCCTCCCGCACGTCGTCCAGGATCTGCCGAATCTCCTCGCTGTCCACGAAGACCCGGCCGGCGGAGAAGGGCAGCTTCCAGCCCTTGTCCAGCACGTCGGTCAGTTCGTCCAGCAGATCTTCAATGTTGGCCTGATTATTGTTGTTGGTGCTCATACTTGAACCCGTTCCTTTCTCTCCGGGGGATTCGCCTCCCCGGCGCTCCAGTATTTCGTTCCATCTATCTTCAATGCCCGTAGGCTGCCTGGCAGAACTCAAGGGGTCTTGCACAGCCGCCGGCTGATGATCTCCAGCAGGCAGGGCGGCACAAAGTGGGCGATATCTCCGCCGAAGCCCGCCACCTGCTTCACCACCGACGAGCTGAGGAACATATTCTCCGCCTCCGTGGGCAGGAACATGGTCTCCAGCTGGGGATTGAGCTTCTTATTGGTGAGCGCCTGCTGGAATTCATACTCGAAGTCCGACACCGCGCGCAGGCCCTTCACCACCACCATGGCGCCCTTTTCCCGGGCGTAATCGGCCAGCAGCCCCGTCACCTTGTCCACCGTGACATTGGCAAGCCCCTCATGGGCGCACACCGTGCGCAGCATCTCCATGCGCTCCTCCACCGTGAAGACCGACTGCTTCAGGGGATTCACCGGCACCGCCACGATGATCTGGTCGAAGATTCGGCTGGCCCGGCTGATAATGTCCAAATGCCCAACGGTCACCGGGTCGAAACTGCCGGGGCAAATCGCCACGCTCATCGCAACACGCTCCTCGCTTCGCGAACTGGATGGATCGGCTCACGCCGCCCGGTAGCAGGTCAGGCTGATCTTCCCGTACCGGTACACCCGGGCCTTGCGGAAGGCCCCCGCTGTTTCCGGCAGCTCCTCCTCCCGGGGGTGCTCGCAGAAGATCACCCCGTCCGGGGCGGTGCGTTCCGCCGCCAGAGGCAGGGCACGCTGCAAAAACCCCAAGCGGTAAGGCGGGTCCAGAAACACGATGTGGAACCGCTCCCCGGTGCTCCGCAGAAAATCGCAGGCGTCCGCCCGCACCACGCTGGCGCTGCCCTCGAAGCCGGTCAACCGCAGGTTGTCCCGCACCAGCCGCAGAGAATCGGGGGAATCGTCCACAAAGACCGCCCGGGCCGCGCCGCGGCTGAGCGCCTCCAGGCCCACCTGCCCGCTGCCCGCGAACAGATCGAGAAAGGCCGCGCCCTCCACCCGGTCCTGCAAAATGGAGAACAGCGCCTCCTTCACCCGGTCCTCCGTGGGCCGCACCCGGTCTCCGTCCGGCGCGATCAGCTTCCTGCCGCGCCGCGATCCAGCGATGATCCGCATACACCTCGCCATCCTATTCGAGTTATTATCCCATTTTTCCGTGCAGATGTCAAGTATTTTCTTGCGGCCCTCCGCCCGTTCTCCGAAGACTCTGGCCGGAAGATCGGGCGCCCGTTTCCGGTAGAAACCTTGCGCCGCCGCCCCGTTTTACGCAGAGGACTTGCTTTATCCCCGTGAAAACAGAGAAAAGTTTTCAACATGCAGGGCGATTTGCACAAATGGCCTTGTCGAAACAACGATCCTCTGGACATTGAGCCGAAATTCCTTTTTGACGGTTGACGACGAAAGAAAATTTGCTATAATGTAATGGAAATCCTGCTCCGGGAGGAGCTACGATAAATTGTAGGAGAGTGAATTTACATGGTCGCAAGGGATGTTTTGGTTCAGAATCAGGTTGGCCTGCACGCACGCCCCGCCACGTTCTTCATCCAGAAAGCCAATGAGTTCAAGGCTTCTATTTGGGTGGAAAAAGAGGAACGCCGCGTCAACGCCAAGAGCCTGCTGGGGGTGCTTTCGCTGGGCATCGTAGGTGGAGTCACCATCCGCATTATCGCCGACGGCGCCGATGAGCAGGAGGCTGTGGACGCCCTGGTGGCGCTGGTGGAGTCCGGCTTCGCCGAATAATTCCTTCTGAATGTACCGAGAGAGCACCGCCGGATGCGGTGCTCTTTTATTCATCCCCACTGACGCAAAAAGGTGAACACATGGAAGAAAATCCCAAAAAAAAAGAGCTGCGGCAGACCGCCATGCGGCTCCCCCTGCTCCCCGGCGTGTATATCATGCGGGATAAATCGGGGACCATCATCTATATTGGCAAGGCCAAGGCCCTGAAAAACCGGGTGAGCCAATACTTCGGCTCGGAAAAGAATCACGACCTGAAGGTGCGGCAGATGGTCTCCCGGGTGGATCACTTTGAATATATCGTCACCGACAGCGAGTTCGAGGCCCTGGTGCTGGAGAGCAGCCTGATCAAGCAGCACCAGCCCAAGTACAACATCCTCCTCAAGGACGACAAGGGCTACAGCTATATCCGCATCAGCCCCGGCGCCTGGCCCCGGATGAGCGAGGTGAAGCAGGTGGAAAACGACGGCGCCAAATACATCGGGCCCTACATGAGCGCCTGGTCCATCAAGGAGACGGTGGACGCCGCCCGGAAGATCTTCAAGCTGCCCGACTGCACCCGCCGTTTTCCCCAGGATTTCGGCAAGGAGCGCCCCTGCCTCAACTACTATATCGGCCAGTGCTGCGCCCCATGCCGGGGCCGCATGAACGAAACAGAATACAACGAGATCTTCGAGGAGGCGCTGGATTTCATCAAGGGCGGCAGCGCATCGTCGGTCAGGACCCTCACCGAGAAAATGCAGGAGGCCGCGGAGAATCTGGAATTTGAACTGGCCGCCCGCCTGCGGGACCGGATCAACGCCATCGAGCGCTTAAAAGACCGCCAGAAGGTGGTGGCCAGCCGCGTCCCCGAGCAGGACGTGTTCGCCCTCAGCCAGGGCGACGGCCACACCGCCTTCGAGGTGTTCCGCTTCACCGGCGGCAAGCTCAGCGACCGGGAGAGCTTCCTCACCGAGAACGCCCCCTCCGACCCCGAAGCCCGCTCGGAATTCCTGCGGCAGTACTACGCCCTGCGGGAGCGCATCCCGCCGGTGGTGGTGCTGGACGGCCCTGTGGAGGACGGGGAACTGGTGGAGCGGTGGCTTTCCGAAAAGCGCGGCAGGCCGGTGCACATCACCGTGCCCCAGCGGGGCGAGCAGCACCAGCTGGTGGAGATGTGCAAATCCAACGCCGCCGAGAACATCGCCCGGCGCACCGGCGGCACCGGCCGGGACGCCTCCGCCCTGGACGAGCTGCGCACCCTGCTGGGGCTGGAGAAGATCCCCGCCTATATCGAGGCCTACGACATCTCCAACGAGCAGGGCGCAGACAACGTGGCGGGCATGGTGGTCTTTGAGAACGGTCGGCCGCTGCGGTCGGCCTACCGGCGGTTCAGGATCAAAACCGTCTCCGGGCAGGACGATTACGGCTCCATGCGGGAGGTGATCCGCCGGCGGTTCGGCGAATACGAAGCGGCCCGCGCCAAAGGCGAGGAGACCGGCTTCGGCCGCCTGCCCGATCTGATCCTCCTGGACGGCGGCAAGGGCCACGTGGCGGCGGTGCAGCCCATTCTGGAGGAATTGGGCATCCCCTCGGCGCTGTTCGGCATGGTGAAGGACGACAAGCACCGCACCCGGGCCATCGCCCTTTCCGGCGGGGAGATCGCCATCAATTCCAACCGCCGGGCCTTCACGCTGGTCTCCACCATTCAGGAGGAAGTCCACCGGTTCGCCATCGGCTACCACCGGCAGCAGCGGAAGAAATCCACGGTGTCCAGCACGCTGCTGGGCATCCCCGGTGTGGGCGAAGCCCGGGCCAAGGCGCTGATGAAGCATTTCCGCACGGTGACGGCCATCAGCGAGGCCACCTGTGAGGAACTGGCCGCCGCCCCGGGCATGACCCGCCCCGCCGCAAGAGCCGTCTACGCCCACTTCCACACGGCCTGAGGCCGCTTTCACTTCGCGTTTCGCACGCTTTGGGCGTGCTGGCGTGATATAGAAACGACTTTTCCGGTCGCGGAATGGACTGCCTGCTGGAAACCGGTGGGCTTCGCTCGCACTTCACTTTCCGCGTGATTTGCGCGTGCTGGCATGATATAGAAACGACTTTTCCGGTCGCGGAATGGACTGCCTGCTGGAAACCGGTGGGCTTCGCTCGCACTTCACTTTCCGCGTGCTTTGGGTGTGCTGGCGCGATTTTGAAACCACCTGCCCGGTCGCGGAATGGACGAATCAAGTTGGGCCTCTCTACCCTGCCGTATGCAAGGGAGAGAGGCCCATTCTTTTTTGCGCAGTTCGGGAAAGCTGTGCGCATCCGTGCTCGCTTATTCTTTCGCGGCTTTCTCTTTCTCCAGATATGCCGCATACAGGTCGGGCCGCATCTCCTTTGTCACCTGCAAGGACTGCTCCCGCCGCCAGCGGCGCACATTCTCGTGGTGGCCGGAGAGCAGCACCGGCGGCGTCTCCCTGCCCCGCCACACCTCCGGCCGGGTGTACTGGGGATATTCCAGCAGGCCGGAAAAATGGCTCTCCTCGGTGAAGCACTCCGCGTCGGACAGCACCCCCGGCAGCATTCTGCTCACCGTGTCGATGAGCACCATGGCGGGCAGCTCGCCGCCGGTCAGCACGTAATCCCCAATGGAGATCTCCTCCGCGCCGTATTCGTCCAGCACCCGCTGATCCACGCCCTCATAGTGGCCGCAGAGGACGCACAGATTCTCCGTCCCGGCCAGCTCCACGGCCAGCGCCTGATCCAGCACCCGCCCTCTGGGGGACATATACACCACCCGGGGCCGCACGCCCAGATGCTCGGTGATGGCGTCGATGCCCCGGGCGATGGGCTCCGCCATCAGCAGCATCCCCTTGCCGCCGCCGAACACGGTGTCGTCTACCCGGCGGCTGCGGGGATCGGGAGAAAAATCCCGCAGCTGGTGGCAGCAGATCTGCAAAAGCCCCTTCTTCCGCGCCCGCCCCAAAATGCTGTGATCCAGCACCGGGGCGAACATCTCCGGGAACAGGGTCAGGATATCCACCCGCATCAGCAATCCACCCCCTGGTCGTCGAAGATCCCCGGGATGGGCAGCAGCTCGATGACGCCCCCGGCCACGTCCACCCGGCGGATCATGTGGGCCACCGCCGGAAACAGGTATTCCTGCCCCTCCGCCCCGGTGATGCGGTACACGTCGTTGGCCACGCCGGGCAGCACTTCGGCAAGTGTCCCGTAGACCTGCCCGGTGTCTCCGTCCACGGCCCGGAGGCCCACCAGGTCCTGCAAAAAGTATTTGCCCGCCGGCAGCTGCACGTCCTCACGATGGAGGTACAGCACCCGGCCCCGGAGGGTCTCCGCCTGTTCCGGCGTGTCGATGCCTTTGAGCTTCATCAGCAGCCGCCCCTTGTGGGGCCTGGCCGAGAGGAATCCCGCGTCGGTTTTGCCCTCGTCGAACCAGAACCGTTTGATCGCCAGCAGGAACTCCGGCGAATCGGCCCAGGGCTCCACCACCACTTCGCCACGCACGCCGTGGGGCCGCACGATCCGTCCGGCCTCCAGATATTCCTTCACGCTCCCCACCTCCAAATGCTTGCAAAAAAAGGACGCCGCAGCGCCCTTTTCGGTGTGGACTCAGTCGATCTCCACAAGGATCTTCCCGCCGCTGCGATTGGCCGCGGCACGCATGACCACCCGGATGGCCCGGGCGATGCGCCCCTGCTTGCCGATCACCCGGCCCATGTCGCCCTCCTGCACATGGAGGTGCAGCACGGTGGTGCCGTCCTCAGCTTCCTCGCTGTCCACGGTCACGGCCTCGGGATTTTCCACCAGGCCCGCCGCGATGGTCTTCAAAAGCTCCTGCATATCCATGGGCGTACCTCGCTTACAGCACGCCGTGCTTCTTGAACAGGGCCTTCACGGTATCGGTGGGCTGGGCGCCGTTGCGGATCCACTCCCGCGCCTTCTCGGGGTCCACCTTCACCTCGCTGGGCTCCTTCATGGGATCGTAATACCCCAGCTCCTCGATGAACCGTCCGTCCCGGGGGAAGCGGGAATCCGCCACCACGATCCGGTAGAAGGGGGCCTTCTTCGCGCCCATTCTTCTCAATCTGATCTTAACTGCCATTGTGCTTTCCTCCTGGAAATTTTTTGGTTTGGCCGCGCCCCGCGCTTTCGGCGATCGGGCTGCGCCGCCTGTATGCTATTTCTCCCGGTGAGCCGGGCGGAAATCAAAATAAAACGAACGGCTTAAAAGGGCAGGTTGCTGAGATCGGGCATCCGCCTGCGGCCGCCCTTGCCGCTGAACTGCTTCATCAGCTTCTGGGTCTGCCGCAACTGATTGAGCAGCCGGTTCACGTCCTCCACCTTCTGGCCGCAGCCCGCCGCGATGCGCCGCTTGCGGGAAGCGTTGAGGGCATCGGGATGGGAACGCTCATAGGGCGTCATGGAGCGGATGATGGCCACCGTGCGGTCCATGATCCGGTCGTCGATGTCCACGTCGTCCAGCTTATTGCCCACGCCCGGCAGCTTGGACAGGATCCCCTTGATGGGGCCCATCTTGCGCACCTGCTCGAACTGCTCCAGCATATCGTTGAAATCCAGCTTGTTGCGGAGCATCTTCTCGGCGGCCTTCATGGCGGCCTTCTCGTCCAGCTTGGCCTGGGCGTCCTCGATGAGGGTGAGCACGTCGCCCATGCCCAAGATGCGTCCCGCCATGCGGTCGGGATGGAAGATTTCCAGATCTCCCAGCTTTTCGCCCGTGCCTGCGAACAGGATGGGCTTGCCCGTCACCGCCTTCACCGACAGCGCCGCGCCGCCCCGGGTATCGCCGTCCAGCTTGGTGAGGATCACCCCGGTGATCTCCAGCAGGTCGTTGAAGCTCTTGGCCACGTTCACGGCCTCCTGGCCGGTCATGGCGTCCACCACCAGCAGGATATCCGTGGGCTGCACCGCTTCCTTCATCCGGGCCAGCTCGTCCATCAGCACTTCGTCGATCTGCAAGCGGCCTGCGGTGTCGATCAGCACATAGTCGTTGCCGTAATCCCGGGCGTGACGCACCGCCTCCCGGGCAGTCTCCACCGGGTCCTGGGTGCCCCGCTCGAAAACCGGCGCCCCGGCCCTTTCGCCCATGGTCTGCAATTGCCCGATAGCCGCCGGGCGGTAGATATCGCCCGCCACCAGCAGGGGCCGGTGGCCCTGGCTTTTCAGCAGCGAAGCCAGCTTGGCGGCGTGGGTGGTCTTGCCCGCGCCCTGCAGGCCGCAGAGCATCACCACCGCCGGAGGATGGGCCGGGCTTTTCAGCCTTGCGCCGCTGCCGCCCATCAGGTCGGTCAGCTCCTCGTTGACGATCTTGATGACCATCTGCGCCGGGGTCAGGCTCTCCATGACCTCCTCCCCCACGGCCCGCTCGGTGATCCGGGCCACCAGGTCCTTGGCCACTTTATAGTTGACGTCGGCCTCCAGCAGCGCCAGACGCACCTCCCGCATGGCCTCTTTCACATCGGCCTCGGTGAGCTTGCCTTTTCCGCGCAGCCGCTTAAAGGCGTTGGAGATTTTTTCGGTCAGGCCCTCAAAAGCCATGGGGATCCCTCCTTGTTGGAAAAATCAACGGAACTGTTCATCGTTCGCGCCCACAGGTGGTCACGCGTTCTCCCGGTCGGCCAGCCGCTGGGCAAGGGCCAGGATGGTCTCGGCGTTTTGGGCGATCTCCGCTTCCTCGGGGCCGCACTTGGAAAGGATCTCCAAAGCGCAGTCGCACACGTCGGACAGGGTGTCGCGCATCTCCCGGAACCGTGCCGCCAGCCCCAGCTGGGCCTCCATTTCCAGCAGCAGCTGTTCGGCCCGCTTCACCGCGTCCCGCACGCCCTGCCGGGTGATGCCCCGCTCCTCGGCGATCTCCGAGAGGGACAGGTCTTCGTTATAATATGCCTCCACCATGTCCCGCTGAGCCTCGGTGAGCAAACCGCCGTAGAAATCCAGCAGGAAGGTGAGCTTCAGATCCTTCGCCATGGATGGGGCCTCCTTTAAGGGGATTGCCGGTCTGTAAAGAAAATCACTTTACAGCGCTCCTGATTATACACTGCCCCGCCCGGTTTGTCAACCCTTTTCTTCCCCTGTCTTTACAAGCCCGCCCAAATGTGCTATGATTTGCAGGAATCACACCATGGGAGGCCCTGTCATGAACACTGTAATCCGCTTCGACAACGACTATACCGAGGGCGCGCACCCCCGCATTCTGGAACGGCTGCTGGAGACCAACCTGGAGCAGACACCCGGCTACGGCACGGACCGCTACTGCGACCACGCCCGGGAGCTGATCCGCTGCGCCGCCGACGCCCCGGAGGCCGGGGTGCATTTCCTGGTGGGCGGCACCCAGGTCAATTTCATCCTCATCCGGGCGGCCCTCATGCCCCATCAGGCGGTGATCTCCCCGGTCACCGGCCACATCAACGTCCACGAGACCGGCGCGGTGGAGGCCACCGGCCACAAGATCCTCCCCGTGCCCTGCGGCAAAGAGGGCAAGCCCACCGCCGAGCAGGTGGAGGTCATGGTCTACGAGCACTATCACGGCCCCACGCCGCCGGAGCACACCGTCCAGCCCCAGCTGGTGTATATCTCCCAGCCCACGGAAAACGGCGCGCTCTACACCCTCAGCGAGCTGACCGCCCTCCACGAGGTCTGCCGCCGGTACGGGCTGCTGCTCTTTGCCGACGGCGCACGGCTGGGCTACGGCCTGGCCTCGCCTCAGGCCGACGTGACCCTGGCCCACATGGCCCGGCTCACCGATGCGTTCACCATCGGCGGCACGAAATGCGGGGCCCTGTTCGGCGAAGCGCTGGTGATCTCCAACCCCGCCCTCAACCGGGATTTCCGCTACGCCATCAAGCAGAACGGCGCCATGCTGGCCAAGGGGCGGCTGCTGGGGCTGCAATTTGAAGCGCTGTTTGAGGACGGGCTGTATTTTGAGATCTGCGGCCAGGCGGTGCAGAAGGCCTTCGTCCTGCGGGACGCCCTGCTTGCGGCGGGCTTCGAGGAATACGCCCCCTCGCCCACCAACCAGCAGTTCTTCATCTTCCCCGAGGAGATTGCCGCGAAGCTCAGCGAAAAGTACGCCTTTTCCGATTGGGAGACCCTGCCCCAGGGCCGGCGGGCCATGCGTGTCTGCACCAGCTGGGCCACCAAGGAAGAAAACGTGGCCGCCCTGCTCCGGGATATCGCGGCCTGCGCGGTGAAATAACCGCATACTTTCCGAGCACAAAAAAGACGCCTACCAAAAGGGCAGTGTTCGTAAAACAGTAACCATGAAATGAACGGCAACCGCCGTACAGGATCGGTTAAAAATCAAACTGTTTTACGGAGGAAACACCATGAAAGGACTAAAATCTTGTGAGTTCAATATCGACAGCGGCTGTGTGGAGATTTGCTTTTCCGATGGGTCAATGCTCGCCATCGACTGTGCTGCTGTGGAGAACGGCATCGAAACGACCATGAATGGACGATCAGAGTTGGATTGGCTTGTCTACAACGCCCCGCTGGATTACGCTAAACTTGTTCTCAGCGGAGAGTTGGATGGATACCTGAAACGGGTATCCGGGCCATACAGCGGCATCGGCTGGGAGTCCTGAAAATGTAGAAGCGCCCACCTCAGTCAGACAGAAATGTTTGGCTGAGGTGGGCTTTTTCTGTTTATTTGAGCGTATGCGCTTCTCCGATAGCCAGACGGTGAAATTCGTTCA
>CANRMX010000023.1 GCA_947631855.1 uncultured Clostridia bacterium | reverse complement strand
CAGGAAATTTACGCTCCGAAAAAACAAAGAAAGAGAGATTACGAACGATGACAAAGAGAAAATCCGATTTTACTTTATCGACCTTGGACGATTTATTTTCCACACAGGAGGAGCAGGATGATGCAAAGCTCGAAAGGGTGAAAGAGATTCCGATCAACGAGCTTCACCCCTTCAAGGATCACCCGTTCAAGGTGCAAAGCGGTGAGGAGATGGAGCGCATGATCGAGAGCATCCGGCGCTTCGGAATCCTGACTCCGGGGCTGGCGAGACCGTTGCCGGAGGGCGGGTACGAGCTCGTTTCCGGGCATCGGCGGCTGGCGGCGTGTCAGGCGCTGGGTATGGAAACCATGCCGGTGATCGTCCGGGAAATGACCGATGACGAGGCGGTGATCGCCATGGTGGACGCCAATTTGCAGCGGGAACACATTCTTCCCAGTGAAAAGGCGTTTGCCTACAAGATGAAGTTAGAGGCGCTGAAGCATCAGGGTATAGCTTCGTCCCAACTTGGGACGAAGTTTATAAGAAGCGATGAAAGGGTGGCTTTGGATGCTGGAGAAAGTAGGAATCAAATTCAACGATATATCCGCTTAACTTACTTAATCCCCGAACTGCTTTCTATGGTAGACGATGGAAAAATCGCCTTCAATCCCGCCGTGGAGCTTTCCTATCTGGAACCGACGGAGCAGAAGACGCTGCTCGACGCCATGACCATGAACGACTGCACGCCCTCTCACGCACAGGCGATCCGCCTCAAGAAAATGGCGCAGGAGGGTGTTCTCAGTGCTCAGGACATTTACGACGTGATGAGCGAGGAAAAGCCGAATCAGGCGGAGCAGCTGCGTTTCCGGCGGGAGGATTTCAAGGAATTTTTCCCGCCTCAGTACACCGATGAGCAGATCAAGCGGGACATTCTGAAGGGCTTGGAGCTCTTAAAGCGGCAGCGGGAGCGAAACCGGGACGCCCGGTAAAATTCGAGCCGAGCGGCATTTTCAAAAGACAAAATCGCACAGTGGCAGAACCCACACCGGCAAGGTATACTGTTCTTGTCGGTGTGAGCTGTCCTGTTTGCCGAAGAAAAGAAAGGAGTTAAAGAATGGTATCAGGACACTTGGAAACCAAAAAAGGGTACTACTACGTGGTACTCAGTTACGTCGATGTCAACGGCAGGCGGCACAGGCCATGGATCTCGACGGGACTTCCCGAAAAGGGAAACAAACGAAAGGCGGAGGCGGAGCTTGCCCGCATCCGCAGTACTTACGAGCCGCCGAAGGAGGTGGAGGACTTAAATTCGGACATGCCCTTTGCGGATTATCTGCTGCAATGGCTGGAAATCGTGAAGGTGCGCATTAAAATCGCAACCTTTTCATCGTATGAATCCATGGTCAAGCGCACGATTGAACCGTATTTCCGCAAGAAAGGGTACACTCTGCGGGGCTTGGAGGCTCGGCACATTCAGCAATTCTACACGGAGAAGCTGAAAACCGTCAAGCCCAACTCCGTGATCCACTACCATGCCGTCATTCATCAGGCGCTGAAATACGCACTGAAAACCGATCTGGTAACGCAGAACGTGGCAATGAAGGTGGACAGGCCGAAAAAGAACGATTTTCAGCCGGTGTTTCTTGATGCGGCGGAGCTGCAAAAGCTGTTCACGGTCATCAAGGGTACCAAGCTGGAACTGCCGGTTCTGGTGGCAGCCTTCTACGGTCTGCGGCGTGGGGAGGTCTGCGGTCTTAAATGGGACGCTATCGACTTTGAGCGAGGTGCTATCACGATCAAGCGCACCGTGACCTCCGTTCAGTTAAACGGAAAAACGCAGATCATCGAGCAGGACTCGGCTAAAACAAAATCCAGTATGCGCACCCTGCCGCTGGTCGGCAGCTTTCGGGAATACTTCCAGCAAGTGAAGGAGGCGCAGGAGCTGAACAAAAAGGTCTGCGGGAACTGCTACAATTACGAATATGACGGTTACGTTTTCGTAGATGAACTGGGCGAACGCATGAAGCCGGATTATCTGACCTCGCAGTTTCCTGCTTTTATTCAGCGTCACGGGCTGCGGAAAATGCGCTTTCACGATCTCCGCCACAGCTGCGCCAGCCTCCTGCTTGCCAACGGCGTCCCCCTCAAGCAAATTCAGGAGTGGCTCGGTCACTCGGATTTCAGCACCACCGCCAACATCTACGCCCATCTGGACTATTCCTCGAAGCTCTCCTCGGCGCAGGCGATGGTGAGCGGAATGCCGCTGCCAGAGGCCGGGGACTTCAAAAGCAAATGGTGCGACATGACCGAAGAACCGGAGGAAGCCAATGAAAAATCCGAAGAATAAAATGTTGTTCTGCCCCCAAAAAATGTTGTTCTGCCCTAAAAATGCGGTGCTCTGAAAACACTTTGCCGGAAAAGGAAAAAGTCCAGAAACCCGCATGGTTACTGGACTTTTTGGCGGAGAGTTAGGGATTCGAACCCTAGGTTCCTTGAGGGAACACAGCATTTCGAGTGCTGCACCTTCGACCACTCGGACAACTCTCCGTGTATTGTTAAGCCTGAAATTCTGCGAAAAACCCGAGGGCAGAACAGCAGGACAGAACAGCAAAATATTCGATTTTTGAATTGAGCAAAAGCTCCGTAAAATGGGGATTTTCGGGTGGACAAAGCTGACACGGAAGTCAACCATTTCGAGTGCTGCACCTTCGACCACTCGGACAACTCTCCGTGTTGGGCGTGCTGGAAATCCTGCCAATTCCAGAAATTGGCAGCCGCCGCGTTTTGCCGTGCGATCTGCCCGCATACCCGGCGTTCCTTTATTGTAGCGTTTTGGCGGCGGAAAGTCAAGGGTTTTGCAGAAGGTTGACATATTTCGCGCTTTGGGGTAAAATAAGCGGGTACGGGATTTGAATGGAAGGGAGCTGTTTCCCATGTATAAGAAAATGATCGCCCTGCTTTTGTCCGTCTGCCTGTTGGTGCTGGCGGGCTGTTCCCAAGTGGGGGACGTGGTGGATAAGATCGCCGACAGCGGCGAATTCCCCGTGGAGGTGGCGGGCGTCACCGTGAGCGCCCGGCCCCAGCAGGCGGCGGTGCTGTCGCCCAATCTGGCGGACGTGGTGCTGGCCCTGGGCTATGAGACCCAGCTGGGCGCGGTCAGCTCGGATTGCGACCAAGGCGCGCTGAGTTCCCTGACCAAGGTGAACGCCTCGGACGTGCAGGCAGTGGCGGCGCTGGAGCCCGATCTGGTGCTGCTGGAGGATTCTCAGTCCCAGTTTGCGGCGGGCTTACAGGAAGCCGGACTCACCGTATTGCAGGTGGCGCCCGCCACCGACCGGGCTGATTTTGAGCGGCTGTATTCCCAGATAGCCACGGCTTTTGGCGGGAATTCCGGCACGGAGCACGGCGTTGCCGCGGCCCAGAGCATCTTCACCACCCTGGACGACATCAACCGCATCGTGCCCAAGGACCGGGTGACCACGGTGTGCTATCTCTACGATCTGGACAGCGCGGCGGTGACGGGCGACCAATTTGCCAGCACGGTCATGAGCTATGCGGGCGTTACCAATATTTTCAGCAGCCTCACCGGCGGCGCGTATGATTTTGAATCCCTCCGGCTCTCCAATCCCGATGTGATCTTCTGCGCCCCGGGCGTGAAGGCCCAAATTCTGGCGGACAGCCGCTTTGAGAATTTTCACGCGGTGGCCAGCGGACGGATCTTCGAGCTGGAGGCAAGCCTTGTCCAGCGCCAGGGCAGGACTGCGGTGTCCCTGGCCTATGAGATCAGTGCGGCGGTGTTCCCGGAGCTGCTGGAGGAAAACGCCTCCTCCGCGCCGGACCCCATCGACAACATCACCAGCCAGGTGGACGCCCAGACTTCCGGTGCCAGCAGCGCCGTCACCTATACCCAGCTGAATCCCGGCGACAACAACGACGAGGTGCAGACCATGCAGGCCCGGCTGGAGGCGCTGGGCTATCTGGAAGGGGAATACGACGGCTACTACGGCACGTACACCCAGGACTGCGTCCGGGCCTTCCAGCAGGCCAACGGGCTCACGGTGACCGGCGTCGCCGACAGCGAGACCCTTGCGCTGCTGTATTCGGAGGACGCCCTGCCCGCCGCCGGCCAACAGCCATAACCACCCGCCCGCCGCTCTCTTTCGGGAGACGGCGGGCTTGCGGTTTTCCCGGCAGAATGGGGGAGGACAAATCTGCCAAAAGGAGGAAAAACCGCTTTACAAGCGATTTTTTCCGGTATATAATGCCTATGGAAAGTTCTATTCGTTTCCCACAGGACAGAAAAAGGAAGCTATGCCATGAGACTTTTTACAAGAGACCGTTCGTTTTATCGGAATCTGATCATGCTGGCCATCCCCATCGGCTTGCAGAATCTGATCACCTTTGCCGTCAACTTTGCCGACAACCTGATGATCGGCTCTCTGGGCGACAACGCCATTTCCGGCGTGTATGTGGGCAACCAGATGCAGACCGTTTTGCAGATGTTCGTGGCCGGCATCGAGGGCGCTATCCTGATCCTGGCCGCCCAATACTGGGGCAAGAAGGATACCGCCAGTATCCGCAAGGTGGTGTCTATCGGCGTGAAGGTGGCCTTTGGGGTGGGGCTGGTGGCCACCTTGCTGGCGGTCTCTTTCCCCGCCGCCATCATTCGGCTGTTCACCGCCGAGGCCGGGGTGATCCAGGAGGGCGCGGTGTATTTGCAGATCGTGGGCTTTACATACCTGTTCTTCTGCATCGCCCAAGTGATGATCGCCTCCATGCGCAGCGTGGAGACCGCGAAGATCGGCCTGTATATCTCCCTGATGACCCTGGCGGTGAACGTCTCCCTCAACTATGTGCTGATCTTCGGCAAGCTGGGCTTCCCGGCCATGGGGGTGCGGGGCGCCGCCGTGGCCACCCTGATCTCCCGGTTTTTGGAGATGCTGGTCAGCTCCCTCTATGTGTTCCTGAAAGACCAGAAGCTGCGGTTCGGCTGGAAAGACCTGCTCCACACCGACGGCAGGCTGCTCCGGGATTTTATCCGCTACGGCCTGCCCGTGATCGGCGGGCAGGTGGTGTGGTCGGTGAATATGCTGGCCAACACCAAGATCTTGGGGGCTTATTCCGCCGGGGTGATCGCCGCAGCCAGCATTACCGGGATGCTCCACAACCTGATCTATGTGTGGATGAACGGGCTTTCCTCCGCCGTGGGGGTGATCACCGGCAAGACCGTGGGCGCGGGCAAGTATGCGGAAATGAAGGAATACGCCTACACCGTGCAGATGATCTTCCTCTTTGTGGGACTCATCTCCGGCGCGGCGGTGGCCCTGAGCAGGGATTGGTTCATCTCCCTCTATAACGCCAGCCCCGAGGCCCAGGCCTATTCCCGGCAGTTCATCAACGTGATCTCCGTGACCATCATCGGCACCTGCTATCAGGCGGCCTGTTTGTTCGGGCTGGTGAAATCCGGCGGGGACATCTCCTTCGTCTTTAAGAACGACACCATCTTCGTCTTCCTGGTGGTGCTGCCTTCCGCCCTCATCGCCCAGCATCTGGGCGCGGCCCCATGGGTGGTGTTCGCGGCGCTGAAGTGCGACCAAATTCTCAAGTGTTTCGTGGCGGTGGTGAAGATCAACCGCTTTAACTGGATGAAAAATCTGACCCGCGATCAGGCGGAGACCACCTGACCGCCTGCGGGAAGCAAAATCTTTGGAGGTGCTGATATGAGGATCATCGAAACCGCAAGCTATGAGGAAATGAGCCGTCTGGCTGCCGGGATCATCGGCGGGCAGATCCTGCTCAAGCCCGACTGCGTGCTGGGCCTTGCCACCGGCAGCTCGCCCATCGGGACCTATGAACGGCTGGTGGCCGACTGCGCGTCCGGGCTGCTGGATTTTTCCCGGGTGCGCACCGTGAATCTGGACGAATACTGCGGGCTGGGCGCGGAGCATCCCCAGAGCTATCGGTATTTTATGGACAGTCACCTGTTCGACCGGGTGAATATCCCCAAGGAAAACACCCATCTGCCCGACGGCATCGCAGAAGACCCGGAGGCCGAGTGCAGGCGCTATGAGGCGCTGATCGATTCCCTGGGCGGAGTGGACCTGCAGCTGCTGGGGGTGGGCCACAACGGGCACATCGGCTTCAACGAGCCCCAGGGCGATTTCCCACGGTACGTCCATCCGGTGAATCTGACGGAAAGCACCATCAAGGCCAATTCCCGGCTGTTCGACCGGGTGGAGGACGTGCCCACCCGGGCCATCACCATGGGCATCGGCACCATCCTCAAGGCGGAAAGGATCCTGCTCATTGCCGGCGCGGACAAGCGGGACATCCTGCACCGGGCGCTGTATGGGGAGATCACCCCGGAGGTGCCGGCCTCGGTGCTGCAGCTCCACCGGGATGTGACGGTGATCCTGGTGAAGGGGTAGACCTCGCAGCCGGGCAAAGACAGAGAATAGGTACACAAAAAGGGCCTCCCGGTGGGAGACCCTTTTTTATGTTGCCAATTATTCCCGCGTGATGACGCCGTTGCCGTCGTACATCCGGGAGGGGTTGCCGGAGATCAGCTGGACGCCCTCGATGAGGCCCCAGATCTCCATGGCCACGGCGGCTACGCCGCAGGTGAGTGCGCCGCCGGCCAGGGTGACCACCAGCTGGATGATGGCCCGGGTGTTGAAACCCAGGTAGAAATTGTGGATGCCAAACATGCCAAACAGCACGCCCAGCAGCCCGGCCGCCAGGCGGCTCTTCTGCTGATAGCCCGCGGGAGGCGTATCGTACCGGGGCTTATAATAGGTGGACTGCTGCGGATCATAGGCCGGGTAGGCCTGGGGCGCAGGATTGGGATTGGGGTTGGGATTCTGCGCGTACTCGGGGTGGGTGTACTGGGGCGGCGCATACCCGGGCGGAATGGGCTGCTCCTGAGGGGCCTTGTAATCGGCCCCGGCGTTCCGGGCGGCAGCGGTGTAATCCGGCGGGGCGTACTGGGGCGGCACCGGCTGGGCGCTCTCGGCAGTGGGCTCGGCGGGATTTTCGGGGGTCAGGTTTTCGTTGTCAATCATGGGAAAGCTCCTTTCGCGTTTCGTGGATCGGTTGGGGTCAGTCCTTCAGGTACACGCCGTTAAAGTCGGTGTTGATGCGGCCGTCCAGGATCTTGATGCCATCCAGGATGCCCCAGATAGCCATGACGATGGCCCCGACGCCGCAGGTGAGCAGGGAGATCAGCAGCTGCATGAGCCCTCTGGAGGAATTGCCCAGGTAGAAGCTGTGGATGCCGTAGACCCCCAGCAGCATGGCGAAGATCCCCGCGGCGATCCGGCTTTTCTGCACATAGCCGGGGGGCGGTTCGATCCCCTGGTTGGGTTGGTAATTATAGGCGGGCTGCTGCGGATAATTTTGATAATCGGACATTACGGACACCTCTCCTTATTGGTTTGGGTTTATTTTACATCTATTTCTCCAGAAAAGCAAGATTTCCGCGCCAGATTTAAGAGAAATTTAAGAGGTTGCCAGGGCGCCCGCCGCCCGTCGGCTCGAAGAGCCGACGGCGCCGCGGAGCGGCGCGCCTCGCGCAGCGAGGGCGGCGGGCGGGTGGGCGCAAATATTTTTCGGGCTTTTTTGA
Organism: uncultured Clostridia bacterium; assembly: GCA_947631855.1. GTDB lineage: Bacteria > Bacillota > Clostridia > Oscillospirales > Acutalibacteraceae > Acutalibacter. The sequence goes on along the minus strand of CANRMX010000023.1, from coordinate 25,250 downwards.
AAAGTTGTCCTTTCGAGGGCAACTTTTTTGTTTTTTCCCGGGAGTGCCGGCGGGACGTTCCGCCGGGAAGGAGGAGTTTCTTGGAAGGATCGGCAAAAGACGACGTGGCGGACGGCTACCGAAAGATCGCTTTCGGCGGCGTCAACGATGCGGTGAAGCTGCTGTTCTATGAGGACGCCGGTTCCTGCCGGGTGAAAAATCTGGACCTTTTCTGCGTGTCGGAGATCCGGCGGATCAAGGGCGGCGGGATGGAGATCAAATTCTACGACCGGCTGCAGGCGCTGGACCGCTTGCGGGAAATGGCCGACACGGACAGCGGCGGCAGCGATTTCCTGCAGGCGCTGGAGCGGGGCGCGGCCGCTCTTGCTAGAAGCGGGGAGGCGGAACCGTGCAGCTGACGGCTTTTTCTCCCAAGCAGCTGCGGGTGCTCTGCTGGTGGGCCGCCGGCAGTCCGGACCGCCACCGTGCCGCGCTGATCTGCGACGGGGCGGTGCGCAGCGGCAAGACCCTGTGCATGGGACTGTCCTTCGTCAACTGGGCCATGGCGGCTTTTTCCGGCAGGAGCTTTGCCCTCTGCGGCAAGACCATCCGCAGCGTGCGCAGGAATCTGCTGAACGATCTGCTCCCGGGACTGGCCGCCATGGGCTTCGGGGTGAAGGACAAGATCAGCCAGAATCTGGTGACGGTCGCCGCCGGCAGCCGGAAAAACCGGTTTTACCTGTTCGGCGGCAAGGACGAGGCTGCGGCCTCCCTGATCCAGGGCATGACTTTGGCGGGCGTCCTCTTCGACGAGGTGGCTCTGATGCCCCGCTCCTTCGTGGAGCAGGCCATGGCCCGGTGTTCGGTGCCGGGAGCGAAATTCTGGTTCAACTGCAATCCCGAGCACCCCGGCCACTGGTTCTACCGGGAGTGGATCGAGAAGCGCCGGGAGCGCGACGCCCTCTATCTGCACTTCACCATGGAGGACAACCCCAGCCTCACCCCCGAGATTCGGGAGCGGTACCGGCGGATGTTCTCCGGCGTGTTCTACCAGCGCTTCATCGAGGGCAGATGGGTCGCCGCCCAGGGGCTGGTCTATCCCTTTGCGGAGGGGCTTTTGTGCGACGTGCCGCCCGGGCCCTTTGAGGATTGGGCGGTGTCCTGCGACTACGGCACCCTGAATCCCGCGTCCTTCGGGCTGTGGGGATTGCAGCGGGGCTGCTGGTACCGGGTGGACGAATACTACTACGCCGCCCGGGAGACCGGCGAATCCCGCACGGATGAGGAGCACTACCGCGGCCTCGAGGCGCTTTGCGGCGACCGCCCTGTCCGCAGGATCACCGTGGACCCCAGCGCCGCCAGCTTTATGGAGGTCATCCGCCGCCACGGCAGATTTACCGTGATCCCTGCGAAAAACGACGTGCTGGACGGCATCCGCCAGGTCTCCGACGCGCTGAAGGAGGGGAAGATCAAGATCTGCCGCAGCTGCGCCGACGCCGCCCGGGAATTTACCCTCTACCGCTGGAAGGACGACCTGGCACGGGATGTGCCCGTCAAGGAGAACGACCACGCCATGGACGATATCCGGTATTTCGTCTCGACCCTGCTGCCCGCCCCCGTGGAGGAGGACCGCTTCTTCGCGGTGGCCAGCGCATAGGGACGGCGTGGCAATTTTGGAAAAGGAGTTGATGTTTCCCATGGGATTGTTTAAGCCCCGGTCCTCGGTGGCCGCCGCCAGCGTGCAGAGCAGCCCCCAACCCCGGGAGCCCTGGATCGACCCCGTGCCCTCGGGCGCGGCCGAACGCAGCCTGTACCGGGCCCTCAGGCATTCGGTGCCCATCATCGACGCGGCCATCTACAAGCTGCGCAGGCTGATCGGCGAATTCACCGTGACCTGCCCCGACCCAAAGGCCGAGGCCGCTTTGCAGGACTTCTGCGAAGGGGTGCAGGTGGGCGCCGCCAGCCGCGGGATGCAGGAATTTATCGGGATGTATCTGGAATCCCTGCTGACCTACGGCACCGCCGTGGGCGAGATCGTGATGAGCGGCGGGCAGATCGCCGGGCTGTACAACGCCGATCTGGAGCATCTGGAGCTGACGGCCCCCAGCCCCCTGGAGACCCGCATCGCCGTGGTGGAACAGGGCCGGAAAAGGCCCTGCCCCTATCCCGAGCTGCTGCTGGTCTCCGCCCTGAATCCCCAGCCCGGCAGCCCCTGGGGCGTGTCGATCCTCCGCGGGCTGCCCTTTGTCAGCGAGGTGCTGATGAAGGTCTACCGCACGGTGGGGGTCAATTGGGATAGACTGGGCAACGTGCGCTTCGCCGTCACCTGCAAGCCCGGCCAGGAGAGCGGCTTCTCCGCCGCCGACCGCGCCCGCCAGATGGCCGCCGAATGGAAAAAGGCCATGCGCAGCCGGGAGGTCAGCGACTTCGTGGCCGTGGGGGATGTGTCCATCAAGGCCATCGGGTCGGACAATCAGCTGCTGGACAGCGACGTGCCCGTGCGGCAGATGCTGGAGCAGATCGTGGCCAAGCTGGGCCTGCCGCCGTTCCTGCTGGGGCTCAACTGGAGCTCCACCGAGCGGATGTCCAGCCAGCAGGCCGACGTGCTCACCAGCGAGCTGGAAGCCTATCGCCGGCTGCTCACCCCGGTGGTGAAGAAGATCGCTTCCACCTGGCTGCTGGTGGCGGGCTATTCCCCCGAATGCCGGGTGGAGTGGGACGAGATCACCATGCAGGACGAGGTGGACCACGCCAACGCCCGGTACCTCACCGCCCGGGCCATGCAGCTGGAAAAGACGTTAAAGGAGGAGGACCATGAGTGAGATCGGTGTAAAGGAAGGCTTCGTGCTGGAAAGCGGCAGCCTCACGCCCGGCGAGATGGAGCAGATCAACCGCTACACCCGCCGGGAATTTGCCCCCGAGGAAGTGTATACCTTCTCGCTGGTGCTGTGCGATAACGAGGTGGACCGGGACTATGAACGGTTCTCCGTGGACGCGCTGGAAAAGCTGCAAGCGCTTTTCCTGGGCAAGACCTGTATTCTGGACCACGAGCGGAAGAGCTTCAATCAGACTGCCCGCATCTACGACACGGCGGTGGAGCAGGAGCCCGGCCGCACCACCCGGGCCGGCGAGCCCTACACCCGCCTGACCGCCCGGGCCTATCTGCCCAGGACCCCGAAAAATCAGGAGACCATCGAGCTCATCGAAAGCGGCATTCTGAAAGAGGTGAGCATCAGCTGCGCGGTGCAGCGGGCGGTGTGCTCCGTCTGCGGAGAGACCGGCTGCGCCCACGAGAAGGGGCAGACCTATCAGGGCAAACTCTGCGTGCACATCCTGGAGGAGCCCACCGACGCCTACGAGTGCTCCTTTGTGGCGGTGCCCGCCCAGCGGGAGGCCGGCGTGCGCAAGAGCTTCTCCGAGGACTGGGCCGGGACGCTGGAAAAGCGCTTGCAGGAGGCCAGCCGTCAGGGGCAGGGGCTTTCCGCCTATGAGACCCGGCAGCTTCAAAAGCGGCTGGAGGAGCTGACCCGGCAGGCGGCCTTTGGGGCGCAGTACCGTGAAGAATTGCGGGAAAAAGCCCTGCGCCTGGGCGGGATCGTGCAGCCCAGGGTGCCCAGAGAGGTGCTGAAATCTGCCCTGGAAGGGCTCAGCGACGAGGAGCTGGTGCAGCTTGACCGCGCCTATGAGGAGATGGCCGCAGAGGTGCTGCCCCTGAAGCCCCAGCTGGCGCCGGAAGCCCCCAGGGGTTCCGACACGAACGTCCACGCGGCGTTCCGAATCTAAATCGGCAAAAGGCGTGCGCGGCAAGCGCAGGCATTTGCAAATATTCTGAAAGGAGTTCGAGTATGAAAGTTTCGTTTGAAGGGATCGGAAGTGTGACCGCCACCTTCGAGGCCGACGGCGTGGCCGCCGGAGATATGGTGAAGGTGACCGCCAACGGCAAGGTGGCCAAGTGCGCCGACAGCGACGTGCCCGTGGGCGTGGCCCAGAGCATCTGGGGCGACGTGGCCACGGTGCAGATTGGGGGCTATGTCCGGGTGCCCTGCGACGGTGGGCTCACGGTGGGCTGGCAGACGGTGAACGTATCCGGCGACAAGCTCAAGACCGCCGAGGAGGGCGGCCGGGGCCTGACGGTAGTGGACGTGCAGAACGGCATCGCCGGCGTGATTCTGTAAAAACAGGGAGGAATGAACATGGCAGGGTTTGAAAACATCACACTGGAAAAGGGCATGTACGCCATGCCCGGCAAGAGCTTTACCCAGGTGCTGGAGGAGCTGGACAGCAGCGACAACTATCTGGGCACTCCGCTGGAGGGGATGGACGCCTATCAGCGGCAGCTGATGCGCTACGGCATCCGCGTCAGCGGGCCGGATTCCGGCACCGTGGACAGCTTCTTCGCCACCACCTCCGGGGCGGCGCTGTTCCCGGAATATGTGGCCCGTTCCGTGCAGCAGGGCATGGAGCGTGCCGCCCGGGTCACGGAGATCGTGGCCGCCGTCACCAACATCGACGCCATGGATTACCGCACCATCAGCGCGGAGGAATCCGGCGACGAGCCCTTCCCGGTGGTGGGCGAGGGCGCCCAGCTGCCCGTCACCCACATCACCGCCGGCAAGGGGCTGGTGCAGCTGCACAAGCGCGGCCGGATGCTGGTCAGCTCCTACGAGGCGCTGCGCTTCCAGAAGCTGGACCTGCTTTCCGTTGCCCTGCGGCAGATCGGCGCGTACATCGCCGCCGCCCAGATGCAGGACGCGGTGAACGCCCTGGTGAACGGCGACGGGGTGAAGCCGGGCGTCTCCTTTGAGAGCGGTACTCCGGCCTACAGCGACTTCATCGCCGCCTGGGGCCGGCTGACCCCCTACCGCCTGAACACCATTCTGGCCGGGACCGGAGCCATGGAGAAGATCCTCAACATTGCCGAATTCAAGGACCCTCAGGCCGGGATGAACTTCCAGGGCACGGGGTACGCCGGGACGCCGCTGGGCGCGAAGCTCATCCATGTGCCCGGCATGGAGAGCGGCAAGATCGTGGTGCTGGACAAGGACTGCGCGCTGGAGATGGTGCAGGCCGGCGGCGTGATCACCGACAGCGACAAGCTCATCGACCGCCAGCTGGAGCGGGCGGCCATCAGCGCCATCGCCGGGTTTGCCCGCATCTACGAGGGCGCGGCCCAGGGGATCAGCTATTCCGAATGATTTGTTTGGGAGACGGGGCGGCGGGTCTGCCGCCCCTCTTTCTCCTTATGAAGGGAGGCATTTTGTGACGCTGTCACTGGAACGGGTGAAGGAGCGGTTTGCACTTTTCAGCGGAGAGGACCCCGATGAAGACACCGTCCGGGGCCGGCTCTGCGCCGCCCTCTGCGAGGACGCGCTGGCCCGTGGGGAAAGTTATCTATCGCGGCACGGGATCGACGCCCCGGCGGCCGCTGCCCTGGCGGAGAGCTGGTGCGCGGCGGAGGCGTTCTATCAGCTGGCGCTCACCGACGAAGCCGCGCTGCCCAAAAGCCTTTCGGCGGACGGAATCTCGCTGGACCTCACCGGCAGGAGCGAAAAGGCAAAGCTGCTGCGGGACGAAACGCTGGCGGCCCTTGGCCGTCTGCTGGGAGAGGAGGCGTTCTACTTTGGCCTTGCCTGATTTGGAGCCCAGGATGCAGCGGGTGTTCCGCCGGGCGGGCCGGGTGACGCTGTTCCCGGCAGAAGGAGAGCCGGTCATGGGGTATGGGCTCATCGCGCCGCTGCAAAGGGACAGGGCGGAGATCGGCGGGCTGCGGCACCTGCTGGGGGAACTTTCCCGGCCGCTGTACCGCTTTATCGGGTATTTTGAGGACCCTGCCGCGCTATGGGGCGGCGAACTGGAGCAGCACGGGCAGCGCTACGCCGTGCTGGACGTGAAAAAGCTGGCCCTGGGGGAGCACGAAATCTGCCTCAGGGTGCTGGTGGAAAGGAGGGATGGGGATGACGGCCATGGAGCTGCTGGAAGCGCTGCTCAACTTGTTTTCCGGGAAAATTCCCGGGGTTGATTTCCGCCCCGCCTATCCCGGCGAACAGGGTGCGCGGCGGGTGGGCCGCCCGGTGGTGACCGGCGAGATCGACGGGGAGACCGTGAAGCCCGGCTCCGACGAACTGCGGCTCAGGTTCAAAATCTTCCTGCCGGCGGGCACGGGCGCAAGCCGTGGACAGGAGATTTTCGCCGCCATGTGCAAGGCCGCCGGAGAAGCCTACCCCGGATTTTCCGCCATTGCCCGGGGCGCCGCCCAGGTGGAGAAAACCACCGGGATGCTGGTGATCCCCTGCACCCTGACCTTTCTCACGGAGGAGAGCGCGTCGCCCGGGGAGACGGTGCCGGTGACGCTGGGCGGCAGAGAATTTCAGGCGGAGGCCGTGAAGCTCTCCATCGCCTTTGGAGGGGACGACCTCACCGCCATCGGCGAGGAGCTCCCTTTCGCGGTGGAGGAGCCCGTCACGGAATACACCGTGGAGCTGGACGGCATCGCCCCGGAAGGGCTGGAAAGTTTGGCGCGGTTCACCGCGGAGATCGGCACGCCGCCGGAAATCTACCGCCGGTGCCGGTGGAAATCCATTTCCGCCGCCCTGCGCCGGGCGGTGTTCGTATCCAGAGAGAAGGCGTGAGGAGGGAGCAAATTGGAAGAAATCGAACGGGTGGAGGAATTGTCCCGGGAGATCGAGCGGGACAGCCGCCGCTATCCGGCGGAGATTTTGGAATGACGGGAGGTGCGTGCCGTGAATCTCATGGGCATGAGCTTTAAGGATTTTTTCTGGGAGGACAACCCCACCGCCCTCACGGTGCGGGAGGAGCGCAGCGTGGTGGAGACCCTGCTGCCCTTCGCCGGCTCCCGGGCACAGGACCTGGGCCGGAGGAAGCGGAAGATCACCGGGGAAGGGTACTTTGCCGGCCCGGACTGCTGGCGGCGGTGGCTGGCTCTCAGCGCCGTGTACCGCAGCGGCGGGCCGGGCAGCCTCTGCCTGCCGGGACAGGAGCCGTTCTTCGCGGTGATGGAGGAACTGCGGCTCATCGGCACGGCGGGCAAGGAGCTGATCCGCTACGGGTTTGCCTTTACCGAGACGGACGGCCGGGAGCCCTACGATGGGGCGGGCGCCCACCGGGCGCAGCAGGGCGAGAGCCTGTGGGACTACGCCGGACGGTACGGGCGGAGCATCGACGCGCTGGTGGAGGCGAATCCGCAGATCGCCGATATCGCGGCGCTTGAGGCAGGCGAGGAGGTGCGCATTCCATGATCTTTTGGGGAGAGACCGCAGGCGGCGACCGGTTCCTGCTGGGCGAGCCCCAGGAGGCGGCGCTTTCTTTTGATCGGGACGCGCCCGCCGACGGCTTCAAGGCACGATTCCCGGTGGCAGCCGCGCTGGAGGAGATGGTCCGGGTGCGGGTGTTTGCGGGCAGGCGGCAGGTCTTTGCCGGCATTGTGGACGAGCAGAACACGCGCATCTCCGGGGACGGGCTGACCCTGGAACTGGTGGGCCGGAGCCTGGAGGCCCTGCTGCTGGATAACGAAGCCCCGCCGGGCATTGTGACCAGCCCTTCATTGGAGGTGCTGGAGGCCAGGCTGCTGACCCCACTGGGGCTGCGGCTGGGCGAGGGCGACCGGGCAAGCCGCCCGGGGGAGATGAACATCGAAAAGGGAAAAAGCTGCTGGAGTGTGCTGGCGGGCTTCTGCCGGGATTTTCTGGGCACCACGCCCTATGTGGAGCCGGACGGCACGGTGCAGTGCGCAGGCCAAGCGGAGCAGCAGGTGGAGCTGAGCGAGATCACGGAGGCCCAATTGCGCCTGCTGCCGGTGAAGCGGATCAGCCAGGTGTGGCAGCAGAGCTACCGGGGCGGATACGACACCCTCTACCGGGGCGCGGAGCACGGCCTGCCCCGCAGGCGGTATCTGGCGCTGGGCAGCGAAAAGCAGCCCCGGGAGGTGCTGGCCGCCGGCGAACGGGAGAGCTTCCGGCTGGAGGCGACCTGCCTGGGCCCGGTGTGGCCCGTCCGCGGCGCGGCCGTCAGCATTGCCCTGCCCGGCATCGGACAATTTGAGCGCTGCCCGGTGGAAAGCGCCCAATACCGCAGGGACCGGCAGGGCGAACGCACCCGCCTGACCCTGGGGCCGCCGGAAAAATCTGTACAGGCAGGAGGATAAGACCATGTGGCTGACAAAACAACTGAACCGGGCAAAGACCGCCGCCCTGATGGACGGCGAGGTGATGGGCGGAGAAAAGCTGGAAGTCCGAGGGGAGAGCGAATACCGCAGCCCGGAGGGGCTTTTCCCCTATGGATTTTCCAGCCTTGCCGCCGGAGGCCAGCGGGCCGTGATGCTGAACGGCCGGTACGCCGGCGTCTCCGGCGTGCCCAACGCCGCCCTCAAAGAGGGCGAAGTGCTGCTCTATTCCATGGGCGGCGCGGAGATCTGGCTGAAAAACAACGGCGAGATCGTCATCAACGGCCAGGTATTCCCGGCCAAACAGGAGGCGTGAAAATGGCACTGAAGCTGAAAGACGGCGTGTACGCCCTCAACGCTGCCGGACTGCCGGAGGAGATCGGCGGGCTGGAGGAGCTGCTGCAAAATCTTGCGCTGCGCCTGAATCTGCCCCAAGGCAGCTTTCCCTATGATCGGGCGCTGGGCAGCCGTCTGCACCGGCTGGATCTCACCCGGGAACACGCCGCCGAGCGCGCCCGCGCCTTTGCCGAGGAGGCCCTGCTGGGGCTTCCGGGCGTGGAGATCGCGGCGGTGGCCGTGGACGCGGACAGCGTTCGCTTTACGGTGAACACACCGCTGGGCAGCGGCGAAGTGCGCTTTGAGAAGGGAGGAAACGAGGATGGAGACCTTTGAAGAACTACTGCGCTCCATGGAGGCGGCGTACCGTGCCCAGAGCGGCCATGAGGCGGAGGACGTCTCGGACACGGGACTGCGGCTGCGGGTGCTGGCGGGAGAGCTGTACCGGCTGTGGGCGAAGCTCCAGTGGCTCCGCCGGGAGGCTTTCCCGCAGACTGCCACGGGCGATCGGCTGGACCTCCACGGGGAGCAGCGGGGGATCATCCGCAAAGAGGCGGCCCACGCGGTGGGGACGATCACCTTTTCCAGGTATCTGCCCATGAGCTTCGATCTGGTGATCCCGCAGGGGACGGTGTGCGCCACCTCCGGCGAGGAGCCGGTGGAATATGAGACAATGGAAGAAACGGTGCTCACCGCCGGAGAGGTGAGCGTGGACGCGCCCGCCCGGGCGGTGCTGGGCGGCAGGGCAGGCAACTGCGCCTCCGGGCGGATCACCGTGCTGACCGCGGTGCCCGCCGGGATCAACTACTGCGTGAACAGGGAGGCTTTCACCGGCGGCGCCGACCCGGAGTACGACGAAGCCTACCGCGCCCGCATCCTGGCGGCCTATGCCCAGCCGGATAACGGCACCAACGCCGCCTATTACAAGGAGATCGCCCTGGCGCAGCCGGGTGTGACCTCGGCCCAGGTGGTGCCCAGAGGCGGCGGCGACGGCACGGTGAACATCTACCTGTGGGGCGAGGGCGCGGCACCCGGCGAGGAAGTGGTGGAGGCCGTGAAGGCGGCCTTTGAAAAGCGCCGGGAGCTGGGGATCACCGTGGACGTGATGGCGGCCAGCGCCCGGAAGGTGAACGTGGGCATCCTGTTCAAGGTGCCCGCCGGGGCGGATTATGCCGCCGCCGAAGCGCTGGTGCAGCAGGCGATCCGCGACCTGTTCGCCAAAAAGCAGGTGGGCGACCCGGTGTATCTGACCGAGTACAGCCGGGCCGCGCTGGACGCGGTGCCGGCCATCCAGATGCAGTTCAGCTCCGGCGTGCGGGATGCGCCTGCGGCGGACGCGGTGATGCCGGTGATCGGGAACCTGGTGACGGGGGAGATCACATGAGCGGCGGCGCAGCGGAGCGGATCCGCCAGATCCTGAACGATACCCGGGCGTACCGGCTGACCGGCGAGACCTCCGCCGATTGGGAGGTGAACGCGGCTGCAGCGGCGCTGGACAGGCTGGAGGAGGCCATGGATACCCTGTTTGGGGATTGCTTCGCCGCCACCGCCTCGGCAGAGCAGCTGGCCCAGTGGGAGCGCATTTTCCAGCCCGACCCCTCCACCGCCGACCTGGAAGACCGCCGGAAGGTGCTGGCGGCCCGGCTGTCTGTAAGGCCAACTGGCTTTACGCCGGAAGATTTTGCCCGAACGCTGGCCGCGGCGGGCATCGAGGGGACGATCACCGAAACGGCGGAGGGCCTGCAGGTGACGGCCACCCGGCTTTTGGGGATCCCCGAAGCCGAGGCCCGGCGGGAGCTGAATCTGCTGCTGCCGGCCCACATCCCGTGGACGCTGACGCTGGCGGGATAAAGATAAAATAGAAAGGGAGCGGGGGCGAGCGCCTCCGCTTCTTTTCTGTTCGCCGGGCAAAAGGAAAAGAGTTGACGGCGGCGGGAAAGCATAGTATCATGGACAGGACGAGGGGAGGCGCCGGGCATGATCGAAACGGAAGAAAAAATCCAGCGGGCGCTGCTGGTGTGCGTGGACACCGGAGAATACGACGGGGAAAGCTCCCTGCGGGAATTGGCGGAACTCACCCGCACCGCCGGGGCCGACCCGGCCTTAGAATTGACCCAGAAGCGGCCCGCACCGGACACGGCCACCTGCCTGGGCTCCGGCATGGCAAAGGAGGCCGCCGAGTTGATCCGGGCGGAGGCGTTGGAGCTGTGCATCTTCGACCGGGAGCTGACGCCCACGCAGATCCGCAATCTGGAAGAGCTGTTCGGGGTGCGGGTAGTCGACCGCACCATGTTGATTTTGGATATCTTCGCCCAGCGGGCCAGGAGCCGGGAGGGCAAATTGCAGGTGGAACTGGCCCAGCTGCGGTATATGCTGCCCAGGCTCACCGGCAGGGGCACGGCGCTGTCCCGGCTGGGCGGTGGCATCGGCACCCGCGGCCCCGGCGAGACCCAGCTGGAGACCGACCGGCGGCACATCCGGCGGCGGATCGGCGCGCTGAAAGCCCAGCTGGAGGAATCCGAAGCGGCCCGGCAGGTCATCCAGCGGCGGCGGGAGAAGACCGGCACCGTGACGGTGGCGCTGGTGGGCTACACCAACGCGGGCAAAAGCACCCTGATGAACCGCCTCACCGATGCGGGGGTGCTGGCGGAAAACAAGCTGTTCGCCACGCTGGACCCCACCGCCCGGGCGTTGAAGCTGCCCGGCGGCAAGACCGTGCTGCTGGTGGACACCGTTGGGCTGCTCCGGCGGCTGCCCCACCATCTGGTGGAGGCGTTCAAGTCCACGCTGGAGCAGGCGGCCAACGCCGATATCCTGCTGAATATCTGCGACGCCGCCAGCCCCGAAGCCGCCGAGCATTTGCAGGTCACGGAGGAACTGCTGCGCTCTCTGGGCACGGGAGAGGCGGCGGTGATCCCGGTGCTGAACAAGTGGGACGCGGTGGAAGACCCGGAAAACACTTTGCGGATCCCAGGCGCGGTGCGCATTTCGGCCCGCACCGGGGCGGGCATCGACGACCTGCTGGCCGCCATCGAGGAGAATCTGCCCGACCCCACCCGGGACGTGGAGCTGCTTTTGCCCTTTGCCAAGGGGAATCTGGCGGCGATGCTCCGGGCGGAGGGCGCAGTGCTGAGGGAGGAATATGTGGCCGAGGGCATCCGGGTCACCGCCCGGGTGGACGACCGGCTGTACGCCCAGGTGAAAGAATATCTCATGACTTGACAATTTGCGCGCGGGGTGGTATTCTATCCCTCTATTGCAAAAAACAAAGGAGGACTGCACATGGATATCACCTTTGCTGTGGGCGATCAGCTTTTCAACTACCGCGTGGCCGGGCTGTTCATCCGGGAGGGCCGGCTGCTGGTCATGCGGGACAGCCCGGAGGGCCACTGGTACCTGCCCGGCGGCCGGGTGGCGGTGGGGGAGACCGCCGAGGCCGCTCTGCTCCGGGAGATGCGCGAAGAGCTGGACATTTCCGCCGAGATCGACCGGCCCCTGTGGCTCAACCAGAGTTTTTTCGTGCCGGACGGCACGGATCGGAAATACCACGAGCTCTGCCTCTATTTTTTGATGGAGACCCCGGCAAGCGGCCTGCCGACGGGCGGCGAGTCCTTCTTCCGCCGGGAAGGCGCGGAGGTGCACGAGTTCCGCTGGATGCCTTTTGCGCAGCTGCGGGACGCGTATTTCTATCCGCTGTTTTTGAAGGAGGCCATCTTCCACCTGCCCGAGGCGCTGACCCTCCGGGCGGAGTATGAATAAAAATGTATAAAACGGTGCATACGCTGCATAAAAACGCTTCCCACTCCAAAAGGGGAGCGCGTTTTTTTGAGGAAATCCACAAAAAGGCAAGGGAAAACACCCGGTTCTTGCAGGGAGTCGGAGAAAAATTCCCGCGGGTGAATAAATATTCAAAACAGGGCTTGCTTTTTCCGGCGGCGGGTGTATAATAGTTCACGTATCAAACTGAAAAAGAGAGGTTTCATCAAATGGCGAACGAAATCAAAAAAGTGGTGCTGGCCTATTCCGGCGGGCTGGATACCTCCATCATCATCCCGTGGCTCAAGGAAAACTACAACAACTGCGAGGTCATCGCCGTCTCCGGCGACGTGGGCCAGGGTACCGAGCTGGACGGCCTGGAGGAAAAGGCCAAAAAGACCGGCGCTTCCAAGCTCTACATATTGGATTTGAAAGAAGAATTCGTCACCGATTACGTGTACCCCACCGTGAAGGCCGGGGCCGTGTATGAGAACAAGTACCTGCTGGGCACCTCCTTTGCCCGGCCCATCATCGCCAAGGGCATCGTGGAGATCGCCAAGAAAGAGGGCGCAGACGCCATCTGCCACGGCTGCACCGGCAAAGGCAACGATCAGGTGCGCTTCGAGCTGGCCATCAAGGCCTTTGCCCCCGATATGAAGATCATCGCTCCCTGGCGCATTTGGGATCTCAAGAGCCGGGAGGAGGAGATCGACTACGCCGAGGCCCACAACATCCCGCTGCGGATCAACCGGGAGACCAATTATTCCAAGGACAAGAATCTGTGGCACCTGTCCCACGAGGGGCTGGATCTGGAAGACCCGGCCAACGAGCCCCAGTACAACAAGCCCGGCTTTTTGGAGATGGGCGTCTCCCCGGAACAGGCCCCCGACGCGCCCACCTACATCACCCTGCACTTTGAAAAAGGCGTGCCCACTTCTCTCAACGGCGAGACCCTCTCCGGCGCGGAAATGGTGGCCAAGCTCAACGACCTGGGCGGCAAAAACGGCATCGGGCTGGCGGATATCGTGGAGAACCGGCTGGTGGGCATGAAGTCCCGCGGCGTGTATGAGACCCCCGGCGGCACCATCCTGTACCACGCCCACAACAAGCTGGAGGAGCTGTGCCTGGATCGGGACACCTACCACTATAAGCAGCAGGTGGCGCTGAAATTCGCCGAGCTGGTGTACTACGGCCAGTGGTACACTCCCCTGCGCCAGGCGCTCTCCGCCTTTGTGGATTCCACCCAGGAGACCGTCACCGGCGACGTGAAGCTGAAGCTCTATAAGGGCAACATCATCGACGCGGGGGTCACTTCGCCCTATTCCCTGTATGACGAGGACATCGCCACCTTCGACGAGGACGAAGTCTACGACCAGAAGGATTCCGCGGGCTTCATCAACCTGTTCGGCCTGCCCATCAAGGTGCAGGCGAAGAAGGGCCTGACCTACGACAAATAAAGAGCGCATCCGGCAGGACAGCAGCACCATGGAATGGATCGACATCTATAACGCCGCCGGGGAGAAGACCGGCCGCATCGCCGACCGGGACGATCCCCTAGGCCCCGACGAATACCGGCTGGCCGTGGGCATTTGGGTGACGGACGGGAAGGGAAATCTTTTCGTCACCCGCCGGGCAAAGGAAAAGCCCTACGCCCCCGGTCAGTGGGAAAATACCGGCGGCCACGTGCGTGCCGGAGAGACCCCGGAGGACGCCATCCTGCGGGAGCTGTATGAAGAAACGGGCATCACCGTGCGCCGGGAGGACGTGCAGCTGCTGGGCAAATCCGCGTCCCGCTGGCCGTATATCGGGCTGGATTACGGCGTGACGGCGCACTTTCGCGCGGAGGACGTCCGGCTGCAGCCGGGCGAAACGGACGCCGCCCAGTGGATCACGCTGGACGAGCTCTGGCAGATGCGGGACGCCGGGGCGTTCGCGCCCTCGGTGTTTGCGCACATGCAGGGATATTTGGATGCTTTTTTAGACTGGATGCAGAAAGCGAGCGGGAAAGCATGAAACTCTGGAAAGGCCGGTTCTCCAAGGAGCCGGACCCCAAAACCAACGATTTTAATTCCAGCATCGCCGTGGACAGCCGCATGGCAAGGCAGGATATTCAGGGCTCCATCGCCCACGCGAAAATGCTGGGGGAGCAGGGGATCCTCTCCCTCGAGGAAAGCGAAAAGCTGCAGGCGGGGCTGCTGGAATTGCTCCGGGATATCGAAAGCGGGGCGCTGCCCATCGACCCGGATGCGGAGGACATCCACACCTTTGTGGAGGCGGAGCTCACCGCCCGGCTGGGGGACACGGGCAAGCGCCTGCACACCGCCCGCAGCCGGAACGATCAGGTGGCGCTGGACGTGCGGCTGTATCTCCGGGAGGCCTGCGCCGGGCTGATGGGGCAGATGCGGGCGCTGATCGCCGTGCTGTGCGACCGGGCCGAGGAAAACGCCGAAGCGGTGATGCCCGGCTACACCCACATGCAGCGGGCCCAGCCGGTGACCTTCGGGCACCACCTCATGGCCTATTGCGAGATGCTGCTGCGGGATCTTTCCCGCTTTGAGGATGCGCTGCACCGCATGGACGTGCTGCCGCTGGGCGCCGGTGCGCTGGCGGGCACCACCTATCCGCTGGATCGGGCCCGGACCGCGGCGCTACTGGGCTTTTCGGCGGTGAGCCAGAACAGCCTGGACGCAGTGAGCGACCGGGATTTCTGCGCGGAGATCGGCTTCTGCTGCGCCATGACCATGACCCACCTCTCCCGCCTGTGCGAGGAGCTGGTGCTGTGGTGCTCCTGGGAATTCAAATTTATCGAGCTGGACGACGCGTTCTGCACGGGATCGTCCATCATGCCCCAGAAGAAGAACCCCGATCTGGCGGAGCTGATCCGGGGCAAAAGCGGCCGGGTGTTCGGCGATTTGATGGGGATGCTCACTATGCTCAAGGGCTTGCCCCTGGCCTACAACAAGGATATGCAGGAGGACAAGGAGGCGGTGTTCGACGCGGCGGATACCCTGAAGCTGTGCCTCACGCCGCTGATCCCCATGCTGCAGACCATGACGGTGCGGGCGGACAGGATGCGGGCGGCCGCCGCTGGAGGCTTCATCAACGCCACGGACTGCGCGGATTATCTGGTGGCCGAAAAGGGCCTGCCGTTCCGGGACGCGTATAAGATCACCGGCGAGCTGGTGGCGGTGTGCATCGAAAAGGGCTGCACGCTGGAGACCCTGCCGCTGGAGGAATACCGGGCCCTGTGCCCCGCCTTTGATGAGGGCGTGTATGGGGCTATCAACTTGGACAAATGCGTGCGGGAGCGCACCGTGGTGGGCGGCCCCGCGCCGGAAAACGTCCGGGCCCAGGTGTGCCGGGTGCGGGCGCTGATCGAGGATCATCCGACCGGCAAAGGAGGCGGCACGCCATGAAACCGAAACTTTTTATTGACGGCCGGGAGGGCACCACCGGATTGCAGATCGACCGGCGGCTGGCCGGCCGGGACGATATCGAGCTGCTGGCCATCGACGAGGACAAGCGGAAGGACGCCGCCGAACGGAAAAAGCTGTTGAACGCGGCGGATCTGGTGTTCCTCTGCCTGCCGGATGCTGCGGCGGCGGAGGCCGTGGCCATGATCGACAATCCCAACACCCGGGTCATCGACGCCTCCACGGCCCACCGGGTCTCGCCGGACTGGGCCTATGGCTTCCCGGAGCTGAGCGGCCTGCACCGGAGCCGGATCGCGGAGAGCAGGCGGGTGGCCAATCCCGGCTGCCACGCCACCGGGTTTATTTCCATCGTGTACCCGCTGGTGGATATGGGCATCCTGCCCGCCGACGCAGCCCTCACCTGCTTCTCCCTCACCGGGTATTCCGGCGGCGGGAAGAAGATGATCGCCCAATACGAGGCGGAGGACCGCGACCCCTTTTTATCCAGCCCCGCCGTCTACGGGCTGGGGCAAAATCACAAGCACCTGCCGGAGATGCAGGTGCGCAGCGGCCTGACCGTGCTGCCGGTGTTCTGCCCGGTGGTGGACGATTACTACAAGGGCATGGCCACCACGGTGATGCTCCACCGCAGCCAGCTGCGGGGCGTGGCGGGCCTTGGAGACGTGCAAAAGGCGCTGGCGGCGTTTTATCACGGCCAGGGCGTGGTCCGGGTGGCGGAGCTCGACAGCCGCCCCAAGCTCTACGCCAACGAATTTACCGGCAGCGACGGCCTCACCTTGGCAGTGGCCGGCAACGACGACCTGCTGACCGTGACGGCCCTGTTCGACAATCTGGGCAAGGGCGCGTCCGGCGCGGCGGTGCAGAATATGAACCTCATGCTGGGCTTTGACGAGACCGCCGGGCTGTGCATTTGAAAACCACGATACAGGAGGAATTCCCATGAAATGGATCGCCGGAGGCGTCACCGCGGCCCAGGGCTTTGAGGCCGGCGGGGTGCGCGCGGGCATCAAGCCCACCCTGACAAAGCTGGATCTGGCTCTCATCTACAGTCCGCTGCCCTGCGCGGCGGCGGCGGTGTATACCACCAATCTGGTGAAGGGTGCGCCCATCACCGTGACCCAAAAGAATCTGTCCGACGGCCGGGCCCAGGCGGTGATCGTGAATTCGGGCAACGCCAACACCTGCAATCCCGACGGCATCGAGAAAGCGGAGCGGATGTGCCAGATCGCGGCGGAACAGCTGGGGATCGCTCCCAGCGATGTGATCGTGGCCTCCACCGGGGTGATCGGGCAGGCCCTGCCCATGGCGCCCATCGAGGCGGCGGCCGGGGCGCTGAAGGCTTCCCTGTCCCATGAGGGCTCGGCGCTGGCGGCCCAGGCCATCATGACCACCGATACCGTGCCCAAGGAGGCCGCCGTGCAGCTGGAGCTGGGCGGCAAGACCGTGACCATCGGGGGCATCTCCAAGGGCTGCGGCATGATCCACCCCAACATGGCCACCATGCTGTGCTTCGTCACCACCGACTGCGCCATTACATCGGCGCTGCTGGATCGGGCCATCCACCGGGCGGCGGACGAGACCTTCAACATGATCTCGGTGGATGGGGACACCTCCACCAACGACACCTTTGCCGTGCTGGCCAACGGCGCGGCGGGCAATCCGGAGATCGCCGCCGAGGGCGAAGCATTTGAGGCGTTCAACCAGGCGCTGACGGCCCTGTGCAGAGCCCTGGCCAGGAAGATGGCAGGGGACGGCGAGGGTGCCACCAAGCTGCTGGTGTGCAAAGTCACCGGCGCGGCGGACAGAGAGACCGCCCGGACGGTGGCCAAGTCCGTGATCTGCTCCTCGCTGGTGAAGGCCGCCATGTTCGGCGAGGACGCCAACTGCGGCCGGGTGCTGTGCGCAGTGGGCTACGCGGGCTGCCCGGTGGACGTGGAGAAGATCGACGTGGCCTATGAGAGCGAGAACGGGACGATCCTGGTGTGCAAGGACGGCTGCGGGCTGGCCTTTGACGAGGAACTGGCCGCCCAGGTGCTCCACGCAAAAGAGATCACCGTTCTGGTGGAGCTGCACAGCGGCGCGGCCCAGGCCGAGGCCTACGGGTGCGACCTCACCTACGACTATGTGAAGATCAACGGCGACTACCGCACCTGACGGGGCGCCGAAAACAGCGGAGGATTTCATGGAGATCGAAAACAGCCAGCGGGCGGAGATCCTGGTGCAGGCTCTGCCCTATATCAAAAAATACGCCGGCCAGACGCTGGTGGTGAAGTACGGCGGGAACGCCATGCTCAACGAGGCGCTGAAAAGCGCCGTGATGAGCGATATCGTGCTGATGCAGCTGGTGGGCATCAACGTGGTGCTGGTCCACGGCGGCGGGCCGGAGATCAACGCCATGCTGGGGAAGATCGGCAAAGAGAGCAGATTCGTGGGCGGTATGCGGTATACCGATCAGGAGACCATGGAGATCGTGCAGCAGGTGCTGGCGGGCAAGGTCAACAAGGATCTGGTGCAGCTGCTGGAGGACGCGGGCGGTCGGGCCCTGGGCCTGTGCGGGCTGGACGGCTCCCTCTTAAAGGCCGATATGCTGGGCGAAGACCTGGGCTATGTGGGGGAGATTCGGGAAGTCAACGCCGGCATCCTCCACCACTCGGTGGCAAACGGGTATATCCCGGTGGTGTCCACCATCGCGGCGGGGTACCACGGCGAGGTGTACAACATCAACGCCGATGTGGCCGCCGCACGCATCGCCGCGGAGATGGGCGCCATGAAGCTGATCGTCCTCACCGATGTGCGGGGCCTATTGCGGGACAAGGACGATGACGCCACGGTCATCCCGGTGGTGCGCACCAGCGAGGTGTCCAAGCTCAAGCGGGAGGGCATCATCACCGGGGGCATGATCCCCAAGATCGACTGCGCCGCCGACGCGGTGCGCAGAGGCGTGGGCCGGGCGCACATCATCGACGGCAGAATTCCCCATTCGATCTTGGTGGAGCTGTTCACCGACCAGGGCATCGGGACGATGCTGTATTAAACCTCCCAGGTGGGGCGAAGAAAGAAAACCATGCCACCCCCGCCGTAGGCGGGGGTGGCATATGGAAAATCCTACCGGCAGCGCCCTTGAGCGGAAACTTACCGTGATATCGAAACAATGCGGCATGGAGCCTCCCAGATGGGGCGATAAAAGAAAAAAGAAAAACAAGCAGCCGTTTCCCCTGAACGGAAACTTTCCGGGCTGCGGCGCTCGGCATGGAGCCTCCCGGGTAGGGTAAAGAAAGAAAACCATGCCACCCCCGCCGTAGGCGGGGGTGGCATATGGAAAATCCTACCGGCAGCGCCCTTGAGCGGAAACTTGCCGTGATATCGAAACGATGTGGCATGGAGCCTCCGGGTGGGACGATAAAAGAAAAAAGAAAAAACAAGCAGCTATTTCCCGTGAACGGATATTTTCCGGGCTGTGGCGCTCGGCATGGACCCTCCCGGGTAGGGTGAAGAAAGAAAACCATGCCACCCCCGCCGTAGGCGGGGGTGGCACATGGAAAACCTAACGGCGGTGCCCTTGAGCGGAAACTTACCGTGATATCGAAACAATGCGGCATGGAACCTCCCGGGTGGGGCGACGAAAGAAAAAAACAAGCAGTCACGCAGTACGCATTTCCAACGGGACAGACGAGAAAGAAGGACAGCTATGAACTTTGAAGCGATCCGGGAGCAGGACCGGAAGTACATCCTGCACACCTATGGCCGGGTGGACGCCGCGCTGGTGCGGGGCGAAAACGCCCGGGCGTGGGACTGCGACGGGAAGGAATACATCGACTTCACCGCGGGCATCGGCGTGAACGCCCTGGGGTATTCCGATCCCGGCTGGGTGCAGGCGGTGACGAAGCAGGCGGGGGAGATTCAACACCTGTGCAACTACTACTATTCTCCCGCGTGCACCGGCCTTGCCCAGCTGCTGATGCAGGCCTCCGGCATGGCGCAGGCGTTTTTCTGTAATTCCGGCGCGGAAGCCAACGAGTGCGCCATCAAGGTCGCCCGGAAATACGGCGAAAAGCGGGGCGCCTATAAGATCGTCACGTTGGAGAATTCCTTCCACGGCCGTACGCTGACCACCTTGGCCGCCACCGGCCAGGACGGGTTCCATCAGCTTTTCCAGCCCCTGACGCCCGGCTTCGTCTACGCCAAGGCCAACGATCTGGCCAGCGTAGAGGCCCTGCTGGACGGCTCGGTGTGTGCGGTGCTCATCGAGACGGTGCAGGGCGAGGGCGGCGTGGTGCCCATGGAGGCGGATTTCATCCGCGGCCTGCGGGAGCTGTGCACCCGGCATGACGTGCTGCTGATGGTGGACGAGGTGCAGACCGGTGTGGGCCGCACGGGTTATTTCTACAGCTATCAGGGCTACGGCATCCAGCCCGACGTGGTCACCTCCGCCAAGGGATTGGCCGGCGGTCTGCCCATCGGGGCGTGTCTGGTGGCCGAGCACCTGCGGGACTGCCTCGCGCCCGGACAGCAGGGCTCCACCTTTGGCGGCAACCCCGTGGCCTGCGCGGGCGGGCAGGAAGTGGTGCGGCGGGTCAGCGACCCGGCGTTCCTCCGGGCCGTCACCGAAAAGGGCGCGTATCTGCGGGAAAAACTGGAAGCCATGGACGGCGTGGTGGCCGTCCGGGGCAGAGGGCTGATGCTGGGCGTGCAGCTGAAAGACGGCGTGGACGCCCACGATGTGCTGCTGGCCTGCGCCGAGGCGGGGCTGCTGGTGCTCACCGCCAAGGAAGTGGTGCGGTTCCTGCCGCCGCTGACCATCACGCAAAAAGACATGGACGACGGGCTCAAAATCTTTGAGACAGTGCTGAAATCATTTTAGAGGGGATACCTTATGAAACATCTGTTAAAGCTGCTGGATCTCACCGGGGAGGAGATCACAGACATCCTCGATCTGGCGGATCAGCTGAAGGCCCAGCAGAAGGCCGGGGTGGAGCACCCGATCTTAAAGGGCAAATGCCTGGGCATGATCTTTGAGAAATCCTCCACCCGCACCCGCGCCTCCTTTGAGGTGGGCATCCACCAGCTGGGCGGCTACGCGGTGGTCATGTCCTCCGAGGGCAGCCAGATCGGCCGGGGCGAGCCGGTGCAGGATACCGCCCGGGTGTTGTCCCGGTACGTGGACGGCATCATGATCCGCACCTTCGGCCAGGACGAGGTGGAGGCGCTGGCGGAATTTGGCAGCGTGCCCGTCATCAACGGCCTCACCGATTTCTGCCATCCCTGCCAGGTGCTGGCCGATCTCCAGACCGTGCGGGAGTTCAAGGGCAAGCTGGCGGGGCTCAAGCTGTGCTTCATCGGCGACGGCAACAATATGATGAATTCCCTCATCGTGGGCGGCCTCAAGACCGGCATGCAGGTCTCCGTGGCCTGCCCCAGGGGCTACCGGCCGCCTCAGGAGATCTTGGAATTCGCCGCCGGCTACGGGGAGGATTTCCAGATCACCGAGACGCCGGCGGAGGCCATCCGGGATGCGGACGTGGTGTATACCGACGTGTGGACGTCCATGGGTCAGGAGGAGGAGCGCAAGGCCCGGGAAGCGGCCTTTGCCGGGTACTGCGTCAGCGCGGAACTGATGGCCCTGGCCCATCCCGACGCCATGGTGCTGCACTGCCTGCCCGCCCACCGGGGCGAGGAGATCACCGCCGAGGTGTTCGAGGCCCACGCCCACGAGATCTTCGAGGAAGCGGAAAACCGCCTCCATGCCCAGAAGGCCGTGATGGTCAAGGTGATGGGGGACTGAATGGAAACGGAAATCGAGTGGACGGATACCCTGAGCGTGGAGGACTACCTGCGGCTGCGCACCTCCACGGGCTGGCCGGCCTTTCCCAGGGAACAGGCCCAGAACGGGCTGGACAATGCCTTTAAGATCGTGGCGGCGAAGATCGGCGGCAAGACGGTGGCCATGGGCCGTCTGCTGTGGGACGGCAGCTATGTGGCGTACCTTTCCGATGTGATCGTGCTGGAGGAATACCGCGGCCGGGCGCTGGGCACCACCATGGTGGCCAAGCTCATCACGGCGCTGAAGGAGCAGCTGAAGCCCGGCTGGCGGGTGAAGGTCTCGCTGATGAGCGCCCTGGGCCGGGAGAGCTTCTACGAGCAATTCGGCTTCGTGCGCAGGCCAAACGAAGTGGGCGGCGCGGGCATGGACCAGTGGTTTTACTGCCAGGGAGAGGAAAGCAAGTAAAGTTTTCGATGGGCTGTTCCCACACCCTGCGGAAGCCCTTCCATAGTTGATCAAGGCTCTCCAATTGGAGGGCCTTTTTCTTTTTGAAAAAAGCCCGAAAAAAATCGACAGAAATTGCAAAAAGGGGTTGACATCCGGGCGGGAGAAGCATATACTGTACTTGAACGCATGAACAATGATTCAAATGAAAGGATGTTGGATTGATGGCTGAATCGAAAGAAGCCCCCCGCTGCGAATTCCTCTTCGTGCACCAGGACATCGTGGCGCAGGTCACCGAGAAGATGCCCTCCGAGGAGCAGCTGTTCGACCTGGCGGAGCTGTTCAAGATCTTCGGGGATTCCACCCGGGTGAAGATTTTGTACGTGCTGTTCGAGTCGGAGATGTGCGTGTGCGATATCGCCCAGCTGCTGGGGATGACCCAGTCGGCGATCTCCCATCAGCTGCAGGTGCTCAAGAAAAGCAAGCTGGTCAAGTACCGCCGGGAGGGAAAAACCGTGTTCTATTCCCTGGCCGATGGCCACGTGCGCACCATCCTGGACCAGGGCATGGAGCACGTCAACGAATAATTTGCTCAATTTACAATCAACTGAAAGGAGTTCTTCCCATGAAAAAACGTTTCGACCTGATCGACCTGGACTGCGCAAACTGCGCCCTGAAAATGGAGACCGCCATCAAGAAGCTGGACGGCGTGCAGGATGCCTCGGTGAGTTTCCTCACCCAGAAGATGACCATCGAGGCGGACGACGACCGGTTTGAGGAGATCATGCAGCGGGTGATCAAGACCATCCGCAAGGTGGAGCCCGACTGCCAAGTTGTGCTGTAAGGCTAACTAGCTTTACATATTTCTGATTTCTGTAAAGCCTACACGCTTTACATACAATTGCTTGAGGATATTGATATGACCAGAAGACAACGCAAGATGCTGATCCGAATCCTTTTAAGCGCCGTGCTCCTGCTTGCCGCGGTGCTGGTGCCCTATAAAGGGGTGTGGCGGTTCGCGCTGTTCCTGCCGGCCTATTTTGTCATCGGCTGGGACGTGCTGCTGAAAGCGGGCAAGAACATCCTGCACGGGCAGGTGTTTGACGAAAATTTCCTCATGGCGCTGGCCACGGTGGGGGCCTTTGCCACCGGGTTTTTCGGCGAGGGCGAGTACCCCGAGGCGGTTTTCGTCATGCTGTTCTATCAGGTGGGTGAGCTGTTCCAGGGCTACGCGGTGGGCAAATCCAGACGCTCCATCGCCCAGCTGATGGATATCCGCCCGGACCACGCCAATCTGCTGGAGGACGGCGTGCTGCGGGAGGCCGATCCCGAGGAAGTGCCGGTGGGGGCGCAGATCGTGGTCAAGCCCGGCGAAAAGGTGCCGCTGGACGGGGTGATCTTGGAAGGAGCCACCACGCTGGATACCTCCGCCCTGACGGGAGAATCCATGCCCCGGCGGGCCGCGGTGGGCGATCCCGTCACCAGCGGGTGCCTGAATCTCAACGGGTTGATCACCCTGCGGGTGGAGAAGCCCTATGGGGAATCCACCGTGGCGAAGATTCTGGAGCTGGTGGAGAACGCCGGCAGCCGGAAGGCCCGCACCGAGAATTTCATCACCCGGTTTGCCCGGGTATACACGCCCACGGTGGTGCTTTGCGCGGTGGCGCTGGCCATCCTGCCTCCGCTGGCGCTTGGGGGCGGCTGGGCCGATTGGGTGCGCAGGGCGCTGATGTTCCTGGTGGTGTCCTGTCCCTGCGCGCTGGTGGTTTCGGTGCCGCTGAGCTTTTTCGGCGGCATCGGCGGAGCCTCCCGGGCGGGGATTTTGGTGAAAGGCGGCAGCTTTCTGGAATTGCTTGCCCAGGCGGAGACTGTGGTGTTTGACAAGACCGGCACCCTGACCCAGGGGGTGTTTTCGGTGACGGAGGTGCGGCCCGCCCATTGTACCGAGCAGGAATTCCTGGAGCTGGCCGCGCTGGCGGAGAGCTATTCCGATCACCCCATCGCCCGGTGTATTCGGGACGCCTGCGGCGGCGTGCCGGATGCCTCCCGGGTGGGCGCGGTGGAGGAAGTTTCCGGCCGCGGCGTGAAAGCGGTGATCGATCACCGCCAGGTGCTGGCGGGCAGCGAGCGGCTGCTGGCCGACGCCGGGATCGAAGCGGCGGCGGTGCAGGCGGCGGGCACGGTGGTGCATCTGGCGGCGGACGGGGAATACCTGGGCTGCGCGGTGATCTCCGACCGGGTCAAGCCCGACGCGGCGGCGGCGCTGGCGGCTCTGAAGCAGCAGGGCGTGCGCCGCACGGTGATGCTCACCGGCGACAATGAGGAGACTGCCCGTGCCGTAGCGGCCCAGGTGGGTGTGGATTCCGTCTACGCCAAGCTGCTGCCCGGCGACAAGGTGGACAAAGTGGAGGCGCTGCTGCGGGAGACCTCGCCCAAGGGGAAGCTGATCTTTGTGGGCGACGGCATCAACGACGCGCCGGTGCTTTCCCGTGCGGATGTGGGCGTGGCCATGGGCGCCCTGGGCTCCGACGCGGCCATCGAGGCGGCGGACGTGGTGCTGATGGACGACCAGCCCAGCAAGCTGGCCCTGGCCATGGAGATCTCCCGTGGGACGCTGCGCATCGTGCGGCAGAATATCGTGCTGGCGCTGGCGGTCAAGGCGCTGGTGCTGGTGCTCAGCCTGCTGGGGCTTTCCGCCATGTGGCAGGCGGTGTTCGCCGACGTGGGCGTGCTGATCCTGGCGGTGCTCAACGCCTCCCGCTCCCTCCACCTCGCAGGCTGACGGCCTGAGGCCGTTTTCACGACGCGTTTCGCACGCTTAGGGCGTGCTGGCGTGATTAGGAAACAAACTTCTCCGGTCGCGGAACTTTTTGCATACTGGCCGCGAGCGAGCTTCGCTTGCACGCGATTGCCTTCAAACCTCATAACAGGGCCTCCCTGCCCTATAAATTATGGCCTCCCCGCCCTTCGGGCGGGGAGGCCATTCTCTTGTGTCACATGAACCCCCGGCTATGCCGGGGGGCAAAAAAGGCTTTAGCTAAAAGCATCGAGCGAAGCGAGCCGCTATAAAGCCAGGCTACGAATACCGACACGTTGCAAACAAGCGGGTAAACCCGTTTACGGGTCGTAGGGCAAGTGATGCAAGTGACGGAAATTCGGTGCGTCTTGAGACGCTTGCCGGTAAAAGGCCCTTATAGGGCCTAATCAAGCCTCCGGCTTAGCCGGAGGTTTTGACTTAGTTTGGTCAGCCAATGGCGACGGGATATTTTTTCTTCCGCTCTCGTTTCGACAGATTTCGTGTTGATTTTCCCCTGCCGCCATGCTACAATATTATCGCCACATAATAGCATATTTTCTCGAC
>CANRMX010000022.1 GCA_947631855.1 uncultured Clostridia bacterium | reverse complement strand
GCAGGCTTCGCGACAAGGGCTACAAATACCGCCCGGAAAGCCTGTACCGGGTCATGCGCAAGCTGGGAATGTTTCCGTCTCCACAGAAGAAGGAGAAACGGAAATCAAAGCCCTACGAGCAAATGGATCATCCGGGGCAGCGGATCCAGATCGACGTCAAGGTCGTTCCGCTTCGCTGCCTTGCGAATCCCGAAGAGCGCCTTTTCCAGTATACTGCCATGGACGAGTATTCCCGACTTCGGTATCTCGGCTCCTACCCGGAGCAGAGCACCTATTCCTCCGCCGATTTCCTGCGCAAGACGGTCGCCTGGTTCAAACGGCGCGGCGTGAAGGTGGAATGTGTCCAGACGGACAACGGGTTTGAGTTTACCAATCGTTTTGCCAGAGGGGATAGGAACAAGCCCACTCTCTTTGAGGCTACGGCAGCATCTCTCGGCATCCATCACAAGCTCATCCGACCGTACACCCCGCGGCATAACGGCAAAGTGGAACGCAGCCACCGCGAAGATCAGAAGCTCCTCTACGATTCTCACCGTTTCTTCTCTCTAGCTGATTTTGGTGCGCAGCTAGCTGCGCACCAAAATCGCACCAACAACCGTCCTATGCGTCCTCTTGGCTGGCTTTCTCCCCGTCAAAAACTTCTCTCTTTCTTCTCTCCTCCTCCTGCTCCTACTGTCCAATATGTTTGACAAACCTACATGCCTGAGGCTGCAGGCATTTCGCTTCCACGCACTTTTCCTGGTGACATATCCAAGTGCTTCCCCGCCCTACGGGCGGGGAGGCACGTTTTATGCGGCTCGGGGCAGCCGCGGTGCGGGCCGTGGTCGACCGGGCCACTTTGCGGGCCAAACGCACTTTGTGCACAAAAAAGGAGCCGTGCTATCGGTCCCTGCGCTTGACAATTTTTCTGCCCTTTGCTATAATATAGCTACAAAGGGAAACTTGCCGGTAAGCGGCATGGCCCTCAGGATTTAGTTACAGAGAGTAACCGTCACCTTGGCCTGGAGCGGTTACTTTCTGTCTATCAATGCGACAATCAGAGACACGATGATGCTGAGCACCATCAGACTGAGATGTAGCGCTTCATAAACAGTTATGCTGCATCCCTCCTTTGTCCAGAGATTCCCATCCTTGCGGTGGGTTTCTATGTCATCGGGAGAGTTTAGCACCCCTCTCCCGTTTCCGGGTGGAGGGCCAACCGCCTACCGTTACTGGCAAGTATTCCCGCGCCGTATTCGGCGCAAGGACAGTATAGCAGAAAATCCCCGAAAAAGCAAGAAAAAGAGCACAATAGGAATCTTTCTTTGGCTGTACCTAACTTAAGAAATAGTGCCTCCCCGCCCGTAGGGCGGGGAGGCACGTTTTATGCGGCTTGAAATAACTTACGTGCAAGCAAAGCGCATTTGCGCGTAGCACGCAGTAAATTCCGCGATAGGGCCAGCCGTTTCTTTTGTGCACCCGTGCGCCTGAGCCGCGCCGCTATCCGCGCGAAGCGAGGATTGCGCAACGCTATTTGAGCGAAGCGAAAATTGCGTTTGCCGCGCGGCTACGCGCCTGCTTATGCCTTGATAGCCAAATACTCCTGAATGGAGGCGAGCACCTCGTCGGCGTCCAGGCCATGGACCTGGCAGGCCTGCTCCAGCGATTCGTTGATCGAGGAGGGGCAGCCCACGCAATGCATCCCGGACTGCATGAGGATATAGGCAATGCCCATGTCATACTGGAGCATATCGCCCATCGTAGTCTCCTTGGTGATTTCCACAGTGATTCACTTCCTTTCTCTGGGCTCAAAAGCGGATGATTTTGGGGTCGCCGCCGAAAGAGGAAAAGGTGGCGACGGCGTTCTCAAAGTAGAGGACCTGGGTGTTGGGGTCGTCGGCGGAATAGCGGTCCTTCAGGCCCGGATAGCTTTCCAGCATGTGGGCCTTGGCCTCAGGCCGGGGATCGTCCCGGAGGGTGCCGGCCACCCGCAGCCAGGTCCCCTTGGAGAAGGCGCAGAGCTCGGCCTTGGGGTTTTCCGCCAGCTGATGGGAGACGTCCTTGCTTCTCCCAGTCTGAATATACAGCTTTCCTTCAAAAATGTCAATAGTCCCGAAGGGCCGCACCCGGGGCTGGTCGCCCTCCACGGTGGCCAGATAATAGGTGCCGCAGTCCTTCAGAAACGCATAAACTTCTTCCATGATGGGTTCTCCTTTGCAAGTCTTTTGATTCAGCGAATGGCGGTGACGGTGTAATCTTCCTTAGCCACCGCTTTTTTCAGGGCCCGGTCGCTGATGGGCCCGGTGACCGCGATGACCGCAGTGCCCTTCTCCCAGCTGACCTGGGCGGAGGCCACCTGGGGCAGGGCCTCCAGCGCGCCCTTCACCCGGTTCTCGCAGTGCTCGCACATCATGCCGGAAACCTCCAGCATCTTCTCCGTCAGCTCACCCACAGGTGCAGATTTTTGTGCCCGCCGGCGGTCGTGGGCAGCGGAATGGAGCTTAAACCAGTTCAGCCGCAGGGCGTTGCTCACCACGCAGAAGCTGGAAAGGCTCATGGCCGCCGCGCCGAACATGGGGTTGAGGGTCCAGCCGAAGATGGGGATCCACACACCCGCCGCCAGCGGGATGCCGATCACGTTGTAGAAGAACGCCCAGAACAGGTTCTCGTGGATATTTCGCAGGGTGGCCCGGGACAGCCGCACGGCGGCGGGCACGTCGCTCAACGTGCTGTGCATCAGCACGATATCCGCCGCATCGATGGCGATATCTGTTCCCGCGCCGATGGCGATGCCGATATCCGCCCGGGTCAGCGCAGGCGCGTCGTTGATGCCGTCGCCCACCATGGCCACCTTGCCCTGCTTTTGCAGGTCCCGGATCACGCTCTCCTTGCCGTCGGGCAGCACCCCGGCGATCACCTCGTCCACACCGGCTTCCCGGCCAATGGCCCGGGCGGTCTGCTCGTTGTCGCCGGTGAGCATCACCACCCGCACGCCCATGTTCTGCAATTCCCGCACCGCCCGGGGACTGTCCTCCTTGATCACGTCCGCCACGGCGATCAGCCCCAGCACCCGGTCGT
Source organism: uncultured Clostridia bacterium (assembly GCA_947631855.1). Lineage (GTDB taxonomy): Bacteria > Bacillota > Clostridia > Oscillospirales > Acutalibacteraceae > Acutalibacter. Next base: position 31,713 of record CANRMX010000022.1, on the reverse strand, counting down.
CCCGGGCAAACAGCAGGGGCGTCCTGCCGTTTTGAGCCAGGGCTTCCGCCTGAGCAAGCAGTTCCTCCGGCACCTTCACCCGGGCGCTGATAAACCGCACGCTGCCGCCTAAAATTTGCTGGCCCTCCAGCGTGGCGGAAAGCCCGTTGCCCGGCAGGGCGGTGAAGTCCTGCACCTCGCCGTAGTCGATGCCCCGCTGCCCGGCCTCCTGCAAGATGGCCCGGGCCAGAGGATGCTCGCTCTTTTGCTCCAGCGCCGCCACTGCGGCCAGCAGGGATTCCTCCGTGCCCTCCGCCGGCAGGATGTCCGTCACCTTGGGCTCGCCCACGGTGATGGTGCCGGTCTTGTCCAGCGCCACGATCTGCACTTTTCCCGTCTCCTCCAGAGAGACGGCGGCCTTAAACAAGATGCCGTTTTTGGCCCCCAGCCCGTTGCCCACCATGATCGCCACCGGCGTGGCAAGCCCCAGTGCGCAGGGGCAGCTGATCACCAGCACGGAGATGGCCCGGGCCAGGGCATAGCCCACGGTCTGGCCCACCAGCAGCCACACCGCCCCGGTGATGAGGGCGATGACGATCACCGCCGGCACAAACACTCCGGAGACCCGGTCGGCCACCTTGGCGATGGGCGCTTTCGTGGCGGCCGCATCACTGACCATCTGGATGATCTGGGAAAGGGTGGTGTCCTCGCCCACCCGGGTGGCCCGGCAGCGGATATAGCCGGCCTGGTTCACCGTGGCCGCGGAGACCGGGTCGCCGGGGGCCTTGTCCACGGGGATGCTCTCCCCGGTCAGGGCAGATTCATTGACGGCGCTGGTGCCTTCCAGCACCACCCCGTCCACCGGGATATTCTCTCCGGGCCGCACCACGAACACGTCGTCCCGCTGCACCTGCTCGATGGGCACGGTGATCTCCTCCCCATCCCGCAGCAGCACGGCGGTTTTGGGCGCCAGCTTCATCAGGCTCTTGAGGGCGTTGGTGGTCTTGCCCTTGGAGCGGGCCTCCAGCATCTTGCCCACGGTGATGAGGGTCAGGATCATGGCGGCGGATTCAAAATAAAAATCCATCATCAGCGCCATCACGGCCTGTTGATCTCCGTCCACCTGGGCCCGGGTCATCCGCAGCAGCACGTACACGCTCCATAGGAAGGACGCCATGGAGCCCATAGCCACCAGGGTGTCCATATTGGGCGCCCGGTGCCAGAGGCTCTTGAAGCCGCTGATGAAAAATTTCTGATTGATCACCATGATGATCCCGGCCAGCAGCAGCTGTACCAGCCCCATGGCGATATGATTCCCCTCAAACCAGGCGGGCAGGGGCCAGCCCCACATCATGTGCCCCATGGAGAGGTACATCAGCACCATGAGGAATCCCACCGAGGCGATCAGCCTGCGCTTGAGGGCGGGCGTTTCCCGATCCTCCAGCGCGTCCTCCGCCGCAGACGCGGCAGCCCGGGCCCCGCCCTTGAGGGACGCGCCGTAGCCCGCCTCCTCCACGGCCTTGATGATGGCCGCCGGGCTGGCGGTGCCCTCCACGCCCATGGAATTGGTCAGCAGGCTCACCGCGCAGCCGGTGACGCCCGGCACCTTGGTGACCGCTTTCTCCACCCGGGCGCTGCAGGCGGCGCAGCTCATCCCGGTGACTGCATACTGTTCCATGCTCAAGCCTCCTCAGTCCGCGGGCTTTGTCCTGCGCCGCAGCACGGGCACCTTCACCGAGACAGATTCCTTCAGCGCCGCGCCGTACCCCGCTTCCTCCACGGCCTTGATGACGGCCTCCGGACTGGCGGTGCCCTCCACCTGCATGGATTTGCCTTCCAGCCGCACGGTCACGCCGGTGACGCCCGGCACGGCCCGCACCGCTTTTTCCACCCGGGCCTTGCAGCCTGCGCAGCCCATTCCCGTAACGGTATACTGTTTCATACTAAGTCCTCCTTATCGCATCAGTTTTTGCAGCGTTGCCGCCAGCTCGTCGATGACTTCGTCCTTGCCTTCCCGGAGGTCCCGGGCCACGCAGCCCCGCACGTGCCGGGCGATCAAGTCCTTGTTAAAGGCGTTGACCGCGGCGGATACAGCGGCGGACTGCACCAGAATATCCGGGCAGTATGCGTCCCGCTCCACCATGCCCCGGATGCCCCGAATCTGCCCCTCGATGCGGTTGAGCCGGTGGATCAGCTTTTTCCGCTCCTCCTCCGACCGCTCCGTGTGTTTATTACACCCTTCGCACTGTCTCCTATCCATCCTACCCCTTCTTTTTGCTTGGCATAACCAGTAGTGTCTTCGTTTCCGCCCACTCGGCTCCCGATGGCTTGACCATCAGTCTCTTTGTCTCCGCCCATCAGGTTCCCGGCGGCCCGACCAATCGTTGCGGCCGATTTCCCCCGAAAGATTCCCGGCGGACGCCAAAATACCCCCGGTGGGTATCTCTATCATATACCGGGTGGGGGTATCTTGTCAAGAGGTTTCTTGCAGAAAAATTGCAAAAGCAGCGGCTTGAGTGCATCAAACCGCCGCTTTTTGCCCGTTTTGTTAGGATTGCCGCCGGGGAGCATAAAATACCCCCCACCCTCGTTTTTTCCCGGCAAACCGCCTTACGCCTCCGGCTCCGTCTCCCGCAGGCTGCCCAGAATTTTATACAGCAGCCTGTACAGTGTGGCGGCCTCGTCCGGCTCCAGCGGTACGCACTTATGCAGCCCTTGTGGAACTGCCAGCGCCCGGTCCTTGAGCTTTTCGCCCTCTTCGGTGATGGTCACCACCAGGTGCCGCTCGTCCATGGTGGAACGCTTCCGGGTCAGCAGGCCCTTCTGTTCCATCTTTTTCAGCAGCGGCGTCAGCGTGCCCGAATCCAGGCGCAGCCACTCTCCCAGCTCTTTGGCTGTCAGACACCGGGCCTCCCACAGCACCAACATGGTGATGTACTGGGTGTAGGTCAGGTCCAGCTTGTCCAGAAAGGGCTTATACTGCCGGATGACCTCCCGGGAACAGGCGTACAGCGGGAAGCAAAGCTGATTTTTGATCTTCAACACATCGTACTTGGTATCGCTCATGGTACCCCTCCATGGCAAAAGATTATTACAGGCCGTTAATCCGCAAGGCCTTTCATCTATTATAGAGCATTTTTTACAATTTGTCACGCTTTTTTTACAAAAAAGCGGTAGCAAATTCCGATGCCCCTTTCAACAGTGAGCCGCCATAGGCCCATCGCCCATGAAAGCGCGCAAGCTTCCTCCAGCACGCAGTATATTCCGCGACCGGAAAAGACATTTCCTGATCGCACCAGCACGCTTCACAGCGTGCGAAACGCGTCACACCATTTCCACGCCCTGGGGCATGGGCTGCACCACAAAGACCTCTCCTTTGCCTTCCAGCAGCCGCCCGCAGGCTTTTGCCCGCTCCATGGATTCAAACACCCCGAACACCGCCGAACCGCTGCCGGTCATCAGGGCGCCCAGGGCCCCGGCCGACAGGATCGCCGTCTTGACCTCCCGCACGCGCATCAGCTTCTGGGTCTCGTCAAATCGGTTGTAGAGCTGCTTCGCCACCAGCGCCAGATTGCCGCTTTCCAGTGCCTCCATCATCCGGGGCGTGGCACGGGTGTGGGCAGGGGGCATGCTGTCCAGCTGGGCATAGGCCCGGGGGGTGCTCATCCCCACCGGGGGCTTGCAGATCACCAGCGCGCACGGAGGCATGGGCGGCGCGGGAGCGATCCCCTCGCCGATGCCCGTACACCGCCGGGTGCCGCCGATCAAACAGAAGGGGACATCCGCCCCTACCTGCACCGCCAGCACCATCAGCCGCTCCTGGGTGAGCGGCTCTCCCAGCAGCCGCTGCAATCCGAACAGCACCGCCGCGGCGTCCGCGCTGCCGCCGCCCATCCCGCCCCGGCTGGGGATCTTCTTGTGGAGGCTCAGCTCCACGCCCACCTCTTTTTGTCCCGCCTCGTCCAGAAAAAGCCGGGCCGCTTTCACCGCACTGTTGCGGATGTCGGTGGGGATATAGGGCTTGTCGCACCGGGCGCGGATGCCGGGCTTTCTGCTCAGGTGCAGCTCCACCCGGTCATACAGCGACACGCTCTGCATCACCGTATCCAGGGTGTGGAAGCCGTCCGCCCGCTTGCCGGTCACGTCCAGGGTCAGGTTGATTTTGGCGTAAGCCTTGAGCTTCATATCCTTCAACTCGCTTTACAGTTTAAAAGCCCCGAACCGTCTGGTGCCGATGATGTGCTCCGGGCACATCTCGTGGCAGCAGAAGCAGCGGATGCAGTTTTTGTAATCGATCTCGGCCTTGCGGTCCTTCACCGTGATGGTGTGCTGGGGACAGCTTTCGGCGCATTTGCCGCAGCCCACGCATTTCCGGGCGTCGATCCTGGGATAAGGCGTGGTGATCTTCTTCGCCATGGGCCGCAGGAAACGGGGCAGCTTCTCCACGAAATCGGTGCTGGAGGCCCTGGCCTTTTTGAAGTCCGGGGTGCGGAAATCTTCGTAGGGCTCGCCCAGCAGTTCCAGCTCCTCCACGGTCTTTGGCCCCAGGTGACGCTCCGCGCCGATCCGCAGCATGGCGATCTCCTCCGGCTGCATCCCCAGCAGGGAGCTGACGCACACGTCCGCCGCAAAGGGATTGTCCGACGCCGCCACCAGTCCCAGCGCCCGCCGGGTGCCGCTGGTGGGGCCGTCGCCCTCCATGGCCCAGATGCCGTCCATCAGCACGAAGCCGGGCCGGGCAAACTGGCAGATATCCACCAGCATCCGGGAGAAGTCCTCCCGCTCCGGGAAGCGGCAGTGCAGCTCCGGCTTTTGCAGGCCGGGCACCACGCCGAACAGATTCTTCACCGCGCCGGAATACCCCACCATGGAGTGGGTCTTCACCTTGGGCAGGTCGATCAAATACTCCGCCCCGATAAAGGGCTCCACCACCGCCGCCTGCCGGCACAGCTCGCCCTCCGGCAGGGCAACGTCCCGGCTCTCGCAGGCGGTGTAGAGGGAAAATCCTTCCTGCTCGGCCATGTCGGTATAGCCGCAGGCTTTGAAATGCGCCCGCATCACCCCCGGCGTATAGGGCCCGCCGGGGCTTTCCGCGATGAGCACCTTCGCCCCGGCCTTTTTCACGCATCGGCCCGCCGCCTGCACGAACACCGGGTGGGTGATGGCCGCCCGGGCGGGGTCGCCCCGCTGGATGAGGTTGGGCTTTAACACCACCTCCATCCCCGGGCGCAGGGAATCGTACACCCCGAAGGCCTCAAAGATGGTATCGAACAGCGCTTCCAGCGCCTCCACCCGGTATGCAGACTGCCGGGCCAGCCATACGCGTTCGCTCATAGTTCCTCCAAAAATGCCTGCATCCGCTCCAGGGCCTCCGTGATGTGCCCGATGGAATAGGAGTAGGAGATGCGCACAAAGCCCTCGCCGCTGGCGCCGAAGGCGTCCCCGGGCACCACGGCCACCCGCTTGGAATAGATCAGCTTCTCGCAGAACGCCTGAGAGCTGAGCCCCGTGCCCCGAATGGACGGGAACACATAGAAGGCGCCCTCCGGCTCAAAGCAGGGCAGCCCCATCCGGGTCAGGCCATCCACGATGAGGCGGCGGCGCAGGTCGTACTGGGTGCGCATGTCGGCAACGTCCTCGTCGCCGTTGCGCAGCGCCTCGATGGCCGCATACTGGCTGGTGGTGGGGGCGCTCATGATGGCGAACTGGTGCAGCTTGGTCATCAGGGCGATGATCTCCGCCGGCCCCGCCGCGTATCCCAGCCGCCAGCCGGTCATGGAATAGGTCTTGGAAAAGCCGTTGATCAGGATCGTCCGGGCCGCCATCCCCGGCAGTGAGGCAAAGGAAACATGGGGCGCTGCGCCGTAGGTGAGCTCCGCGTAGATCTCGTCGGACAGCACCAGCAGGCCGTGGCGCTCCACCACCCGGGCGATGGCCTCCAGCTCCGGGCGGCGCATCACCGCGCCGGTGGGGTTGTTGGGGAAGGGCAGGATCAGCAGCTTGGTCTTTTCCGTGATCTTGGCTTCCAACGCCTCCGCCGTCAGGCGGAAGCCGTCCTCGGGCCGGGTCTCCACGATCACCGGCACGCCGCCGGCCATCTGGGTGATGGGCACATAGCACACGAAGCTGGGCTCGGGGATGATCACCTCGTCCCCGGGGTTGATCAGGCTGCGCACGCACAGGTCGATGGCTTCGCTGCCGCCCACCGTCACCAAAATCTCCTTCTCCGCGTCGTACTCCACCCCGTAGTGCCGGGTGAGGAAATTGCCGATCTCCCTGCGCAGGGCGATAAAGCCCCGGTTGGGGGTATACCGGGTGCGGCCCTTTTCCAGCGACGCGATGCCCTCCTCCCGGATGTGCCAGGGGGTTTGGAAATCCGGCTCGCCCACGGAGAGGGAGATCACGTCCTCCATCTCGTTGGCGATGTCGAAAAACCGCCGGATGCCCGAGGGCTTCACCGCGCGCAGGCGTTGATTCACAAGGGAAGCGTAGTCCACCGCTTGCCCACCTCTTTTCTATAAAAAGAAATCGCGTCAGTCGATGAGATTGCTCCCCCGCTCGTCGATCTCCTCGTAATCGGAATTGAACACCACACCGCCGTCCTTATACTTGGTCAGCACAAAGTGGGTGGCGGTGGAGATGACGCCCTCGATGGTGGCCAGGCGCTTGGCCACGAACATGGCGATATCCTGCATGGTCTTCCCGGTGACGGTCACCGCCAGGTCGTAGCCGCCGCTCATGAGGTAGACGCTTTCCACCTCGGGGAAGTTCATCACCCGCCCGGCGATCTCGTCGAAGCCGGTGTGCTTCTGGGGGGTCACTTTCAGCTCGATCAGCGCCGTGGCCATGGGCGCGCCCAGCTTTTCCCAGTTCACCAGCGTGTGGTAGCCTTTGATCACGCCCTCCTTCTCATACCCGGCGACGGCGGCCTTCACGGCCTCCTCCGTTTCCCCCACCATGGCGGCCAGCTGTGCCGTGGTGAGCCGGGCGTTGTCCTGCAAGAGCTCCAGCAGTTGTTCCATTGGCATTGCAATTCCCTCCTTAAAGCAGCTCCACGTCCCATTCGCTTGGCGCGTGGGGATAGCGGAATTCGCTGAGCGTTTCGTCCTCGAACACCTGGAGCAGCGGCTCGAAATCGGTCACCAGCCGGTAGCTGGTCAGCGTCTCCCGGGGCGTCCAGAACACGTTCCCCTCCTTGGAGGAGCGCACTTCTCCCGAATATCGGCGGGCCCGGTACAGCAGCACCACATACCGGGCGCCGGTCTCGTTGTAGAAATCCTTCACGCCGCAGAGGGCGGGGTTCTCGATGGTCAGCCCCGTCTCCTCGAACACCTCCCGGATCACCGCCCGGGTGAAGGATTCGCCCGGCTCCACGTGCCCGCCCGGGAACACCACGCCCGGCCAGCCGGGATCGTTGCGGTCCTGCACCAGCACGTTGCCGGCCCCGTCCTCCACCATGCACATATTGGTGAAGATCACCTTTTCCACTGCCATAGCGCCGCTTCCTTTCGTTTTGTCTTATTCCAGCGGGAGCATCCGCGGCTCCCGGCCCACATAGAGCGCAAATTCCGTGAAGCCCGCCGCCCGCAGCAATTCCATCCCCCGGTCGATGCCGAAGCCCAGGTCTTCCGTGCGGTGGGCGTCGCTGCCCAGGGTGATCAGCCTGCCGCCCAGCGCCCGGTACCGCTGCAAAAGGGGCAGATCGGGCAGGGGCCTGCCCAGCGTGCGATAGCCGGAGGTGTTCACCTCCAGCGCCTTGCCCCGGCGGATCAGCGCCCGCAGCACGGCATCGATGGCGGGCAGGTGGGGCGTGAGATCGACCTTGAGGCCGCTTTGCCCCTCCAGATACCGGATAGGATAGGTCAGGTGCCCCAGGGAATCGAAATCCGCCTCCTGGCACAGCGCCAAAAGCTCTTCCCAATAACGGGAAAGCAGGCCGTGCACCCGGTCCATCTCCTTGGGCGTAAAGCGCATATAGTAAAAATCTTCCTCGTCTTTCAGATTGTGCAGCGAGCCCAGCACGAAATCATAGGGCCGCTTCAGCACTTCCTCCATGGCGGCGGGGTTCTCCAAGGGCTGCCCCAGCTCGATGCCCTTTAAGAACACCAGCCCCTGGGGACAGGCGGCCTCCGCCCGCGCCATGCCCTCCCAGGCCCTGCGCGCCCGGTGGCGGTATTCCTCCTCAAAAGCCTGGCACTCGCAGTGGTCGGTGAGCGTCAGGGCGTAGAGGCCCAGCTCCTTGGCCCGGGCAAGCTTGGCTTCCACGGGATCGAATCCGTCCGGGGAAAACGCCGAATGATTGTGGCAGTCCACCGCATAGAGATGTTCCATTTGCCCCGCGTACCTCCCAACTTTCCCGCCGGTTTTACACAGGGCTATTCTACCATACCCCGGCGAAAAAGGAAACCCTTTTTGGCAAAATGAAAACACCGGGCTTGCGCACCGGCGGCAAAGGGGCTATACTGATTGCAGAAGCGTACGACAATTGCGGAGGGGATCGACATGGCGGACAAGAAACGAAAGCGGACAAAAGAGGAGCGCCGGGCAGACCGGGCGCGGCTCCGGCAGGAGGCCCGGGCACATCCGGGGCTGTTCACGGTGTATGTGGTGCTGCGTCTGGCGGTGGCGGCGGTGATGCTCCGCCAGCTGGTCACCGGGGACTACTACAACGTGTTCCTGTGCTTCATCACGCTGATCCTTTTCACCGTGCCCGGGTTTGTGGAGAAGCGGCTGCACATCGACCTGCCCAACACGCTGGAGGGCATCATTCTGCTCTTCATTTTCGCCGCGGAGATTTTGGGGGAGATCCACGAATACTACCTGATCTTCCCCTTTTGGGACACCATGCTGCACACGGTGAACGGCTTCCTCATGGCGGCCATCGGCTTCGCCATGGTGGACGTGCTCAACCGCTCGCCCCGGTTCAAAATTCGCCTGTCCCCGGTCTTCGTGGCCCTCACCGCCTTCTGCTTTTCCATGACGGTGGGCGTGCTGTGGGAATTCTTTGAATTCGGCATGGATGCCTTTTTCCACTTCGATATGCAGAAGGACACGGTGATCCACAGCGTCACCTCGGTGCTGCTGAATCCAGAGGGCCGGAACGTGCCGGTGACGGTGGAGATCGAATCCGTGGCCGTGAACGGCCAGCCCTGGGCGGGCTATATCGACATCGGCCTGCTGGACACCATGGAAGATCTGGGGGTCAATTTCCTGGGCGCGCTGGTGTTCTCGCTGATCGGCATGGGGTACCTGTGGGGCCGGGGCAAGGGCGGCTTTGTAGCCCGTTTTATCCCGCGCCTCAAGCACAGCGAGCTGCCTCCGGACAGCGGCGAAAAGCCCAGCCTGCTGGACGCCGTGCCCATGGAGAAGCAGCCGGGTGCGGACGAGCAAAAGCCGCCGGACTGAACGCGAAATTATGCGCCCACGAGGCCCGGGATTTCTCCCGGACCGGCAATATTGGGGATCGCATCGTCCCGGTCGGCGTCGGGCCGGGCGCAGATCAGCACCGTCTGGATGCCCTGTTCGGCTGCGCCCCGCAGATTCCCCGCCACGTCGTCGATAAAGACCGTCTCTGCCGCGGGCAGGCCCATTTTCTCCAGGGCGTCCCGGTACATAGCGGGGTGGGGCTTGAACACCCCCAACGTGAAGCTGTATGTAACGCAGTCAAAAAACTCCCGCAGCCCCAGCTTTTGTAGCCTGGGCTCGATGGACGGCCAGGTGTCGGAGATCACCCCCAGCCGGTACTTTCCCGAAAGGGTCTCCAGCGTCTCTCTGGCCCCGGGCAGCAGGCCGTAATCCTCCACGCTGTAGGTCTGCTCCTCCGCCACCCGCCGGATGTCCTCTGGGGACAGCCCCAGCTCCGGCACGGCCTCGGCCAGCATCCCGTAGTATGTGCGCCATTGGTGGAATTCCTCCTCCATGGAGCGCAGCAGATGATGGTCGCCCAGATAGCTTTCCGCCGCCTGCAGGGCCTTTGCCCAGCGATCGTCGGGCAGGGCCCGGAGGTATTCCGGCGGGAAAATTTTTTGCGCGGTCAACGTAAACCGCCAGTCTCCCGAAACCGGGTAGAGCAGCGTCCAGCCCAGATCGAAAAAGACGCCCCGCACAGGTTTTTGCAGCTTCATCCTTTCATCCCCTTTTCCTCCTTCCTTTTTCTTGAAAGAAAAAGTAAGCAAAAAGAACTTTACTTGGCTTGACCGCTTGTAGCATAAGGATTTCTCTCTCCTGCGGACAGCACACGGTCTTTTAATAAAATAAGCAAAAAGAACTTCACTTGGCTTGACCGCCGGTAGCATGAGGATTTCTCTCTCCTGCGGACAGCACACGGTCTTTTAATAAAATAAGCAAAAAGAACTTCACTTGGCTCGACCGCCGGCAGCATAAGGATTTCGCTCGACCGCAGGCCCCGGCGTCACAGGAGCTTGCGCAGCTCCTCCATGGCCTCCTGCAGCAGCCGGGTGATGGTCAGATCGCCCACGCCCACGATGATGTTGTCGCAGTGGTTGAAGGGGATCAATATCCGCCTTGCCCGGCTCTGGGCCACGGCCACGGCCATCTTCGGGGTGATCTCCCCCAAAAGCGCGTCCGCCAGCACGATGCCGATGGGGCCGATGATCACGTCGGCGGTGCGGCAATTGACCACCACGGCGTTTTCGCCGGTGGCGGCGTCGTCTGCCCCGGCCCTGAGCATGGCGGAGGTTGCCGCCGTGTTGGTGCCCACGGCGGTGATGTGCGCCCCGGGCGCGGTCTGCCGAACGGCGGCCACCAGCTGGCGGCCCACGCCCCCGCCCTGTGCATCAATAACGAGAATTTTCATAGCCTGTGCTCCTTTATGTAGTATTTATCTCTGCTGCTGCCGAATGATTTTTAGGTATATCTCCCCCGCCTACGGCGGGGGAGATATACTATTTGGTTAACTGCCCTACTTTGCAAAGAGAACAAAGAAAATAAAAGAAAGAAAAAATTTCTTTTTTTCACGCGGGGAAGATATACTATTCAGCCCGTTGTCTCACTCTGCAAAAAGGCTCAAAGAAAATAAAGAAAGAAAAAAATTCTTTTTTTCACGCAGAGAAGATATACTATTCAGCTAGTTGTCTCACTCTGCAAAAAAACTCAAAGAAAACAAAGAAAAGAAAAAGTTCTTTTTTCACGCGAGGGAGATATACTATTCAGCCCGTTGTCCCGCTCTATAAAAAGGCTCAAAGAAAATAGAGCAAAGAAAAATTTCTTTTTATCATCATACCGCGCGCGGGAGAAAATGTCAATGCGGGAGGGGCCGTTCTGGGCCCTCTTCCCGCTCCACGATCCGGCCGGTCTTGCCGTTTTTCACCGTCATGATGAAAACCTGCGGCAGACTGAGGCCGGCTTTTTTCAGTTCTCCCAGCGCCCAGTCCCGGTCCTTGTCGCACAGGCGCAGCGAGCTGTCGGAAAGCTCCCCGTCGCTGACCACCACCACTTCCAGCGCCCGGGGATCGACCTTCACCCCCGCCTGTTTGGGGGTCAGGAAATCCTCCGACGCCTTGCGGGCCACGCTCATGCGGCCGTTGGTCTCGATCACCGCCCAGGCCACCTCGTCCAGCGAAAACGCCCCCGCCTGCCGCAGCTGCTCAAACAGCTCCTCGGTGCTCATCCGCAGGCGCTTCATGGCGGGCTGGATCACCTTCCCCTCCCGGATCACCAGCTCCGGCTTGCCGCAAACCAGCTTGCGGAACCGCCCGCTGTGGATCATCCCCAGGGACACCACCAGCTCGCAGACGATCACCACACACATGGGCAAAAGCCCGTTCCACAGGGGCTTGCCGTGGTCCTGGATGGGCAGCACGGCCAGTTCGGAGATCAGCAGCGTGACCACCAGTTCGGAGGTTTGCAGCTGGCTGATCTGCCGCTTGCCCATCAGCCGCACGCCCAGCAGAATCAGGGCATAAACGATGGGCGTGCGGATCAAAGAAATCACCATGCGGAGGCTCCTTTCCGGATGTTTGGGTGATTCTAGCATCCCCCTGCCGCGCGGGAATATTCCGGCCGATGGGGGAAAGACTAGGCCGCAGAAAGGAAGTGGGCGCATGGCGGGCACGGTCACCGGGGACATCCGGCGGGACAAGGCGTTTTTTGAGCAGCGCTTCACCAACGCCATGGATTTCATGCTGCGGGACATGGACCTGGGCGGCGTGAAGGCCGCGCTGCTGGCGCTGGACGGGCTGGTGAGCAAGCAGATCATCACCCTGAGCATCCTCAATCCCCTGTTGGCCGCCCGTCCGCCGAAAGACCCCAGGGCGCGGCTTTCCTATATCGAGGAACAGGTGCTGGGCTCCATGGAGCAGAAGCGGGAGCGGTCGCTGGACACCCTGCTGACCCTGCTGATGAGCGGCTTCGCCATCCTGCTGGTGGAGGGCTGCGGGGATGCCCTGGTGTTCGGCGTGCAGGGCTTCGAGACCCGGGGCCCGGAGGAGCCCCAGAACGAAGTGATGCAGCGGGGCGCGAAGGACGGCTTCACGGAAAGCTATCAGAACAATATCGCCATGATCCGCCGGCGGATGAAGACCACCGCCCTGAAGTTCGAGAAAGCCCAGGTGGGCAGCGAAAGCCACACGCCCCTGGCGCTGTGCTATCTGGAGGGTGTGGCCTCCCCGGAGATCGTGGCCGGCGTGCGGGAGAAGCTGCGCGCCTGCGACCTGGAAACCGCCCTGGGCGCGGGCTATCTGGCGGGGTATCTGGAGCGCCGGGGGCTTTTCAGCGGCGTGGGCCAGACGGAGCGCCCCGACGTGGTGTGCGGCAAGATCGCCGAGGGACGGGTGGCGGTGCTGGTGGAGGGCACGCCCAGCGTGCTGCTGGTGCCCTTCCTGTTCGTGGAGAATTTCCAGACCATGGACGATTACCTCACCCGCCCCTTCTATGCGGCGTTTATCCGGTGGCTGAAATATTTCGCATTCTTCGTCAGCGCCTTCCTGCCGGGGCTGTATGTGGCCATCGCTGCCCACCACCCGGAGCTGCTGCCGGAAAGCCTGATGCTCAAGATCGCCGGGGAGGAGATGCGGACGCCGTTCCCGGTGTTTCTGGAAACGCTGCTGCTCTACTTCCTCTATGAGATCCTCCGGGAGGCGGGGCTCCGGGCGCCGAAATCCCTGGGCTCCACGGTGAGCATCGTAGGCGGTCTGGTGATCGGAGAGACCGCGGTGGAGGCCGGCGTGGTCAGCGCGCCCTCCCTGATGACGGTGGCCCTCACCGCCGTGGCCGGCTATGCGGTGTCCCGGCTCTATGAGCCCCTGTCCCTGCTGCGGCTGGTGTTCCTGATCCTGGGCGGCATCTTCGGCGTGTGGGGCGTCACCATCGGGCTGACCCTGGTGCTGCTGGACCTCTCCGCCACCGGCAGCTTCGGCGTGCCCCTGCTGTCCCCGGTGTCCCCTTTCCGGGCCCGGCTGGTGTGGCGGGATGTGGCCGCCCGGGAGCCCTGGAAGCAGCTTTCCAAACGGCGCGCCCGGGTGCAGGATATGCCCGGAGTGGAGAAGAAATCGTAAGGTGATTTTGGAAAGATTGAGGCAAAGGAGGCCGCCATGGAGACCACAAAGCATACCGTCAGCGCCCGCCAGTTCTTCGTCATGATGTTCGTCTCCCACGCCGCGCTGTCGCTGTTCACCGGCTCCCGCTCCCTGGGCGGCGGGAATCTGCTGGAGGGCATCTTTTCCTGCGGGCTGGCGCAGCTGGTGGGCGGGGCCGTGATGTGGCCCATCCTGCTTTTGCAGCGCCGGTGCCCGGGCCTGCCGCTGCCCCAGGCGGCGGAACAGGCCCTGGGGAAATGGGGCAAGCTGGTGTCGGCGGCCTATCTCCTCTACCTGGCGGCGGCCAACGGGGCGTTCCTGGGCCTGTTCCAGATCTTTTTGCAGGACACGGTGAACCCGGAATTTTCCGCGTCGGTGACCATCGTCCTGCTGCTGCTCACCGCCGCCTACGGGGCCTGGCGCGGGATCGAATGCGTGGCCCGGTGCGCCGGGGTGGTGTTCGTGCTGTTCCTGCTGGGGACGGGGCTGGTGTTCTGCATCACCGCCGCCCGGTTTGAAAGCGAAAATCTCCGGCCGGTCTTCTACGATGGCTGGGGGCAGACCCTCTACGGGGCCGCGGCGTTTCTGGCCCGCACCTCGGTCTATGCCGACATGGCGGTGCTGCTGCCCTTTGCAAAAGGTGTCAGGGCCCGGCACTTCTGGGGCTGGGCCCTGGGCTGCTGGGGATTTATTGCCGTGCTGCTGCTACTTTTGGCGGGCTGCCTGGGGCCCTACGCCGACACCCAGAATTTCCCGGTGTACGCCCTGTCCGCCATCACGGAAGTGCGCTCCATGCAGCGGCTGGACGCGGTGTTCATCGGGGTGTGGATCATGGCGCTGATCGTGCGGATGGGCTCGGCGATGGCAGCGGGGCGGGCGTGCTTCGCGGGTATCTTTCCCAAGAGCAGGCCGGGCGTCGGCCTGTGCATGGCGGCCGCCCTGATGCTGGCGGCGGCCTTCGCCACCGCGGAAAGCCGTTCGGCCCGGATGTTCCTGCTGGGCGCGGGCGCCCATCTGGCCGGCGTGTTCCTGTGCGGGGCCGCACTGCCCCTCGCGGTGTTCCTGCCGGCGGGGAGGCAAAAATCCAAAGGCAAAGGGGGCGCAGCCCATGAAAGCCAAACCCCTTTGCGGTAAGATTTTGCGCCGGGCGGCGTGCATCCTGCTGGGCGCGGCGCTGCTGCTGCCCCTTTCCGGCTGCGGCGGGCGGGAGCTCTTCGAGCGGCTGCTGATCCACGGCATCGGCGTGGACAAGGACGGCGACGGCGTGCTGGTCACGGTGCGCTCCTCGGCCTCGGAGGCGCAGGAGGAATTGTTCACCGCCCGGGGCAGCACGGTGCTGGAGGCGCTGGGCAGCCTGACGCTGACCACCGGCCGCAAGCCCTTCTACGCCCACAACTATCTGGTGGTCTTCGGCAAAGCCTGCGCTGCCGACGGGCTGGACCGCTATCTGGATTTCTTCGTGCGGTATTACAGCACCCGGCCCTCGGTGGAGCTTTTCCTGGCGGAGGACCGGGCGCAGGAAGTGCTGTCCTCCGAAAAGGAGGCGGGATACCTCAAGATGTCCGAATTGCAGCAGCTGAGCGAAAGCGGCCGGGAGACCGGGGAGAGCGTGGGCGCTGCCCTGCTGGATTTCGTCAACGCCGCCCGGCGGCCCGGCAGCGACCCGGTGCTGCCCGTGGTGCGCACGCTGGAGGGCGGCGGCGTGGAGATCGTTTCCACGGCGTATTTCAAGGGCTTCACCCTGCAAGGGGAAATGCCCCTCAAAGAGACCCGGGGCCTGCTGGTGGCCCAGGATGAGCTGCGCACGGGAGAGGCGGTGGTCAGAGGGGATTTCGGCGCGGCGACCCTGACCCTCAGCGCGGTGGATGGAGAGATCGCCTACCGGCCCGGCGGAGACGGCCCGCCCCAGTTCACGGTGTCGATCCGGGCGGAGGCGGACGTCAGCGCGGTATCGGACACCCAGGCGGTGCTGAACGAAGCAGCTTACCGCGCCATCGAGGACGCGCTGGAGGCCCAGCTGAAAGAGGAGATCGAGGCGGCCTTTGCCCGCACCGCCCGGCGGGACGGCTGCGACGTTTTCGGACTGGGCAACACGGTCTTCCGCGAGGACCCGTCGCGCTGGCGCACGCTGGAAGCCAACTGGCGCGAAACGCTGGGGCAGTGCGGGCTGGACATCCAGGTGGCGTGCGAGATCCACCGGCTGGAGCAGGAGATCTTCGGCCCGGCGCTGGGATAATGTGTTGCAGAACCTTGGGGAACCCCCTGCGAAGGTTCCCCAAAGCCCTGCTCTTGGTGTGCCCATGCCCAGGCGACATATGCTTTCCTGCAAACGAAAATATCACTCTTTTGATCTCACAGCGCAAGATAGATGTTGTAGTGGGCCAGCCAGTAGTTGATCTGGATGAGATACGCCAGCAGCTGTGGGCCGGCCATCAGCTGCCCAAACCAGGGCCGGCCGTAATCGAAGGTCTCTCCCAGCAGGCTCTGCACCGCTTCCTCCGACAGCAGCTTGTGGATGGGCTGGGCGCTGTCCCGCAGGATGTGGCCCAGCCGCTGCTTGAGCCTGCGCTCATAGGCCGGGTCGTAGGTCTTGGGATAGGGGCTCTTGCGGCGCTCCAGCACGTCCTCGGGCAGCAGCCCCTTGGCGGCGTCCCGCAGCAGGCCCTTGGGGCGGCCATCCTTGCAGCGGAATTCCCAGGGCGTGTTGTAGACGTATTGGGCGATCCGATGGTCCGCATAGGGCACCCGCACTTCCAGCCCGCTTGCCATGCTGCACCGGTCCTTGCGGTCCAGCAGCGTGGCCATAAACCACCGGATGTTGAGGTAGGAGATCTGCCGCATCCGCAGCTGCTCGGCGGTCTCTCCGGGCAGGGCGGGCACTTCCATCAGGCTCTCCTCCAGGCGATTCGCCACATAGTCCTCCATCCGCAGACTCTCCCGCAGCTCGGGTTTGAGCAGCGACAGCCGGTGTTCCAGATTATTTGACCACGGGAAGTGCGCGCCGTCGAACATCTCCCGCCGGTGGAACCAGGGATACCCGCCGAAAATTTCATCGGCGCATTCGCCGCACAGGGCTACGGTGTGCCGCCGCTTCACCAGCCGGCAGAAGTGCAGCAGCGAGCCGTCGATATCCGCCATGCCGGGCAGGTCCTTGGCGATCACCCCTTCGTACAGGGACCGCTCCAGCTCCTCGTTGTTGCAGTACAGAGTGGTATGCTCCGTCCCCAGGGCGGCGCTCACCTTTTCCGCCCAGCTTTCGTCCCGGTCGGGCTGGAAGGAGGAGGAGACGAAATTTTTGTCGTTGCCCTCGAATTCAAAGGAGTAGGTGGAAAGCGTCCCACCCCGCTGCCCCAGGTACCGGGCGGCAATGGCGGTGATCACGCTGGAATCCAGCCCGCCGGAAAGGAACGTGCACAGGGGCGCGTCGGAGACCAGCTGCCGCTCCACCGTGTCGATGAGCAGCTCCCGCACGCTGCGCACGGCGGTGTCGTAATCGTCCGCAAAGGGCTGGGCGGCCAGCCGGAAATACGCCCAGTCCCGGAAGCCCTCCCGGTCGAAAACTGCGGCGTGGCCGGGTTTCAGGTCGAACACGCCCCGGAACACCCCGCAGCCCGGCGTGCGGGCGGGGCCCAATCCGAAGACCTCGCACACGCCGCCGGCGTCCAGCACCGGGGTGACGCCGGGATATTCAAACAGCGCCTTGATCTCCGAAGCAAAGATCAGCCTCCCGTCCCGCAGGGCGTAGAACAGGGGCTTCACCCCGAAACGGTCCCGGCAGAGGAAGGTGCGCCCGACTTGGCCGTCGTCGATGGCAAAGGCAAAAATACCGTTGAGCTTCTCGCCGCAGTCCTCCCCGTAGCAGAGATAGGCGTTCAGCACCACCTCGGTGTCGCAGGCGGTCTGGAAGGTATACCCCCGGGCTTCCAGCTCGGCCCGAAGCTCCGGCGCGTTGTAAATTTCTCCGTTGTAGGCGATGGTGATCTCCTCCCCACCGCGCCGCACGGTCATGGGCTGCCGCCCGTTTTCGGGATCGATGATGGCCAGCCGGGCATGGCCCAGCGCCACATGACGGGACAGGTGGGCGCCGCTGTCGTCCGGGCCCCGGTGGGCGATCCGCCGGGCCATTCTGCCGGCGACGTCCAGCCAGCGGTTCCTTCCCTCCGGCAGATTTTCGTTGTAATCGCTGAAGCCTGCAAATCCGCACATAAGATCATGCCTCCTTCTATACCTGACAGTATATGCGGATCGGAGGCAAAGGTTCCCCGCCGGACAAAATGCCCGCCCCGCGGGAGCGCTTCGCGCTCCCGCGGGGCGGGCAGTGTGTGCGATCACTCAGTCGTGTCGGGCGCCGCGAAATAGAGCTCCGCCAATTCCTCCACATCGTCCTCCAGGGCGGCAAACTCCCCCGCGTTCTCCGCCCACTCCATGTCGTGCCGGACGGAAGCCGGGAAGATGCGGGCCATGTCCTCCCCATAATACCCGCCGTCCCGGGGCGTCTCCGACCCGGTGACCACATAGTCCTCGCCCTGCGTTTCCAGCAGGAACTTGATGGGATAGCTTGCGCCGCTGTCCCTGCGCACCTGCCCGTCCTCCCCGTAGAATTTCCCGGTGACGGCCCAGGCGTACAGGGAATAGCAGTCGTCCTGGGTCTGCTGCACCAGGAACACCCGCAGCCGGACAAAGGTCTTTTCACCCGGGTGGTGCCTGCGCTCCGCGTCTCCGTGGTCGGTCAGGTAATTCCGGGCGGCCTGCTCCATCTGCCAATCCGGCACATGGAGGTCGGGCGCGTAACTGAATCCCCAGGTGCTGAACACCACCGGCAGTCCGCGGCGCATCCGGGAGACGTCCACCCCGAACAGCCCGGCCAGGATCGCCGCTCCCAGCAGCAGCACCGCGCCCAGCACCGCCACGGCCCGCCTGCCCCGCCGGGAGTCTTTCAGCGTGTGCAGCAGCGTTTCCTCGGCCTTCTCCGCCGCCGCCTGGGGCTCGATCCGTTCGCCCGCCAGAAATTCGTTCACCGTGATCCCCAGCGCGTCGCACAGGGGCTTGATCAGCGACAGCTCGGGCATTCCCCGGCCGTTCTCCCACTTGCTCACCGCCCGGTCGGTGATCCCCAACCGCTTTGCCAGCGCCGCCTGGGTCATGCCCTGCTCCTTGCGCACCGCCGCGATGAACGCCCCGATCTTGGTCTGATCCATGCCGAAGCCTCCTTTCCCTTTTCAGCATACCATCCCGGTCTTAAAATATCAACAAACGAAACGTAGAATGGACAGAAATGCAGAAGAGGCCAGGTCTTTGACCCGGCCCCTTCCGCAAGGAGACATTCATGAAAAAAACGAAACGCTGTTTTCTGATTAATTGGACGACCGGCTGCTCATGATCTTGGACAGCTCGTCCATAAAGCTGTTGATATCCTTGAACTGCCTGTACACCGACGCGAAGCGCACATAGGCCACTTCGTCCACGCTCTTGAGCTTCTCCATGGCGTAGGTGCCGATGCGCTGGGAGGACACCTCCCGGTCCAGGGAATTTTGCAGCAGGGACTCGATCTCGTCCACGATCCGCTCCAGGGTGTCCACCGAGACCGGCCGCTTTTCGCAGGCCCGGAGCAGGCCGCTCAATAACTTGTTGCGGTCGAAGGTCTCCCGGGATTTATCCTTCTTGATCACCACGATGGGAACGCTTTCGATGACCTCATAGGTGGTAAAGCGCTTGCCGCATTTGCCGCACTCCCTGCGCCGGCGGATGCGCTCGCCTTCGTCGGTGGGGCGGGAATCGACCACGCGGCTATCGGTATAGCCGCAATAAGGACATTTCACAATAGGGCACCTCCCGTGTGGATGATGAGACCAGTATACTACATATTGTGGCCAAATGCAAGGCTTTTCCGCAGGGAAATCCAAATCCCTGCCCAGCGGGCGTTCAGATCAGCGTGTTTTCCCAATCGAAGCCCACGGCGTTGAGGAACGCCTTGCAGATCAACGCGCACCCGATGTAATTGGGATGCACCCGGTCCCAGGTGATCACGGCGGAATACAGGTGCTCCAAGAGCTTATCAAAGGCCGCCTGCACATCCACCAGCGGCAGATCATATTGGGCCGCCAGCTCCTTCACCACCTGGCCCCGCTTGTCCAGCTCGGCGCGCATGGGGTCGGCCCGGTTGGGCTCCAGGAAATAGGGCGTCATCAGGATCATCCCCTTCACCTGGGGCAGTGTCGTCTCGATCAACCGGGTCAGGGTGTCCCGATATTCCTCCACGGTCAGGTGCTGCTCCTTCTGATGGGGCGAATCGAACTTGCGCCAGACGTCGTTCACGCCGATCATCACGGCCACCCAATCCGGGTGATCGTCCAGCACATCCTGCTGCCAGCGGGCCGCCAGATGGCGCACGCTGTCGCCGCTGACGCCCCGGTTGATGACCCGCAGGTCCATCTGGGGATAGAGGGCGTCGAACATGGCGGCCACGTCCCGCACATAGCCGTTGCCGTGGGCGCCGAACAGTCCTTCGCCGGCGGGGCGGGCGCGGTCGGCGTCGGTGACGGAATCGCCGGCGAAGATCAGTTTATCATGGGGTGCAAATAGCATGGGGACCCTTCCTTTCCAAGCCTTTCCAAGCCTTTCCAAAGCCTTTTCAAGCATATCGTAGCAGTTTTTTGCCGCCTCTGCAAGAGGGTTTCGTATTTATTTTCTTCCCTCTCCCGTACTTGGATGGAGTTCCTCTCTACTTTATATAAGGGTCTCCCCCGCCTACGGCGGGGGAGACCCAAAATAATCAAGTTGCGGTCGAGCCAAGCGCACGCGGCCTCAGGCCGCTCGCCGTGCGGCGGGGGATGCCATTGGTATATGACCCGTAGCCGATTTTCTCCGCCTCTGCAAGGGGATTTTGAATATATTTTTATTGGCTCTCCCGTACTTGGAAAGGACGCCTCTTCCCTTATGTAAATGGCATCCCCCGCCGTTGGCGGGGGATGCCATAGGTATATGACTCGTAGCCGATTTTCTCCGCCTCTGCAAGGGGATTTTGAATATATTTTTATTCGCTCTCCCGTACTTGGATGGAGTGCCCCTCTACTTTGTGTAAGGGTCTCCCCCGCCGTACGGCGGGGGAGACCCAAAATAATCGAGTTGCGGTCAAGCCAAGTGCGCGCGGCCTCAGGCTGCCCGCCATAGGCGGGGGAGACCCAAAATAATCAAGTTGCGGCCGAGCCAAGTGCACGCGGCCTCAGGCCGCCCGCCGTAGGCGGGGAGACCCAAAATAATCGAGTTGCGGTCGTGCCAAGTGCACGCAGCCTCAGGCCGCCTCCGCAAGAGGTATGGTGTGCTTTCGGGAAAAATAATTGTGTCCTATCATGCTTGACATCGTGCGGATCGGATGAGCGGTCAGACAAACTTGAACTAAAGAAAATACTTTTTGATAGAAGCAAATTCCCCACGGTAGCGGAAACTATGTCCGTTGGGATTTTCTCCCACGACTTTAAATCCGAGCTTTTGAGCAATACGCTGTGAATTAGTATTTCCTTTATTGATATAGGCCTCCGCGTACTGAATATTTTTCGGAAGGATTGTTCTCATGTATTTGAGGAAGCGGTAAAAAAGCAGTGTCCGCTGAAATTCGGGTGAGATTTCAATTTCCTCGACCAGCGCAGTGTTTTCTTGCAAACTGTACTGAAAATATCCTGCTAAGACTTCGCCCACATACATGAGAATGATTTGTTTTCCTTTCAAGTCCGATTCCATATAGGAAAGCCAAATCTTTTTATCTTGCTCATAGCTGTTGCCCGTAGGCGCAATTTTGCTCATGTTTGTTGCAAGTATTTCAAACATCTGTGGCAAAAGAACGTCCGATTTCGTATAATCAAAACTGCAAAATGAAATTTCTGTCATAGGTACCTCCGTAAATCCCAATTTACCGGGCAGCAATCTCCACCCTTTCACCCATCATACCACAAAGCCGCGAATCAATCTACCGCTAGTAACCCACCGCACGGTAAATTCCACAGCGGCCCTGCCCGCCAGGTTTAGACCAATATCCCCGTCAAGACGGAGGCCGCATAGAGGAGCAGCAGCAGGAGCAGATTTTCCCCCGGGCGGCTGCGGTTGGCCCGGAACAGCACCGCCAGCCCCACGCCCGCCGAGGCGCAGAGGCCCGCCGTCAGCGCGCCGAAGGAGAGCATTCCCTGCAGGTACAGCCGGGTCAGCAGCACCGAAGCCCCGCAGTTGGGGATGAATCCCACCAGCGCGGCGGCAAAAGGCTGCAGCGCACTGCCGGCAATCAGCAGACGGGACAGCTGCTCCGCGCCGATCCACGCGATCGACCCGCCCAGCAGCAGATTGATCCCCAGCAAAAACGCCGCCAGCTTGCCCGTGTGCACCAGCGCCGCCCGCAGAATGGAGTGCTCCCCACAGCCGCAGTCGCCGCACAGTTCCAGCTTTTCGCCCTCTTCCGGGACGGCCGGCGCATGGCGGCGGAAAATCAGCAAATCTACAAGAAAGCCAAAGACGATGGCCGCCGCCAGCTTGATGAGGATCAGCCGCAGCAGGATGGGATACGCCTCCGGCGCGGCCAGCAGCATGGGCGCCGCTTCGTCACTGGCCGCCAGGAAGACCGCCAGCAGGGTGCCCGGCGAAATCAACCGCGCCGCGAAAAGATTGGCCGCGGCCGCCGCCAGCCCGCATTGGGGGATGCACCCCACCACCGCGCCACCCAGCGGCCCCATGGGCCCCAGCCGGGCGATCCCAAGTGTCAGGGGCGCGCTCCCGTGGTGCTCCAGATATTCCATGAGCAAAAAGGCCCCAAACAGGAACGGCAGGGCCTTCAGCGTATCAAACACGGCGTCGATCAAAAAATCCGGCATGGTATCCCTCGCAGTCAAAGTCTGTTCTCAGTATAGCACAAATCGGCCCAAGATAAAAGCGGAAAGCCGAACACAACTTGGCCGCCCGCAATAAAATAGGTTGGGGTGCGGATTTGTGAGAACTTTTCACGCTGCCTGATTAGATCCCGGATTCCCGGGCAACAATAACAGCAAGGACATTCAACCGGAAAGGAAGGTCATCAACTTGATCGTACGCCGAGGAGACATCTATTATGCCGATCTGAGCCCGGTGGTGGGCTCCGAACAGGGCGGCGTCCGCCCGGTGCTCATCATCCAAAACGATGTGGGCAATCGATTCAGCCCCACGGTCATCGCCGCGGCCATCACCAGCCAGCACGACAAGGCGAATCTGCCCACCCATATCGAGGTCAACGCGGAGAACACCGGCCTGGTGCGGGATTCGGTGGTGCTCCTGGAGCAGGTGCGCACGCTGGATAAACACCGGCTCAAGGAAAAAATGGGCCGCCTGGACCCCGGCTCCATGAATCGGGTGGATCAGGCGCTGTCCATCAGCTTTGGCCTGCCCACTTGATAAGGGTACTTACCGTTTGGCGCAGCACCGCCCCTGGCAAAAACCGGGGCGGTTTTGTTTTTTTGATTTTGGGTACCCCCAGCGTGCGGGAACGGCGAAAAAGTCTCGTAACAAATCCCTGCGCCGTGCACACAGGGGTTGCGATTTTCTCAAAAGTGCATTATAATGGATACAGCACGCGGGCATGGCGGAATTGGCAGACGCGCTGGATTTAGGTTCCAGTGGGCAACCGTGCAGGTTCGAGTCCTGTTGCCCGCACCACGTCGGAGCAAAGTCCGCTTTGCTCCGACGCTTTTTCTTTGCCTACGGCACAAAAAAGCGTCATCCGCCCGCTCCCTTGCTCCTCCTTTCCGCAAAAAGTCACGCTCGGCTCGCCTGCTCAGTTGCAAGCGCCCTCACGACGGTTCGCTGTCGCTACCAACTTTTTGCGGTCTTGCGCCTGCGGCGCACACTCAATCGCACCCTACTTTTCGGGGTGCGATACTTTTTTGCTCGACCTCTGGCACCCGGCCGTTTTAACGAGGAGCAGCGAAGCCGTTCAAGTTCTGCTGCCCGCTGAATGCTTTGATAGGTTTTCAGACTTCAAAAATTACTTTGAAATCAATCCTACTTTTCATAACCAATGATTCTTAAAAATCGATCCACATACTCTTGATCGAAATCACAGTTTTCCCAGCCCTTTTCATCCGCCTCTTTTGGAATCCCCAAAGCTGTCAACGCCCGGTCAAATTCCTCCAATTCCAAATAAGTATGTTCCTCGTATCTCTCTATTTTCTCATTGACGGTTGGCGTGTGAAAGGTGACGGTTTGACCGTTGATTTCGATTTGGTAGTAAAAGCTGCCCTTTCTCTTGTATTCCACCAAGGAAAAGTTTTTGTCCCCGAATCCGGTTTTGATGGAATCCACATCGGAATAATTGTATTCCACGCCCATCGGCTGCCACGGAGAATACCGTATGATTTTGTCCTGTGTAACCGCCGTCAAATTGAACGCGCAGCAATACAGCGCAAGCAGCCACGCCACGATGACAGCCGCGCGTCCTTTCCCAAGGTGGTTCCAGATAAACAGAAGGTCGTTGACGTCTTCCATCTCTTCCACAGGCTTCTTGCGGAGCTTTGCAACCATCGATACACAGAATAAAATTATCGGAAGGATCACAAGCAGAACGAGCGCCATTCCCGTGATCGGCCCGTGTTCAAAAAACAGATACTTGTCGGGCAGCACCCATTGGGGCAACAGGGCCGTCACTGCGATGACTGCCGTCATCCCCAGAACGAAGGCCGCGATCATCGCCGGAAGCAGCCAGATCATCTTGCGATTTTTTCTTTTTATCCGCTCCCTGTTCTTCTTGTACTGATCGGCATAATGGATCCAGTTCCACGGGATAAGCGCCGTGCAGAGGATTGCGATCATCCCATTGAACATCAACACATCTGTTCTTTTAGCCTGAATATTGTAAAACAGCGAAAAAACAGGCGCCATGAAGATCAGTGTCTCTGCGATCACGGTGATCAGGTTGGGTGCAGCGAAATCCTTCACCTGCTCCTTGAGTTCGCTCATTTCATCGCTTTCCAGAAATTCGATGGTATCGGTATATTCCTCCACGACCGCTTCGTTATTTTCATACTCTTTCGCCAGCAGCAGGCAAAGGCTCCGCTTATCTTCGCAAAGAGCCTCCTGCTCCGAAAATGCGTCTGCCTTTTGGTGCAGCGCTTTCTTGATCCCGTCGGCATCCATCGTCAAAAGGCTTTCAATTTCTTCAACGCTAAAACCTAAATAGCGAAAGAGTTTGATCCACCTGAACCGGGTAACGTCTTCATCCGTATACTCCCGATAGGCGTTTTCTTGATTGCGTTTGACTGCAATCAAATTCTTCGATTCATAATAGCGTATGCTTTTCGCTGTCAATCCGGTCAGCTGTTCTACATCCTTGATTTTCATCCGTGATCCCTCTCCATTGGCTGATTTCCCGATCAGGATACACCTTGACCCAAGGGGAAGGTCAAGCGTTTTTTTCACTTTTTTGCCCGACCGCAATACTCAGCCCTGCCCCGTTGCCCCCCACAAACAAAAGACAAGGCCCCCGGCCTTGTCTTTTGCTTGATGTCCCTTGCTTTACAGCGCCAAATATTCCTCGATGCAACGCGCCGCCACGGCGCCGTCGGCCGCTGCGGTGACCACCTGGCGCAGGGGCTTTTTCCGTAGGTCGCCGATGGCGTACACGCCGGGCAGGGAGGTTTGGGTGGTTTCGTCCGCCAGCACATACCCGGCTTCGTCGGTCTCCACCTGGTCTTTGAACAGCCCGGATTCCGGCACAGTGCCCACCGCCACGAAAACGCCGCTGCAAGGCAGGGAGGTCGTTTCGCCCGTGTGCTTATTCAGCACCGCCACGCCGGTGACCGTATCTTCATGGAGGATGGCGCTCACCGTGGAATTCCAGAGGATCTCCACGTTTTCCACGCCTTCCAGCGCGTCCCGGTACACCTTGGAGGCCCGCAGCTGATTCCGCCGGTGGATGAGGTACACCTTTTCGCACAGCCGCGCCAGATACAGCGCGTCCGCCGCGGCCGTATTGCCGCCGCCCACCACGCACACGGTCTGCCCGCGATAGAACATCCCATCGCAGGTGGCGCAGTAGGAAACGCCCCGTCCCCGCAGGGAATTTTCCTCGGGCAGTCCCAGTTCTCTAGGCGAAGCGCCGGTGGCCAGCACCACCGCCCGGGCCCGCAGGGTCTCCTTTTTCGTGCGGACTTCCTTCACGTCGCCGGCGAGGGAGACCCCCACCACTTCCGTGAGCTTGGTCTGCACGCCGAAGCGCTCGGCGCTCTGCTTCATCTTCTCGGCCAGATCAAAGCCCGTCACGCCCTGCGGGAAGCCGGGATAATTGTCGATCACGTCCGTGGTGGCCATCTGCCCGCCCGGGGCCAGCTTCTCCAGCACCTGCACGGAAAAGCCCGCCCGGGCCGCATACAGGGCGCAGGTATAGCCGGCGGGCCCGCCGCCGATCACCAGAACATCGCTGGTGGTGGGAGAATCGCTCACAGCAGCTCCTCCAGCTTTTCCTTGGGCTGCACGCCCACCAGCGTGGCCGCCGCTTCGCCGCCCTTAAACAGCATGGCGGTGGGGATGCTCATCACCCGGAAGCGTCTTGCCAATTCCGGCTCCTCGTCCACGTTGACTTTGCCCACCAGCACCTTGTCCGCGTGTTCCTGGGCAAATTCCTCCACGATGGGCGCGAACATCCGGCAGGGGCCGCACCACACGGCCCAGAAGTCCACCAGCACTGGCGTGTCGCCGCCGATAACTTCGTCGAAATTGTCGTTGGTCAGGGTCAAGATCTCCATAGTCTCTGCTCCTTTTTGATTTAGTTAGAGTATATGCAAAAATCCCGGGATTTTTACATCGCGGTAGAAATCACCAGGTCTGCGCACTGCGCCACCTTGCAGGCGGCAAAATACCGCTCCTCCAGCGGGATCCAGCGCTCCACGAACTGCGCGAAGCTCTCCGGGCTTTCCCGGTGCCGCAGCCGTTCCAGCTGCTCCTCCGGCGGGATATGGAGGAACACCCGCAGGTCGTAGGCATCCCGCAGCGCCGGGTGCAGGGAATAGCTCCCCTCGATGATATTGAGCCGCCTGGGGCGCACCGTTTGGGCTTCTCCGGGCGCCAGCCGGGCGTGGTCGAACCGCCTGGGCCGGGCAGTCTCTCCCGCCTGCACGGGCAGGAGCACTTCCTCCAGCAGCCGCTCCCGGTGCATATTCCCGCCGGGCTCCAGCAGCCGCTCTGTCGTGCGCAGTTCTGCGGGCAGATAGAAATCGTCGGCGTGGAAGACGTTGCAATCGAACAGGGCCGCCAGCCGCCGGGCGCTCTCGGTCTTCCCGCCGCCGCAGGGGCCGTCCAGCGCCACCAACACCCGCTCCTTCTCGGTCAGCAGCTTTTCGATGGCGCCGATCACCGGCAGCAGTACGGCATATTCCTTGCGCACCACCCGGTAGGCCGGGCCGTAGGCCTGGCGGAATGCCTCGCTGTGGCGCACCGCGCCGCCGCCCTTTGCCCGGTAGGCGGTGAGATACGCCCGCAGCGCGTCCTCGGAAAACCCGAAAAGTCCCGGCTTTTCGCCCGTTAGATTCAGCAGCGCCTCGATGCCCTCTTGGAATCGGGCCTCCCCGTCCCCGTCCTTTTCCGCTGCGCTGAGGCAGAACATCTTGTTGAGGCTTTCCGGCGAGACCGCCTGCAGCACGGAAAGATTCACCCGGCAGATGGGCCCGGGCAGCGGCTCCACCCAGGGCTGGGCCCGCTGCGCAGAAGAAAGGCCCGCCGCCTCCCGCACCAGACGCTCCAGCGTCCCGGCAGGGTCGGCCACTAGATGCTCGCCCCCAAAGGCGCTCTGGAACAGCAGCTTCACATAGTCCGTGGGCTGGGCCGCCGGATGGGCTTCCGCGTAGGCTGTGAGGAAATCCGTCAGCGGCTTCATAGGGCCACACCCAGATAGTCGAACAGCTGGGCAAAGGTCCCGTGAGGGACGTCCGTCAGGTCTTTGCCCTCTTTGTCCACCAGGCAGTCGGTGATGAGATACGTCTCGATCCCCACGTCCCGCGCCGCCAGGTCTTCCGTGGCGTCGTTGCCCACCATCAGGCATTCCGCAGGGCTTTTCCCGATGGTCTTCAAGATCTCCTCGAAATATCTGGGGTCGGGCTTGCAATAGAAGGAATTCTCATAGCTGGTGATGAAGGCGAAACCCGCCCCTTTCAGGCCCAGCCAGCCCAGCCGGGTCTCCACCGCCACCAGTGGGAACAGGGGATTGGTGGCCAGCACCACCTGCACGCCTTTGGCCCGGAGGCTGTCCACCAGCCGCTTTGCCAGCGGCGTGGGCCGGGTGGCGGCCCGGGCCCCGTTGAATTCGTTGGCATAGAACGCATCGAACACCGGCCGCTGGGCAAGGGCTTTTTCCCCGTAGATCGCCGCGAAGGTCTGCCAGAAAGCGTCCGCGTTGCTGCGGGAGCCGTCGTTTTTCACCATGGCGCCGGTGCCCTTCCACACGGCGGCGATGAAGGACTTGGGCTCATACCCGTAGGGCGCGGCCTGTTTCGCCAGCAGGCCGAAATAGGTGTTGGTGAATTCCTCCAGCTCCATGGGCAGCAGGGTGCCGTCCAGATCAAACAGTACCGTGGTCACGCCGTCCTTCATCTCATCGCGCCTCCACCGCTTTCGCGGCCACCACGTCCACGCCGGTGCCCGCCGCGTCGGCCAGCACCACGTCGCCAATGGCCACCGGGGCCTGCACCTTCGCCTGGCGGATGGCCGCCATACAGTCGAAAATCTTCCCCTTGGGAATGTCTGTGCGGGTGCGCACCGGCACCACCGGCTCTTTGCCGCCGGTCACCGCCACAGTGGAAGTCACCGTGCGCACCGGCGCGGTCACCTCCCGGCGGCCGTAGTCCTCGCCCCGCTTGCAGGTGTTGCCCGTGACGGACACCACCGCCCCGGCCCCGTCGGTCTCCACTTTTAACGCGCAGCCCAGGGGGCAGCCGATACAGGTCAATTCATGGATCATCCCATCATTCCTCCTTGCCGGCCCAAATCTCGATCTGCTTCTCGCCGCCGGCGAACCATTCTTTTTTCAGCACGGCCTGCTCCATCTCGCCGGGGGCCATCACGGGCCGCCTGCGCCGCAGCTTTTCTTCGCCGTCCACCAGCACCCGGATCACCCCGCCCCGCACGGTGTCCTTCACCCGGAAGCGCACCGTCAATTGCTCTGCCATGCGCCGGGGCGATACGCTCACCGGCACCGTGTACCGAGCCATGCCGCCGGGGATGAGTTTCACCGAATCATCTGAGGCGGAGCCGATCTCTCCCGCCACGAACCGTGCGGCGTTGCGCCCGGCCTGCGCCGCCTCCTCGGAGACGTAATCCACCAGGTCGTGGACGTGGAGCACGTTGCCGCAGGCGAACACCCCGGGGATGCTGGTCTCCAGGCTCTCGTTGACGGCGGGGCCGTTGGTGGCCGGGGAAATTTCCACACCCACCTGCCGGGACAGCTCGTTCTCGGGGATCAGGCCCACGGACAGCAGCAGGGTGTCGCAGGGGATATCCTCCTCCGTGCCGGGGATGGGCTTGAGGTGGTCGTCCACCGCCGCGATGGTCACGCCCTCCACCCGCTCTTTGCCCCGGATGTCCACCACCGTGTGGCTGAGCTTCAGCGGGATGCCGTAGTCATCCAGGCACTGGACGATGTTCCGCTTGAGCCCGCCGGAATAGGGCTGGAGCTCCGCCACGCACTTCACCTTTGCGCCCTCCAGCGTCATGCGCCGGGCCATGATGAGCCCGATGTCGCCGCTGCCCAGGATCACCACCTCCCGCCCCGGGAGATAGCCCTCCCGGTTCACCAGCCGCTGGGCGGTACCTGCGGAGAAGATGCCCGCCGGCCGGGTGCCGGGGGTGTTCAGCGCCCCGCGGGGACGCTCCCGGCAGCCCATGCAGAGCACCACCGCGCCCGCTTCCATGCGCACCAGCCCCTCGCTGCGGCTGACAAAGGTGACGGTGAGCGCACCGTTCTCCCGGCCCAGATCGATCACCGTCGCCCCCAAAAGGGCGGGGATGTTCAGCGCTTTGGCCCTTTCGATATACCGGGCGGCGTATTCCGGCCCGGTGAGTTCTTCCTTGAAGGTGTGCAGGCCGAAGCCGTTGTGGATGCACTGGTTGAGGATCCCGCCCAGCTCCTGCTCGCGCTCCAAAATCAGCACGTCCTGAGCGCCGGCCTCCTTGGCCGCGATGGCTGCCGCCAACCCCGCCGGGCCGCCGCCGATTATAACGATCTCCCGCTTCACTGGGCATCCTCCCCTCTGATCTTCTCCACCACGATGGCCGACCCGCCGCCGTTTTTCCGCACGTCCCGCAGGTCCATGTGCAACTCTCTGGCCAAAAGCTCCATCACCCGGGGAGAACAGAAACCCGCCTGACAGCGGCCCATCCCCGCACGGGTGCGGCGCTTCACGCCGTCCAGCGTCCGCGCGCCCAAGATCCCGTGGATGGCATCCAAGATCTCTCCCTCGGAGATCTGCTCGCAGCGGCACACGATGGCCCCATAGGCCGGGTTTTCCCGAATCTTTTCGGCCCGCTCCGCCGGCGGCAGCTCCGCCAGCCGGGGCACGCCTCTGCGGATGGGGTCGAAATCTTTTTTATCGGCAAGGCCCAGCTTTTGGGCGATAAGTCCCGCCAGATATTCGCCGATGGCCGGCGCGGAGGAAAGCCCCGGGGATTCGATCCCCGCCGCGTCGAAGAAGCCCTCGGCGGTCTCGCCCAGCACGAAATCGTCCCCGGCCTCGTGGGCCCTGAGCCCCGCAAAGGAGGTGATCACCTGCCGCAGGGGCACCCGCTGCACCGCCAGCGCGGATTTTTCTTCCAGCTCCGCCAGGCCCGCGGCGGTCACCGCCAGATCTTCCCCGTCCTCCACGTCCGTGGCGGTGGGGCCCACCAGCAGGTTCCCGTGGATGGTGGGGGACACCAGCACGCCCTTGCCCAGCCTGCCCGGCAATTGGAACACCGTGTGGGCCACGTGCTGCCCGGCGGTCTTGTCCAGCAGCATGTATTCTCCCTTGCGCGGCGTGATGTGCAGCTTCTTTGCACACACCAGATTGTGCAGCCCGTCCGCGAAGACCCCCGCCGCGTTCACCACGGCGCTGGCCTCCAGCGGGCCGTGCTCCGTCTCGATCCGCCAGCCGGTCTCGGTCTTTTCAAGCCCCGTCACCCGGGTATCGAAGCGGAATTCCACGCCGTTCTTGGCGGCGCTCTCCGCCAGCCCAAGGGTCAGGGCAAAGGGGCAGATGATCCCGGAGGTGGCGGCATACAGCGCCCCGCACACCTGCTCCGAGAGATTCGGCTCCCGCCTTCTGGCCTCCTCGCCGGAGAGCAGTTCCAGCCCCTGCACGCCGTTTTCGATCCCACGCTGATAGAGCGCCTCCAGCTGGGGCAGCTCCTCGGGATTCAGGCACACCACCAGCGCCCCGTTCTGCTTGAAGGGGATGTCCAGCTCCGCCGCCAGCGCCGGCATCATCTGGCTGCCCCGGACGTTCATCCGGGCCTTCAGCGTGCCGGGCATGGCGTCGAAGCCCGCGTGGACGATGGCGGAATTCGCCTTGCTGGTGCCCTCGCCCACGTCGGATGTGCGCTCCAGCACGATAAACCTGCCCGCTCGCCGGGACAGTTCTCTGGCCACCGCGCTGCCGGTCACACCGGCCCCGATGACCGCTACGTCATACCGTTCCATTGGTCTCTTCCTTTCTCGGCTCGTACCCTGTCTAGCATAGCACAAATCCCACGCCGCCGCAAGGCCTCCGCGCATTTTTCACAGAACCCTTGACACCGGGCCGGAAATCATGCAAAATGGGGGTAGAATCTCATGGGAAAGGAACTGTGTTATGGACTATTTGATCGGTATTGATTTGGGCACCAGCGGCACCAAAACCGTCCTCTTCGATCCCCAGGGCGCGGTCGTCGCCGCCGCCTCCCGGGAATATCCCCTGTATCAGGAGCAGAACGGCTGGGCCGAGCAGGACCCCCAGGACTGGTGGCAGGCCGCCGTGGAGACCCTGCGGGAGGTGCTGGAAGTCAGCCGCGTCTCCCCAAAAGAAGTGCGGGGCGTGGGGCTTTCCGGGCAGATGCACGGCCTGGTGATGCTGGATGCGGCGGGCCGGGTGCTGCGCAGGTCCATCATCTGGTGCGACCAGCGCACCGGCCGGGAGGTGGAAGACCTCAACACCCTGGCCGGCCCCGATAAGCTGCGGGAGATCACCGC
>CANRMX010000021.1 GCA_947631855.1 uncultured Clostridia bacterium | reverse complement strand
TCCCGCCCGGCCGGAATATTTGGGAGAAAGTGCAAAAGGCCCTTGAAAAAAAACCGCGTCTGGTATACAATATTAGGTGGAAAAAATTCCCGTTGGCGGGAAGAATTTGATACCGAAGGAGTGCCGAAACATGAACTACCTCAACAAGAAGACGGTCGAAGACATCGACGTGGCCGGCAAGCGGGTCCTGGTCCGCTGCGACTTCAACGTCCCCTTCGCCGAGGACGGCAGCATCGCCGATCCCAAACGCATCAACGAGGCCCTGAAAACCATCAAGTATCTGGTGGACCACAAGGCCAAGGTCATCCTCTGCTCCCACCTGGGCCGCCCGAAGGGTGAATTCAATCCCAAGTATTCCCTGGCGCCCGTGGCTGCGTACCTCTCCACCGCCCTGGGACAGGAAGTGAAGATGGCTAAGGACGTTATCGGCGAAAGCGCCAAGAGCATCGCCGCCTCCCTGCAGGACGGCGAAGTGGAGCTCATCGAGAACGTGCGCTTCCACAACGAGGAGACCAAGAACGATCCCGCGTTTGCCAAGGAGCTGGCCTCTCTGGCTGAGATCTACGTGAACGACGCCTTTGGCACCGCCCACCGCGCCCATGCCTCCACCGAGGGCGTGTCCCACTATCTGCCCGCTGTCTGCGGCTATCTCATCCAGAAAGAGATCACCGTCATGGGCGGCGCGCTCACCGATCCCAAGCGCCCCTTCGTGGCCATTCTGGGCGGCGCGAAAGTCTCCGATAAGATCGGCGTCATCAACAACCTGATCAGCAAGGTGGATACCCTGATCATCGGCGGCGGCATGGCCTACACCTTCCTCCGGGCCCAGGGCTATGAGATCGGCACCTCCATCTGCGAGGAGGATAAGCTGGATCTGGCCAAGGAGACCATGGCCAACGCCGAGAAGAACGGCGTGAAGTTCCTGCTGCCTGTGGATACCAAGGTGGGCAAGGAATATGCCCCCGACACCGAGAGCAAGATCGTGCCCTCCACCGATATCCCCACCGACTGGATGGGTCTGGATATCGGCCCCAAGACCACTGAGCTCTTTGCCGAGGCCGTGAAGAACGCCGGCACCGTGGTCTGGAACGGCCCCATGGGCGTTTCCGAATGGGAGAACTTCGCTCAGGGCACCATCGGCGTGGCCAAGGCCGTGGCCGAGAGCGGCGCCATCTCCATCATCGGCGGCGGCGACTCCGCGGCGGCCGTGGAAAAGCTGGGCTTCGCCGACAAGATGACCCACATCTCCACCGGCGGCGGCGCTTCTCTGGAATTCCTGGAGGGGCTGGAGCTGCCCGGCATCGCCTGCCTCAACGAAAAAGAATAATTTCAGCACGGGAGGGCGGGGGTCAACTCCGCCCTTTTCCCATATACGAAAGGAAAGGATGTTTTCAATGAATAAAGCTGTCAGAAAAGCCGTCATCGCCGGCAACTGGAAGATGAACAAGACCCCTGCCGAGGCCAAGGAATTGATCAACGCTATCGCCCCGCTGGTGAAGGACGCCGGCTGCGACGTGGTGGCCTGCACGCCCTTTGTGGATCTCTCCGCCGCCCAGGAAGCCGCCGAGGGCACCAATATCCAGATCGGCGCGGAGAACTGCCACTGGGCCGTGAGCGGCGCGTTCACCGGGGAAGTCTCCGCCCAGATGCTGGCCGCCATGGGCGTGGGTATCGTCATTATCGGCCACAGCGAACGCCGCCAGTATTTCGGCGAGACCGACGTGACGGTCCATGACCGGGTGCGTGCCGCGCTGGACGCCGGCCTGACCGTGATTCTCTGCGTGGGCGAGACGCTGGAGCAGCGGGAACAGGGGATCACCAACGAGCTGGTGGCCCTCCAGACCAAGATCGCCCTGGGCGGCGTGAGCGGTGAAGAACTCAAGCGGATCATCATCGCCTATGAGCCCGTGTGGGCCATCGGCACCGGCAAGACCGCCACCGCCCAGCAGGCCAACGAGGTCTGCCACGTGATCCGGGAAGTCATTGCCCAGCTGTACGGCCCGGAGGCCGCAGAGGCTTTCACCATCCAGTACGGCGGCTCCATGAACGCCGGCAACGCGGCCGAGCTGCTGGCCCAGCCCGACGTGGACGGCGGCCTCATCGGCGGCGCTTCCCTGAAGCCCGCAGACTTCGCGGCCATCGTCAAGGCGGCCACCGAGGGCTGAACGGGAATTTTGCCTCTCGGCGCAGCATGCGCTGAGAGCGTGCGTGCGGAGCACGCGCAGACCGCCGCGAACGCGGCGGTGCAAAATTCGGCTGTGAGAAAGGAAGGATCGAATCTATGAAGAAACCCTTAGTTTTGATGATCCTGGACGGCTTCGGCATCGCGCCCGAAAAGGGCAACGCCATCGTGGCAGCGAAGCACCCGAATCTGGACAGGATCCTGAAAGAATACCCCGTGACCAAAATCGGCGCTTCCGGGCTGGACGTGGGCCTGCCCGACGGCCAGATGGGCAATTCCGAGGTGGGCCACACCAATATCGGCGCGGGCCGGGTGGTCTATCAGATGCTGGTGAAGATCACCAAGGATATCGAGGACGGCGTGTTCTTCGAGAATCCCGCCCTGCTGGGCGCCATGGAGAATTGCCGCACAAACGGCTCCACCCTGCACCTGATGGGCCTGGTGTCCGACGGCGGCGTGCACTCCCACCAGAGGCACCTCTACGGCCTGCTGGAAATGGCCAAGCGCCACGGCCTGGAGAAGGTCTACGTCCATGCCCTGCTGGACGGCCGCGACGTGCCGCCCACCTCCGGCGCGGACTATATGCAGGAGCTGTGCGACGAGATCAAAAAGATCGGCGTGGGCAAGGTGGCCACGGTACAGGGCCGGTATTACGGCATGGATCGCGACCGCGCCTGGGACCGTGAGGAAAAAGGCTACGCCGCCCTGGTCTACGGCGAGGGCGTCCACGGCGACGACCCGGTGCAGGCCATCCGCGACAGCTACGACAACGGCGTCACCGACGAGTTTATGCTCCCCACCGTCATCGACCCGGAGGGCACCATCGGCCCCAAGGATTCCGTGGTGTTCTTCAATTTCCGCCCCGACCGGGCAAGGCAGATCACCCGGGCCTTTGTGGATCCCGATTTCGACGGCTTTGAACGCCGCAACGGCTTCTTCCCCGTCCACTTCGTCTGCATGGCGCAATACGATGCCGCCATGCCCAACGTGGATGTGGCCTATCCCCCGGAGAGCCTGGACAATACCCTGGGCGAGTACCTCTCCAAGCAGGGCATGACCCAGCTGCGTATCGCCGAGACCCAGAAATATGCCCACGTCACCTTCTTCTTCAACGGCGGCGTGGAGAAGCAGTATCCCGGCGAGGATCGCATCCTGGTGGATTCCCCCAACGTGGCCACCTTCGACCTCAAGCCCGAGATGAGCGCCTATGAAGTCACCGACAAGATGGTGGAGGCGGTAAAATCCGGCCAATACGACGCGCTGATCCTCAATTACGCCAACTGCGACATGGTGGGCCACACCGGCGTGTTCGAGGCCGCCGTGAAGGCCGTGGAGGCCGTGGATACCTGCATCGGCCGGGTGGAGGCCGCCGTGAAGGAGATGGGCGGGTGCATTCTGCTCACCGCCGACCACGGCAACGCCGACAAGATGGTTGACGAGGACGGCGAGCCCTTCACCGCCCACACCACCAACCCGGTGCCCTTCTGCGTGATCAACTATCCCTGCGCCCTGCGCTCGGGTGGCCGTCTGGCGGACATCGCGCCGACCATGCTCAAGATTTTGGGCTTGCCCCAGCCCAAGGAAATGACCGGGGAATCGTTGATCGTTTGATCGTTTTTATTGTTATTGGCCACCCCCGCTTCGCGGGGGTGGCCGTTTGTAAATAAGAGCGGGCGGCCGTTGAGTGTGAGAGTGTTGGTCGATTTTTGGCCTGGCCGATTTTAGCGTATAGAAATGCCCTCCCATCAAAGTGTGGGAGGGCATTTTCGTTTGGCGATGCAAAGAGTGAAATGTGGATTTGGGAAGTCCCTCAATCAAAATAATTCAGATTGTAGGTGACATAGACGGTATCGAACGTCTTATCTTCTTCGTTGAAATTGAAAAACTCCACTTCCGCGATCTTATCGTTTACCGGAGAAAACTTGTGGG
Organism: uncultured Clostridia bacterium; assembly: GCA_947631855.1. GTDB lineage: Bacteria > Bacillota > Clostridia > Oscillospirales > Acutalibacteraceae > Acutalibacter. The sequence continues at coordinate 33,591 of CANRMX010000021.1, read as the reverse complement.
TCGCGCCTGTATCCACCGTCTTTTTCGCGCTGTCGCCCGGAACGATTCCGAACATGGCAAAAATGTTGTCGGATTTCCCTTCCACCTGCCACGGAGCGTCGGCAAACAGGCGAAGTTTCACCACCGTGTCTTCATTGGTGATAAATTCACCGCTGAAACCTTCAAAGGGAAAGGTGTAAATCTTCATGGCGAAATCGCCCTTGGTGGTTTCATTCGTCCAATCTTCCGTTCTTGTGGGCTCGCCCAGTTTGGCAAATAAATCTTCCGTGGAGATGCGGCTGAACTGAGCACAGTCCAGCACAGTGGAAACCGATTCCTCCTGCTTTTGGTATTTTTCCGGGTTCTGCGCCATACGGGAAATCCCAAAAGCCAAAGCGCCCACCAAAAGAATGGCAACGATAAGGAGCACTTTTTTGCGCATAGAGCATTTTCCTTTCTTCTAATTTAGTTCAGGGCGAGCAGCGGCTGCGCCCGCCATGCGGGACGCTTCGGAGAAGCGGGACGCGGGACGCCGCAGGCGGCACGCCGCCGGGCGAAGCCCGGCGGGCGCGGCGGGCTGGTTGAGGGACGCGCTTATTTGCGGTTGCGCAGCATGTTGGCCACCGCCAGGAACGCCGGGAACAGCACGGCCATCACCGGCCAGATGGCCCAGGTCGTCTCCCAGCGGTCGGTGAAAAAGCTCACCCCAAGATAGACCGCCAGGGTCAGGCACCAATAAATCATGCTGATGTTCCGGTTCTTCTGATCCAGCGCCTTCTTCCTGCGGGTGTAGTCTTCCTCCTGGAGGAGGATCTGGAAGCTGCCCCAGACGGTGCTCACCCGCACGATGCAGTACACCCCGGCCGCCACCAGCACCAGCAGCAGGCCAATGGCGATGCTGGCCACCCACTCGCTGTTTGCACCCAGGGACGGGAGCGCCAGCAAGGGCACCGCAAGCAGCGGCACCGCAGAGAGAACGCACAGCACCACGCCAATCGTCATGCCCCGGGTATGGGTCTCCCGGTACTGCTCCCGGCGGGCGCGCACCATGGCGTCCACGCCGTAGAGGGTCTCGAAGGGCTCCTTCTCCAGATATTCATAGGGAGCCGTGCGGCTGCCCGTGGTGACGAACTGCGCCACCCCGGCGGCGATCAGTCCCAACAGCAGGACTGAGCCCAGGGCCGCCGCGGCGTTATCGCCCAGGGCAAAGCCCGGCAGATCGGCGAGGCCGCTGAGAACGAGCAGGCACACCGGCGACAGGACGCAGAACCGCACCCCCAGGGCCATCCGCCGGGCCACCTCCGCTTTCATGGTGAGGAAGGCGGAGGCTTCCTCCATGGTCACCAGGCGGCCGGGCGTATCCAAAGCGGGGGCGGGCTCCGCTTCGCCCAGCTCGTCCTTGAGCAGGTAGTCCGTGGTGACGCCGAATACCCGGGACAGGGCCAGCACCTTGTCCAGATCGGGTATGGACTGGGCCCCCTCCCACTTGGAAACCGCCTGCCGGGATACCCCCAGCTGCTCCGCCAGTTCCTCCTGCGACCAGCCGCTTTTCTTCCGCAGCTGGATCAGTTTATCTGCAAAGATCATCGTGTTTGCCTCCTTGGATGTGATGGCTCCATCCTACCACGGGAGGCCGTGGAGGGCCACCAATCCGGCCTGTCAATTTGTCAACGGCCGGTTGCGGCGGGCCTCAATCCCCCACGAATTTCACCGCCGTGCCGTAGGCGATCACCTCGGCCGCGCCCTGCATGATGGCCGAGGACGCGTAGCGGACGCACACGATGGCGTCGGCCCCCAATGCCTCGGCCTCCTCCACCATGCGCTTGGTGGCCAATGCCCGGGCCTCGTTCATCATCTGGTTGTAGGCTTTCAGCTCGCCGCCCACCAGGGTCTTGAAGCTCTGGCCGATGTCCTTGCCGATATTCTTGGTCTGCACCGTGCTGCCCTTCACCAGGCTCAATGTCTCCAGCGTCTTGCCGCTGATGGTTTCAGTAGTGACTAAGATCATCTTCCTCACCTTTCCTGATCTCCCGGATCCTCTCCACGCAGGTCTTGAGCATCACCGCCGCCAGCGCCAGGGGCAGCACCCCCAGCAGGAATTTCCACGCCCCGGGCACGATGGCCAGCAGCACGCCGAAATACACCAGGTAGTAGAGGATCATCAGCGCCGATATGACCACCGGCGCCACCATTTTTCTTCTGTGCAGGCGGGCTCTCTCCGCCTCGTCCCCCGGCCTCATGCGCCCACGCACCGCCGGATAAATTCTTCCACGATGTCCAGAATCTGCTCCGTCCAGAACTCCGCGCCGCCGTGGTCCGCGCCCTGGATTAGGTAGAATTCCACCGGCTTGCCCGCAGCCTTCATGGCGTTATACAGCAGCACGCTCTCCTTGCAGTTCACCGTGCGGTCCTTGGTGCCGTGGAAAATGAGGGTGGGCGCGATCTCCGTCTCGGCGGTGATGTTTTCCTCCACCGACATGGCCCGGCGCAGTTCGGGATTCTCCAGCAGGTTCACGCCGCCGGCCTCCCGGCCCTCGGGACTGTCGGGCAGGTGGTGATTGATCGTGCTGGGATTGCCGTCCTCCAGCATGACGCTGACGGAGCCGTAATAATCCACCAAACCCTTCACCTCCGCCGAAACGCCCGGGAAGGCGTTCTCCTCGGTGTCGTCGTTGTGGCGGATGCCCCCGAACATGGCCACGTGTCCGCCGGAGGAATCCCCCGCCAGCACGATCTTCTCCGGGTCGATGCCAAACCGCTCGGCGTTCTTCCTGAGGAAGCGCACGGCGTTGCGGGCGTCGATCACCGGGGCCGGGAAGGCCGCGATGCCGCTGTGGCGGTACTCCACGATGGCGCAGACAAAGCCCCGGCGGGCAAGCCTCGCCAAGTCCGGTACACGGCCGTAGAGGTACTGCTGGAACCACCCGCTGCCCTGCACGAACACATAGCAGGGCAGCTGCGTGCCGCCCTCCGCGCCGTGCATAAAGTCATAGGGATGATTCCGGGTGGCGGGGATGAGTATCTGCAAACGCAGAGGGACGTCCCCCACCTTCATGTACTCCACGTCGTGCAGGTACAGCACGTCCTGCTCGTCCCCGGTGGTGGGGATGAGCTTCACGCCCTCCACGGGCTCCTTGAATTCCGGGAATTCCGCATACGTCCAATGTTTGATCTCCATGATTCTTCCTCCTCTGTTTTTGGCGGCGCGCGCCGCCCATCGATTATTTTTAGTATACCCTATCGCCGGGCAGGGCGCAAGGGTTTTTCTGGATATTTTCCGCAGGAGAATTAAATCCCCTCCAGGAAAAGTTATACTGTTCCTATGGATTTTGCGAAAGAAGGTGCGCACTGTGAAAACCGGCTCTCTCCCCAAAAGGATCGCGCTGGCACTGCTCTGCGCACTGTTCCTGCTGAACTTTACCGGCTGCGGGCCAAAATCCGAAATGGACTTCACCGCCGTCCTCTTTAGGGATATCCTCACCCTGGACCCCCAGGCCGCCTCCCGATCCTCGGAGCTGCAGATCATCGGGGAAATTTTCGAGGGGCTGTGCCGGGTGGACGAAAACGGCGAGGCCGTGCCCGGCGTGGCCAGCCGGTGGGAATCCTCGGAGGGCGGCAGACGGTTCACCTTCCACCTGCGCAAGGCCCGGTGGAGCGACGGGGAACCCGTCACCGCGGCGGACTTCGTTTTCGGGATCGCCCGGGCGCTGCGCCCGGAAACCGCCGCCGTCAACGTGCAGGATCTATTTGTCATCCGGAACGCCCGGGCCGTCTACGCCGGGCAGGCGGAGGAATCGGCTTTGGGCCTCACCGCCGAAAACGACCGCACCCTGGTGGTGGAGCTGGAATCCCCCTACCCGGATTTCCCCCTGCTCACCGCCGGTGCACACTATATGCCCTGCCGGGAGAATTTCTTCGACGAGAGCGCCGGGCACTACGGCCTTTCGGCGGCCTATCTCCTCACCAACGGCCCCTTTGATTTTGCCGGCAATTACGCCTGGGACACCGGCTACAACGAGCGCAGCGTGTCCCTGACGGCCTCCACCACCTATCACGGCGAGCGGACGGCGGAGCCCGCCACGGTGAAGTACCTCATCGACTACGACGAGAGCTACGACAGCGACCCGCTGGCCGCCCTCACCGCTGGCAGCGTGGACGTTTGGCCGGCCTCCCGCTCCCTGCTGCTGGCCGCAGAAGAACGGGACATCCCCAGCATCGCCGCGGACAACGCCGTGGTGGGGCTGCTGCTCAATCCACAGGACGAGGCCCTGCACAACGTCTACCTGCGGCAGATGTTCATCCAGACCATCGACCGGCAGGAGCTGCTGGCCCGGGGCGCCGAACTGGGCCCGGAGGCCAGGGGGATCGTCCACAGCGGCACTCTGTGGGGCGGGGAGCCCTATTACGCCCAAGGAGAACAGGCCTTTGCGCCGCAGGATCCGGAGATCACCGGCGGGCTCGACTATCTGCTGGATTCCATGGAGCTGGAGCGGGTGCCCAGCATCACCGTGCTGTGCCCGGACGATCCCGCGTCCACCCAGGTGGCGGACGGGCTGCTCATCGCCTGGAACCGCACCCTGGGCAACGCGTTCAATCTGCTGCCCCTGCCCCAGGCCGAACTGGAGTACCGGGTGCGCGCCGGAGACTATCAGGCCGCGCTGTACACCCTGGCTGGCGGGCCCACCGCCTTCGACGCGCTGGCGGCGTTTGGCAGCGAAAGCTCCCCCCAGCTGCTGAACGACTCCGACTACGACGGGCAGCTCAAGGGGGCGGCCTTTGACCGCTCCGCCTGCAAGGCGCTGGAAGCCTCGCTGCAGGCGCAGTATGTGTTCTATCCCCTGTTCGAGGGGCGGACGGCCTATGTCCTCAACCCGAAAGCAGAGGGCATCACCGTGCTGCCCAGCGGGCTGGTGGAGTTCGCTGGGGGGAAGAAGAGGAAATAAGCTGGCTGAGGGCGCAAACTTTTTCGAGAAAAAGTTTGACAAAAAGCTTTACGTGGCCTGTCCCAACAGACAGAGAAAAGTCCCTCCCCCGCTGCGCGGGGGAGGGACAGATTTTTCGGCTCGCAGCCAGTATGCGTAAGCGAAGCCCACTTGCGGCCAGCAGGCAAAAAGTTCCGCGACCGGGAAAGTTGTTTCCTAATCACGCCAGCACGCCCTAAAAGCGCAGCGTTATTTTCGCTTTGCTCAAATAACGCGCGAAACGCGAATTGAATGCGGCGTCACGTCGCTATCGGGCGCGACTAAAGAAGTTGTTCCTATTGCACGGCAAGTGAGCGAAGAGAACGGAGCCCGCGTCGTGCGTGCAGCCTCAGGCTGCCTAAATGTTTTGGTACTCCGTCAGGAGTTTGCGGGCCAGGCGGGTGTCCACCACGGCGAAGCCCTCCGGCGCTTTGGCGTCCAGCGTCCGCAGGACTTCCTGGGACTGCTTGTAGACCTCCATCCGCGTGGAATGGTACACGGGCTTCGGCTGCCGGGGCAGGAAGATCGCGAATTCCAGTTCGCCGGTGTCTGGCAAAATCCTGCTGAAATACGCGTGCAGGCGGCTCACCTTGTAGCTCTTTTGCAGGATAGCGCACAGCGCGTTCTTCACCAGCTCCACCGCCAGATCGTCGCAGCCCGCATCGAAGATCAAAATCTTCTCCTTGAGCTCCGCCAGGTTCTTGACGCTGCGCTTGGTGTACCCGCGGATGGCCTCCGTGGGCTCCACCGCGCTGTCGGTGCCCGCGGGGCACATGCTGATCACCAACTGCTTCTCCGGATCCGTATAGAGGAACGGATAGACCATGGCCGCAAAATAGTTGCAGCGGTCGCAGCGCCAGTCGAACAGCGTTTCATCCAGGATCTTCTCCTTCAGTTCCGGATTCTCCACCGCGTTGATCCCCGCCAGGATGCGGTATTTCTGGGGCTCCCCGCATTGGGGGCACACGATATCCTTCACGATTTCCGTTGACATTCCCGCGTTCCCTCCAGACCGTCAGCCGGCTCAGCCCTCAAAAGGCAGCTCGCTGTTGACATCCTCCTCCGGCTCCTTGGGCACTTCGTCCAGCGTGTCGGGATCGGGGTCTTCATCAAAGGTGTCGATGTCGTCCAGGGTGGTCTCCTCGACCTCCTCCTCGGAGGCTTCGGCGCACCCACAGCCGCAGCCGCACGCACCTTCTTCCGTGGAATCACAGCAGCAGGACTCTGTGGGCTCCGCCCCGGCATAGACCTGCTCCAGCTGGGCCTGGGCCTTGGCGATGCGGGCCTCCACCTCGTCGATGGAGGCGCAGTGGGCCTCGGCCACGGCGTTGCCACCATCCCGCAGGTGATTGTAATAGTACCGGCCCAGGGCCAGATATTCCCGCTCGGCGGCGGCGTTTTCACAGCGGATCACGGTGCGGATGCGGTTGAGGATGGCCGCCCGGTGATTCTTCTCGGCCACCGCGTTGGCGGCGCGGTTCAGGGCATTGGTGAGGTTGGATAGTACGCTCATTTTTCTCGCTCCTTTGGATAGATTTTTCCTTCATGCGAAAGCTGGTTTCGCTTGATTTGCGGCGTTCCCGGTCTCCGCGCCTCGCGGCCGTGCTGTGCACGGTGGCCCTCCGAAGGAGGGCCCTGCCCCGGCCCGCGCAAGGATTGCGCGGGCTGGGGCCGCGAGGCGCGGGGGTCATGCAAGATGTAAGTACAGTATAACACACTCCGGGAGAAATTTACACCCCCAATTTTGAAGATTCCGAGAATTTCCGCATACGGAAAATTTGCAACGAGCTATTGCCAAGTCCGGGATTTTGTGCTACAATAAAAGGGTAGATAAATTCCATATCCGGAGGCGCTATGAAAACCAAAACCCTTTCCCTCGACCTGCTGGAACGCACCCTGGGCACGCTGGATCCCGAGGACCGGGAAGAATCCTCCAATCAGGCCGACCTGCGGGCCGCAAAGGCCGCGCTGCGCCGGGCCATGGAGCGGGAGCTCACCGGCCGCCAGCTGGAGTGCGTCCGGCTCTATTACTTCTCCCAGCTCACCCAGGAGCAGATCGCCCGGACGCTCTGCATCGGCCGGCCCACCGTGTGCAGGCACCTGCAAAAGGCCCGGGCGCGCCTGAAACACGCCGTTTCCTATGTCCTGCCAACCCGGGATTGACTTCCCTGACGATCTTTCGTATACTAGGGGTAGCGTTCTGGAAAAGAGGTCTCCACCATGGTCGATTCATCCCGGCTGGCCCGGATCAAAATGTTCGTATTGGATATGGACGGCACCATCTATCTGGGCAACCAGCTGTTCCCCTTCACCAAAGATTTCCTCGAGACCGTCCGGGCGTCCGGCAGGGATTGCTGCTTCTTCACCAACAACAGCTCCAAAAACCGGGAGGCGTATCTCCAAAAGCTCCGGGGCATGGGCATCGACATTGAGCCCGAAAAGATGCTCATCTCCAACGGCGTGATTTTGGATTGGCTGAAGATCCACCACCCCGGCGAAAGCTGCTATGTGGTGGGGACGCCGCCCCTGCTGCGGGATTTCCAATCAGCCGGTGTCCAATTGGACGACAAAGACCCGGACTGCGTGATTTTGGGCTTCGACACCACCCTCACCTATGAAAAGCTGCGCCTGGCCTGCGATTTCATCCGCGCCGGGAAGCCGGTGTTCGGCGTGAATCCAGACTGGAACTGCCCCGTGGAGGGCGGCTTCATCCCCGACTGCGGCTCCATCGCCGCGCTGGTGAAAGCCTCCACCGGGGTGCAGTGCGAATTCTTCGGCAAGCCCTCCCGCCATGCGCTGGACTATATGCTGGCCCACACCGGCTGCGCGCCCCAGGAAATGGCGGTGGTCGGCGACCGGCTGTATACGGATATTGCCGTGGCGGCGGGAAGCGAAGTCACCTCCATTCTGGTGATGAGCGGCGAGACCACCCCGGCCATGCTGGCCGAAAGCCCCATCCAGCCCGATCTTGTGTTTGAAGATCTCGCCGGACTGGCGGACGCGCTGAAAGCATTGTAAATCGCCCGGCCGGGAAAACCGCGCGAAGCGTCACCCATTTTTTCAGGAATATCCGCCCCTTTCCCGGGGATACTATCCCCAAAAGGAAAGGATGATCCTGCCATGGAATATTTCAACGCCTTTTGGGTGGGCGGACTGATCTGCGTCGCCGGACAATTGCTCATCGACCTGACCTGGCTCACACCCGCCCGGATCATGGTGCTGTATGTCACGCTGGGCGTCGCCCTGGGCGCGCTGGGGCTCTACGGCCCCCTCACCGAGTTCGCCGGCGCGGGCGCCACCGTGCCCCTCTCCGGCTTCGGCTGGGCACTCTCCGAGGGCGTGCGGGAGGCCGTCCACGAGAAGGGCTTCCTGGGCGTCTTCACCGGGGGATTCACCGCCGGGGCCGCCGGGATCGCCGCCGCGGTGTTCTTCGGGTATCTGGCGGCTTTGGTGTCCAGGCCGAGGGAGAAAGGGTGAGGGGGGGTTCTGGAGAAAAAGGTTCGGTAAAATATAACTAATTTTTTTAAAAATAGCATAAAACAGGCTATCGCCATGGTGTCCATACACCAAAGAGGTAGCCTCTTTTTTTATTGCTCTATAGGCTCCAGCGGACAGGACAGCACAAAGAGGCTGCCCAGCATAACGAGAGAAACAGAAGAGCCAGACGATTGGTTCGTCTGGCTCCACTTTGGTGGGGAGAGATGGATTCGAACCATCGAAGGCGGTGCCAGCAGATTTACAGTCTGTCCCCTTTGGCCACTCGGGAATCTCCCCATATATGAACTTTTGCGTTGTCAGTTGGAGCTGGTGAACGGACTCGAACCCCTGACCTGCTGATTACAAATCAGCTGCTCTACCAACTGAGCTACACCAGCAGATTTTTTCCGCGCTGGATTATTATAGCGTACTCGGCCGGGAAAGTCAACCCTATATTCCGCAATTTCTCAAATTTATTTTTCCCTGCGCCGCGGCTTCAGCCCACCCTTGACGCTTCGCGGCGCAAGTGGTATCATAAATCCACAAGCGGTACCATCAATCAAAAAAGAAAGGATGACCCCTATGAAATTCTCCCAGATCCCCTACGCCCGGCCAGACTTTGCCGACGCCGCCCGGCAGATCGACGCCCTCACCCGGCGGCTGGAGACCGCTTCCGGCGCGGCGGAGCAGCTGCAAATCTACAAGGAAATGGAGACCCTTTCCGGCCACCTGTACACCCAGATGGCCCTGTGCTCCATCCGCCACACCATCGACACCCGGGATACCTTTTACGATCAGGAGCACGAATACCTCAACGAACAGGGCCCGCTGCTCAGCGAGAAAGTCCAGGCCTTTAACCGCGCTCTGCTGGCTTCGCCCTATCGCCCGGAGCTGGAAAAGGAATTGGGCAGCCTGCTGTTTCAGAATCTCGATCTGGAGCAAAAATCCTTTTCGCCTGCCATCATTCCGCTTTTGCAGGAGGAGAGCCGGCTGTGCAACGAATATCAAAAGCTCTATGCCAGCGCCAAACTGCCCTTCCTCGGCCAGGAGCTGACCATCGCCCAGCTGGGGCCCTATAAGCAGGACCCGGATCGGGCGGTGCGCAAGGCCGCGCTGGAGGCCGAAGGCTCCTTCTTCGACGCCCATCAGGTGGAATTCGACGAGCTCTACGACAAGCTGGTGCAGAACCGCACCCAGCAGGCCAAGGCGCTGGGCTTTGAAAATTATGTGCCCCTGGGCTTTATCCGCATGGGCCGCAACTGCTACTCCCCCGAGGACGTGACCTTCTTCCGGGAGCAGGTGGTGCAGGATCTGGTGCCCCTGACCGTGAAGGTAAAGGCTCGGCAGGCGAAGCGTCTGGGGCTGGAAGGGGATTTCAAATTCTACGACAACGCCCTCGCCTTCAAGGGCGGTTCCGCCAAGCCTCAGGGCACGCCGGAGGAAATTCTGGCGGCGGGCATGAAGATGTATGAGGAGCTGTCCCCGGAGACCGGGGAATTCATCCACATGATGATGGAGAACGAGCTGTTCGATGTGCTGGCCAAGCCCGGCAAGGCTCCCGGCGGATACTGCTCCGGATTGGACGACTACGGCTATCCCTTCATCTTCTCCAACTTCAACGGCACCTCCGGCGACGTGGATGTGCTCACCCACGAGGCAGGTCACGCCTTTGCCGATTTTATCGCCTCCAGGACCATCGCCATCCGGGCCAACCGCAATCCCTCCATGGAGGCCTGCGAGACCCACTCCATGAGCATGGAATTTCTCACCGCCCCCTGGCATCATCTTTTCTTCGGCCCCATGGCCGACAAATATGAGCTGTCCCACGCGGAGGACGCGCTGACTTTCATCCCCTACGGCTGTCTGGTGGATCATTTCCAATATGAAGTCTATTCCCATCCCGAGATGACTCCGGCCCAGCGCAACGAGACCTGGGCCCGGCTGGAGAAGCTCTACCGGCCCTATATCGACTTCGCCGATCTCCCCTTCTACGGCCGGGGCGCGGGCTGGCAGCGGCAGACCCACATCTACGGCTCGCCGTTCTACTACATCGACTACTGCATGGCCCAGGTGATGAGCCTGCAATTCTTCGCCCTGTCCCTGGAGGATCGGGACGCCGCCTGGAAGAAGTATATGGATTTCGTCCGGCTGGGCGGCACCAAGACTTTTGTGGATCTGGCCCACGCCACCGGCCTGCGCTCTCCCATCGACGCGGGCTGCGTCAAGGCCGTGTGCGAGGCTGCGTTTAATTGGACGGAGGCCCATCAGGTGGTCTGAGCAGCCTGAGGCTGCACGCACGACGCGGGACGCGCACGTTTGCGTGCGCTGGTGCGTGCTGGAAACGACTTGACAGGTCGCGGAATTCACTGCCTGCTGGAAACCGGTGGGCTAGGCTTGCACGCGACCAACCTAACGTCATATTATAGTGCCTCCTCGCCTACGGCGGAGGAGGCTTTTTACAGAAACGGGGGTATCATTTTTTGTGCTTCTGTTTCGACATCTTTCGTGTTGATTTTCCCCTGCCGCTATGGTAAAATAACATTGCGACATAATTTATTTCTTTTTTCCTATCCTTACAAGAAAAGCACGCAGCTTTGCCTTTTGGCAAAAATGCATGCTCTGCTTTTCATTATGCGCGCTTGCTTGTAATGGATAAGAAATAAAATTGTGTCGCAGCAATTGGAGCCATGCGTTTTTCGGTGCGCGGCTCCGGCTGCGCACTTTTTATTTTTTCTTTTTTTATCCCCCGCCCTACGGGCGGGGGATATTTTTGCGCTCCTTCTTCGACAGATTTCGTGTTGATTTTCCCCTGCCGCTATGGTACAATAAGACTGCCACATTTTCATTTTTTATCAAACTGAATACACTTAATGTGAGCTGCTTGCCATTTGGCAAAAATGCATGCTCCTGTTTTTCGTTATGCTCACTTAAGTGTATGCAGATAGAAAATGATTGTGTGGCAGCAATCGGAGCCATGCGTTTTTCGGTGCGCGGCTCCGGCTGCGCACTTTTTTATTGGAGGTACCGCCATGATGCAGATCGTCAATGCCAGTCAGCTTGTAGACCAGCTGGCCGCGCTTCGCAAAGAAAAAGGCATGAGCCAGGCTCAATTGGCCCAGGCCGTGGGGCTGAGTCGCGCCATGATTTCGTACTTTGAGGAGAAAAAAGTCTTTCTCCGCTTCAATACTCTGCTCCGGGTGATGGATGTGCTGGGCGTGAAAATGTATCTTAAATAGCCGTGCTGTCCACACACAAATAACCCAGAGCCATATAACAGTACCTCCTCCGCCGTAGGCGGAGGAGGTACTTATCTTAGTTCGGTGGAGCCACGTGCCTGCGGCCTCAGGCCGCCCCGCCCGTAGGGCGGGGGATAATAAAAAAACAAAAGAAAAAGCAAGCCGCCCACCCTGAGGGAGTGAGCGGCTCTTGTCTATCTATCGGTCAGCGATCAATACATATCCGGGGCCGGGGCGGGCGCGGGAGGCGTGGGCTCCTTGATATCCGCCACCAGGGACTCGGTGGTCAGGATGGTGGAAGCCACGGAGGAGGCGTTCTGCAGGGCGGAACGGGTCACCTTGGTGGGGTCCACGATGCCGGATTCGATCATCATCTGGAATTCGCCGGTGAGGGCGTTGTAGCCGTAGCCCACCTTGCCCTCGCGCTTGAGCTGCTCCACGATGACGGAGCCCTCGATGCCGGCGTTCTCGGCGATCTGGCGCACGGGCTCCTCCAGAGCCTTCAGCACGATGGCGGCGCCGGTCTTCTCGTCGCCCTCGGCGGAATCCACATAGGCCTTCACGGCGGGGATGGCGTCGATGAGGGCCACGCCGCCGCCGGCCACGATGCCTTCCTCCACGGCGGCCTTGGTGGCGGCCAGCGCGTCTTCGATGCGCAGCTTCTTCTCTTTCATCTCGATCTCGGTGGCGGCGCCCACCTTGATCACCGCTACGCCGCCGGCCAGCTTGGCCAGCCGCTCCTGCAGCTTCTCCCGGTCAAAATCGGAAGTGGTGGTCTCGATCTGGGCGCGGATCTGCCCGACCCGGGACTTGATCTCCTCGCTGTCGCCGGCGCCGTCCACGATGATGGTGTTCTCCTTGTCCACCTTCACCTGACGGGCGCTGCCCAGCTGGCTCAGCTGGGTATCCTTCAGCTCCAGGCCCAACTCCTCGGAGATCACCTGGCCGCCGGTGAGGGTAGCGATATCGATGAGCATCTCCTTGCGGCGGTCGCCGAAGCCCGGGGCCTTGACGGCCACGCAGGTAAAGGTGCCCCGCAGCTTGTTGAGGATCAGGGTGGTCAGGGCCTCGCCCTCGATGTCCTCGGCGATGATCAGCAGCTTCTTGCCGGACTGCACCACCTGCTCCAGCAGAGGCAGGATCTCCTGGATATTGGAGATCTTCTTGTCGGTGATGAGGATGTAAGGCTCATCCAGCTCGGCCACCATCTTATCGGTATCGGTGGCCATGTAGGGGGTCACATAGCCCCGGTCGAACATCATGCCTTCCACGACCTCGCTGTAGGTCTCGGCGGTCTTGGATTCCTCCACGGTGATCACGCCGTCGGCGGTGACCTTCTCCATGGCCTCGGCGATGAGGGTGCCGATCTCCTCGCTGGAGGAGGAAACGGCGGCCACCCGGGCGATATCCTTGGTGCCGGAGACTTTCTGGGAATTCTCCACAATGGCCTTCACGGCAATGTCGGTGGCCTTCTGCACGCCGCCCCGCAGCACCATGGGATTGGCCCCGGCGGTGACGTTCTTCATGCCCTCGCGCACCAGGGCCTGGGCCAGCAGGGTGGCGGTGGTGGTGCCATCGCCGGCCACGTCGTTAGTCTTGGTGGCCACTTCCTTCACCAGCTGGGCGCCCATGTTTTCAAAGGCGTCCTCCAGCTCCACTTCCTTGGCGATGGTGACGCCGTCGTTGGTGATCAGCGGAGCGCCGAATTTCTTATCCAGCACCACGTTGCGGCCCTTGGGGCCCAGGGTGATCTTGACGGTATCCGCCAGCTGGTTGACGCCGGAGAGCAGCGCCTTGCGGGCGTCCTCCCCGTAAATGATCTGCTTTGCCATACTCAATCGATCCTTTCATCAAAAGATTGTATTCAACGGACAGCCTGTGGCTGCACGCGCCTTACGGTAGAATAGCCGGGCTTGGAATCACTCCACCACGGCCAGCACGTCGGACTGCTTGACGATGGTATACTCCTCGCCGTCGATCTTGACCTCGGTGCCGGTATACTTGGCGCAGATCACCCGGTCGCCCTCTTTGAGGTACATTTTGATCTCGTTGCCGTCCACTTCGCCGCCGGGGCCGACAGCCACCACACGGGCGATCTGGGGCTTCTCCTGGCTCTTGGCAGCCAGCACGATGCCGCTCTTTGTGGTTTCCTCGGCTTCCTCGGCCTTGATGAGCACTCTGTCGAGAAGGGGTTTAACGGTCATAACAACACACCTTTGGCCCTGAGATTTTCAAAAATAGGGGCCGTTCCTTTCTCCCCGGATGATCTTTCTCGCGCTCTCCGGGGAAAGGCGCGAATCGCATTGGATTAGCACTCTACTTCCTCGAGTGCTAACCCTATTGTAGCCGCATGGTCAGGAAAAGTCAATACCTTTCTTAGAAAAATTTGACTTTTAACAATTCCTTCATAAACTCACACCCTGCGCAACGAAATAGATGGGGCCCCGGTGGGGCACCATCACCCGTTCCTTGCGGACTGCCTTCATCAACTGGCCATGAACAGGCCGCTAATTCTTGGGGAACCCCTGCGTAGGTTCCTCTTTCCTGCGCTTCTCGACGATAAAGGTCGTGGAGCGCTGCTCCACACCTTGCAAGCCTTTTTGTAAAAAGGCTTGGCGAAAAACTTCACGCTGTGTCGGCAAGCTGTCGAGGCGCTTACCCCTTCCGGGCCTTGAAGCACATGGAGTTGGGCGTCAGCAGGGCGCGGCGTGCCTTGGGGCTGTGGGGCGCGTCGTCGTGGGCGGCCTGATCGTTTGCCTCCACCATGCGCTCGATGACAAATCCCGCGTCGGCCAGGGCGTTGACATACGTGGATATCTTGTGATTGGCAAAGGTGATGGTGCTGTCGTGGACGGGCATGGTGAAGTAGTTCTCGTCGAAGTAGCTGCGGGTCAGCCGGAAGGAGCCGTCGGGCTCCTCCACCACCCGGCACTCGTCGGTGGAATACCCCACGCAGTAGTTGAGGGGATGGGCCCAGCTGAAGATGAACGTCCCGCCGGGCTTGAGATAGGACGCGATCTTCCGGAACGTCCCCGGCAGATCGGTGCTCCAGCCCACGCCGTAGATGGAGTAGACCAGATCAAAATATCCCTGGGGCACGGGCAGAACCTCCTCCATGGGGCCGCAGATCAGGTGGGCGGAATATCCGCTTTCGGCCAGCAGCTTTTCGGCGTTCTCCAGCTGCTTTTGGGAGAGATCCGCGCCCCACAGCTCCGCCGCGCCCCGCTCCGCCAGATATTGGAGAGAGTGCCCGCTGCCGCAGCAGATCTCCAGCAACCGCTTGCCGGTCACGTCGCCGAAGAGGTGGAGATCGGTCTCCAGCGGGAAGTACACCCCCAGCTCCGGCAGAGAGGTGGTGCCGAACCAGAGATCGGCGTGGTCGTTCCAATAGGTGCGGTTCTTTTCCAGAATTTTGTTGTCCATAGCGTCCTCCTTGGGGTGAATAAAGTGTGGAAGTCTATTGTACCCCCCCCCCGCGTTTTTTTGTCCATGGGCAGACCTGCCAAACGTCTCTGGATTTTTTCTCCCTCCCGGCCGCCTGCTTGTCCATCAAAAAGGGTTGACATCTGCCCCGTGCTCCTGTATAATCGGAAATCTGCGTCTAAAAAAACAAAAAGGAGCGAGCAACATGAAACTGGAAACTGAACGGCTGTACCTCCGGGAGATGACCCAGGCCGATTACCCGGCGCTGGCCGCGATCTTGCAGGACGAACAGACCATGTACGCCTATGAGGGCGCTTTCAGCGCAGCAGAGACCCAGGATTGGCTGGAGAATCAACTGCGGCGGTATGCGCAGCTGGGCTATGGCCTGTGGGCGGTGGTGCTCAAGGAGACGGGACAGATGATCGGCCAGTGCGGCCTGACCCGCCAGCGCTGGAAGGAGCGGGAAGTGCTGGAAGTGGGGTATCTTTTAAATCGCGCCTACTGGCACCGGGGCTACGCCACCGAGGCGGCCATTGCCTGCCGGGAATACGCTTTCCAGTCCCTCCATGCCGAGGCGGTCGGCTCCATCATCCGCGACACGAATACCGCCTCGCAAAACGTGGCCAAACGCAACGGGATGCGCCTGGCGGACACCGGGTACATCAAGCACTATCGCGGGGTGGATATGCCCCACGTGCTTTTTCAGGTGGAGCGCCCCCGTTCTATTTGAAATACTGGTAATATTGGCAGCGGATCATGCCGTTGTAGAGCTTGCGGCGCTTGTCGGCCCGGCGGCCGAAGATGCGCTCGAATTCCTCCTCCGGGGTGATGATCCCATAGCTCCACCCGGGCTGGCGGGCAAAGACCTCGCCCATGCGGCGATAGAGCTCCCGGGCGGTCTGCAGATCGCCCAGCCGCTCCCCATAGGGCGGATTGCACACCACACAGCCGTACCGGGCGCTGCGGTCAAAGTCCCGGATATCCCGCACCGCCGCGCTCACGCAATCGGCCACCCCGGCCCGCCGGGCATTGGCCAGGGTCAGCTCCCGGCAGTGTGGGTCGATATCGTACCCGGCGGCCCGGAAAGGTGCGTCCCGGCGGATGAGCGCGTCGGCCCGTTGGCGCTCTGCCCGCCAGATCTCCCTGTGGCTCTGCGCCCAGCTTTCGGCGGCAAATCCCCTGCCCCTGCCCGGCGCAATGTTTTTGGCATAGAGCGCTGCCTCGATGGGCAGGGTGCCCGATCCGCAAAATGGGTCGATGAAATTCCCGTCCGGCCGCACCCGGCCCAGCTGCACCAGCGCCGCCGCCAGGGTCTCCCGCATGGGTGCGCCGTTGGATTCCGTGCGGTAGCCCCGCTTGTACAGGGGATCGCCGCTGGTGTCCAGCATCAGGCTGACCCGGTCCTTCATCAGCCGGAAGCGGATGCGGTGCACCGGGCCGCTCTCGGGAAACCAGCTCAGGTGGTACCGGCTTTTCAGCCGCTCCACCACCGCCTTTTTGAGGATGGCCTGGCAGTCCGGCACGCTGTGCAGCTGGCTGTTCAGGCTGCTGCCCGTCACCGGGAAGGCGTCCTCTTTGCCGATGAATTCCTCCCAGGGCAGGGCCCTCGCACCCTGGAACAGCTCCTCAAAGCTGCGGGCGTCGAATTCTCCCAGTAGGATCAGCACCCGCTCGGCCACCCGGCTGTTCAGATTGGCCCGGGCCAGCAGGGCTTCGTCCCCGGCAAAGAGCACCCGGCCGTTCTCCGCCCGCACGTCGGCCGCGCCCATGGCCCGCAGTTCTTCGGCGGCCAAGCCCTCCACGCCCAGCAGGCACGGGGCGCAGAAAATCATAGCGTCTGTCATAAAGCCCTCCAAAGAAAAAGCGGGGTTGTCCCCGCCTTTATTTCGAGGGACAAACACGATCGCTGCGGCTCGCTGTGCTCGCCTTGCTCCGTGCTTTTTCCCCCGATTCCCCCTTTTCGTCGAAAACCGGCTTGGCTTGCGCCCTAACGGACACCGCCTGCGCCGTTTTTCTCTCAAGGGGTCCCTTCGTCGGCGCATGTCCGCCGAAGGGACGGAATTAAAATAGCGTGCACTGGAAAAAGTCAGGCGGGGAAGCCCCGCCTGTTATCGTTTTATTCGTCGTCCTCGTCGGGGGCCAGCAGGCCATAGCCGCCGCCCTTGCGCTTATACACCACGTTGTAGTCGCCGCTGTCCACCCCACGGAACAGGAAGAACTCGTGGCCCAGCAGGTTCATCTGCAAAATGGCCTCGTCCACGCCCATGGTCTGGATGGGGAAGTGCTTGGTGCGCACCACCGTCAGCTCCTCGTCGGGCTCGTCGTAGTAGTCGTCGGGGAAGGCATCCTTGGGGGTGATCTTCCGGGCCTTCTCCAGCCGGGTCTTGTTCCGGCGGATCTGCCTGCCCAGGGCGCTGATGACGTGATCCAGCGTGTCGTTCATTTCCATGGCGGTCTCCTCGGCGCGATACACCACGCCCCGCTGCCGGATGGTGATCTCCACCGTCTGGCGGTTGCGCTCCACCGTCACGGTGACGGTGGCCTCGGCGTCCTCGTCGAAGATGCGATTGAACTTCTCCAGCTTGCGTTCTACCAGCTCTTTAAAATTATTCCGCAGATTCACTTTTCTGCCGACAACAGTGATCTTCATAGCCTGCACCGACCCTTTCTTTGAGATTCTCCGAACCCTCTTTGGGTTCATTCATATTTTATCACAGTTTCGCGGGAAATGCAAGCAGCTTTTTGGGAAATTATCACAGTTTTTGCAGCGGGATTTTTCCCAACCTGCGCAAGCCGCCTCGCGGCCCCATCACAGCTCCACCGTCACGTGCCGCGTCACATGGCAGCCCACGTTCACCGCCACGGGCAGTCCGGCGATGTGGGTGGGAAAAGTCTCGATGTTGACCTTCAGCGCCGTCACTTTTCCCCCAAAGCCCTGGGGCCCCACGCCGGTGGCGTTCACCGCGGCCAGCATCCTGTCCTCCAGCGCGGCGTAGTAGGGATCGGGATTGGCCACATCCACGTCCCGGCAGAGGGCGCGCTTGGCCAGCTCGGCGCACAGCTCGAAATCCCCGCCGATGCCCACACCCAGCACCACCGGCGGGCAGGGGCTTCCGCCGGCGATGCGCACCGTCTCCGCCACGAAATCCACAATATCCTCCGCCCGGGCGGCGGGAGTGAACATCTTCAACCGGCTCATGTTTTCGCTGCCGAAGCCCTTGGGGGCCACGGTGAGGGTCAATTTGTCTCCCGACACCAGCCGGGTGTGGAGCACCGCCGGGGTGTTGTCCTCGGTGTTTGCCCGCCGGAGGGGATCCCCCACCACCGAGCACCGCAGCAGGCCCTCCAGATAACCCCTGCGCACGCCCTCATTGACGGCCGCGCCGAAATCGCCCAGGATGTGCACCTCCTGGCCCACCTCAGCAAACACCACCGCCATGCCGGTGTCCTGGCAGATGGGGATGCCCATCTCCCTGGCGGCGGTGAGGTTGCGGCCCAGATCCTCCAAGATCGACCGGGGCAGGGGCTGCTCCTCCAATGCGGCGCTGTCCCGCACCCGCTTTTCCAGACTTTCCGGCAGCTCCCGGTTGGCCGCGATGCACGCGTCCCGCACCGCCTGGGCGATCTGCTCCGCCGTGATCTCCCGCATGGTCATCCCTTCTTTCCCCGATACTCGCCTTTGTACTGCTTTCTGAATTTCCACTGTGGGTACCAGCCCACCACGCCGAAGATCACCAGCACCCCGGCGATGCCCAAAAATACCCAGAGGTAATTGGCCAGCTTGAACCGCAGCTTGGGGTCGGGCACGGTGCACAGGATGACCCCTGGGCCGCCTTCATCGCCGCTGAGGGGCACCAGCCGTGGATAGCCATCCGCAGGGGGCGCGTCCTCTTCGTGCTGCGGGACGAACACATCCGACGTGTGGACGTCGAAGGTCAGGCTGCCCTGCCGTGCCCAGCTGCTCAGGGTGGCGATATCGAAATCATACCCGTATTTATAGGGCTTATAGGCGGTGTAGACCGTGGGATACATGGGCCCGGTCACCGTGTGCACCAGCTCCTCACTGGGCTCCAGGGTGAGGCTGTATTCCAGCCAGTAGAGCAACGGCCCGTTGAGGCAGGAAAGATCCAGCGCCCCGTCGTAGCAGTCCGCGTCCAGCATCTCGGTGAGCCTGTCCCGATAGAGCTGGGTGCGCTCCGTGGCGTTCAGCCCCTTGGTGTCCAGCTTGGCGGCGGACAAGGCCCGCTTCACCTGGGCGTGGCCCAGCATCTCCGCAAAAGTCATGGTCTCCGTCTGCAGCGGGGTGATGCTCTCAACCGTCGAATTGCGGTCCACGATGAAGCGCCATTCCGGCTCCGCCGACAGGGGCTCGCCCACCACGAAGAAGGTGAACCACCGGTCGCCCACCGGCTGCTTCTCCCCGTTTTCCGGGTACTCGTCGAACACCGAGCACCACAGCTCGCCGTCGCCCACCACGGTGGTTTCGGGCACGATCACCCGCTGGACAGCGGGATCCAGCTCCACACGGAACCAGGGCTGCTGCCCGTATTCGATGTCCTCCTTGGGCGTCAGGGTGTAGGTGTATTGGGTCACGGTCAAATCTCCGGACAACGGCCCGTTTCGGTGGGTTTCCTGCTCCGGCAGCTCCCAGGCCGTGGCGCTGCCCTGCAGGCTGTCCCGGGGCATCCGGGTCTGATGGAGCACCGTCTCCACCGGCACGCCGTCCGCCTCCACCGCGAAGCGTTCCGCAGCGGCAGCGTCTGCGCCGTCCATCCGCAGGGCAAGCTGCACCGTTTCCGCAGCGCCGGCGGTGTTTTTGAGCGCCATCTCCAGCATGTAGCTGCCCGCTGGGTGCATGGGATCCTCCGCTTCCGCCAGGGGCGGTATGTCGAAGGTGAGCGTGCCGCCCGTCAGCACCACGTTGGTCTTCCCAGACACCTGGGGCCCGGCGGCCATGGCTCCATAGGTATTCTCCTCGGGATCCTGCCCGTTGCACCCGGCCAAAATCGCCAGGGCGCACAGCGCCGCCAGCAGCCGCATGGCTTTTGCTTTCCTTTTCATCTTTTGACCTCCTATCCTGCTCCTCTGAAAATTCTGCTTCCGCATATCGAAAAGACGCCTCGGGGTCGGGGCGTCTTCTGCACTATTTCTGCTGGCCCCAGCGGGAATTCCCACGGCGGGTGTCCAGGCCGCTGCGCTTGAGATCGGACATCTTCTCGTCGCTGGTCTGTTTGAACCGGGACATCATGTCCTCGAAGCTGCCGCTGTCGTTGCGGCGGCTCTGCCACTCGAAATCTCCCGGACGTCCCGGGCCGCTCTGGGGCTCCCGGGGCGGACGAGGCGGCTTCGGGCCGGTGCGCTTCTCTCCCCGGCTGATGGAGCCATCGGGTCTGCGGGGCCGGTGCTGCTGGCCTTCGGGCAGGGCCTTGCGCATGGAAAGGCTGATCTTCCCGTTGTCGCCCAAAGAGAGCACCTTCACCTTCACGGTCTGCCCCTCCGTGACAAAGTCCTTGATGTCGTTGACAAAAACAGGCGCCACCTCGGAGATATGCACCATCCCGGTCTGGCCGTCCTCAAAGGTGACGAACGCGCCGAACTTGGTGATACCGGTCACCTTGCCCTCGTAGATCTCTCCTGCTTCAATCTGCATTCCGATGTAAACTCCCCTCTGGCATCTACGGTCTATTCGATCCTGCGGCGCTCAACTGCCGCCGCCCACATCCACAAAAACGCGCTCGTCGGGCCGGGCAAAATCCAGATCTTCCCGGGCCTTGCGCTCCACATAGGACCGCATCCCTTCCTGGGTGTCCAAGGCGTCCACTTCCCTGCGGATCTCCTCGTTGCGGGTCTGCTGCACGGCGATCTGCTGATTCAGCGCGTCCAGCTCGGCGCGCTTATCGGCGATGCGCACCTGCCACAGCACCAGGGTGATCAGCGCCGCGCCGGCCAGCACGAACATGGCCAGTTTCAAAGGCCAGAAACCAAACACGCTTTTTCTCTTTTCACTGTCCAAGTCCATCGCCTCCATGCGGACAGGATAAACCCCTTGTCCTATTATTATATACTGGTCAACATAAGTTTTTCAAGCCTTTTTTTACGCTTTTTTCCCCTTTTTTCGGTTTTTCTCCGGTTTTTTTGGAGCGACGGGCCTCTTTCGCCGAAAATGCCCCCGAAAAATCCCCAGGGGCCTCCCCAAAATCTGCCCGGCCCGCCGCGAGATTTTCCGCAGCACCCGCACCGTGCCCACGGTCAGCGGGCAGAAGACCTGCGCCGCGGCCCACCCGCCCACCAGCTGCAGGACGGCCTGGGTCATGCGCAGCCGCCCCTTATCCAGCGCCAGGGCGCACAAAAAGACCGCCGCCGCGCAGAGCAGGCAAAAGACCACGTCCAGCACGGCGGTGAGCACTTTCCCGGCCCGCAGCAGAGCGCGCACGCCCGCGAACACCGCATAGAGCAGCCCCAGGGCCGCGCCGGTGGCCAGGCAGAAAAACAGGGTCTCCCAGCTGAGCGCAGTCATTTGAACAGCCGCCCGAAAAACCCGGTGGCCGGGCTGCCCTGGGTGTAGGAAAGCGCCGCCACCTTGCCGGTGACCAGCATATCTCCGGTCTCGCTGCTCAGGGTCTCGATGTGCAGGCCCTCTCCCTTGATGTTCAGCTGCCCCAGGTCGGTCTGGGCGGTGATCAGCTCCGGGCTGAAGGAATCCACCCGGCGGATGCCCACGGCGGTGAGCTTCTCCCGGCCGTCAACGGTGAGCTGGTGTTTTTTCATGGGCTTTTGGGCTTCGGCCATATTCCCGCTCCTCTCTCCGGGACGCGTCCCGTCAAGAAAAGGAATATGCGCCGAAGGGCCCGATCATTCCGAAATCACCCGGTACATCTCCACGGCTTCTTCCTTGCGCACCACTTCCCGCACCGAAAGCACCTCCACCTGGAGTTCCCGTTCGCCCAGGGCCAGGGTGATCCTGTCGCCCTCTTTCACGTCGTAGGACGCCCGGGCGATCTTCCCGTTCACCAGCACCCGGCCGGCGTCGCAGGCTTCGTTCGCCACCGTGCGGCGCTTGATCAGCCGGGAGACCTTGAGATATTTATCCAGCCGCATCCTGCTCACTCCTTTCCGTTTGATTTTACCGCCGCTTTTGCGGCTAAAGAAAAAGCGGGCCGTTTGCACGGTCCGCCAGCTTTCTCGCAACCTTACTTGTTGACAGCGTCCTTCAGGGCTTTGCCGGCCTTGAAGGCGGGCGCGTTGGAGGCAGGGATGTCGATGTTATTGCCGGTGCGGGGATCCCGGCCGGTGCGGGCCGCACGGGAGCGGACCTCGAAGGTGCCGAAGCCAACCAGCTGGACTTTTTCGCCCTTGGTGAGCGCTTCGGTGATAACATCGATAACTGCGGAGACGGCGGCGTCGGCATCCTTCTTGCTGATGCCCGCTTTGGCGGCGGTTGCCGCGATGAGTTCAGTCTTGTTCATTTGGATTTCCTCCTGTTGATAAACTTCGGCGGTGCCCGCAGCACCCTACCGCAGGGGCTCTGCTGCGCGATTACATCGCCAATTAAACTTGTAGCAAGCGTATTCTATCACACCCATCCCCATTTTTCAAGAGTTTTTGCAATTTTTTGTCCGCCAGGCATCAAAAATAATTCGCTTTTCTCCAGCGCACCGGTGAAAAGCAGCCCGGCGGCGTACACCGCGGCGCCCAAAAGCACCGAGATCCCCAGTCCCAGGGCCGCGAACAGCCTGCCCGCCGGCAGCACTTTTTCCAGAAATTGGCAGCAAGCGCCCGCCGCCAGGGCGCAGAGGCACCCGCAGACGCAGGGCCCAAGCAGCAGCCGGGTGAGGGTCATCCGCACGCCGGCGGCCTTTCGCAGGGCGATCCACTGCCCCACCGCAAAAAAGGCGTAGCACAGCAGGGTGCCCATGGCCGCGCCGTAGATGTGGATGGATTCGATCCCGCAGAGGAAGCGGTTGGCCAAGAGTTTCAGCGCCATAGCGGCCAGGAGCAGCTTCACCGGCAGATCGGCCCGGCCCACTGCTTGCAGCATGCTGGAAAGGGGCGTGCTCAGGGCCGCAAAGACCGCGGCGATGCCCAAAATGCGCAGCACCCCGGTGACGATTGCCGCCGAGCCGCCCGGCCCATAGAGCACTTCCACCACCGGCCCCGCCACCGCCGTGATCCCCAGCCCTGCGGGAAAGCAGCACAGGGCCGTCACCTTGGCCGCGGTGCAGATGCGGTTTTCCAGCGCCTCCCCATCGCCCCGGGCCCAGGCCTCCGTCACGGCGGGCAGAGCGCTGACCCCGATGGTCTGGGTGAGGGCGGGCGCCAGCAGGTAGACGGTCATGGCCAGGGTGTAGCAGCCGTAGAGGAACGTGGGGATGGACTGGGGATTGCCCAGGTAGGTGGGCGGGATCATCCCGGCAAAGCGGGTGGTGAGCATTTCTGGATTCTCCGCAAGCAGCGCCTGGAGCCTGCCTTGCAGCACCGTGGCGTCGATGAGCCCCGCCGCATTGGACGCCGCCGCCCCCATCGCCACCGGCGCGGTGATCCTGAGCAGGCGGCGGGCGGCGGTCCTTTTTCCCACCGCCGGTGGGGCGCACTGCAAAAGCGCCGGGTCGATCCTGCACCGAAAGCGGCTGCGGAGCGCCAGATAGAGCAGGGACGCCGCCGAGCCAAAGGTCACGCCCAAGATCGCCCCTGCCGCCGCCACCGAGAGGGTGAGCAGCTCCGCCTGGCCCGCATCCGCCGGGCGCATGGAAAGCACCGTGCCGCGCAGGACATATTCCTGCCTACAGGCCGCTGCCGCCCAGCGGCTCAAGCCCAGCCCCAGCACCAGCTTCACCAAGGCTTCCACGATCTGGGACAGCGCCGTGGGGGCCATGTCCTGCAATCCCGCGAAATATCCGCGGTACACCGAGCTGCCGCAGGCAAAGAGAATCGCCGGAGCCAGCGCCAGCATGGGCAGGATCGCGGGTTCCGTGCCGATGACCTGCCGGCAGTAAAAGGGCGCGAAGCCGGTCAGCAGGGCCATGCCGATCCCGCCCAGCGCAAGGAACAGCGGCAGCGCCGTCTTTTTATACCGCAGCACATCCTGCCATCTGCCCAGCGACCGGCTCTCCGACACCAGCCGCGACACCGCCACCGGCAGCCCCGCCGTGGCCAGGCTGAACACCGGCCCGTAGAAGCTGTAGGCCACGTTGAACAGCCCCATGCCGTACTCGCCCACCGTGTAGGTCAAAGGGATCTTGAACAGCGCCCCGATCCCCTTGACCACCGCCATGCCCAGGGCAAGGATCAGCGCCCCGTACAGGAAATTCCCCCGCTGCTTCTCCCGGCTTCTCATCGCGTCATCCCCTTTGCTTTCCTGGTCATTTCTATGCAGGAAGGGCCGCGTTTTTGCGTTTTTGTTGATTCTGCTCCCGCCCGTAGGACGCAGCCTGCCCTGCCCGCCTCATCCGGCCCCGCACAGTGGGGCCGCTTTCCTCTGCGAGGAAAGAGCCGCCGTAGGCGGCTGAGGAGGCGGGCGGGCGGCGAGCCGCCGCAGGTACTTGGCTCGGGGCAAATTGTGTGCGTGCGAAGCGCACCGGTTTCCAGCACGCAGTAAATTCCGCGACCTGTCAAGTCGTTTCCAAATCGCGCCAGCACGCCTTACAGCGCGCCGCTATCCGAGCAAAGCGAGGATTGCGCAACGCTATTTGAGCGCAGCGAAAATTGCGTTTGGCCCGCGAAGTGGCAGCGGGCCCTGCCCGCCACTTGACTTTTGCCAGCGCCCGGTTATAATGGAACTAAATCCTACAGAAGCGGAGTGATTGGATGGACAAGATCAAGCTGGGCATGATCGGTATGGGCAACATGGGCAGCGGCCATATTGCCAACATTCTGGCCGGCAAGACCCCGGAGATCGAGGTTTGTGCCGCGGCGGACCGGCGGGCCGACCGCCGGGAATGGGGCAAGGCCACCCTGCCTGCGGGCACGCCCATCTTCGAGGAGGGCAGCGAACTGATCCACAGCGGGCTGTGCGACGCGGTGCTGCTGGCGGTGCCCCACTATCAGCACCCCACCCTGGCCATCGAGGCGTTCCAGGCAGGGCTGCACGTGATGTGCGAGAAGCCGGCAGGGGTCTACACCCAGGCGGTGCGGGAGATGAATCTGGCGGCGGAGAAAAGCGGCAAAGTCTTCGGCATGATGTTCAATCAGCGCACCAACTGCGTCTACCGCAAAATGCACGAAATGGTGCAGGGCGGCGAGCTGGGCAAAATCAAACGGGTGAACTGGATCATCACCGATTGGTACCGCACCCAGGCCTATTACGATTCCGGCGACTGGCGCGCCACCTGGGACGGCGAAGGCGGCGGCGTGCTGCTCAATCAATCGCCCCATCAGCTGGACCTGCTCCAGTGGATCTGCGGCCTGCCCAAAACCGTCCAGGCCTTCTGCCACAACGGCAAATGGCACGATATCGAAGTGGAGGACGACGTGACCGCCTACATGGAATTTGCAAACGGCGCCACCGGCGTGTTCGTCACCACCACCGGCGACGCCCCGGGCACCAATCGCTTTGAGGTCAGCGGCACGCTGGGCAAGCTGGTGTGCGAAAACAACGTGCTCACCTTCTGGCAGCTGGCCCAGGACGAGCGGGAATTCTGCGTCACCTGCCCCGAGGGATTCGCCCAGCCCGCCTGCGAAAAGCACATCGTGGAGACCGACGGGGAGAATCCCCAGCACGTGGGGGTGCTGAACGCCTTCGCCGGGGCCATCCTCCGGGGCGAGCCCCTGGTGGCGCCGGGCGCGGAGGGCATCAACGGCGTGACCCTCTCCAACGCCATGCACCTGTCCTCCTGGCTGGGGCGGCCGGTGGAGATCCCCTTCGACGAGGCGCTGTTCCTCAGTGAACTCGACAAGCGGCGGGCCGCGTCCGTGAAGCGGACGGTGAGACCGGTCACCTTCTCCACCGAAGGGACCTATTGAGGTGCGTATGAAACGATTGACGATTTCAGGATTTTCCGACGAGATCAGCCCGGACTTCGACGCCCAGCTGGAAGCTGTAAAGGAATTCGGCTTGACGCACATCGAGCTGCGCGGCGCCGACGGCGTGAATGTGTCCGATCTCACCCCCGACAAACTGCGGGAAGTCAAATTGAAGCTGGCGGAGAGCGGCATCGCCGTGTCCTCCATCGGCTCGCCTGTGGGCAAAAGCCCCATCGGCGCGGATTTCGCGCCCCAGATGGAAAAGCTCAAGCGCACGCTGGAAATTCAGAAGGAGCTGGGCGCGCCCTATGTGCGCATCTTCAGCTTCTACATCCCCAAGGACAGCGACCCGGCGGACTTCCGGGAGGAAGTGCTCGACAAGCTATACGCCTTTACGGAGGAAGCCAAGTGCTGGGATTCCGTGCTGCTCCACGAAAACGAGAAGGGCATCTACGGCGACACGGCTCCCCGCTGTCTGGAGATCCTCCAGCGGCTGGCCGGACCCAATCTGAAAGCCGTGTTCGACTTCGCCAATTTCGTGGAGGTGGGCCAGGAGACCCTGCCCGCCTATGAACTGCTCAAGCCGTACATCGCATATGTGCACATCAAGGACGCGGTGTGGGACACGAAGCAGATCGTCCCGGCGGGCCGGGGCGACGGCCACGTGCGGGAGATCCTTACTGATCTGATCGGCGGCGGCTATCGGGGATTTCTCTCCATGGAGCCCCATCTGGTGAATTTCATGGGCCTTTCCGCGCTGGAACAGGACGCGAAGCACCGGGAGACCGCGTTGGACGGCAAATCTGCCTGGAAGCTGGCGCTGGATTCCCTCCGCGCCCTGCTGGCGGAAATCCCCGGGGCAAGGGAGGCGGCGCAGGTATGAAAAAATTGAGAGCCGCCATCATCGGCTGCGGCGGCATCGCCCAGACCCACGCCCAGGTGCTGTCCGCCCAGGAGACCGCCGATCTGGTCGCCTGCGCGGATATCCGGCCGGAGCGGGCCCAGGCCATGGCCAAAACCTACGGCTGCCGGGCGTATGATTCGCTGGAAGCCCTGCTGGCGCAGGAATCCATCGACGTGGTGCATCTCTGCACCCCCCACCCCCTGCACACCCCCATGGCTAAATTGGCGGCGGCCCGGGGCATCCACGTGTTCACGGAGAAGCCGCCGGCGGTGAACGAATCCCAATGGGCAGAATTCCGCAGCCTGGCGGCGGAAAATGTCCGGGTGGGCGTGTGCTTTCAGAATCGCTACAACCCCGGCACCGAGTTTTTGAAATCCCTGCTGGCTACCGGCAGACCCGGGAAAATCACCGGGGCAAGGGCGTTCGTCACCTGGCGCCGGGATGCCGCCTACTATACCGAAAGCGGCTGGCGGGGCAGCCTCACCACCGAGGGCGGCGGCGTGCTGATGAATCAGTCCATCCACACGCTGGACCTGCTGTGCTGGTTTTTGGGCGCGGCCTCCGGCGTGGACGCCAGCCTCTCCAATCACCACCTGAAAGGCGTGATCGAGGTGGAGGACACCTTTGAAGCGCTGGTAGATTTCGGCGGCCGGCCCGCGGTGTTCTTCGCCACCACCGCCCACGGTGCGGATTCCCCGGTTCTGGTGGAGCTGCTGTGCGAGAACTGCACCCTGCGCATGGAGGAGCAGGAGATCACCGTGCGCTGGAAGGACGGCAGTGTGGAACATCATCGGCTGGCAGACAAGCTCTCTCCCACCGGCAAGGCGTATTGGGGCGCCAGCCACGGCCTGTGCATCGGGGATTTTTACCGGTGCGTGCTGGAGGATCGGCCCTTCCGCAACGACATCCCCGGCGTGAGCGACACCGTGGAACTGCTGCTGGCGGCCTACCGTTCAGCCCGGGAGGGCAAAGAGATTCGGCTGTAAGTTGGACGCAAGGAGGCCCCTCTGCAAAAGAGGGGCTTTTTGCAGCCTGTTGAAAAAAAGATTTTGCGATAGCAAAACAACGTAAAGCTTTTTGTCAAACTTTTTCTCGAAAAAGTTTGCGAGGTGTGGAGCAGCTCTCCACGGCCTTTACTCCTCCGAAAGCGCAGGAGGGGCGAAAAACAGTCCAGTGGACTGTTTTTCGGTGGGGAACCCTCGCAGGGGGTTCCCCAAGGCCTACCGCATGATGTGAAAAACGCCAAGTGCCCTACCCTTGGCCGCCACGTTTTGGAGGCCCCTCCCAAATGGGAGGGGCCTCCGATCATATTGCCTTATTCCGCTTTCTTGAGGTGCAGCCGGCCGCTCATCGAGGAGAAGTGGATGGCCGTCTCCCCGTCGCCGTGGGTCGCCTGGCCGCCGTTCTTGTCCACCGGGCCGTCCAGCGGGAAATCGCTGGTGAGGCCGCCCTGGTAGGTGACGGCAAACCCGCCTTCCGATTCCGGCAGAGTCAGCTCCGCCTGGGCGGAAACCGTGCTCACCTTGATCTCCCCGGGCATCCGGGTGAGGGCGGCGGAGATGCCGCCGCTCACCGTGGAGAAGGCCAATTCCTCGCCCACATTGAGCCCTGCGGCCCGCAGTCCGCCCGACAACGTGCTAAGCTTTACATTCCCCTCGCTGTGGACGTCTTCCGCCGTCACCGTGCCGGAGACCCCGGTGAGCTCCACGCTGTCTTCGCCGTGGATCGACTGGGCGTGCACCTGCCCCGAAGCGGAGGCGATGGACACGCTTTCCCCGGTGATGTCCTGGGCGTCCACGCCGCCGGAGCCGGCCCGGAGGGCCGCCGCATCGTCGCAGTGGACCGCGCTGGCCCGGATCGTCCCGGAACCCGTGCTGATGGAGGCGCTGTCCCCGGTGATCTCCTCCGCCGTGATGCTGCCGGAGCCCGCGTTGATTTTCGTCTCCTCGCTGTGGATGCACTGGGCATAGATGGAGCCGGAACCCGAGCGCAGGTCTGTCCCGTCGGCAGTGACATCGCAAGCGGAGATGCTGCCCGAGCCGCTGTGGGCCTCGACCGTATCGGCGAGGACCCGCTGCAGGGAGAGGGCCCCGCCGCCCGAGTGGAGCTTGGCGGAATCAGCCCGACAGTCCTCTGCGGAGAGCGCCCCGGAAACGCTGGACAGGGCCAGCCCGTCGCAGGTGAGGCCGCTCACCGCCGCCGCACCCGACACCGTGCGCACCGATACATCGTCCAGCTCCCGGGCAAGGGCCCTGGGCACCAGCACCTCCAGCTGCTTTTCCAGCTTGCCCGTCTCCGGCTGGGAATTCTTCTGCATGAAGCGCACCAGCAGGGTGCTGCCGTCCAGCACCACCCGCATCCGCTGCCGATCTTCCAGCGGATTTTTGCAGGTCTCCCGCAGCAGCAGGTCTTCGCCGTCATGGGGCTGCACCTGCACGCCGCCGCAGACCCAGACCACCTTCAGGCCGTCCACGTCTTCGGCGGGCATCCGCACCTCGCCGGTGTACAGATCGGTCTCCGCCGGGGCAAGGGGCACCACACCGGGCGGCTCCGGCGCATCGGGAATGTCGGGGATATTGGGAATTTCGGGCATCTCCGGGAATTCGGGGTGCAGGGTGAGGCTGGGGATATTCCCCTTGGGCTTCTTCACCGTGTTGAAGATCTTGCCCACCGTTTCGCCCACGATGCTGCCGATCCGCTCCCCCAGGCCATTCAGCTTCTTCTCGGCCTGTGCGGCGGCCCCATCCACCGCCTGCTGGATGGGATCGTCCAGCGGATCCTCCGTGTCCTGCGTGCTTTCGGCCACGACTGTGGCTGTAATCTCCACCGCCGGCTGGTCGGATTCATCGGGCTCCGCCTGCGGCTTTTCATGCTTGTCCTCATCGTCCATGCTTTCGCCCAGGGCCTCCAGAAGCCGCTCCGCGTCCTCCTGGGAGATCACCCCATCGGCCAGCATTTCCAGCACTTTGCGTTTTTCTTCGCCCATCTTATTTGCCTCCCTTCAGCTGATTCAGCGCCTCCACGGCGGTATCCACATCCAGCTCCTTCTTGGCCAGACGGGCAAGGATATCGGCCCGCTCCTCCTGCTCCCGGACGGCGCGCAGTTCGGCCTGCTCCCCCAGCCCCAGGGCGTTGAGGGCGGCCTCCAGCATATTCTTCACGGTGGGGTAGCTGACCCCCAGGGCTTTTTCCACCTCTTTGATGGACCCCCTGCACCGCAGGAAGGTCTCCACGAAGTGCAGGTGCTTCTCCTCCAGATGGCAGAAGCGGCAAGGCGAGAAATTGCCGGTGAGCTCCGCCCCGCAGTGGTGGCAGGTGAGCCGGGTGACGGTCATGGGCGCGCCGCACACGGGGCACACCGAGGGCGCGTGATACGTGGAATTTGCCATATTGATCCTACTTCCTTTCTGATAATCAGGTTAACCTTTGTCTGCATTATAGCGGAACGCTTTCACTTTGTCAATACCGAAATTAAAAGAATTAAGTTTTTTCTTTGATTTTTTTAATCCGCCATTTAATCTACTGTTTTGAACCTGTAAGAGAAGACAGCCGCGCACCAAAAGGAAAAGGCGCTTCCAAAATGTTTATGATTTTGCCAGCGAGACCGCCCTCTCTTGATGTGGATGCACGCACAAACACGAAAAGCTCCCCCACGTTTTGTGGGAGAGCCTTTTTCTCTATATGCCGTGGATGGCGGGCAAGATAAAAAACTTTTTTACGCCGCAGGTAGGAAACAATCACCAAATCGAAAAGCGCTCGATGCTTGCGCACAAAATCAAAAATAAAAAACTTATTTTTTTATTTTAATTTTTTGTTTTTACGCTGCGGGTGGGAACCAATCACCAAATCGAAAAGCGCTCCACGCTTGCGCACTGCCCCGACTTTTCATCGATGCCGAATAACACACAATCCATCCGGCAGGGGCCCTGGGCCACTTCAAACCGCACCGGCAGCTTCTCGTGCAGCTTGCGGATGATCAGCTCCGGCTTCACCCCCAGCACCGATTCCTGCGGCCCGGTCATCCCCGCGTCGGAGATGTATCCCGTGCCGCCGGGCAGGATGCAGTCGTCGGCGGTGGGCACATGGGTGTGGGTGCCGAACAGCGCGGAGATACGCTCGTCGGCGTAGTAGCCCATGGCCCGCTTTTCGCCGGTGGCCTCGGCGTGGAAATCCAGAATGCGCACCGGCGGCAGGTCGGGCGTGCGGAGCAGCTCATCCAGCGTATCGAAGGGGTCGGCCAGATTCTCCAGATAGGCCACGCCCATGATGTTGAGCACCGCCACCCGCACCCGGCCCAGATCCACCACGCACAGGCCCCGGCCCGGCGTGGTGCCCTTGGGGAAATTCGCCGGGCGCAGCAGAGTCTCGCAGGAATCATAGGTCTCAAAGGATTCCTTCCGGCGGAAGCTGTGGTTGCCCGTGGTGATCACGTCCACGCCGCTGTCCAGCAGAGAGCGGCAGGAGACCGGGGTGATCCCGTTGCCGTCGGCGGAATTTTCTCCGTTGGCGATGACCAGATCCACCCCCTTCATCCGCTTGAGGGACGGCAGACGCTCCCGCAGGAACCGGCAGCCCACGCTGCCCACCACGTCGCCGATACACAGTACATTGAACATCTGAATACTTCCTCCCTGCCCGTGCCGCGCAAAAAGGACCGGGGCATTGGGCGCCCCGGTCCGGCAGCTTACCGCGCGTAGTCGATCCGACGGCTTTCGCGGATCATGTTGACCTTGATCTGGCCCGGATAGTCCAGATCGGTCTCGATCTTCTTGCAGATGTCCCGGGCAAGCAGGGTCATCTGCTCGTCGGAGACGGCCTCGGGCTTCACCATGATGCGCACCTCGCGGCCGGCCTGGATGGCATAGCAATTGTCCACACCCTCGAAAGAGGAGGCGACTTCTTCCAGCTTCTCCAGCCGCTTGATGTAATTCTCCAGATTCTCCCGGCGGGCGCCCGGCCTGGCGGCGGAAATGGCGTCGGCCGCCTGCACGATGCACGCCACGATGGTCTTGGCCTCCACATCGCCGTGATGGGCGGCGATGGCATGGACCACCGCTTCGCTTTCCCGGTACTTGCGGGCCACTTCCACGCCGATCTGCACGTGGGAGCCCTCCACCTCGTGATCCAGCGCCTTGCCGATATCATGCAGCAATCCGGCGCGCTTGGCCACGGTAGGGTCCAATCCCAATTCGGACGCGATCATCCCGGAAAGGAAGGCCACTTCTTTGGAATGGTTGAGCACGTTCTGGCCATAGCTGGTGCGATAGCGCAGCCGGCCCAGGAGCTTCACCAGCTCGTGGTGCACGCCGTTGACGCCCACCTCCAGCACGGCCCGTTCGCCCTCGGCCTTGATGGTGGATTCCACTTCCCGGCGGGCCTTCTCCACCATCTCCTCGATGCGGGTGGGATGGATGCGGCCGTCGGCAATCAGCTTCTCCAGGGCGACGCGGGCGATCTCCCTGCGCACCGGCTCAAAGGACGACAGGGTGATGGCCTCGGGCGTGTCATCGATGATCAGGTCCACACCGGTCAGCGTCTCGATGGAGCGGATGTTGCGGCCCTCCCGGCCGATGATCCGGCCCTTCATCTCGTCGTTGGGCAGGGGCACCACGCTGATGGCGGCCTCGGAGACCTGATCCGCCGCGCAGCGCTGAATGGCCGTGGCGATGATCTCCCGTGCGGAATTCTCACATTCCTCCCGGGTCTGCTGCTGGAATTCCATGACCTTCACGGCTTTTTCGTGGGTCAGCTCGTTCTCCAGGTTGGCCAGCAGGTACTCCCGCGCCTGCTCGCTGGAAAAGGACGAAATCTTTTCCAGCATGTCGATCTGGCTCTTCCGCACGGCCTCCGCCTCTTTCAGGCGTTCCTCGGCCTTGCGGTTCTTCTGCTCGATCTGCTCCTCCTTGCGCTCGGCATTCTCCAGCTTCTTCTCCAGGTTTTCCTCTTTCTGCTGCACCCGGCGTTCCTGATGCTGGATCTCCTTGCGGCGGGAATTGAGCTCCTTTTCCGACTCGTTCCGCAGGCGGTGGACTTCATCCTTGCCCTCCAGAACGATCTCCTTCTTGCGGGCCTCGGCGGCCTTCACCGCGTCGCCCACGATCCTTTTGGCTTCCTGCTCGGCGGAACCGATAGCGGACTCGGCCTTGTTTTTGCGGTAGGCGATCCCAAAGAAAAACGCCAGGGCCCCCGCCAAAACCGCCGCGACCACCGCGATGACCACGCAGAGCACTACTGATACTTGACCCAAACGGGCACCTCCTTTGATGAACTGAAAATTCTGATGGAAAAAACGAAAGGGAAGCGCCGCGGCTTCCGGTTTTCCGGAGCCCCGCAGCCCTTCCGATGCACATAGTCCTTTTCGGATATCTACGGACAGATTGATCCTTTTCGATGATATTTTCAAAGTTTCCCGCCGGGAAAATCCCACACCTCTCCCTGGGCGGTATATAAACAGAAAAATGAACCTGTATAAAAAACAGAGAAAATATAATGAAGCACCCTTGTGCATTGTGCTTATATTGTATCGCGTCCGCCGGGGTGTTGTCAAGACGATTTGTAAACTTTTCGTAATCTTTTTTGTAGTGCTACAATACATATTGGACAGCGAAGGAAAAACGTTCACAAAAAAGAGAAGAAGGAACCGGCCAAATCG
>CANRMX010000020.1 GCA_947631855.1 uncultured Clostridia bacterium | reverse complement strand
CCCGGCTCCGGCCGCCCGGAGGGCGGCCGCGTCCCGGCCCCGCGCCGCGGGGCCGGGACGGTGAGGCGGCGGGTGGGGTCAAGCGGGCGGGCTGGAGGCGTCGCCGCCCGCCGCCAGCAGGAAGGCCACGCACATCAGCAGGAGGGAGAGCCCGCCCATCCAGGTGCCGGAAAGGGCGACGCCCCCGGGCAAAGCGGAGGCTTGCAGGGCCGCCTCCTGCGCGCCGGGCAGCAGACGGTGGAGCAGGAGGAAAATGCCGGCGGCCAGCCCGCCATGGAGAAACCGGAACAGGAAAAACTTGCCCCGGCGGACGGGCAGTTCTCTGAACAGGGCGAAGACCTGCATGTGCACGCAGAGCCCGCCAAAGGCCAACCCAAAGGCGTACAGCGCCGGGCCCGCGCGCAATTCCGCAGCGGCGCCCACCCCGCCGGTGACTTCCAGCAGGAAGGCGCAGAGGGCGGCGGATTCGGCAGAGGTGCAAAGCCCTGTGGCGGCCAGCCGGGCGGCGATCCACTGAAAAAGGCCGCAGCCGTGGAGGATCGCCGAGAAGCAGGCGAAGGCCGCGATGCACCCGCACATGAGCAGCACGCTGCGGCAGGCTCCCGTGACGGAGCCGATAAGCACCCCAGTGGGTGGGGCGGCGGATCGCCCACGGGTCTTCGGCGGCAGGGGTTTGCCGATGCCCGCCACGATCCCCAGCAGCAGCCCCGCCAGCGTGACGGCGGCAAACAGCAGCCAGCCTGTTCGGGCGCTGCCCAAAACGGTCGCGCCCACGAAAGTGACCACAAAGGCGATGCCCGGATCGACGCAGAACAGCAGCATCCGGCCCGCCTGCTCCCGGTCGATCCTGCCCTGCTCCAGCAGCAGCGAAACGCCCTTGGCGCCCGCCGGATACCCGCCGATGCACGCCATGAGGATCACCGCCCCGCAGCAGGGCGGCAGCCGGTACAGCCGCCGGGTGAAAAACCCCAGCCAGGCCCCCAGCGCCTCGCCTGCGCCGGAGCTGACCGCCAGCCCCGTCACCGCCATGAACGGGAACAGCGCGGGCACCAGCACCGTCAGGCAGTAGGTGATGCTGTCCCGGAGGGCGGAGCGGATCTCCTCGGCGTAGACCACCAGCGCCAGCCCCGCCAGCACCGAAAAGGCCGCCCAGAACAGAGCAGCCTTCGCCCGCAGAAATTTGAAAAAATCCCCAAATGTCCGTGTGGAAGTCGTGAAAATCCCTCCCTTCGCAAATACTTATGTGCCGCCGCCGTTATACATTCAGGCCGGGCAACATATATTTTCCAGAAACGGAGGGGTCATTTTGGAGCAGAAAGGGACGGGCGGTTCGGTGATCACCCTGACGGGCAACCGCGCCGCGGTGATCGACGGCTGCGACGGGATCGTGGATTACGACGAGGCACAGGTGATCTTCCGCACCGGCAGGCTCACCGTGCGCATCGCCGGGCAGGGCCTGCGGCTCATGCGGCTGACGGAACATTCCGCCAGCGTGGAGGGGTTGATCGCCGGGGTGGAGTACCGCTGGTAGGAGGAGATCGGATGCTGGAAAGGGTCTTTCATTGGCTGTGGGGATATGCGGAATTTGAAGTGGACGGGGACGCGGCGCGCTTCCTCAACGTCTGCGCGAAGCAGGGCTTCCGCTTTTGGGGATTCGGCCGCCGGGACGGAAAGGCCGTCCTCCGCTGCCGGGTGGGAGAATACAAAAGGCTGCGGCCCGCCGTGCGCCGGTGCCGGGTGCGGGTGCGGTGCGTCCAAAAGAAGGGCGCGCCCTTCCAGCTGCTGCGCGTGCGCAGGCGGAAAGGACTGGTGCTGGGCGCGGTGTGCGGGCTGGGGCTGTACTTTTTCCTGGCCGGGTTTATTTGGGGCGTTTCCGTCACCGGGACGGAGACTCTCACCGACCGGCAGGTGCTGGACGCCGCCCGGGCCAGCGGCGTGTATCCCGGCGCGCCCAAGCGGGTGCTGCTGCCCAAGCTGGCGGAGCACGGCATCACCGGGCGGCTGCCCCAGCTCAAATGGGTATCGGTGAACAACGACGGCTGCTACGTGGAAGTGGCGGTGGGGGAGAAGGCGGAAAGGCTGGAGGCCGGCAGCACGGCCCAATGGTCCAACATCGTGGCGGCGCGGGCCGGGACTGTCCGCGCCATCGCGGCGGAGCTGGGCCGGCCGGAAGTCGCTGCCGGAGACACGGTGGAGGCGGGGGATCTGTTGATCTCCGGGCTGTATCAGGAGATCCCCGATCCCTACGGCGTGCAGCCGGAGCATCCCCTGCAGGTGGCCGGCGCGGCCCGGGGCAGCGTGATCGCCGAGACGTATCGGGAATTCACCGTGGAGGCGTCCGCCCAGCGCACCGAGGCCGTGCCCACCGGAGAGCGCAGGGAATTTGCGGTGCTGCACCTGTTTTCGCTGGAAATTCCCCTGGGCCTCTATGTGGAGCCCGAGGCGGCCCATTCGGAATTCACCCAAATCACGACTCTCCACGCGCTGGGGCGGGAATTGCCGGTGGCGCTGGAAAAACGGGTGGCGGTCTTTACGGAGGAGCGCACCCGCACCTTGGACGAGGCATCGCTCAAGGAGGCCGCCCTGCTGCAGCTGCGGGAGGCGCAAAGGGCCGCGGTGCCCGCCGGTGGGCGGATCGTCAGCGAGGAGCTGGACTACCGTTTCGCCGACGGGAGGTGCATTTTATCCGCCAAATGCCGGGTGGAGGAGGAAATCGGCGTGCTGCAAGAGATTTCGGTAAACTGACGAAAAATGAGAAAAATTTTTGGCTAGGATTCATATTCTTTTTTCTTGAAGCCGCCAGCCCGATTGTGCTATACTATCCATAGGAAGCAGCCTGGGGCAGTGGGCCCAGTTGGACTGCACGGAAAGGCAAAAGGGAAGCGGCGTTTTGGAACAGAGAATCAATTTGGAGCGCGTGGAACAGGCCGCCGAGCTCTTCGGCAGCTTTGATGAAAATATCCGGCTGATCGAACAGGAATACGGCGTAACGCTGATTTTTCGGGATTCGGAGCTAAAGATCAGCGGCGACGACCCGGTGGGCGTGGACCGGGCGGCCCGAGTGGTGCGCAGCCTGGCGTCCTTCATCGCCAGCGGAGAGCCCCTCACCGAGCAGAACGTGCGCTACTGCATGAGCATGGCCGCTGAGGACAGCGAGGACAAGCTGATGCAGCTGGCCGGAGACGTGGTGTGCATCACCAGCAAGGGCAAGCCCGTGAAGCCCAAGACCGTGGGCCAGCGCACCTATTGCGACGATATCCGGAAAAACACCATCACCATCGGCGTGGGCCCTGCCGGCACCGGCAAAACCTATCTGGCCGTGGCCATGGCGGTGGCGGCTTTCCGCGCCCAGCAGGTCAACCGCATCATCCTCACCCGGCCCGCCGTGGAGGCCGGGGAAAAGCTGGGCTTTCTGCCCGGCGATCTCCAGCAGAAGGTGGACCCCTATCTGCGGCCGCTGTACGACGCACTGTTCGATATGCTGGGCAGCGAGACCTATCAGCGGCTGTTGGAGCGGGGCAGCATCGAGGTGGCGCCCCTGGCCTATATGCGCGGCCGCACCCTGGACGACAGCTTCATCATCCTGGACGAGGCCCAGAACACCACCGGCGAGCAGATGAAGATGTTCCTCACCCGGCTGGGGTTCAACTCCAAAATGGTGATCACCGGGGACATCACCCAGATCGACCTGCCCGACGGCAAGCGGTCGGGGCTCAAGGACGCCATCCGCATCCTGAAAGGCGTGGAGGATATCGCCATCTTCCGCTTCACCGAGAAGGACGTGGTGCGCCACAAGCTGGTGCAGGACATCATCAAAGCCTATGAAAAGTTTGACCGGGCCAAATAGGCGCGGTCTTGATGGATTTTTTCAGCAGAGAGGAATGAAAAGCATGGAAAAGGTCCGCGTAATCATCTCCAACCGGCAGAACCAGGTGAAGATCCCCACCGGGCTGCGGATGCTTATCCGCCGCTGCTGCCATGCCGTGCTGCGAATGGAGCAGTTTGAGGATCCCGCCGAGATCAGCGTTTCATTCGTGGACAACGAACAGATCCACCAGATGAACCGCCAGTATCGCGGCAAGGACGCTCCCACCGATGTGCTGTCGTTCCCCATGGGCGAGAACGGCCAGTACGACGTGAATCACGAGACCGGGGCGAAGATCCTGGGAGACATCGTGATCTCCGTGCCCAAGGCGGTGGAGCAGGCCCGGGCCTATGGCCATACCCTGGAGCGGGAGGTGGGCTTCTTGACCGCCCACTCCATGCTGCATCTGCTGGGGTATGACCACGAGCAGAGCGGCCTGGACCGGGTGCGGATGCGGGAAAAGGAGGAACTGGTGATGCAGCAGCTGGGCCTGCCCTCCAGCGCAAGCTACACCCTGGACGATGAGTGAGCCTTCCGGCCGCCGCACCTTGGCCAGGAGCTTTGCCGACGCCCTGCGGGGCGTGTGGGACGGGGTGAAAACCGAGCGGAACATGCGGGTGCACCTCATCGCCGGGGCGTATGTGCTGTTTTTCGCCTCCCGGCTGGAGCTGACGCGAGGGGAATGGGCCTGCCTGTTTCTGGCCATCGGCGGCGTCACCGCGGCGGAGCTGCTGAACACGGCGGTGGAAAAGCTCTGCGATTTCAGTGAAAAGCACCTGAACCCCCATATCCGCGTGGTGAAGGACATGGCGGCTGGGGCGGTGTTCCTGTGCGCGGTTTTCGCGGCGCTGACCGGCGCGGCGGTCTTTTTGCGCCCGGCGCTGTGGGACACGGTGGTGGCGATGGTCTCCGCACCGGCGCCCTTGTGCGGGCTGCTGCTGTCCGCCTGCGCGGCGCTGGCCTTTATCCGGCTGGGGCCGGTGGGAATCAGGCGGGCGCTGGGCCGGCTGCGGAAGCGGTGAGGATGCAATCGATGGAAAAATTTGAGGTATTGTATGACGTATGAAAACGAAGTGGGCGGCCGCTCGGCCATGGTGGCCATCGTGGGCCGGCCCAATGTGGGGAAATCCACCCTGCTCAACCGCTTTGTGGGCAGGAAGATCGCCATTGTCTCCCAGAAGCCCCAGACGACCCGGAATCGGATTCTGGGGGTGGCCACCCGGGAGGACTGCCAGCTGGCTTTCCTGGACACGCCGGGCCTGATGAAGCCCCGCAATTCTTTGGGGGATTTCATGGTGCGGTCGGTGCAATCGGCCATGGACAGCGTGGACGTGTGCCTGCTGGTGACCGCCGCGGGCAGCGAAATTTCCAAGGCCGACGAGGAGCTGATGCGGCGCTTCAAGGAAGGGTATATGCCGGCGCTGCTGGCCATCAACAAGATCGACCTTTTGCAGGACAAGACCCAGCTGATGGGGCAGATCGAAAAATATATGCAGCGTTTTGACTTCAAGGCCGTGGTGCCCATCTCCGCCCGCAGCGGCAGCGGCGTGGAGGCCCTGTGGCAGGAGCTGGAAGCCTATGCCCAGCCGGGCGGGTTCCTGTTCCCGGAGGACACCCTGACCGACCAGCCGGAGCACGTCATCGCCTCGGAGACCGTGCGGGAAAAGGTGCTGCGGCTGCTGGAGCAGGAGGTGCCCCATGGGGTGGCGGCCGTCACCGAGCAGTTTTCTGAGCGGGGCGAGCTGCTGGACATCCGGGTGACGGTGTACTGCGAAAAGCAGAGCCACAAGGGGATCCTCATCGGCAAGGGCGGCGAGATGCTCAAGAAGATCGGCGCGTCGGCCCGGCAGGATCTGGAAAAATTCTTCGGCTGCAAGGTGAATTTGCAGCTGTGGGTGAAGGTCAAGGAGGATTGGCGGCAGCGCCCCCAGACTTTGCAGAGTTTGGGCTTCAACCGGGACGACCTGGACGAGTAGCGTCCCCCTACCATAAAAAAGCTGAAAAGCCTGTCGAAAGAGCGGGAACAAACAATTATTTTCCTGTCATAGCCCGCGGCGGCGATGCAAATACTTTCTTTATGCGGGACTTTGTCCCCAGACAAAGGGGGTTTTTGTGTGGACGTCCAACAGGCTTGGAACCACTTCGCCCGGACGGGACGGGCAGAGGACTATATCCGGTATGCCCATTTGAGAGATCAGCTGGAGCCCCCGGAGAGATTTCCGGAGGTGCGCCGTGCAGATCAAAACCCAGGGATTGGTGATCCGGGAGCAGGTGATCGGGGAGAGCGATCGGCTGGTGACCCTGCTGACCCGGGATGAGGGCGTGATCCGCGCCTTCGCCCGGCGGGCCAAGAATCTGAAAGACAGCAAGAACGCCGCCACGGGGCTGCTGTGCTTTTCCCGCCTGAATCTCTACAAGGGGCGGGATAAATACATAATCAACAGCGCCCTCCCGGAGGAGACATTTTTCGGCCTGCGGGAGGATCTTGCGCGGCTGGCGTTGGCACAGTATTTCTGCGAGCTGGCCTGCGAGACCGTCCCGGAAGGGGTGGAATCGGGGGAATATCTGCGGCTGGTGCTCAACGCGCTGCACTTCCTCTCCAAGGGCGGGCGGGAGCCGGAATTATTGAAGCCCATCGTGGAGATGCGGATGCTTTCCCTGGCGGGATATATGCCCGACCTGGTGTGCTGCGCCGGGTGCGGGGCATACGAAGCCCCACGGATGGTTTTTCTGGTGGGCGCAGGCGAGCTGCGCTGTGAGGACTGCTATGAAGAAAGCATGGGCAAGGCCATGCCCCTGTCGCCGGGCGCGCTGACCGCCATGCGGCACATCATCTATTCGGACTTTGAGAAAATTTTTTCCTTTGAGCTTGCCCCAGCCGCCCGGCAGGAGCTGCTGGCGGCCGCGGAGGCGTATACCGTCCACGTGCTGCAAAAGCGGCCCGCCACGCTGGATTTCTACAACAGCCTGCTGTGAGGCCCGGGCGGGAATACATTTGAGGAGTTGCTATGGATAAACACTATCGGGCGCTGGAGCTCGACAAGATATTGGAGATGGTGGCGAAGGAGGCCACCTGTGAGGACGCCGTCCAGCTGGCCCTGGCGCTGGAACCCTCCACCGACCCGGCGGAGGTGCGGGGGCTTCTGGCCGAGACCGACGCCGCCTACGTGATGACGGCGAAATTCGGTGCGCCCTCCTTCTACGGGATGCAGAACGTCACCGGGCCCATGCGCAGGGCGCAGGCCGGCGGCGGGCTGAGCTTCCGGGAGCTGCTGGACATCGCCGGCACCCTGCGGGCCATTCGAGCGCTGACCCAGTGGGCAGGGAAATCGGCGGTGCTGGACACGGTGCTGGGGGACAGGTTTCGCATCCTTGCCCCCAACAAGTTTTTGGAGGACAAGATCTACGGCTGCATCCTCAGCGAGGAGGAGATGGCCGACAGCGCCTCGCCGGCGCTGAGCACCATCCGGCGGAAAATCCGCAGCGCATCCGAGCGGGTGCGGGACCAGCTGGACAAGCTGATCCGCTCGCCCGGCCACCAGAAGCATTTGCAGGAGAATATCATCACCCAGCGGGGCGGTCGGTACGTGGTGCCGGTGAAAGCGGAATTCCGGGGAGAAGTGCCCGGGCTGGTCCACGATACCTCCTCCAGCGGCGCCACGGTGTTCGTGGAGCCCATGGCGGTGGTGGAGACCAATAACGAGATCAGGCTGCTGCGGGCCCAGGAGCAGGAAGAAATTCAGCGCATCGTGATGGAGCTTTCCGGAGAGGCGGGCAGCTTTGCGGACGCCGTCATCGAAAGCTATCGGTACGCGGTGGAGCTGAATTTGATCTTTGCCAAGGCGCAATTGGGCTACCGGATGCACGCGGTGACGCCGGAGATCGGCGAGGACGGCCGGGTGGTGCTGAATCAGGCGCGGCACCCGTTGATCGACCCCGAACAGGTGGTGGCCACCGACGTTTCTCTGGGTGTGGATTTCGACGCCCTCATCATCACCGGGCCCAACACCGGCGGCAAGACCGTGGTGCTCAAGACCATCGGGCTGCTGACGCTGATGGCCATGTGCGGGCTGATGATCCCGGCAGGCGAGGGCAGCCGGGTGTGCGTGTTCAAACACGTGCTGGCGGATATCGGCGACGAGCAGAGCATCGAGCAGTCGTTGTCCACCTTCTCCGCCCACATGACCAATATCATCCGCATTTTGGAGACGGCGGACTACGAGAGCCTGGTGCTGCTGGACGAGCTGGGCGCGGGCACCGACCCGGTGGAAGGGGCGGCGCTGGCGGAGGCGATCATCGAGGAACTGCGCGGGATGGGGGTGCGGCTGGCCTGCACCACCCACTATGCGGAGCTGAAAGCCTATGCCCTCAAGACCCCGGGTGTGGAGAACGCCTGCTGCGAATTCGACGTGGCCACCCTGCGGCCCACCTATCGGCTGCTGATCGGTGTGCCGGGAAAATCCAACGCCTTTGCCATCTCCCGCAGGCTGGGGATGGAGGAGCGGATCGTGGACCGGGCCGGGGCGCTGATGAGCCGGGAGGGCGGCGTGTTCGAGGAAGTGGTGGATCGGCTGGAGGAGAGCCGCCGCAGGCTGGAGGACGAGCGGGAGACCGCCCGGCTGGCCTCTGCGGAGGCGCAGGGCCGGGCCGCCCGGGCGGAGGACGCGTTGTCCCGGGCAGAGGCCGAGGCGAAGAAGGAGATCGACCGGGCCAGGAAAGAGGCTGCGCGGATCGTGCAGCAGACCCGGCGGCAGGCCGATGCCCTCCTCAACGAGCTGGACGAGCTGCGGAAGCGGAAGAACAAGGAGCTTTCCGCAGAGGAAAAGGCCCGGCTGCGGGCCGATATGCGGGCGCTGGACAAGACCTCCGACCCGGTGGTGGAGCGGGACATGGGCGACTATGTGCTGCCGAGGCCCCTGAAGGTGGGGGATTCGGTGCGGATATTCGACATCGACAAGGCCGCCACGGTGCTGGAGGAGCCCAAGGACGGGCAGGTGCTGGTGCAGGCGGGGATCATCAAGACCCGGGTGGATGTGAAGAATCTGCGGCTCGTGGAGGACAAACCTCAGAGCCAGAAGCCCCGGCGCACGGTGACCCGGTCGGTGTCCCAGCCGGAGACTTCGGCCAGCCTGGATCTAAGGGGCATGAACAGCGAAGACGCCCTGCTGGAGGTGGACGCGTTCCTGGATCGTATTTCCCGCATGGGGCTGGGGCAGGCGACCATCATCCACGGCAAGGGCACCGGCGTGCTGCGGGCCGCCGTGCAGCAGCACCTGCGGAGCTGCCCCCAGGTGAAGAGCTTCCGGCTAGGCACCTTCGGCGAGGGAGAAAGCGGCGTGACGGTGGTGGAGATGAAGTAATCACGGCCTCCAACATACGGCGATCATTTATCGGGCGGCGGATTGCCGCCCGTTTTGCGTGCAGGGCGGAGGAGAGGGGAACAAAAATCCGGAAGAAAATCAACCGGGCCTTGCAACTATCGCAAAAAAGGTTTATACTGATTGGGAATACAGATGACTCTGCAAGACGAAAGGAAGTCTTTATCATGCCCTTAAAACAATTCAAAGCCGAATCCAAGCGCCTGCTGGATCTGATGATCAACTCCATCTACACCCACAAGGAGATCTTCCTCCGGGAGCTGATCTCCAACGCCAGCGACGCCATCGACAAGCTCTACTACCACGCGCTGGAAAACGGCGGCTTCGGCCTCAACCGGGACGACTTTTTCATCCGCATCGACCTCCACAAGGACGCCCGCACCCTCACTGTCACTGACAACGGCATCGGCATGACCAGGGAGGAGCTGGACACCAACCTGGGCGTCATCGCCAAAAGCGGCTCCTTGCAGTTCAAGCAGGAGGCGGAGGAAAAGGAGGACGTGGACATCATCGGCCAGTTCGGCGTGGGGTTCTACTCCGCCTTTATGGTCAGCGACCACGTCACCGTGGAGAGCCGCGCCCTGGGCAGTGACGAAGCCTGGGTGTGGGAATCCCGCGGGCTGGAGGGGTATCAGATCAAGACCGGCTCCAAGAGTGACCGGGGCACGGTGATCACCCTGCACCTCAAGGAGGACACCGACGACGAGCAGTATGGGGAATTCCTGGAGCAGTACCGCATCCGGGAATTGGTGAAGCGCTATTCCGATTACATCCGCTATCCCATCCGCATGGAGATGCAGCACTCCCACCTGAAAGAGGGCACCGGCGTGGACGGGAAGGACCCCGAATACGAGACGCACTTCGAGGTGGAGACCCTCAACAGCATGACGCCCATCTGGAAGAAGACGAAAAGCGAAGTCACCGACGAGGAGATGAACAGCTTCTACAAGGAGAAGTTCCACGACTGGCAGGACCCTCTGCGGGTGATCCGCACCTCCACCGAGGGCGCCGCCACCTACAGCGCCCTGCTGTTCGTGCCCAAGACTGCGCCCATGGACTACTATACCCGGGACTTTGAGAAGGGCCTGCAGCTCTATGCCAGCGGCGTGCTGATCATGGAGAAATGCGCCGACCTGCTGCCCGACTGCTTCAGCTTTATGAAGGGGCTGGTGGATTCCCAGGACCTCTCCCTGAATATTTCCCGGGAAATGCTGCAGCACGACCGGCAGCTCAAGCTCATCGCCTCCCGGCTGGAGAAGAAGATCGCCTCGGAGCTTGCCTCCATGCTCCAGAACGACCGGGAAAAGTATGAGGAATTCTTCAAGGCCTTCGGCTTGCAGCTGAAATACGGGCTGTACGACAATTACGGCGAGAAAAAGGACGAGCTGAAAGATTTGGTGCTGT
The DNA here is from genome assembly GCA_947631855.1 of uncultured Clostridia bacterium. GTDB lineage: Bacteria > Bacillota > Clostridia > Oscillospirales > Acutalibacteraceae > Acutalibacter. Next base: position 27,318 of record CANRMX010000020.1, on the reverse strand, counting down.
TCACCTCCTCTCTGGAGCAGAAGCCGGTGACGCTGAAAGAATACGTGTCCCGGATGAAGGAGGGCCAGCCCGCCATCTACTACGGCTGCGGCGAGACGGCCCAGCGCATCCTGTCCCTGCCCCAGGCGGAGGCCGTGACGGAGAAGGGCTATGAATTGCTGCTGCTCACCGACAACGTGGACGAATTCGCCCTGAAAATGCTGGAAAAGTACGAGGACAAGGAGTTCCGCAACATCTCCGCCGACGATCTGGAGCTCTCCACCGAGGAGGAAAAAGAAAAGACCCGGGCGCTGGGAGAATCCAACAAGGAAATGCTGGCCGCCATGAAGGAGGCACTGGGTGACAAGGTGCAGGACGTGCGGGTCTCCGCCACCCTCAAGAGCCACCCCGTGTGCCTCTCCACCGACGGTATGATCTCCACCGAAATGGAGAAGGTGCTGAATTCCATGCCCGCCCAGGAGAAGATTCACGCCCAGCGGGTGCTGGAGCTGAATCCCGATCACCCGGTGTTCGGGAAGCTGACGGGCTTCTATGAGAACGACCGGGAGAAGCTGGCCACCTATGCGGGCATCCTGTACGACCTGGCGCTGCTCATTGAGGGCCTGCCCATCGACGACCCGGCCGATTTCTCCCGCAAGCTCTGCGAGATCATCTGAAAGGACCCGACTGTATGAATCAAAATCCCTATTCACCGCCGGGACAGCCGGTGTATCCGGGGTATCCGGCACCGCCCGCGAATCCCGGTTATCCGCCGGCGCAGCCTCAGGGCGCTGTGCCATACCCGGCGGCGCCCGTGTTCTATCCCCAATATCCGTACCCGCCCCAGCCGGTGGCGCCCATGGTCTATGCCCCGGCCTTCTCCCTTGCACCCCGGCGGCCCTATCGGCTGACCTCCGCCACGAAGACCGTGAACCGGATGAGCCTGATGATGATCCTGCAGCTGGTGGCCGCGGTGGTGATCGAGCTGCCGTTGATGCTGCTCACCACGGCGTTTGGAGTCGATCTGTTCGGCGACGACCTGGGGCTGCTGCTGTTCAGCGCCGCCATGGTGCCCCTTTCCACGGCGCTGCCGCTGTTTATCTATCTGCGCGCAAGCCGCCGGGGCGCGGGAGCCTATCTGCGCTTTGAAAAGGTGGGGGTGCTCTCCGGCGTGCTGTGGGTGCTGGCCGGTGTGGGCCTGTGCCTGGCGGGAAATTTCCCGGCCTGGGGCGTGCAGGAATTCTTCGGGCAGTTCGGCTATGAGCCCGTCAGCCAATCCCTGACCCAGCAGCAGACCTGGCCGCTTTTCGCGCTGGAGCTGCTTTCCACGGCGGTGCTGGTGCCGGTGATGGAGGAATTCGCCTTCCGGGGCGTGATCTTCTCCGCCCTGCAAAAGCACGGCACGGGCTTCGCGGTGGTGGTCTCGGCACTGATCTTCGCCTTTGCCCATCTGGATCTCTCCACCGTGCTCTTTGCCTTTGTGGCCGGGCTCACCATGGGCTTCCTCTATGCCCGCACCCGCAACCTGTGGGTCACCATCTGCGTCCACGCTCTCAACAACGCCATGGCGGTGGCCGGCAGCTATGGCGATCTCCTGTTCGGCGAGCACGCGGAGCTGGCGGCGGAGCTGATGACGGTGATCCCGCTGGGAGTGGGCATCCTCGCGCTGATCGAGCTGCTGATCTTCAAATTCCGGGAGATCTTCCGCAGGACGCCCGCCGAAGCGGGAGAGCCTGCGCCCCTCACCGGCGGCGAGGGCTTTGGGTGCGTCGCCCGGGCGCCGCTGTTCTGGGTGTGCCTGAGCATGGTGGCGGTGTATACCGTCAGCCTGTTCTTCTAGCCGTGGAGCGGGCGTTTCTCCCCGAAAAGCGCTTTATGCTCCGGGCGCTGGAATTGGCAAAAGAGGCACGGGACGCCGGAGAAGTGCCAGTGGGCGCGGTGGTGATCCGGGACGGAAAGGTGCTCGGGGAGGGGCGCAATCGCCGGGAAGCGGTCCAGAACGCCCTGGCCCACGCGGAACTGGAGGCCATCGCCCATGCCTGTGAGGCTCTGGGCTCCTGGCGGCTTTCCGGGTGCTTTCTCTATGTCACGTTGGAGCCCTGCCCCATGTGCACCGGGGCGATCATCAACGCCCAGCTTGCCGGTGTGGTCTACGGCGCGGAGGACATCCGGGCGGGATGCTGCGGCGGCGGAGAGGATCTTTTCCGGCTGCCCTACGCCAGGCGGCCGGTGCTCTACCGCGGGTTTCTGGAGGATCAATGCCGGGCGCTGCTGCAGGATTTTTTCCAGGAACTGCGGGCCGGAACGCAATAAGCAAGCCATAAAAAGTACCCCCGAGCCGGTTGCTCGGGGGTCTTTCATATAAAAAGGAGAAAAATGAAGAAGCAGGTTTAGGAGAGATCGTACAGCCGCAGGAAGACCACGCTGGCCTGGGCACGGGTGGTGAAGCCACGGGGGTCCACCTTGCCGCCGCCGATCCCTTCGATGAGGCCCGCGTCCCGGCAGGCATACACCGCGGTCTTCGCCCAGCCGCTGATCTGCCCGTCATCGGCAAAGGCCGTGCCGTCCTCGGCAGGGGAGAGCCCGGCGTAACCCGCGAGGATCACGCACATCTGCTCCCGGGTGATGGTGTCGTTGGGCCGGAAGGTGCCGTCGCCGAATCCGTTGACATAGCCGTTCTCCGCCGCCCAGGCCACCGCCTGCCACATTGATTTGGCACCGGAGGTGTTCACGTCCCGGAAGGGCGTTTCGGTGTAATCGGAAAGCTCCGCCCCGGCCAGTCTGGCCAGTACGGTGACGAATTCCATGCGGGTGATGCTGCGGTTGGGCGCGAAGATCTCGTTCCCCGTCCCGTTGAACAGCCCCGCGCCTACCGCGCGGTCCACATAGGAGAAGAACCAGCTGGTATCGTTGAAATCGGAAAAGGTGCTGCCGCAGGAAAGCACGGTCAGCTGGGTGGTCTCGCTGGAAACCCCGGTCTTGACCGCCACCGCCCGATAGGTGCAGCCCAGGGTGTCCACGGGCCCGGTGTAGAGCAGGGAGGCGGTGGTGGGGGCAGTGCCATCGGTGGTGTAGTAGATCTTGGCCTCCGGGTCATCGCAGGTGATGCTGACTGTGCCCTCGTTCACGGCGATGGCCGGGGCCGCCGGCGGCGTGACGGAAAGGGCCTGCACATACAGCGCGGAGATGTAGCCGGTCTGTCCGGCTTTGGTCTGCACCTTGTACCAGATGGGCGAGTTCTTGGCGCCGTCGGTGATCGTCTGGCCGCTGACCTCTTCCAGGATGTTGAGCCTTGCGCCCCGGTACAGAGAAGCAATCGTGGTACAGGCGGTATTGGGCTCGGCCCGCAGCCGCACGATGTCCCCGGTGATCGCGGCGTTATACCCGCCGGAAGAATCATCCGAGCCGCTGTAGCCCTTGGCCTTGAGATAGGCCGCCACGTCCTGGGCGGAGGCATACTGGCTGCTCAGGATGGCATTGTCCACGGGGGCGAAATCGCCGGAAGCGGTGCGGGCGTAGCCATCGGTCCCCAGAGTGTAGCCGTCTATTTCTACATTCGTATCGTATTCGTATTGGGTGTAGTGCACCATCTTGCCGTCCAGCGCGTACCAGCCGTCCACCGGGTACCGGGTGCCGTGGTCGAACAGGTGCCAGGCAGTCCAGCCACGGCCGCCGCCCACCAGCTCGCCCTGGAGCATATTGACCCCGTAGTCGCTGTTGTCCACCACCAGATTGCCGCCCACATAGATGCCGATATGGCTGTAGCGGTCGCCGCCGTAGGTGTCCGGGAAGGTGGCCACCAGGCCGTGGATATTGGGCAGGCCGTCGCTGAGGCTGCCGGAGAAGATACAGTTGTTGCTGACCTGGGTATTGACGCCGCCGCCCAGGCCCTCGGTGAGGCCCAGGTCGGCGAAATAAGCGTAGACCAGGCCGGAGCAGTCGGAGGAGCGCTTGCCGGTGGCGGGGTCGATCTCCCCTTTGGCGGCGTAGGCGTAGACCCAGCCGTCGCGATAGGCTTTGATGCCGTGCTCCGCCAGACCCAGCCCGGTGGGCGTGGCGGCGGCCTGAACGGGACGGGGCAGGACTGCGGCCAGCAGCAGGACAGCCAGCAGCAGGCAGGACAGCCCGCGGAATTTAAGACGATTCATGGGTGATTCCCCCTTGGAGCAGTTTACCGTAATGATTACAAATCGGTTACATTTTAGCACGGTTCTCCGGCAAATGCAAGGGGGTAAAGCAGAAAAAACGCGAATTGGGAAAAATTTACAGGAATTTCATCATTTGGATTCGGAAACCCGGCGCGGCAAACCCAATCTCCGCGGGCGGCTTGACAAATCCCGGCAAAAAGAGGATAATAAACAATTAAAGCGGTCTTTAAAAACACCCGGCTTGCCGGCGCGTATACAGGAGGAAACAACATGAGCAAAGAGCTTTCCAAGGCCTATGAGCCCAAGGAAGTGGAAAAACGCATCTACGATTTCTGGATGCAGGGCGGCTGGTTCCATGCCCACCGCGACCCCAAAAAGAAATCCTTCACCATCGCCATCCCGCCGCCCAACATCACCGGGCAGCTGCACCTGGGCCACGCCCTGGACAACACCCTGCAGGATATCCTCATCCGCTGGAAAAGGATGCAGGGGTATTCCGCCCTGTGGGTGCCCGGCACCGACCATGCGTCCATCGCCACCGAGGCAAGGATCGTCAAGGCGCTGAAGGAGGAGGGCACCACCAAGGAGGAGCTGGGCCGGGAAGGCTTTTTGCAGCGGGCCTGGGACTGGAAGGCGCAGTACGCCGGGCGCATCTTAGAGCAGCTGAAGCTGCTGGGCTCCTCCTGCGACTGGGAGCGCACCCGCTTCACCCTGGACGAGGGGTGCAGCAAGGCCGTGCGCCATGTGTTCGTGAAGCTCTATAATGAAGGGCTGATCTACCGGGGCGAGCGGATGATCAACTGGTGCCCCAACTGCGGCACCGCCCTCTCCGACGCGGAAGTGGTGTTCGAGGAGAAGGACGGGTTCTTCTGGCACCTGCGGTATCCGCTGGCCGACGGCACCGGGTATATCCAGCTGGCCACCACCCGCCCGGAGACTATGCTGGGCGATACCGCTGTGGCGGTGCATCCCAAGGACGAGCGCTATAAAGACCTGGTGGGGAAGAACGTGATCCTGCCGCTGGTGGGCAGGGAGATCCCCATCATCGCCGACGAATATGTGGAGATGGATTTCGGCACCGGCGCGGTGAAGATCACCCCGGCCCACGACCCCAACGATTTCGAGGTGGGCCGCCGGCACGATCTGCCGGTGATCTCCGTGATGGACGAAAAGGGTGCCATCAACGAGAACGGCGGCAAATACTGCGGGCTTTCCGGCATGGAGGCCAGGAAGCGGATCGTGGCCGATCTGGAGGCCGAGGGGTATCTGGTGAAGACCGAGCCCCTCCGGCACAACGTGGGCACCTGCGAGCGTTGCCACACGGTGGTGGAGCCGAGAGTTTCCACCCAGTGGTTCGTGAAGATGGAGCCCCTGGCCGGGCCGGCCATCGACGCGGTGCGGGAGAAGCGGATCGACATCATCCCCGAGCGGCTGGAAAAGGTGTACTTCAACTGGATGGAGAACATCAAGGACTGGTGCATTTCCCGGCAGCTCTGGTGGGGACACCGCATCCCGGCGTGGTACTGCGACGACTGCGGAGAGATCATCGTCTCCGAGGAGGATGTGCAGACCTGCCCCCACTGCGGCGGGCACGTCCATCAGGACGAGGACACGCTGGACACCTGGTTCTCCTCGGCGCTGTGGCCCTTCTCCACGTTGGGCTGGCCGGAGGAGACCGAGGACTTCAAATATTTCTTCCCCACCGACGTGGTGGTGCCCGGGTATGACATCATCTTCTTCTGGGTGGCCAGGATGATCTTCTCCTCCCTCAAGCACACCGGCCAGATTCCGTTTAAGACGGTGTTCTTCCACGGGCTGGTGCGGGACGGCCTGGGCCGGAAGTTCAGCAAATCCCTGGACAACGGCATCGACCCGGTGGAGGTCATCGACCAATACGGCGCGGACGCCCTGCGCTTTACCCTGGTCACCGGCAACAGCCCGGGCAACGATATGCGCTTCTACGAGGAACGGGTGGCGGCAAGCCGGAACTTCGCCAATAAGATTTGGAACGCGGCCCGGTTTATCCACATGAATATCGACGGGCACGATGTGCCCTGCGCCCTGCCGGAGACGCTGGCGCTGGAGGATCGGTGGATCGTCAGCCGGTTCAATTCCGTTGCCCGGGAAGTTACGGAGAATCTGGAGAAATTCGAGCTGGGCATCGCGGTGTCCAAGGTGTACGATTTCCTCTGGTCCGACTTCTGCGACTGGTATATCGAGCTGGCCAAGGTGCGCCTGACCGGCGAGGAAGAGACCTCCGCACAGGCGGCCCGGCAGGTGCTGGTGTGGGTGCTGAGCAATACCCTTGCCCTGCTGCATCCCTTTATGCCCTTCATTACGGAGGAAATCTGGCAGAGCCTGCCCCACGAGGGCGAGGCGCTGATCGTGGCGAAGTGGCCGGAATTCGACGAAAGCAAACACTTCCCCGAAGCCGAAGGGGACATGACCAAGGTGATGGAGCTGATCACCGCCGTGCGCACCCGCCGCAGCGAGATGAACGTGCCGCCCAGCCGGAAGGCCCATCTCTATATCGAGACGCCCGACGCGGCCGCCTTCGAGACAGAGCGGGAGGCAATCCTGCGGCTGGCCTATTGCAGCGGCATGGAGACCGGGGAGGCCTTCGCCCTGGACAAGGGCGCGGTGACGGTGGTGACCGCCGCCTGCCGGGCCTATCTGCCCATGGACGATCTGGTGGACCGGGCCGCGGAGACCGCCCGCCTCACCAAGGAGCTGGAAAGCGCCCGGAAGCAGCTGGCCAATGTGGAGGCGAAGCTCGGCAACGAATCCTTTATGAGCAAGGCGCCCCAGAACGTCATCGACGGCGTGCGGGACAACGGGGAAAAGCTCAAAGAAAAAGTGCGCCGGATCGAGGAATCCCTCAAGGCTTTTGGCGCGTGACCGGGAGGCGGTTTGCATGAATTACGAGCAGGCCCTCCAGCAGGTGAACAAGCGCCTGCGGTTCGGGATCAAGCCGGGGCTGGAGCGGATGGCCGCCCTGATGAAAAAGCTGGACGATCCCCAGGAAAAGCTGAAATTCGTCCATGTGGCCGGCACCAACGGCAAGGGCACCGTGTGTACCCTCATCGCCTCCGTCCTGCGGGAAAGCGGCCTCGTCACCGGGCTCAATACCTCTCCCTATGTGCTGGATTTCCGGGAGCGGTTCCAGATCGATGGGGAGATGATCTCCAAAGAGGAACTGACAGCCGAGATCGAACAGGTGGCCGCTGCCGCCGATGCGCTGGAGGCGGAGGGGCAGACGGTGACGGAATTCGAGTTCGTCACGGCCATCGCCCTGCACTGGTTTGCCGCCCGCCGCTGCGACGTGGCGGTGCTGGAGGTGGGCCTGGGCGGCCTGCTGGACGCCACCAATGTGATCCCCGTGCCGGAAGCGGCGGTGATCATGTCCGTGTCGCTGGACCACACCGCCGTGCTGGGCGATACCCTCACCCAGATCGCCACGGAAAAGGCCGGGATCATCAAGCCCGGCGGCCGGGTGGTGGTCTACCCGGAGCAGGACGACGAGACCTGGGCCGTGGTGCGCAGCACCTGCCGGGAGAAGGGCGCGGAGCTCTATATCCCCTGCATGAACAAGGTGCAGACGCTGGAGGCGTCCATCGCGGGCACGGAATTTGCGTTGGACGGGCTCAAGCTGCGGACGCCGTTTTTGGGGGAACATCAGGTGAAAAACGCTGCCACGGCGCTGCTGGCCCTGGAAATCTTGGAGCAGCGGGGATTCCCTGTCACGGAAGCGACCATCCGGCAGGGGTTTGCAAAGGCGTTCATCCCGGCCCGGATGGAGATCTTGTCCCGGGCGCCCCTGTGCCTGCTGGACGGCGGGCACAATCCCGGCTGCGCGGCGGTGCTGCGGGACGCGCTGCTGCGTTTCGTGCCGGGCAGGCGGATCGCCGTGATGGGCATTATGGCGGACAAGGACAGCCGGGAGTATCTCCGGCTGGTGGGGCCGCTTTTCCAGCGGGTGATCACCGTGACGCCCGGCGTGAGCCGGTCGCTGCCGGCGGAGGAGCTGGCGGCGCTGGCGGCGGAATACTGCGAAGCGACGCCTGCGGAGACCATGGAGGAGGCCGCCCGGCTGGCGCTGGAGGCCGTGGAGGACGGGTCGCTGGTGGTGTGCGGGTCGTTCTATCTGGCGGCGGAGATCCGGCCGATCCTGCAAAAGCTGCTGGGATAATTTCGGCGGGTGACAGGTTTCCCTAAAATCATCCATTCTTTCTTTGTACAATAGTCCTGAAAGGGACAAGAAGCGTTCGGAAGGGGTTCCTTTCCGGACGCTTTTTTGGTTCAGGACGTGCAAAGGGAGGATGATCATGAGCGTGCAACTGAGCTATAAGGACGGGGTGCTCACCGCCCGGCTGGCGGGAGAGATCGACCACCACACCGCCCGGGAGATGCGGGAGGCCATCGACGACGCATCCCAGAAGCTGAAGCCCTACCGGCTGCGGATGGACTTCACCGCCGTGCCCTTTATGGACAGCTCCGGCGTGGGGCTGATTTTGGGCAGGGTGCGGCTCTACGGCTTCTGGAAGGGCCGGGTGGTGCTGTGCGGGCTTTCCCAGAGCCTCAGCCGGATGGTGGAGCTTTCCGGCGTGGCGGCCCTCGCCGGGGTGGAAAGGAGGGCGGGCTGATGAAGGCTGTGAATCAGGCCCAGTTCACCTTCCCTTCCTATTCGGTGAACGAGAGCTTCGGCCGGGCGGCGGTGACCGCCTTTCTGGCCCAGATAGACCCCACGGTGGCCGACCTCACGGAGATCAAGACCGCCGTCAGCGAGGCGGTGACCAACGCCATTGTCCACGGATACCGTGACCAGATCGGCACGGTATACATAACGGTGAAGCTGTTCGAGAACGGCAAAGCGGTGGTCCGGGTGCGGGACCGGGGCTGCGGCATTGCGGATGTGGAAAAGGCCATGGAGCCCCTCTACACCACCGGCGGCGAGGAACGGGCGGGGCTGGGCTTTTCCGTGATGCAGAGCTTCTGCGACAGCGTGCGGGTGACGTCCCAGGTGGGCAGGGGCACCACCGTCACCCTGACGAAGCATTTTGAGCCAAAACCCTGACCGCCGGCTGCAGGCGGTGGTGGAGGAAAACCTGGGGCTTGCCCACCTGTGCGCCAGGCGCTTTGCCGGAAAGGGCGTGGAGTATGACGACCTGTTCCAGGCGGGCTGCCTGGGGCTGATGAAGGCCGCGGAGCGGTTCGACGAGAGCCGTGGGCTCAAATTCTCCACCTACGCGGTGCCGGTGATCCTGGGGGAGATCCGGCGGCTGTTCCGGGACGGCGGCGCCCTGCGGGTGTCCCGCGGGCTGCGGGAGCTGAGCCGGAAAGCGGCGGAGGCACAGGAGGAATTCCAGCGGGAACAGGGCAGAGCGCCGGACGTCGGCGAACTGGCCCGGCGGCTGGGGGTATCCGTGGCCCGGGCGGCGCTGGCGCTGGGCGTCGGGAAACCGCCGCTGTCCCTGAGCAGCGAGGAGGATGGGGAGCAGATCGACGTGCCGGTGGAGGCCCCGGAAGCCAAAGTCACCGAGCGCATGACTCTCCGGGCGCTGCTCACCCAGCTGGACGAGCGGGACCGGATGCTGCTGCGGTGCCGGTACTTCCAAAACCAGACACAGCAGAAGACCGCCGAGCAGCTGGGCATGACCCAGGTGCAGGTGAGCCGGCGGGAAAAGAAACTGCTGCTCTATCTGCGGAGGATGCTGGAATAGCTCAGTTTAGAAACAGGATGCCCGCATTGAGATAGCCCGCAAAGGCGGTCCAGAGCAGGGTGGGGAGCAGGAGCCACCCGGCGGCACGGCGCTCCTGGAAGAACCGCACGGTGGTGAAAAGGAGCAGGATCCACAGCACCGCCAGGCAGAACAGGGAGAAGCCGAAGCAGCGCAGGCGGAAGAACAGCAGGCACCAGACGAAATTGAAGCACAGCTGTAAACCGTAGAAGCACAGCGCCCCGGCGCGCCCGGTGCTGTCCCGCATCCAGACAAGGTACGCCGCCAGGCCCATCAGCAGGTACAGGGCCGTCCACACCGCCGGGAAGGCCCAGCCCGGCGGCGAGAGGGGCGGCTGGCGGAGCTCGGCATAGAGGCCGGTGGCGTCCCGGATGAGGAGGGCGGACAGCCCGCCGACGGCCAGCGGGATCAAGAGGTTTATCAGGAAGGGCTTTGCTTTGAGCATGGAAGGGCTCCTTTCCACAGGGGATTCGTGCATGGAAAGTATATGCCCAAAAGCGCCGGAACATACGAAAGCGCGCCACAGTGGGCGCGCAGTGGGGCGGAGATCACAGGTAGGGCCGCACTTCATCGGTGAGGTGGGTCTCCAGGTCGATCAGCCGCTTGGCGATGTCCTTGGAGCGCTGGTCGGCGGCCCCATACTGATTGAGGTACCGACTGAGGGATTTGACCCCCATGTTGCAGCCGTCGGTGATGAGGTCCGCCACGGTCTGGTCTTTTTCGCTGACGGAAAGCATCACATTGGTCTTCATCCAGGACATGGCCTTGGCCATGGGGGCCGGCTCCTTGCCGTCGTCGCCGAATTCCAGCAGCAGGGCGTGGGTGTCGTCGCCCAGCTCCCCGTGCTTGCGGCGGGATTCCTCCAGCGCCGCCCGCAGTGCCTCGCTTTTCACCTTGGGCGTCACCTCGTCCAGGGTGGAGACCCCCATCCGGATGCCCGCGTTGCATTCCCGCAGCAGGCGGACGGTATCGCCTTCGATCATGTTGATCAGCTCCTTTCAAGGGTTACTATCAGTGTTTCCCGGAAAGGGGCTGTTATTTATCCGGCTTTTTGGATTTGATCACTTGACCGTATGATTCGGCTATAAATCACAGGAAAGTATATTGACTTTGCCCGACCTTCCGCGTATAATAGATTGCATACGAACGAATTATCCCTTTGAGAAAGGATGAACCGACCATGCAACAAAAAAAGCGGATTCGCACCGTTGCGCTGATCCTGGCCCTGGTGGGCTTTGCCGTGCTGGTGTTCGTCACCGGCCGCACGCCCTCTGAGGCGGGCGAGGGCTACACCCCCGGCGTGTATCAGAGCATCTGGGCGCTGCTGCCCCCCGTCATCGCCATCGCCCTGGCGCTGATCACCAAGGAAGTGTACTTCTCCCTCTTTATGGGCATCCTGTCCGGCGGCCTGCTCTACGCCAACGGCAACCTGGAGCTGGCCATGAACACCATCCTCTACAGCGAGGAGGGCGGGTTTGTCAACAACATCGCCACGGTGCAGAACGCCAGCATCCTGGTGTTCGTGGTGCTGCTGGGCTCTCTGGTGGCGTTGATGAACAAGGCCGGGGGCTCCGCGGCCTTCGGGCGCTGGGCCTCCCAGCACATCAAGAGCCGGGTGGGGGCGCAGCTGGCCACCATCCTGCTGGGCGTGCTGATCTTCGTGGACGACGGCTTCAACTGCATGACCGTGGGCTCCGTGATCCGCCCGATCACCGACCGGCACCAGGTCTCCCGGGCCAAGCTGGCCTATCTGATCGACGCCACCGCCGCCCCGGTGTGCATCATCGCGCCCATCTCCAGCTGGGCCGCCGCCGTTACATATTCCGTCCCCGCCGATTCCGGCATCAACGGCTTCGAGATGTTCCTGCGCACCATCCCCTATAACCTGTACGCGTTGGGTACCATCGTGATGATGTTGCTCATCGTCACCCTGAAGCTGGATTACGGCCCCATGAAGCTGCATGAGGCCAACGCCCAGAAGGGCGACCTGTTCACCACCCCCGACCGGCCCTTCCAGGACGCGGACGACGAGGTGCCCTCCTCCAAGGGCAAGGTGATCGACCTGGTGCTGCCCGTGGTGGTGCTGATCGTCACCTGCATCATCGGCATCGTCTACACCGGCGGCTTCTTCGACGGCGTGGGCTTTATCGACGCCTTTGCCGATTCCAACTCCGCCATGGGGCTGGTGTTCGGCAGCTTCGTCACGGTGATCTTCACCTTCTTCCTGTATATGTTCCGGGGCGTGGTCACCTTTAAGGAATTCATGGAGTGCTTCCCCGCGGGCTTCCGCTCCATGTGCGCGCCCATGATCATCCTCATCATGGCCTGGAACCTCTCCGGCATGACCGGCCTGCTGGGCGCCGCCGATTACATCCGGGACGTGGTGGCCTCCTCCGCCGGGGCGGTGCAGATCTTCCTGCCCTGCCTGATCTTCATCGTGGCGGTGTTCCTGGCCTTCTCCACCGGCACCAGCTGGGGCACCTTCTCCATCCTGATCCCCATCGTGTGCAACGTGTTCGCCAATTCCTACGAGATGCTGGTCATCGCCATCGCGGCCTGCCTGGCCGGCGCTGTCTGCGGCGACCACTGCTCGCCCATCTCCGACACCACCATCATGGCCTCGGCCGGGGCGCACTGCTTCCACGTGAATCACGTGACCACGCAGATCCCCTATGCCTTCACCTGCGCAGGCGTGTGCGCGGTGGGGTATCTCATCGCCGGAGTGATCGGCTACTTCACCGGCAGCCCGGTGGCCATGGTGGCCACGCCCATCACCCTGGTGCTGCTGGGCGCGGTGATCTATCTGGCCAGCAGGTTCGTGAAGAAGCAGAACGCGTAAGCAATCCTTATCAGTATAAAAACCGGCGCCGGGAGCGATCCCAGCGCCGATTCTTTATGGGCAGTTCGTTTCGAGCTCATACCCGTATTCCCACAGGGTGGTTTCCTCGTCGATCTGTTCCCCGTATATCCCCGGGGCACGGCGGAAGCCGCTGCGTTCATAGAGGGCCAGCGCCGGGAGGTTGCGGTCCACGACAAAAAGCCGCAGGGCGTCCGCACCCCTTTCCCGGGCCAGCTTCACCGCCTCCCGGAGGACTGCGCCGCCCAGCCCCCGCCGCCGGTAGGCGACCTTCACGCCGAAGCGGTCAAAATAGAGGGCTTTCCCGGTAATCCGCCAATCCATGCTTTCCGCACCTTGGTGCTCTTCCTCCAGCGCAAAGGCCGCGACGATCACGTCCCCGTCCCGGAGCAGATGGAGCCGCCCATTTTCGATATCCCCCGGGAACAGGGCGCAGGGATAGTAGTCGTCCCAGATGTCGATCCCGTGGGCATCCATATCCCGGATGATCTCCCCGAAAACCGCCCGCAACTGGGGCAGGTCGGCGGGGAGGGCTGTTGTGAATTCCATAAAAATAAATCTCCTTGCTTTTGGGATTCCGTACCGCATGAATGAGTATACCACAGGGCGGGAGAAAAGTCGAGGGGCGGCGGGAATTTTCAGAAGCCCAGCAGCCGGGCCGCCGTGGCGGTGAGAAAGCACAGGGCCAGCCCGCAGAGGGTGGGGAGCAGAATCCCCAGCGCCGTCCACTTGAGGGATTTGGTTTCTTTATATAGAGTGAGGCAGGTGGTGGAGCAGGGCCAGTGCATCAGGGAGAAAAGCATGGTGCACAGGGCCGTCACCCAGGTCCAGCCGTTTTGGGTGAGCAGCGTCCGCAGGGCGTTGAGATCGGTCATCTCCACCAGACTGCCCTGGGCCGTGTAGGCCATGATGATGATGGGCACCACGATCTCATTGGCCGGCCAGCCCAGCAGGAACGCCAACAGGATCACGCCGTCCAGGCCGAAGAGCCGGGCGAAGGGATCGAGAAACCCGCAGCAGTGGGCAAGCACCGTGGCCCCGCCCACCCGGAGATTGGCCATGAGCCAGATCACCAGCCCTGCCGGTGCCGCCACCGCCGCCGCCCGGCCCAGCACGAACAGCGTCCTGTCCAGCACCGAGCGGAGGATCACCTTGCCGATCTGGGGCCGGCGGTAGGGCGGAAGCTCCAGCGCGAAGGAGGAGGGCGTGCCCTTGAGCAGGGTGGCGGAAAGCACCCGGGCGGTGAGGAAGGTCATGGCGATGCCCAGCAGGATCAGCGCCAGCAGCGCCGCCGCCGACAGCACCGAGCTGCCGAATCCCACCGCCGTGCCCACGAAAAACATGGAGATCAGGGAGATCAGCATGGGTAGCCGGCCGTTGCAGGGCACGAAGCTGTTGGTCACCGCGGCAATCAGCCGTTCCCGTGGGGAATCGATGATCGCGCAGCCCGTGACGCCTACGGCGTTGCACCCGAAGCCCATGGCCGTGGTCAGCGCCTGCTTGCCGCAGGCCCCGCACTTCTGGAAGCACCGGTCCAGATTGAAGGCCACCCGGGGCAGATAGCCCAGATCTTCCAGTAGGGTGAACAGCGGGAAGAAGATCGCCATGGGCGGCAGCATCACCGACACCACCCAGGCCAGCGTCTTGTACACGCCGTCCGTCAGGAGCCCCGTGAGCCACTGGGGCGCGCCCGCCGCCGCGCACAGGGCCTTGAGCTTGCCGCCCAGCCAGAACAGGCCGTCGGAAAGGAGCCGGGAGGGCGCGTTGGCCCCCACGATGGTGAGCCAGAAGATCCCCAGCAGCATCAGCAGCAGGATGGGGAATCCCGTCCACCGGCCGGTGAAAAGCCGATCCAATTTGCGGTCCCGGGGGCTGTAGCCGTTGTCCGCCGCCTGCACCGTGGCCCGGGCGATGCGCTCCGCCTGCTGCACGATGGCCGCCGCCACTTCGTCCTGCACCTGGGACTGGGTATAGCCCGCAGCGGCTAATTCTTCCAGGGCCCCCTTAAGCGCGGATTTGAGGGGCGGATAGTGTCCCGGAGTGACGCCCAGATAGGCCCGGACTTGCGATTGCAGGGAATCGTCCCCGCCGGAAAGCATCCGCACCGCCAGCCAACGGGGCGAGAGCCGCTGGCCGCAGAGGGCGGTGGCGGCGGGCAGCAGCTTGGCGATGGCCGCTTCGATGGGGGCGGGGTACGTTACCGGCGGGTAGTCGGCGGAGCGCTCCACGCCGCCCACGGCCACCTGCTCCACGGCAGAGAGGAGATCGTCCAGCCCCTGGCCGCTTCGGGCGGCCGCGCCGGTGACGGGGATCCCCAGCAGCAGGGAAAGCTCCTCCAGATCGACCCCGATGCCCTTGCGCCGGGCTTCGTCCAGCAGATTGACGCAGAGCACCGCCTTGCCGGTGATCTCTAGCACCTGCAGGGCTAAAATCAGGTTGCGCTCCAGACAGGTGGCGTCGCAGACGATCACCGCGCCGTCGCTCTCGCCGAAGCAGATGAAATCCCGGGCGGCCTCCTCCTCGGCGGAATGGCTCAGCAGGGAGTAGCATCCGGGCAGGTCGGCCAGAATGTACTCCCGGCCGTGGAAGGTGCAGCTGCCCTGGGCATTGGTCACGGTCTTGCCCGGCCAGTTGCCCGTGTGCTGGTGCAGGCCGGTGAGGGCGTTGAACACGGTGCTTTTTCCCACATTGGGGTTGCCGGCCA
The DNA here is from genome assembly GCA_947631855.1 of uncultured Clostridia bacterium. Lineage (GTDB taxonomy): Bacteria > Bacillota > Clostridia > Oscillospirales > Acutalibacteraceae > Acutalibacter. Next base: position 11,892 of record CANRMX010000020.1, on the reverse strand, counting down.
GGGCGATCACCCGACTTTCGGGGGAACGCCTGCGGATGGAAAGGCTCACGGTTTCCATATCGGCCTCCTAACCCGCCGCCCGGCGGACAGAAGCCGGAACGCCGCTTTGGGCCGGGGCGGCTTCCGGCGCACAGCCCACCACCCGCACCCCGGCAGCGTCGGCCCGGCGCAGGGCGATCACCGTGCCCCGGATGAGATAGGCGGCGGGGTCGCCCAAGGGGCTGATGCCCACGCACTCCACCCGGGCGCCGGGGATGAGCCCCAGGTCCTGCAAACGCCGGCGGATGCCGCCGGAAGCCATCAGTCTGCTGACCGTGGCGGATTCGCCGGGGGCCAGGGCGGAAAGTCCCATATCACGATTCATATCTGAACACACTCCCGAATAAAAGTTAGGCAAAGGAAAACTTCTTGCACTGTCACTATATTCCCGGGATGGAAAAGCTGTTACAGGAGGGATCGGATTGGGGGACGGGGGCTTCTACACGCTGAAAGGTTATATGCTGCTGGAAAGAGGCGGGCTGTCGGCGGCCATGGAGGATTATCTGGAGATGATCTTCCGCATCTCCCAGGGAGAGGCGGCGGTGCGCATCTCGGAGCTGGCCAGGGCGCTGCATGTCCAGCCCTCCTCGGCCTCCAAGATGGCGGGGAACCTGCGGGCGGCGGAGCTGATCCGATTCCCGCGGTACGGGTATATCACCCTCACGCCGCTGGGCGCACAGGTGGGGCGGTATCTGGTGCGCCGCCACGAGCTGGCCCGGCGGCTGCTGGGGGCGATCAACGGCGGGGAGGCCGATCTGGAGGAGGTGGAAAAGGTGGAGCACTTCCTCTCCCGCAAGACGGTGGAGAATCTGGAGCGCTTCCTGGAGCAAAGAAAAGCCCCCTGAACCGGGAAGGCGCAGGGGGAATAAAAATCATATAGAATGGAATTTACGACCGCTTCCAGGCGGCAGGGATGAAGAGCATCAGCATGGGGAAAATCTCCAGCCGGCCCGCCAGCATATCCAGCGAGAGCACCAGTTTGCTGAGAACGGAGAGCCCGCCGTAATTGCCCATGGGGCCCACCACGTCCAGGCCGGGGCCGATATTGCTGATGCAGGCGATCACCGCGGTGAAGCTGGTCTCAAAGGAGAAGCGGTCCAGTGCGACGATGAGGATGGACGCCGCGGACAGGAGGAAATACGCGGTGAGGAAGCTGAAGGTGTTGGCGATCACGTCCTCCTCGGTGCGCTGGCCGTCCATGTGCACCACCGCCACCGAACGGGGACTCAGCATCCGCTTCACGCTGCGCCGGGTGGCTTTCAGGATCAGCAGCAGCCGGGCCACCTTGATGCCGCCGCCGGTGGAGCCCGCGCAGGCCCCGATGATCATCAACGTCACCAGGATCACCTTGGAGAAGGTGGGCCAGAGGTTGAAATCCACCGTGGAAAAGCCGGTGGTGGTCATGATGCTGGACACCTGGAAGGCCGTGTGGTGCAGGGCCTGGCCGAAGCTCTCGAACCGGGGCAGCACGTTCCAGGTGATCAGGGCGATGGCGCCGCCCATGATGCCCAGGTATGTCCAGAGCTCCTGATTGTGCAGCACCCTGGAGAACTGCCGCAGGAGCAGCAGATAGAACACGCTGAAATTGATCCCGAACAGGGCCATGAACACCGTGCACACCCCTTGCAGATAGGGGCTGTAGGAGCCCAGGCTGTCGTTCTTCACCCCGAAGCCGCCGGTGCCCGCCGTGCCGAACGCGGTGCAGACGCTGTCGAAAAGGGGCATCCCGCCCGCAAGGAGAAAGAGGATCTGGGCCAGAGTGAGGGCGATATAGATGGCGTAGAGGATCTTCGCGCTGTTTTGCAGCCGCGGCACCAGCTTATCCACCTGAGGGCCGGGGCTTTCGGCGCGCATCACATGGAGCAGGGAATTGCGCCCCTTGCCCATGGACACGATGGCCAGCAGGAACACCAGCACCCCCATGCCGCCCAGCCAGTGGGTGAAGCTGCGCCAGTAGAGCAACCCTTTTGGGACGACCTCCACCTCGGGCAGGATGCTGGCCCCGGTGGTGGTGAAGCCGGAAACCGTCTCGAACAAGGCGTCCACATAGCTGGGGATGGCCCCGCTGAAACAGAAGGGCATGGCCCCAAAGACGGACACGGCGATCCAGCACAGGGCCACGATGACGAAGCCCTCCTTGGGGCTGATCTGCCGGGTTTTGGGCCGGAACACGAAGGAGAGCAGGCTCACCGCCGCGATGCCCGCCGCGCAGCCGGAAAGGGCGATGGCCGCGGGCCACTCCCGGCAGAACAGGGAGATGAGGGCCGCAGGCAGCATGCACAGCGCCTCCACCCGCAGGATATAGCAGACCAGTTGGAGAATCATTCTGCGATTCATAGGCTCAGCCCTCCGCGAAGATGTCGCCCAGGTGGTTGACCCCGTGGTCGCTCAGAGAGACCACCACCACGGTATCGTCCTCCTCGATGCAGTCGCTGCCCTGGGGAATGATGATCTTGCCACGGCGGCTGAGGCAGGCGATGAGGGTGTTGGGCTTGAAGTGCAGCTGGGAAAGGGGCCGCCCCAGCTGGGGCAGGTCCTTGCCCGCGCGGAATTCCAGGGCCTCCACCCGGTCGTCCACGATGCGGTGGAGGGACAGCATGGTCTCGCCCTTGCGGTTGTCCAGCGCCCGGACGTACCGGAGGATCTCGCTGCTGCACAGGTCCTTGGGGCTGACCACGCAGTCGATGCCCTTGTCGTTGAGCACCTCGCTGTACTCGGTGCGGTTGATCTTGGTGATGCCCCGGTACACCCCCAGGAAATTAGCATACATGGAGATGATGAGGTTGATCTCGTCGATATCGGTGAGGGTGATCACCGCGTCGGTTTGGGCGATGCCCTCGGAATCCAGCACGTTCTTGTCGGAGCCGTCGGCGTTGACCACGTTGACCTTGGGCAGGGTGATGGCCAGCTCGTTGCAGCGCTCCTCGTCGATCTCGATGAGCTTCACCTTCACCCCGGACTGCACCAGGCTCTCGGCCAGGTACACGGCGATGCGGCTGCCGCCGATGATCATGGCGTCCCGAATCTTTTTGCGCTCGATGCCCAGGCTGCGGATGAACTTGGCCAGATCGCCGGAGGAAGCGGTGACGGAAATGCGGTCGCCGGCGGCCAGGGTGAATCCGCCGGAATTGGAGATGAACACTTCGTTCCCACGCACCACGGCGCACACCAGCACCTTCACCTTCACCACCTTGGAGAGGTCGATGAGCCGGACGCCGTTTAAGGGGCTGTCCTCCCGAATCTCCAGCTCCACGATCTCCGCCCGGCCCTTGGCGAAGCTGTCCCGCTTGAGGAAGCTGGGGAATTGCAGCAGCCGGTAGATCTCCCGGGCGGTGGTGCCCTCGGGATTGATGAACATATTCAGGCCCAGATCTTCCCGCAGCAGGTACAGCTGGGCGGAGAATTCCGGGTTGCGCACCCGGGCGATGGTGCGCTTGCAGCCCAATCGCCGGGCCAGCATACAGCACAGCAGGTTGGTCTCGTCGGCGGAGGTGGCCGCGATGAGCAGGTCGCTGTTGTCCACATCCGCCATCTTCTGGATGCGCATCAGCGCGCCGTTGCCGTGGATCACGTTCACATCCAGATACTGCTGGGTCTCCTGCAGCACCATGCGGTTGCTGTCGATGACCACCACATCGTGGCCCTCCTTGGCCAGCTGCACCGTCAGGGCGGAGCCCACCTTGCCGTCTCCCACAATGACTATTTTCATAAGATCCGCGTCTTCTTTCCGCAGTTTGCGCTCTTTTTACGGGCCGGGTACGACCCCGGCTATTTCACTATATTAGCACAAAAGGAAACCGGGGACAATCCCTTTTTTGAGGATGTCCCCGGAAATTCGATTTATTTTCCGCTTATTTATCCAGCTGGGAAGTGCAGTGGGGGCAGCGGGTGGCGTCGATGTCGATCTCGCTCTTGCAGTAGGGGCAGATCTTGGTGGTGGGCGCGGCGGGCTCCTCTTCCTTCTCCCTGTGCAGGGTGTTGATGACCTTGATGATGCAGAACAGCACCAGGGCGATCAGCAGGAAATTGATGATGGCCGAGATGAACGAGCCATAGGCGAACTGCGCCCCTCTGAACCCGAAGGTCAGGGAAGTAAAGTCCGTGCCGCCGGTGATCAGCCCCAGCAGGGGCGTGACCAGGTCGTTGACCAGGGAGTTGACGATGGCGGTGAACGCGCCGCCGATGATCACGCCGACGGCCAGATCGACCACGTTGCCACGGGAGATGAACGCTTTGAATTCGGACAGGAATTTTTTCATATTGCTTGCCTCCGCAGGAAAGAATTGGACGTTCTTTTCTTATTTTCGCACCGAATGGAAAAAAAGTCAAGGGCTTCCCGCATAGATGGCGGGAATTTTGGGCATCCTGCTCCTGTACGAAATCTTTGGGAAGGAGGGAGCCCTATGAGCCCCAAGGAGCTGCTCTATATCGAGGACGCGCTGGGCCACGAGGAATTTTTTATGACCCAGTGCCGGGAGGCCGCCGACCGCCTTCAGGACGAGGACCTGCGCGGATATGTCCGCCAGCTGTGCGACCGCCACCGGAAGGTGTTTGGGCAATTTTACAATCTGGTGTAAACCAACGGAAAGGAATGGAACCATGGACGACAGGCAGATCATGGAGAACCTGCTCCTCACCGAGAAGGGCGTGTGCGACCTGTTCCTGCACGGCGCGCTGGAATCCGCCACCGGCAGCGTGCATCAGGCGTTCAGCGCCGCGCTCAACGACGCGCTGTGTATGCAGGACGAAATCTACCGCAAGATGAGCCAGAAGGGCTGGTATCCCTCCGAGAAAGCGGAGCAGAAGCAGATCCTGAAGGTGCGGGACAAGTATTCCCAGGCAAACGCCCAGGCCGCCGGCAGCGGCCGGTAGAGCGGGCGCGGAAAGACCCGGAGCGACCCTCCGGGCCTTTTTGCGTGGGCGGTGCGCTTTTTTCGAGGATTTCCCCTTGACAAAGGGCGGGGCGGGGTCCATACTGAACGGGAAGTGTGCGGACGATCGGAAAGGAGGAGACCCATGGGCGAGAGCTTTTGGTATACGGACGTCACCGTGCCCCAGGGGATGGGCTTTTCTCCGGGCGGCACGGGACACCTGCTGTGGCTGCTGACGGCGGCGGTGGTCTGCGTGGGCGGGGTGCTGCTTTTTCGCGGAGGGTCGGCGGCCCGCCGCAGGCGGATGCTGCGGGGGATCGCGATACTGCTGCTGGCGGATGAGCTGCTGAAATATGTGCTGGTGGGAATTTCCGGGGCCTTCTGGCCGGGATGCCTGCCCCTGCACCTGTGCAGCATCAACATCTTTGTGATCCTGGCGGATTCCATCCGGCCCGATCTTCGTCTGCGGGAGCTGCTGTGGGCGGTGTGCATGCCGGGGGCTTTTTTCGCGCTGGTGTTTCCCGGCTGGGTCTACCTGCCCATGGTGAACGCCATGAATATCCACCGCTTCACGGCGCACATCCTGCTGCTGCTCTATCCCATCCTGCTGCCGCTGGACGGCTTTCGGCCCCGATTCTCCCGGCTGCTGCGCACCCTGCCCTGGTGCCTGCCGGTGCTGGTAGGGGTGTATCTCTTCAACCGGGTGTACGGGACCAATTTCTTTTTCCTGGCCTGGGCAGGAGAAGGCAATCCCCTGGCGCTGTTTGCATCGTGGCTGGGCAGTCCCGGGTATCTGCTGGGCATCCCGGTGATCGCGGGCGCGTGCTGGGCGGCGCTCTACGGGCTGCCGCGCCTGGCCCGGCGGATGGGGCGCCGGACTTGACCGGGTGGAGCCGGTATGGTACAATGACGGTGGGATCATTCCAAATCGACCAAACCGAAAGACGCTGCAAGGAGGCCGCTATGAATCGGGAAAACAAGCGCAGACAGTTTGAAAAGGGCTATTACAAGACCCACCCCAGCGACGAGGTGTTCACCTGCAAGGTGTGCGGCCGCACCGTGACTCCCGACGGTGCGGGCAGCGGCCACCGCAATCACTGCCCCAACTGCCTCTCCAGCCTGCATGTGGACGAGGAGCCCGGCGACCGGGCCTCGGACTGCGGCGGCGTGATGGAGCCCATCGCGGTGTGGGTGCGCAACAACGGCGAATGGGCCATCATCCACCGGTGCAAGCGCTGCGGGAAGCTCAGCTCCAACCGGGTGCTGGCCGACGACAATCCCATGAAGCTCATGTCCATCGCCCTGAAACCCCTGGCCAACCCGCCCTTTCCCATCGAGCGCATCCGGGAGCTCACCGCGCTGATGGGTGGGGAGGATCCCTTCCCCAAGGACCCGCCGGCGGAGGAGTAAGGCATCGATTTGCGCGCCCCGGCAGAAAAGCCTTGACTTTTTCTCCGCCGGGGCGTATGATCAGATCGGCAGTTAGCGATAACTAATCAGAAAGGAGCTGCATAGGTTATGATCGAGACAAGAGTGCAGGTGGAAGGGATGTCCTGCGGGATGTGCGAGGCCCATGTGAACGACGCGGTGCGCAGGGCGGCGCCGGTGAAGAAAGTCACCTCCTCCCACCGCAGAGGCGAAACGGTGATCCTCTCCGAGGCCGAGCTGGGCGGGGCGGCGCTGCGGGCGGCCATCGAAGTGACAGGCTACCGGGTGACGGGGATCACGTCTGGGCCGTATCAGCGGAAAGGGCTTTTCCGGCGGTGAGGGGACTGGTGAAGCTGCACAAAACAGAGTTAGAATTGTCTAACTCTATCGCTGTTTCTCCGAAAATCTCCACACCCGGTTGACAAGGGTGAGGAGAAGTGGTATCATCTGCACAGCGGTTAGCAAAAGCTAACCCATTCTTTCGGCAAGAGGGTTAGCGATCGCTAATAAAAAAACGGAACTCGGGCGGCGCCCCGAGAGAAGGGATGAAGCATGATGCCATTGGCTTTGGCAAAGGTGGGCGAAGAAAACATCATCCGCAAGGTGGGCGGCAGCCCGGCCGTGAAAAAGCACCTGGAAAACCTGGGCTTTGTGGCCGGCGGCAAGGTGACCGTGGTGGCCATGATGGGCGGCAACGTCATCGTCAACGTGAAGGAATCCCGCGTGGCCGTGAGCAGCGAAATGGCCCGCCGGATCATGATCTGAAAGCAAAGGAGGGATTTGGCATGAAAACACTGCGGGAGGCGCAGGTGGGCTCCACGGTGAAGGTGGTGAAGCTCCACGGAGAAGGCGCGGTGAAGCGCCGCATCATGGACATGGGCATCACCCGGGGCGTGGAAGTCCACATCCGCAAGGTGGCCCCGCTGGGCGACCCGGTGGAGGTGACGGTGCGCGGGTATGAGCTTTCCATCCGCAAGGCCGACGCCGAGATGATCGAAGTGGAATAGGGGAGGGGGCCCGATCCCCCATTCATTCAGCTTGAGGGTTAGCTATAACTTACTGACAGACCAGAAAGGAAGACCGCAGATATGAACACGACCATCGCCCTGGCGGGCAACCCCAACAGCGGCAAAACCACCCTGTTTAACGCGCTGACCGGATCCAACCAGTTCGTGGGCAACTGGCCGGGCGTCACGGTGGAGAAAAAGGAAGGCAAACTGAAAAAGCACGACGGCGTCACCGTCACCGATCTGCCCGGTATCTATTCGCTCTCGCCCTACACCCTGGAAGAAGTGGTGGCCCGGAATTACCTCATCGGCCAGCGGCCCGATGTGATCCTCAACATCGTGGACGGCTCCAACCTGGAGCGCAACCTGTACCTCACCACCCAGCTCACCGAGCTGGGCATCCCGGTGGTGGTGGCCATCAACATGATGGACGTGGTGAAGAAGAACGGCGACAGCATCAACGTGCCGGAGCTTTCCAGAGAGCTGGGCTGCCCGGTGGTGGAGATCTCCGCCCTGAAGGGCACCGGCGTGATGGAAGCCGCCGAGACCGCCCTGCAGGCCGCGGCCTCCGAAAAGACCGTGCCCATGCACACCTTCTCCGGCCCGGTGGAGCACGCCATCGCCCACATCGAGGAGGCGGCCCTGCACAGCGCCCCGGACGAGCAGCAGCGCTGGTACGCCATCAAGGTGTTCGAGCGGGACGAAAAGGTGATCGAGCAGCTGGGGATGGACGAATCCACCCGCAGGCACATCGAAGAGGACATCGCGGCGGTGGAAAAGGAATTGGACGACGACGCGGAGAGCATCATCACCAACGAGCGGTATGTATATATCGCCTCCATCCCCAAGGGCTGCTATAAGAAGAAGGCCGCCGGGTCCCTCACGGTGTCCGACAAGATCGACCGGGTGGTGACCAACCGCATCCTGGCGCTGCCCATCTTCGCGGTGGTGATGTTCATCGTGTATTTCGTGTCCGTCACCACCGTGGGCACCATCGCCACGGATTGGGCCAACGACGGCGTGTTCGGCGACGGCTGGCATCTGCTGGGCATCGGCCAGAGCGACTATGAAGCGGCCGCAGAGGAATTCGGCGGCGCATCCGACGTGGTGAACGCCTTTATTGAATACGGCGCGGAGAACGGCATGGATACGGAAGCGGTGGAGGCCGCGCTGGATACCGAAGCCGAGGACTTTGACGGCGCAGCCGCCGTGGAAGCCCTGCAGGAATTCGCCGGGAATTATAGCGATTCCGATTCCGTGACGTACATCCACATGGTGGACGAGGACACCCAGGATCAGGAGGAGACCACATCCACCGGGGCCGATCTGCGGGACGCGGTGGCGGTGTACGAGACCTACGGCGCGGCAGAGCCCGATCCCGCCGGGTATGGGATTTGGGTGCCCGGCCTGCCCGGCTTCATCGAGAGCGGTCTGGACGCCATCCACTGCGCGGCGTGGCTCAAGGGACTGGTGATGGACGGCATTGTGGCCGGCGTGGGCGCGGTGCTGGGCTTCGTGCCCCAGATGCTGATCCTGTTCATCTTCCTGGCGTTTTTGGAGAGCTGCGGCTACATGGCCCGGGTGGCCTTCGTGATGGACCGTATCTTCCGTAAGTTCGGGCTTTCCGGCAAATCCTTCATCCCCATGCTCATCGGCTCCGGCTGCGGCGTGCCCGGCATCATGGCCTCCCGCACCATCGAGAACGAGCGGGACCGTCGGATGACCATCATGACCACCACCTTCATCCCCTGCGGCGCGAAGCTGCCCTTTATCGCCATGATCGCCGGGGCAATCTTCGGCGGCGCACCGTGGATCGCACCCTCTGCCTACTTCCTGGGGGTGGCGGCGATCATCGTCTCGGGCATCATGCTCAAGAAGACCAAGATGTTCGCAGGCGACCCGGCCCCCTTTGTCATGGAGCTGCCCGCCTATCACTGGCCCACCGTGAGCAACGTGCTCCGCTCCATGTGGGAGCGCGCCTGGTCCTTCATCAAGAAGGCCGGCACCATTATCCTGCTTTCCACCATTCTGGTGTGGTTCACCACCTATTTCGGCTTTGTGGACGGGGCGTTCACCATGCTCACCGACGAGCAGATCGACCACTCCATCCTGGCCGCCATTGGCAACGCCATCGCCTGGCTGTTCATCCCGTTGGGCTGGGGCAACTGGCAGGCCGCCGTGGCCTCTATCACCGGGCTGGTGGCCAAGGAGAACATCGTGGGCACCCTGGGCATCCTCTACGGCGGCACGGGCACGGTCTACGGCAACATGAGCGCGGCGTTCCCCGCGGTCAGCGGGTATGCTTTCCTGGCGTTCAATCTGCTGTGCGCGCCCTGCTTCGCGGCCATGGGCGCCATCAAGCGGGAGATGAACAGCGCCAAGTGGACCTGCTTCGCCATCGGGTATCAGTGCGGCTTTGCCTACGCGGTGGCGCTGATCATCAATCAACTGGGGCTGCTGTTCACCGGCAATGTGAATTATTGGGGATTGATCGCCGCGCTGGTGGTGCTGGCCGGGATCGTCTACCTGCTGGTGCGGCCCTATCGTGAATCCAACCGCCTGACGGCTTCCGTCAAGGCATGAGCTTCGGAAAGGGTGATTGGGATATGCTGCTTTGGCTCTCGCAAAACTGGGGTTCGCTCCTGGTGTTCACCGTGATCGCCCTGCTGGTGGCCGGCAGTGTCCGGTCGCTCCGCCGCCAGAAGAAGGCTGCCAAGGTAGGCGGCTGTGGGGGCGGGTGCGCGGGCTGCCCCATGTGCGCAAGCTGCCACGGGGCGCACGCGGCGCAAAAATGACTTCAACTTATTTCTTCCCATAATGGCGCTTCGCAAGGGAGCCCGGCATACGCCGGGCTCCCTTGCGCGCGGCGACGAAGTCGCCACGCTTCGAGGGACAAACATGATCGCTGCGGCTCGCTGCGTTCGCCTTGCTCCGTGCTTTTTCCCCCGATTCCCTCTTTTCGTCGAAAACCGGCTTGGCTTGCGCCCTAACGGACACCGCCTTCGCCGGTTTTCTCTCAAGGGGTCCCTGCGGCTGCACATGTCAGCCTCCGGGACAAAATTTCAATATGGCTTTTTTTGACAGACAGCAGGGCGCCGGGCTGTTCGGGAAAGCGCCGCAGATCAATCCGCCCAGGTGGAAAAGCCGAAATAGCTCAGCAGCCCATAATAGATGCCCTGGGCGAAGCCGCCCGGATTTTCCGCCAGCTTCGCGGCGTCGGCAGCGTTGCTGAGGTACGCCAGTTCCACCAGCACCGCCGGCATGTTGGTCCGGCGCAGCACGTACAGGGAAGAATCCACCCGCACGCCGTTGTCCCGGGTGCCGGTCTCCCGGGTCAGGGCGATCAGGATGTGCTGGGCCAGCCAGTAGGCCTGGGTGTTCGCCCGGTAGACGTATGCCTCGCTGCCGTTGACGGCGGGATTCACGTTGGCGTTGCAGTGGATGCTGATGAAATAATCCGCGGGCCAGCGATTGGCCATGTTCACCCGGGCCTGCAGGCTGGCGGCGTTGCTGGCGCCCAGGGAAGTGTTCAGGGTGGGGCGGGAGACCCGGACGGAAAAACGGGGATCGCCCCGCAGCAGCCGGGCCAGTTCGTTGCCCACGGCAAAGGTCACGTCCTGTTCCCGCAGGCCATTGCCCTCCGCCCCGGCGTTGACCCCGCTGGGGTTGTGCCCCTGGTCGATGAAGATCTTGATCGGCATAGTGACCGCCTCCTCGGTTCGTCTGGTACAGGATATTCGCGGTGCGGCGGTTGGGTGCGTTTGCATTTTGCAGTTGCGGTGGGCAGGGCGGCGTGGTACAATAAGCACGGCGAATTGAATCATCAGACGATCACAAGGAGGAAAAGGATGAATATCAGGATGCAAAGTGTCCGTCCAGAGGACGCGGAGTTTTTGTACAGGATCATGAACGATCAAGCGATTCGGGATGCTTTGGATGAAACCCCTACGCAGCCCGGCGATTGGGTCGACGCCATCGCCGCATGGGAGGACGATCCCGACGAGGAAGTTTACATAATTCTAGATGAAAACACGCCGGTGGGCTGGCTGGGCATCAACGGGCTGGCGTCGGAGGGCAAGGTGGCGTACATTAAAATGATCGGCCTGTTTCCCCAATATCAAAATAAGGGGATCGGGACGTGGGCGCTCAGGCAGGCCCTGGAAATGCTGCGGGCGCGGGGATTTGCAGCGGCGGCGCTCTTTACGAATCAAAGGAACCTTCGCGCGCAGGGCTGTTACAGGAAATGCGGCTTCCAGATCACGGAGAAGTTCGTGGAAAAAAGAGCGAACGGCAAGCTGGTGGCGCGGTGTAAAATGGAATGCGTGTTCTGAGGTGGGGTGGGGTGAGGGATTGTGAGTGGGCAGAAAAACAGCGCACCCCACTCGATAGGAAGCGGCGTGCGTGAAGTCATGGTTTTTTGCGCTGATTACACCGTCCAACAAGAATACGGGCGGCGTTATTTCATAATCAAGAGAGATGAGCAAAACAGCGTGCGAAAGAAGACGCTGTTGGAAGGCACAAGATGATGGAAGGCGAGAGGAGAAGGA